>JAXJPR010000017.1:0-117962 GCA_036311565.1 Lachnospiraceae bacterium
GAATGATTCATCTCCATAATATGGAGTATAGTTCTTCTGGATGAAATCTCTGACGTTGATCTCTTCTTTCCACTGACGGCCTTCGAAGCCTTCCCATTGTTCAAAATGTTTCATATTGTACCTCCGAATAATTAAATAACATATTTCCTACGCAGTACTATCATAAAATTTCCTGTTACCTCATAAAATACATTATGGGCAGAGAGGAAATCCATCTTTTCCTCCTGCCCATATTGTCATAATAACATGTTGCCAAAGTGGCGCTTTGGCTAGGAAGGTTATCAAAATGTTTTACAAATTAGCTACTCTCACTCATAAAACAACTTGTTAATTGCATTTTAAATTTCAATTAACTTTTTAGGAATTTATTTGTACTATCGATAAGGAGTGAACATTTTCCTTATCTTGAACTAACAATACCATATTATGCTTCACATTGCAATAGTGATATTGAAAATCATTCTCATTTTTGTATTTAATGAGAATTTATTATTTTACATCCCCACGATTCTTATCTACTTCTTCCCCATCTTCATTTACGTAAGTTAATATATCACTGATATCACATTCTAACACACAGCAAATTCTTGCCAAAACATTTAAATCTATTCTGGTCGCCTCATTCTTACAATAACGATTTAACTGTGTATGCTGAATCTGGCATAACTGACATATTTTATTCTTACTCAGATTACTTTTTTCGATTAAGTCACTTAAATTTAACCGAATATGCCCATAATTCATCATGCTTTCTACCAATCCCTTTCTCACATATTATTATAATCGTAATAATATGATTTTATAATTTGTAAGATTGTAGTATTATATTTATATTGATAGAAAGATACAGAGGTGAAACGTATGAGAAAAAAACATCATTTATATAAAATATTTCTATTTGGATTAATATGTGGAATGCTTACTTATCATTGTCTTTTTGCGCAAAAAAAGTCCAACGGCTTACTTCTCCAAAAAAATGGAAAACAAGTTTCATTGGACTTTTCCGATAGTGCCAAAGGAACAAAAATTCAGTTTTTTGATCATTATTATATTGAATCTACCTCAGATTCTATTACCATTCATCCATATTAAAATACATTTTTCCATCTAGACCATCCAGAATTTTGGTTCATAATATTCTCTGAATTTCTCAATGGCATAATGGTCTGTCATACCAGCAATGTAATCACAAACTGCAGTTTCTACACTGGTTCCGCGTTCCATATTCATTTTACAGAACTGTGGTAACTCATCCATATGATAACAGTAATATTCAAATAAACACTCAATAATATGTTCTACTTTTTTCTCTTCTCTAATACAAATCGGATTCCGATACACATTTTGAAACATAAATTGACGTAAACCTGTCATAGCCTCAAATACGACAGCTTCCATCGCAATCTCATTCTTTCCTTCACTGGCAACAATGATTCCGCGAACCATCGTATTAATTCGTTCTCCAATCGTATGCCCCAGTACATGAGTATATTCTTTCGGTAGCTCTTCTTCTCTTAATACTTTCCCCCGGATAGCATCATCAATATCATGATTAATATAGGCTATTTTATCTGCCAGACGCACAATCTTGCCTTCCAGTGTACTTGGCATATTGGCAGTAGAATGATTTCGAATTCCATCCTTTACTTCATAAGTAAGATTTAATCCTTCTCCATCTTTTTCAAGAATTTCCACCACACGAATACTTTGATCATAATGTTTGAACCCATCCGAACACAATTTGCTTAATGCATGCTCTCCAGCATGTCCAAATGGCGTATGTCCAAGATCGTGTCCCAGGGCAATCGCTTCTGTCAGAGTCTCATTCAATTCCAATGCCTTTGATACAGTTCTTGCTGTCTGAGAAACTTCTAAGGTATGTGTCAAACGCGTACGGTAATGGTCTCCTTTTGGAGACATAAATACCTGCGTCTTGTCTTTCATCCGACGAAATGCTTTACTATGAAGAATCCGGTCCCGGTCTCTCTGGTAGCAGGTACGAATATCACATTCAGTCTCTCGTCGAATTCTCCCCCTTGAATACATGCTTAATGCAGCAAATGGGCTATAATCCTGTTTTTCCTTCTGCTCCTGTTTTTCACGTATATTCATACTGCCGACCTCCTTTTTACTTTTCTGGATTAAATACAGAAATTGCATCCAAAGATATTTTCATAATATCTTTGACTTCCTCTACCGTAATATTCATTTTTTCAGCCAGCTCTTCTGGTTTTGCTTCCCTTCCTAATTCTTCTGCCATAGCAGTTGCCAGATCATTTAGCTGATTAACTTTGCAAGCCATCTTTCTAGCTGGACGAGTAGAAATGGCATATTCTTCAATGGCAGACTCTATAGCTTCTTTTACCTTTTTCATGGCAAATCCATGAAATTCTCCATGAATTTTACTCTGATATTCACTCATAGCACAGAAAAATCCAAGATTCCCTTCCTGAATTAAATCATTTACCTGAACGCCCTTTCCCTGATATCCAGAAGCAATTTGGGCAATCGCTTCTAAATTAGCTTCTAAAATCTGGTTTCCAGCCTCTGAATCTCCCTGTTCCATAGCCAAAGCTAGTTTTTCTTCCTCTGCTTCGTCTATTGTACAAATTTCTTTAATTTCTTCCATATACATAGTTAATGCTGCAGAAGGAAGTTCTTCTCCAGTAATTTTCTCTTCTTCCTCTATCTGTGTTGGAGGAAGTACACCTTTTATCTTAATTTGATTTTCCGCCATGTATGCACCGATCAAACTCATTTTAGCATCGTCTAATTGATAATCAGAAAAATATTCTGTCACTTCCTGTTTTGTCAGAACATCTCCATTTGTTTTTGCAATGCGGACCAAATCCTGTAATCCTTCAATAAAATCCTGTTGACTTTTCATTAAAATAATTTTCCTTTCACAATGGCAAAATAAGCAATTACAAGGATACCTAATACAATGCGGTATACCCCAAATGCTTTAAAGTCATTATTTTTAATATAATTCATCAAAAACTTAATTGCAAGAATGGACACTACAAAAGATACTACCATTCCGAGAATTAATACAAAAAGTTCGATTCCTGTAAATGCCAGACCAAATTTTAAAATTTTAAGCAAGCTTGCTCCAAACATAGTTGGAATTCCAAGGAAGAAAGAAAATTCTGCTGCAATATAACGGGAACATCCCAATAAAATTCCTCCTAAAATGGTCGCACCAGAGCGGGAAGTTCCAGGAATCAAGGCCAGTACTTGAAATGCTCCAATCAAGATGGCAGTACGATAATCCAGATCTTCAAAATCTCTAACACTTGGTCTGCGTTTTTTGTTACGGTTTTCAATCACGATAAATAACACACCGTATAAAATTAACATAATGGCAACAATCACAGGTTTATACAAGTGCTCATCTAACCAGTCATCAAATAATAATCCAATAACTGCAGATGGAAGAACCGCTACCACTACTTTAAACCAGATTTGCATGGTTTCCATTTTTTCTCTTCTATTTTTCTTTATAGCAAATGGATTTAACTTGTTAAAATACAAAACAACAACAGCCATGATTGCTCCAAGCTGAATGACCACATTGAACATCTCCATAAATGCTTCTGTCATATTCAACTTAATAAATTCATCTGCTAAAATTAAATGCCCAGTACTACTGATTGGAAGCCACTCAGTGATTCCTTCTACAATTCCCAGTATTATTACTTTTAAAATTTCAACTACATTTAACTCCATAATCCATTCCTTTCTTTACACATTATGTGTATCCCCATATCTAGCATTTGAATATATTAAAAAATTAGAAATTTTTTACATATTCAAAAAGAGGATGTTCCCATCCTCTTTTCTTATTCCTCGTCTTCTGGTAAAATCTGAATTCTGTTTGTCGCAAGTTCTTCTACTGCTGCAGACAATGGTTTCGTATCGGTATCTTCATTAACATCATCTAATAAAGGTGCATCTCCTCCGATAATCTGTCTAGCTCTTTTTGCAGTTGCAATTACAATAGAATAACGGCTGTTAACGACTTTTTCTTCTGGTACTTCTGCCTCACTGTTAACGACTTTCATTAATTCACTGTATGATGGATGTAACATAAGTATTCTCCCTTCTTATATCTGTTCAAAACCTTTTTTTGTTTCATCTATAAAATCCAGATTCTGCTTTAATTCGCAGCGTCTGCTCACAACAATAGAATGAACATTATGAACGCATTCATCTAATTCATCATTAATGACAATATATTCATAATTTTCCATCTCCTGTGCTTCTTCAGATGCTCTTCTCATTCGTTTTTCCACTATAGCTGCTTCTTCTGTGCCTCTGCCAATCAGTCTTGCTTTCAGGGCTTCTACACTTGGCGCTGCAATAAAAATCAAAATTGCATCTGGATACTGGCTTTTTATATTTAACGCTCCTTGCACTTCAATTTCAAGGATTACGTTCTTTCCGGCAGCCAGTTCTTTTTCCACAAATGCTCTTGGTGTTCCATAATAATTGTCCACATAACGAGCATATTCAATAAATCCATTATAGTCAATCAGATTTTTAAAATCTGCCTCTGATTTAAAATAATAATCCACACCGTCAACTTCACCTTCTCTAGGAGTTCTGGTCGTCGCAGAAATAGACAGACTATATCCATAGTCTTTCACAAGTCGTTTTGCAACCGTTCCTTTTCCAGCTCCTGAAAATCCTGAAATAACGATTAATGAACCCTTCTTCTTCATGTATCTCACCTTTCCTGATAACGGTTTGTAATGGTTTCTGGCAACAGAGCTGACAATACGATCTGATTGCTATTCGTTACAATCACCGCTCTCGTCCGTCTTCCACAGGTGGCATCAATGGCCCTTCCTTCATCTTTTGCCTGTTGTACCATTCGTTTAATCGGAGCAGCGTCCGGACTGACAATGGACACCACTTTATCGATATTAATCACATTTCCAAAACCTATATTTACTAAATTATTCAATGTTCTGAATCTGCTCCCTTACTTTTTCAATTTCCGTTTTTAAATCAATTGCCACATTTGATAATTCCAAATCATTTGCTTTTGAGAGAATCGTATTTGCTTCGCGGTTCATTTCCTGTGCAATAAAATCTAATTTTCTTCCAATGGTTCCTTCCATATTCAAGGTATGTTTCATACTGCCAATATGACTTCTCAAGCGCACAGTTTCCTCATCCACACAAATCTTATCTGCATAAATCGTCACTTCTGCAGCAATCCTACTGTCATCAATTACATTATTTTCTAAAAGTTCTTTTACTTTTTCTTCTAATTTTGCACGATACTCTTCAACAATGCCTGGAGAACGTTTTTCAATCACATCTACCATCCTAATCATACGATCTAATTTATCGTTTAAATCATGATAGAGATGCTCACCTTCTGCTACACGGGTTTCTACAAAACCAGTAACTGCCTTTGTCAACGCTTTTTCTAACACTGCCCAAAGTTCATTCTCATCACTTTCCTGTTCTTCCAGCGTAAAAACTTCTGGATATCTGGAAAGAGTTGTGGCTGTAATATCATTTGGAATTCCTAATTCCTTTTCCATACGGGAAAGCATATCCAAATAATTTTTTGCCATGGACTGATTATATTTTAATTCCATCGTTGCTTCAGAAAGGTCTTCATATGTAATAAATACATCAACTTTTCCGCGCTGAATATATTTTTTTAATAGAGTACGCATTTGTGTTTCAAAAAAACTTAATTTCTTTGGCATTCGGATGGATATGTCTCCATAACGATGATTGACTGACTTCATTTCCACGATCATCTTACATTTTTCATTCGACACTTCACTCCGTCCAAATCCGGTCATACTTTTAATCAATGACTTCACCTTATCCTTCTTTATTTTATCGTTTAAGATATAACTAATATAGTATATCAGCTTTTTTTCTTTCTCACAAGTAAATCTTGATTTAATGTTTCCAAATAATGCACAAAGGCTGCATTTTTTATCGGAATTTCAAATTCTGATTCCATCTCTGAAAACTTGAAATGTTTTCCTTTTCCTTGAAACTGCCGTTCCCAAAATTCCATTAATTTCTCAAATCGCAAATAATAACAGCGATGGTGCTCGGAAAAATAAATCAATAAAAAACTAATGCCTCCCTGCTGCTCAAAATCTTTCATAAATGTAATCTGATGCTCGTGAATATTATGCAGCGGAAAGGTATCAGATGCACATTCTTTAGCATCAAAACATACCGGAATTCCCTGGACAGCTCCAATATAATCGACAGTACTCTTCTGATCAAAATAAGCCAGGGTAATATGCCGATGCTCCTTATCAAATTGAACCGGTTTTATAGAAGTAGGAATTTTTTGCACCAATGCCAGTTTTTTTTCCCGATATCTGTCATTGGTCATATTTACCATTTCCTCCAATACCAGTCCTCTTAAACCTCTTGAATTCCAAGTTGCCATTGTCTTACTCCTTATTTTTTATCCTTGAAACAAGTCCTTTTCCATCCGACAAAATAGTTCTGGTTTTTTTGCAGTAATTGTCTTTCCTGACAAATCCGTACATCGTTTCATATGTTCAGGAAAGGTAAGCTGAGCTGAATGTAACAATTGATAAGACAATCCATACTTTTTCTTGAGCACATCATTCCATTTGCGGTCACCATATTTATAATCTCCTGCCACTGGATGGCCCGTAGATGCCAGATGAGCCCGAATCTGATGCGTTCTTCCTGTTACCAGCAGTACTTTTAATAACGTAGCATCTTTTGCTATTTTTAATGGAACATACTGAGTTTCAATATAAGAACTTCCTTCTGTCTTTGTTGTTGAAAATATAACTGTATTATTCTTTTCATTTTTCTTTAAGTAACCATCGATGCTCTTAGGCTCTGTAATCTGGCCTTTTACAATGGTTTCATAATATTTATGGACCTCTCTTGTTTTTAAAAGCTCTGCCATCGTCTGAAGTCCTTCCAGAGATATACCAGAAACTAAAATTCCACTGGTGTTCCGATCTAACCGGTTGCAAATAGACGGACGAAATGTTTGTCCTGTTGCTTTACATACTTCCAGTACGTAATCGTTGACAGATACATCTTCTGGTCTGGCTTTTTGTGAAAGAATCCCTGTCGGTTTATTTAAAATTAATACATTTTCATCCTGATAAAGATGCTCTAATTTCAGATTGGTCTTTTTTTCTGGCTTGCGTTCTTTTTGAAATTCTTTGATTGTATCATCCGCAAGATACAGAACTACACAATCACCAATCTGCAGAATTTCTTTTCCATCTGCCTTCTTTTTATTTAGTTTTATATTTTTCTTTCTCAGCATTTTATATAGAAAGCTCTTAGGTGCAGCATCCAGATATTTTGCCAATAGTTTATCCAAACGTTGTCCTGCTTCATTCTTAGTTACGATTATTTCTTTCATTATGAACGAAATCCTTTCAATATCAATCTATGTGGTACGACCTTTGATGCAGCCCTCATTGCCTTTATCGCTGATCCATATACGGAAACCTCTTTTCTTTTCCATCCATCTCGCAGTGCTTTTGCGACTACCTTTTCTTTCGATGTGCGGAATATTTGCTTGTATGCCGGAGTCTTCTTTTGTTCTTCTGCCCGAAGGAAAAATTCTGTTTCTACTGGCCCTGGACAGACCGCTGTAACAGAGATTTCCTGCTTTTTTAATTCTCGATTTAAGGCTCTCGAATAACTAAGTACATAGGCTTTTGAAGCGGCATAAACATTAAAGCCTGGCTGCGGCAAAAATGCCGATGCTGACGCAAGCTGCAAAATTCTTCCTCCTTGTTGCATATAAGGGATGGTAAGCTGAGTCATTGCTGTCAATGCTTCACAATTTAGCCGCACCATTCCCGTCTGTTCTGACCATGGAATCTCTGATGCCTGTCCAATCTTTCCATAACCAGCTGCATTAATCAACAATGCAATCTGCGGTTTTTTCCCTTTTAACAAAGATTCATATTCCTTCCAGGAAGAAGGTTTTTCCAAATCCATAGAAAAAACATTAATCGTTTTTCCAGAATATTCGTTTTTGATTTCTTCCAGTACTTCTTTCCTGCGTGCAATGATCCAAATTTCATCAATGGATGGAACTTTCTCTATCACTTGTCTGACAAATTCTTTTCCCATACCAGAGGATGCTCCGGTAATTACAGCTGTCTTTTTCATCAACATCTCCTTTTTCCTGATTTCTTTTGATGAGTATTTCGTATCGTTTTCTTTTTTCCTTTTGCTTTTTTTTCATTTTCTCCAATTATTTTCTTTGGTCTTATCAGACACTCTGATCCATATCCGATCAAATCGGACCTTCCTGCTTTTTTCAAAGCTTCTATGACAATTTCATAATTGGCCGGATTCTTATATTGCATCAATGCTCGCTGCATTTGTTTTTCTTTTGGAGACTTTGGCACATATACAGGTTCCATTGTGCGCGGATCCAGACCAGTATAATACATACAGGTCGACAACGTGGAAGGCGTCGGATAAAAATCCTGCACCTGCTGTGGCATGTGGCCAATCTTTTTCAAATATAATGCCAGTTCAATGGCATCTGATAGCGTGGAACCTGGATGCGAAGACATCAGATATGGCACCAAAAATTGTTTCATACCCAGTCTTTCGTTCATCTTTTCATATTTCCTTGTAAACTGTTCATAAACTTCATGTCCCGGTTTTCCCATCTTTAACAATACCCGGTCTGATACATGCTCCGGTGCTACCTTTAACTGTCCACTCACATGATATTGACACAATTCTTTAAGAAAAGTATCACTTTTATCATATACCAGATAATCAAACCGAATGCCTGACCGAATAAAAACTTTCTTCACTTTTGGAATTTTACGAAGTTTACGAAGAAGGGCAATATAGTCGCCATGATCCACTTTCAAATTCTGACAGGCCATTGGGAACAGGCACTGTTTGTTTTTACACACTCCGTGTTTCAGCTGTTTTTCACAGGACGGCATACGGAAATTAGCAGTTGGTCCACCAACATCATGAATATATCCTTTGAAATCAGGATCTTTTGTCATTTCTTCTGCCTCATTCATAATTGATTCATGACTTCGTGTCTGAATAATTCTTCCCTGATGAAAGGTCAATGCGCAAAAATTACATCCGCCAAAACATCCACGGTTACTGACCAGACTAAATTTCACTTCCGATATGGCCGGCACACCTCCTAAGGCTTTATAAGAAGGATGATAATTTTTCATATATGGAAGCGCATATACATCATCCATTTCCATCTGGGATAATGGCTGTGCTGGTGGATTCTGCACCACATATTGCGTCTCTTTATATGGCTCTACCAGACGTTTTCCATGAAAAGGATCCGTATTTGTATACTGGATATAAAAGCTTTTAGCATATGTCTTTTTATCTTTGCAGATCTCATCGTAAGAAGGAAGCAATTCATAATCATATACATTTTCTAATGAACAGGTCTTATAAACCGTTCCCGGAATATAAGTAATATCTTTAATATTCAGTCCTGCATCCAAAGCTTCTGCAATTTCGACAATAGAATGTTCTCCCATACCATACATTAAAAGATCTGCTTGAGAATCCAGCAAAACAGATCGTTTTACTTTGTTACTCCAATAATCATAATGAGCCAATCGTCTTAAACTGGCTTCAATTCCTCCAATCAAAATCGGTACATCTTTATACGTCTGGCGTATGAGATTACAATAAACTGTCACTGCATAATCTGGCCGTTTTCCCATAATGCCTCCAGGTGTATATGCATCCTTTTTTCTTCGTTTTTTTGAAACAGCATAATGATTGACCATGGAATCCATATTCCCAGCTGTTACTAAAAATCCCAGACGCGGTTTCCCAAATACCTGGATGCTTTCTTTCTTCTTCCAGTCCGGTTGTGAAAGGATTGCCACTTTATATCCCCGCGATTCCAGAATTCGACTAATAATTGCCACTCCAAAAGAGGGATGGTCCACATATGCATCCCCAGTAATATATACAAAATCCGGTTGTGTCCATCCACGTTCTATCATATCCTGTTTTGTAATTGGTAAAAAGGTATTCATCTTATCATTCCCCTTTTAATGTTCGTATTTCTTCTTCTGTCAGATGCCGGTATTGACCAGGATCCAACTGTTCATCTAATAAAAGTGTTCCCATGGAAAGACGTTTTAAATATATGACTTTTTTCTCTCTGGCTTCAAACATTCTTTTCACCTGATGAAATCGTCCCTCCTGAATCGTGATTCTAATCTCCGAAATATCATCTTCCACTAAAATCTCCAATTTTGCTGGAAAGGTCTTCTTTTCATCTCCAATATCCAGACCTTGAAGAAATGCTTTCTGATCTTCTTTTGTCACCCTTCCCTGTATTCTCGCATAATAAGTCTTATCCACATGTTTTTTAGGAGAAAGAAGCTGGTGTGCAAGTTCTCCATCACTGGTCAATAATAAAAGTCCTTCCGTATCTTTATCCAGTCTCCCTGCTGGAAATAAATCTTTTCTTTTTTGCCCTTTGATTAAATCTAATACTGTTTTTTCATTTTTATCTTTCGTGGCAGAGACCACACCTGCTGGTTTGTGAAGCATGATATACTCTTCCTGTACAAAACAAAGCATTTTTCCCTGGGCCATTACCTGGTCATGTTCTACGTCCACTTTATGCTCAGGTGCTTTTATGGTAATGCCATTCACTTGAACAAGACCCTTTCGAATCAGCTGTTTTACCTGGCTTCTTGTTCCTACCGATAGTTCTGCCAAATATTTATCTAATCGTATTTGCTTTTTCATTACATCATTCTCCAGGCTGGTGCATATTTATTCTTAAGCATTCCATTTTTTAATTTTCCCCATCCAAGAGGATATCCATCTACACCGATTAAAACAAATCCTTCCGGACCATCCAATAAAATTGTCTCACATTTTAAATATTTGACAACTCGCTCATCAGCAATGGATAAATCGATACATGGCCCCTTTTCCATTGTCAATGCCATAGCCAGTGCCTGACTCGGCTCAAAGCGATTTTTTTTCATCAAGCCTAAATACAATCCAGAACGTACGATTCGAATTCCTTTTATCTCTGGCATTTCTTTTGGAACCAAATATAGTTTATGATCCAATTCCAGATAGTAACCTCTGCTGTCATCAAAATCAAACAAATCTAAAAATTTTCTGGCTTCTTTGGTAAGCTTTGCGTTTCCTTTTCCTTCTATATTCTTTTTCCTGCTTTTCCCTGATTTTTTCATGATTACCGCAAAATGTCCTTCTCCCTGTATTTTATGAGGCCACATGCGATAAGCTTTAGAAATTTCCTCGTTTTTCAAGCCCAACCAATCTGGATGTCCAAAATCTCTTCCGGTAAAAGAAATCCCCTCTTCAACGGAGATATCTTCAAAATTTTCTAGCACCCAGTTAACCAGACCTTCATTTTCTTCTGGAGAAAAAGTACAAGTAGAATAGACCAGCACTCCTCCCGGCTTTAACATAGTAATTGCCTGTCTTACAATTTCTTTTTGCAAAGGTGCATAATATTCCACGCCTCTTTCTTCATAGTCTTTTACCATCAATGGATTTTTGCGAAACATTCCTTCTCCGGAACAAGGCGCATCCACCAATACTTTATCAAAAAATTCTGGAAATACGGATGCCAATTTTTCAGGTTTTTCACTGGTTACAACTGCATTGCTGACACCTGCCATTTCCAGATTTTTCACCAATGCTTTTGCTCTGGAAATACTAATATCATTCGAAACTAAAAGACCTTTTCCTTGAAGTTTTCCAGAAATCTGCGTTGATTTTCCTCCTGGTGCTGCACATAAATCTAACACCTTGTCTCCTGGTTCTACTGGAAGCAAACTTGCTGGCAGCATGGCACTTGGTTCCTGGATATAATATAAGCCGGCATGATAAAATGGATGTTTAGCCGGCTGTTCTTTTCTTCCATCATAATAAAAGCCTTGTCCACACCAAGGCACTTCTTTTAATTCAAATGGAATTCTTCTCAAAAACTCTTCTTTTTCTATCTTTAATGGATTATACCGCACTCCATAATAACTTGGTTTTTGATAACTGTCCACATATTCTTCCCACTGGTTTCCTAAATATTGTTTCATATTTGTTTCAAATGATTCTGGTAATTTCATATATTTCTCCTAGTAAGGCGGCGTTTGTAAAAACGCCGCCTTTTTCTTCATCAAATTTACAAATCTAGGCATATCAACTCAAACTTTGTGCACCATGCCCTTCTGCAATCATATCCAACTGGCGTCCAAAATGCATGAGCTGTTCAATATCATCCTGCTCATATACTTTATAGAATTCTTCCTGGATTTTTTGTACTTCTCTTCGGTTCCCAACCCGATACAAATTCTGCAGATTATGTAGAATATCAGATACCAGATTTGCCTTAATTCGAAAAGAATTTTGTGCATCCATAATCTCATCTCTTACTGCAGACATCTCCTGATCCAATACAACAATTGCATTAGACGCATTAATTAATTTATCCTGAATATGTTCTGGAATATGATGTCGGTATTTATAGTGCAGAGAATGTTCCACTGTTGCCCAAAAATTCATGGCAAGCGTTCGAATTTGTATCTCCACTGGCAATTTCTTAATACCATTTAATGTATTCACCTCATATTCAACAATCAGATGATAGCTTCGATATCCAGTATTTTTAGGAATCTCTATATAATCCTTTTTCTTAAGGATTTTCATATCGTTACGACCTTCAATAATTTCAACAATGCGATAAATATCTTCCACAAATTGGCAGATAATACGGACTCCAGCAATATCTTCGATTTTCTTTTCCAGGTCATTGATATTAATATCTTTTTTCTGCATTTTATCCAAAATACTCGATATTGTCTTTACTCGTCCCTCTACTCGCTCTATCGGTGAATAGGATCCTTTTAAACGATTTTCATAAATAATATGTTTAAATTTTACCTCCAGCTCTTCTACAGCCAGCTGGTATGGAGCCAGAAGTTCTCTCCACAGCTGAATTTCCATATAATCACCCACTTTCTACTATAAGTATAAATTATATCATAAATATATAAAAAAATCTTTAGTTTTCATATATTTTCTCTATTAAATAATATGGATTGATACTCATATCATTTCCATTCTCATCCGGGATATAAATTCCCAGATGAAGATGTACTGGAAATTGTCCAATCGTTCCTTCTTCCCCATATCCGCTATCCCCCATATACCCTAGCAACTGTCCTGCCTTTATGTGTTTTTTTTCTTTTATTCCATTGCCATAACGATATAAATGTGCGTAATAAAAATACACACCTTCCGGACTCCTGATTCCAATCCGATATCCTCCCAGAGGAAGCCATCCAATATTTTCCACTACACCATCACTAATGCTGAAAATAGGGATTTCTCCTCTCCTATTCTCTGTATCTACAAAATCTGTTCCTTCGTGTTTTCTTTCCCCTCCGTATGTCCTGGCTTCTCCCCAGGAATTCTCATAACGAATTCTTTTTTTATCCGATGTTCGTATCGGCGACTTTTTCATTGCCCGAAAGATTTTTTCATATTGTTCCTTAAATAGTTGTGACAACCCCTGCTTTTCATATGTCATAAGATTCATACAACGAAATTCTTCCAACCTTCGATCCTGTTCAAACTGCTTTTCATATTCATGAATCTCCTGATGCTTCGATATAATCAGACAGCTAAGAAAAAATATCCAGATAATCAGACGATATGACCGAAATATTACCATCTCCTATCACTTTTCAGTAATTACCACAAGAAAAGATTGCAAAAACATCTTTTCTTTCATAAAAAGAAGCAGGCAAAAAAGCCTACTTCTCATTCTATTCCTGTATTTTCTATTTTATTCCTTCATCAATTAACAAATTTTCTCCATCTGCTGCAGATGTTGCCAGTTCATCACATCGTTCATTTTCCGGATGCCCTGCATGCCCTTTTACCCAGCAAAAAGTGATACTATGAGGTTCCATAGCCACAAGCATCCTCTTCCATAAATCCACATTAAGAACCGGTTTATTACCAGCTCTTTTCCATCCTCTTTTTTTCCATCCGTCAATCCAATGATCATTAAATGCTTTTACCACATATTGAGAATCTGAATAGACCGTTACCTGACATGGCCGATTTAACGCCTCTAATCCAACAATGACAGCCATCATTTCCATACGGTTATTGGTAGTTTTCGTATAACCAGCAGAGTACTCCCTTCTATGCACATTTCCCTTTTGATCAATATATTCTAAAATGGTTCCATATCCTCCTGGACCGTCTGGATTTCCCCGAGCAGCCCCATCGGTAAACATCGTTACTTTCATTTTACCACTCCAAGTAAATTGCTCCCCATGTCAGGCCTCCGCCAAATCCGCAAAGAACAATGCTGTCTCCACGTTTTAACAATCCCTGTTTGTTTACTTCATCCAGCAAAATTGGAATACTAGCAGAAGATGTATTTCCACAATGCATTAAGTTCATTGGAAATTTTTCCATTGGTACTTTTAATCGTTTAGAAACCGATTCGATAATTCTCTTATTCGCCTGATGAAGCAGATAATGATCAATGTCATCTACTGTTTTTCCCGCCTGTGCAAGTACTTCTTTTACACATTTTGGTACCGTTTTTACAGCAAACCGAAAAACTTCCTGTCCATTCATAGCAATTGGATCTAATGTTTTTTCTCCATCATAATAACAGTTGTTTAGTTTACGCTCTCCACATGTTAGTACCATTCCTTTTGATCCATCAGATCCCATTACCATCTTCATATCATGATCATCTTTTACCACAACTGCTGCACCAGCTCCATCTCCGAATAATACACAAGTAGAACGGTCATTCCAATCGATAAGTTTTGAAAGTGTTTCCACACCAATTACCAGCACATTTTCAGCCATTCCAGATGCCATATATGCCTGGGCAGTTGCCATAGAATATAAAAATCCTGAACATGCTGCATTTAAATCAAAACATACAGCATTGATTGCTCCAATGGCACCTTGCACCTGACATGCCGTACTTGGTGTTGCATGATCACCAGATAATGTGGCTGTAATGATCATATCCAGCTGTTCTGCTTTCATTCCTGCATCTTTTAATGCATTTTGTGCTGCTTTTACTGCCATATCTGCTGTTGAATCTCCAATGGAAATTCTTCTTTCTTTAATTCCTGTCCGGCTACGGATCCATTCATCATTAGTATCAACAATTTTTTCCAGGTCATGGTTAGTTGCTATTCTATCTGGCAGAAAACTGCCGGTTCCTTTTATCTTCATTGAAAATCATTCTCCTTACGAATCTTCTCCTGAACTGCTCACCTTGTCAATTTCATATCATCTCATTATCTTTTACTAAGTGATAATACTTTGATATTCAAAGTATATTATCTTTTCAGATATTTGTCAATGTTAAATAATAATACACACCAATCCGCCATTACTTTCATTCACAATTTTTTCCATAGTATCCTGCAATTTTTGCTGACTATCATCATTCATTTTTGCTGCTTTCGCCTGCATGCCTTCTCCAACCATTTCCTCTAAGGTTTTTCCAAAGAGATTGATATCCCAAATACTTCCCTCTCCTTGTTTTGCGCCCTCATTCATATAATCAATAATATCCTGTGCTTGCTCTTTTGTTCCAACAATCGGTGCAATTTCAGTAGAAATATTAGCCCGGATCATATGAATGGATGGTGCCTGCGCCTTAATTCGTATTCCATATTTACTTCCATGTTTTACAATCTGCGGCTCTTCTAAAGAAATATCTTTCTTTACCGGAGATACGACCCCATAGCCTTTTTGCCGGACACTGGTAAGTGCCTCTACCACCTGGTCACATTCTTTTTGCTTTTTCGCAAGTGTTTGAATGGTTTTTAAGAATTCGTATTCATTGTCAATCGTAATTCCAATATAGTCACTAATGATTTGATAATAATATCGATCATCAAACACTACTGACACATCCACCTTACCAGAATCTAAATGAATTGCATCAATTTTCATTTTCTGAATATATTCATTTTCTTTCATTGGAATACGATACAAATCCTGCATAACTTCATATTGCGATAAATTATCATTAATGGTATTTAATAAAGCTTCTTTTAATGGATGTTTTGAAGACAAGGCTTCCATCCATTTTGGAATATAAAATCCCATAGATGTAATTGGAAATTCCAAAAGAATGTTTTTTAGCAGCATATTGATGTCTTCTTTTTTAAGCTGTTCACAATTTAATGGCAGCACTGGACATTGATACTTACTCTTCATCTCATCTGACAGGTCCTTTGTTTCCTGACTATATGGCCGGCTAGTATTTAAAATTACAACAAATGGCTTATGTAAGGCTTTTAGTTCTCCTATAGTCTGAGCTTCCACTGATTCATATCGACTTCTTTCAATTTCACCAAAAGAACCATCAGTAGTAACTACAATTCCAATTGTAGAATGCTCTTCAATTACTTTCTTTGTTCCAATAGCTGCTGCCTTTGTAAACGGAATTTCATAATCAAACCACGGAGTCTTCACAAGTCTTTCCTCATTTTCTTCTAAATGCCCAACAGCACCATCTACCATATAACCTACGCAGTCAATCAATCGTACTTTTAATTTTATATCATCTTCTACTACAATTTCCACTGCCTCATTAGGAACAAATTTTGGCTCTGTGGTCATAATCGTTTTGCCAGCAGATGACTGAGGCATTTCATCCCTGGCTCTGTTTCTCTCATATTCATCTTCTATTTTCGGCAGAACCATTAAATCCATAAAACGCTTAATGAATGTGCTTTTTCCAGTTCTTACCGGTCCTACTACACCAATATAGATTTCTCCATTGGTACGTGCTCTGATATCTTTATACACATGAAATGTTTCCATAAAAAATCCAAATCCCCTTCCAATGATACTGTTATAGTATATGAAAGAGGATTTTATTTTATAACTGTTTTTTCAAATTTGAATCCCGACTTAATCTTCCAATAATTTTTGAATTCCTGCCAACTTCACACAAACACAGAAAATATCCATTGCTAATTGTAATTCATCAACGGTTGGATACGTTGGTGCAATACGGATATTGGTATCTTTTGGATCGTTTTTATATGGATAAGTTGCACCGGCACCAGTCATAACAACGCCAGCTTCCTTAACTAAACGAACTGTTTCTTTCGCACATCCTTCTAAAGTATCTACGGATACAAAATATCCACCTTTTGGACTACGCCAGGATAATAATCCAGTTTTACCCAATTCACGTTCCAATGTTGACAAAACAACTTCAAATTTTGGCTTCATTGCTTCTGCTAATTTTTGCATATGGTCTTTTAATCCCTGTGCATCCTTGAAAAATTTCACATGGCGAAGCTGATTTAACTTATCATGTCCAATTGTCTGATATGTCATAATACTCTTAATTTCAGCAATCATTTCTTCACTTGCTGCCACAAAGCTGACACCGGCACCAGGAAATGTAATTTTAGATGTAGATGCAAAATAGAGAGGACGATTTGGATTTCCTGCTGCTTTTGCTTCATCCAAAATATTTAATACTTTCACATCTTCAAAAATTGGATGGATTCCATACGCATTATCCCAGAAA
Organism: Lachnospiraceae bacterium; assembly: GCA_036311565.1. GTDB lineage: Bacteria > Bacillota > Clostridia > Lachnospirales > Lachnospiraceae > Fimousia. The sequence goes on from JAXJPR010000017.1 coordinate 17,606, forward strand.
ATACGGAAATCTTTTGCAGCTGTCTGCATTGCTGCCAAACGTTTTACCGTTTCATCACTATAACAAATTCCTTCTGGATTTGAGAATTTGGGCACACACCAGATTCCTTTGATACTGTCATCTTCTGCCACAAGTTTTTCCACCATAGCCATATCTGGACCTTCGGATGTCATTGGTACTGTAATCATTTCAATTCCAAGACGTTCACAAATACCAAAATGTCTATCATATCCAGGACTTGGACATAAAAATTTCACTTTATCCAAATGACCCCAAGGAGTACATCCTTCTGTTCCAAATACCATCATGCGCATCACAGCATCGAACATTAAATTCAGGCTGGCATTTCCTCCCACGATTATCTGTTCTGCTGGAATTTCAAATGCTTCTGAAAAGAGTTCTTTCATTTCTGGAATTCCATCTAAAACTCCATAATTTCTTGCATCCATACCGCCTTTGGTCGTATAGCTATCTAATGCATCGAATATGCCATTTGCTAAATCAAGCTGAGATGGTGCTGGTTTTCCTCTGGACATATCTAGTTTTAACCCTGCTTTTACATACTCATCGTATTTTGCCAATAATTCTTTTTGTAATTGTTCTAATTGTTCTTTTGAATATTCTGTGATCTTTGCCATGATGACTTTTCTCCTTTTTGATTACCAATTTAGTGTTTGAAATTCTCTTCTGCGGTCTCTCATCAGCAGTTCTTTCACTGCATCTTCTGCTTTTTTATCTTCAAATAAAACTGCATTAATTTTTTCGATGATCGGTACAGTAACTCCCTTTCTTCTTGCAAGCTTTAATGCCGCTTTTGCAGAATTTACCCCTTCTACAACCATTTTCACTTCATCCATAGCCTCTTGGGCAGTGTAACCTTTCCCGATTAATTCTCCTGCTCTATGATTCCGGCTGTGAACACTAGTACAGGTCACAATCAAATCACCAACGCCGGTCAGACCCGAAAATGTTTCTGTTTTTCCACCCAAAGCGGTTCCCAAACGGGTCAGTTCAAAAATACCTCTCGTAATTAACGCTGCCTTCGAATTATCTCCATATCCAAGTCCATCTGCGATTCCTGCTGCAAGAGCAATAACATTCTTTAATGCCCCTCCCATTTCAATTCCCATTACATCCGGACTTGTATAAACACGAAAATAGTGGTTCATGAAAATATCCTGAATATAAAGTGCATCTTCTTTTTTCTTTGCACCTGCAACAACCGTTGTAGGCATCTTCTTCCCAACTTCTTCGGCATGACTTGGTCCTGATAACACACATGCCCTTACACCTTTTATTTCCTGCTCAATAATTTCAGTTAAAGTTAAAAATGTACCATCTTCAATTCCTTTGGCAACACAAACGATTAATTGTTCTTCTTTTACATATTCCTGTAATTTTCTAGATGTTTCTCTGACTGCTGTAGATGGAACTGCCAGAATAATTGCATCATTTCCTTTTACTGCTTTCTCCAAATCACCAGTGACCATAATATTATCAGGAAGGATAACTCCTGGAAGTTTTGAAGCCTGTTCTCTTTCCAATTGTATCTTTTTTGCCTCTTCATCCCGATGGGACCATAATGTAATCTGATGTCCATTCTCTGCCAGAACTACACTCAGGGCTGTTCCCCAGCTTCCGGCACCTAATACTGTAATATGTTCCATAACTATCCTCTTATCGTTTAACCTTCTGTCCCAATTTATTTTCTGTTCCGTGAATCAGGCGCCCAATATTTGCACGATGCTGCCAAACTGCCATCACTGCAAATATGCTCCCTAATATTAAAATCTGTGGCTGATATCCATAGAAAAAATATAAGATAAATGGAATCGATGCCACCAGACAAATAGATCCTAATGACACATATCTGCTAACGGCTGTTACTGCAATAAATACAGCCAGACAAAGCAATGCTATTCTAGGATCAATGGCGAACATCACCCCGCCTGTTGTGGCAATTCCTTTGCCTCCTTTAAATTTCATAATGACCGGAAAATTATGACCCAAAACTGCACCAAATCCAGCAAAAAGCATTAATACTACTGCATTCATATCAACATGAGGCAAAATAAGAAAACGAGCAATTAATACCGTAAATACCCCTTTTAGAACATCTCCAAGAAAAGTATAAAGGGCTGCTTTTTTTCCCAATACTCTCAAAGTATTGGTAGTTCCTGAATTACCACTTCCATAATCACGAATATCTATATGATTTAGCTTTCCTACAAAATATCCTGTTTGACAGCATCCAAAAATATATCCTATAATCATGCTGAGTACGACAAATTTCATCGTTTTTCCTTCCTTTCTCTCGCAATAATACGGATTGGAGTTCCTCTAAATCCAAATGTCTGACGAATCTGATTTTCAATATATCTAGTATATGAAAAATGCATCAGCTGCTTATCATTAATAAATACAACAAATGTTGGCGGCTTTACAGATACCTGTGTAATATAATACAGACGCAAACGTTTTCCCTTATCAGAAGGTGGCTGTTTCATAGCAACTGCTTCTGCCAGAATCTCATTTAAAACTCCCGTCTGAACTCTTAATGTGCAGTTTTCTACAACAGCATCAATGGTTTCAAAAATTTTTGGAAATCTTTGCCCTGTTTTTGCTGAAATAAAAATCAGTTCTGCATATGGCATATAAGCAAGTGTTTCACGGATTTTATTCGTATATTTATAAATGGTCTTATTATCCTTCTCAATCAAATCCCATTTATTTACTGCGATGATCACACCTTTTCCACGTTCATGGGCAATTCCAGCAATCTTTGCATCTTGTTCTGTTACTCCTTCTTCTGCATCAATCACCAGCATAGCTACATCGCATCGTTCTACCGCTGCAACCGTACGAATAATACTATATCGTTCAATCTCTTCTTTAATTTTGTTCTTTCTGCGAAGACCTGCAGTATCAATGAATACATATTCTTTATCGTTCTTTTTTACTACTGTATCAATCGCATCTCTGGTCGTTCCAGCAATATTTGACACAATGACTCTTTCTTCACCAAGCATCTTATTAATAATAGAAGATTTTCCACTGTTTGGCTTTCCGATAATTGCAATTTTAGGACGATCATCTTCTTCCTCAAGCAGCGCTTCCTCATCACAATGGGCTAAAACTTCATCCAACATATCTCCTAAGCCCAAACGGGATGCTCCTGATACCGGCACTGGATCTCCAAGCCCCAAATTATAAAATTCATATACATCCGGCATAAATTTTTCAAAACTATCTACTTTATTTACAACCAGTACAATCGGTTTTTGAGATCTGCGAAGCATATCGGCCACACGGAAATCTGCATCTACCAATCCCTGACGAACATCCACAAGAAATATAATTACATCCGCTGTGGCAATGGCAATTTCTGCCTGTTCCCTCATTCTGGAAAGAATCAAATCATCACTTTCCGGCTCAATTCCACCTGTGTCTACCAATGTAAAACTTTTATCCAGCCATGTAACATCGGCAAAAATTCTATCTCGGGTAACACCAGGAGTATCTTTTACAATTGAAATCTGTTCTCCTGCCAAAGCATTAAACAGAGTAGACTTCCCTACATTTGGACGTCCAACAATGGCTACCATTGGTTTACTCATATTTTATCTCCTTCATTTTATGCAATTTCATTTTTAGTTTCCTTCATAACATAGAATATAAATCCCTATATTATGCTAATCTTTCGTTTGATTTTACAATATCACGCAGAAAATGTAAAGCTATTGATGCAAAACTGTGTCAATAAATCCTTCTCCATCCGATGGTGCAATGACAACTGGCACTCCAATCCGTTCTTCCATTTCATGAACAGATATGTCATCCAGGAATATAGGTTCATCTGCTTTCAGCACATTTTCCGGCAAGATCAGCGCATCTCCCAAATCCAGCTCTTTTACCTGTTCAATGATGTCTCCTCCCGTCATCAATCCTGTTACTGTAATGGTCTCTCCAAAGAAATGATTGATGATACACACGACCTGCACGGCTACATTTGGATACTTTTTTTCTATTTCATCTGCAAAATAGCAAATGGTTTCATACGCCAGTTTAGCAGTTGCAATCGTTACCTTTTTCTTACGGCCATCTCCCGTTCTTTGTGCCATACTTTGTTCAAATTCACTGATAAAAAGCCTCATCATTCCTACGCCATTTTCCAATTGTTCATATCCATCATAATATTCTTCATCTGGAAATGGTAACTCTGCCAAAATAAACCATTCATCACTGGCATGAACAAAATGTCCTCCACAGACTGGTTCCAATTTTGCCTGCCACTTATGAATAATATCTAAAACCTCTCTGGCATCTTTTTTTTGAAATGCTTCCATAGGATATAAACCTTCCCGAAACTTGGTCAATCCAATTGGAACAACGGACAAACTCTGCATATAAGGAAGATACTGACTCAGATCTTCAATGGTGCGCTCCAGTTCCTTTCCATCATTAATGCCCTTGCATAATACAATTTGCGCATTCATGGGAATCTGGGCTTCATAAAATGTTTTTATTTTTTCTAATGCCGTTCCTGCAAACCGGTTTGTTAACATCTTACACCTTAATTCCGGATTTGTTGTATGCACGGAAATATTAATCGGAGCCAGACGATAACGGATGATACGATCCACATCTTCATCTGACATATTAGTCAAAGTAATATAATTTCCCTGTAAAAACGATAATCTAGAATCATCATCTTTAAAGTATAATGTATCCCGCATTCCTTTTGGCATCTGGTCAATGAAACAGAAAATACATTTATTGTGACAAGAATGATAATCATCCATCAAACCATCCTCGAAGACAATCCCTAAGTCTTCATCCATATCTTTTTCAATTTCTAATTCCCATTGTTCACCATTGGATTTTTCAATCAACAACACCAGTTCTTCATCTTCAGTTAGAAATTGATAATCAAAAATATCTTTAATTTCTGTATCATTAATGGCAAGAACTTTATCCCCTGGTTCCAATTCTAATTCCCAGGCAATGCTTCCATCCAAAACCTCTTTTATCATATGACTATGCTGTTTCATTGCTTTTACCAACTTTCTTCTTCATAATGAACCCAGCCAGATTTCCCCGTTTTCCCTTGCTTGCACGGTGAGAAAACAGCAATTGAGAATTACAGCAGGTACAAAGATCGGTCACATCCAAATGTTCTTTTGTTATACCCGCATCCAATAAGATATATTCATTCACCTTCCACAAATCCAGCTGATATTTTCCATTTCCTTTTTCTATCATAAACTGATTATACCATTTTTTTGGAAAAGCCTTTCCAAACTGTACTGCTACATCTTCGCTGATTTCATAACAGTCCTGACAAATCGAAGGCCCTATGGCAGCTATCACATCTCCCGGATTTGAACCATATATCTTTGTCATTTTTTCAACAGTTTTTTGTCCCATTCGATTTACGGTTCCTTTCCATCCAGAATGTGACACAGCAATCACTTCTTTTACCGGGTCATAAAAGAATAGCGGTACACAGTCTGCATAGCTGGTTACCAAACAAATATCGCTCTCATTGGTCATTAATCCATCCATTTCTTTCATGACATTTCCACAGTCTTTTTTTGTTACAATTTTAATCTTTGTGTCATGAACCTGATTCGAAAATACCAGCTGTTCTGGTAAAAATCCAATGGCCCTTCCCATTCTGCGATAATTTTCATCTACGGATTCTTTTAGATCTCCGCGTTGATAACTTAAATTCATACTCTCAAACATTCCTTTACTGATGCCGCCTAAACGAGTAGAGAATCCATGTACAATTCCTGCTTTTTCTAATTTCGGAAATGTGATATATGGAACTCCATTCTTAATATGCACATTTGTGGAATGTCGAGCTGATACCTTTTTCCAATTTAATTCCATCTTCTTCTCCATTGATATTCAAATGCATTTTTATAAATACGCAGTTTATTTTCTAATACTGCAGCAACGTCAAATCGAATCTGATATTGGGCATATTGTGGATAACGCATCCGGTAGTCGTCTGCAGTACGACAGATTATTTGCTGTTTTTTCACATTTACCGCTTCTTCCGGTCTTCCTGCCTTTTTATCTTTTCGATACTTTACTTCTATAAATACTAACATACCCTGATCGATGGCGATCAAGTCAATTTCTCCGATTCTACACCGATAATTTCGTTCTAAAATCTGGTACCCATATTTTTCTAAGATTTTTGCTACTATTTTTTCATATTCTTCCCCTGTTTTCCGACGATTCGTCAATAACCACATCCCCTTTTATACCAATTCAATTTTTAGTCATTATAAAAATTTTTTACAAAAGTTCTTCTATGTATTGGACAAAGTCCCTGATCATAAATTCCCTGAATATGTTTTTGGGTTCCATATCCTTTATTACTTGCAAAATCATATCCAGGATAAACATCTTCAAATTCTTCCATCATATGATCTCTGGTTACTTTTGCAATAATACTGGCTGCTGCAATGGACATACTCTTTGCATCACCTTTGATAATCGGTACTTGTGGAATATCCACCATCGGAATTCTTACTGCATCATTTAATAATATATCTGGCCGTACGGACAATTTCCCTATGGCATCTCTCATAGCATCATAAGTCGCATTTAAAATATTTTTTTCATCGATTGTTTCCACAGATGCCATACCAATTCCAATGGAAATGGCTTTTTCTTTAATTTCTAAAAATAATTCTTCTCTCTTTTTTTCACTAAGTTTTTTAGAATCATTAATGTATAAAATCTCACAATCCTTTGGCAAAATGACAGCCGCAGCCACGACCGGTCCTGCTAAAGGCCCTCTTCCAACTTCATCAATCCCACATATATATTGACACATATCATATTCTTCTTCATAAGCACGCATTGCTTTGACTCTCTGCTTTTCTTTCTGAAGTTTTTTTATTTTTTTATCAAACGCCTGGATTGCTTTTTGCACTCCACTTCGTTCATCCTGCCGGAATTCATCCACTTTTGCAAAATTGCCATCCGTAAATGCCTGGTTCAATATTTCTTTAATTTCATTGATTTTCATATTCTCTCACCCATTTGATATAATACAATAACAAGGAAAAAGATTCTTAGTAACCACTAAGAATCTTTTTCTTCTGGAAATTCTAAAGTGATATAGCCTATTTTACCACTTCTGAACTCATCTAACAATAAAATTGCCGCTTTCTCCAAATCGAAAGAGCCGCCTTTTGCCAAGCAATTACGGTTGTTTGCAATTTGCTCCAAAATCGCAACACGCTCTAAGTTTTCATCTACTTCATATCTTTTTGCAAGCATTCCGGGATATTTATTTTTTAGAAATTCAATCAGTTCAATGGCCATTTCTGCCCGGTTAACGATTTCGTCCTTAATTGAACCAATCAAGGCCAGTCTAAGCCCCACTGTCTGGTCTTCAAATTTTGGCCATAAAATCCCTGGTGTATCTAAAAGTTCTATATTTTTATTTAACTTAATCCATTGTTTTCCTTTTGTAACTCCCGGTTTATTTCCTGTTTTAGTACATGCCTTTCCTGCAAAACTATTAATAAATGTAGATTTTCCTACATTGGGGATTCCTACGACCATTGCACGAATGGGACGATTCTTAATTCCTCTTCGTCTGTCTCGTTCAATTTTTTCTTTGCAGGCTTCCTGAATCACTCCATTTACACTTTTTACCCCGGTACCTCTCTGGGAATTAATCTTAGCAACTGCAAATCCCTGCTTTTTAAAATATTCTTCCCATTGATTAGTTGCCTCTTTATCTGCCAAATCCGTTTTATTCAGCAAAATCAAACGAAATTTATTTTTCGCTAAATCATCAATATCTGGATTTTTGCTGCTTAAAGGGACTCTGGCATCCACCAATTCTACTACAATATCAATTAATTTTATATTTTCCTGCATCATTCGTTTTGCTTTGGTCATATGACCTGGATACCACTGAAAATGCATAACTTTCCTCCTTTATTCTTTACCAGAGTTTTAAGATGATTTTTCCAATCACATTCTCTTCCATTACATTTCCCACACTGGAAACTCTGGAATCCTCACTGTTATTATAATTATCTCCAAGCACAAAATATTGATCCTTTTCCAATTTTACCTCTTTACCGGCAAGTCCACCAGAAAGAATCGTTTCACTTCCCTTTTGGTCTATCTTTTTTCCATTTACCAGTATTTCCCCATCTTTAATGACAATGGTATCCCCCGGCACGGCTACTACTCTTTTGATATAATAAGAGTGGCCTTCTTCTCCATTTTGAAACACCACAATATCATCTCTCTTTGGAGAACTAATGGAATAATTCAAACGACTGGCAATACAGAACTGCCCATCCTTTATGCTCGGTTTCATAGAATCCCCCCGCATATGAATGCCAAAAAAGCAAAATCGAATCAGTAAAAATGCGGCCAACACTGCAAGAACAATGCCGACAATATAAAAAATAATTTTTTCCCTTAATTGACGTTTTCTTTTTCGTGACATATACGTACTTGTATAATATGACTGCATAATTTCCCTCTCCTTATCCTGACATATCAATTCCATCAGCTTCAATATTTATATTGAAAAATAGGGACAAGCTTTCACTCGTCCCCTGAAAAGTTTCAATTATTATCTTACTAATTCTTTTACTTTTGCTTTCTTACCTACACGGTCACGTAAGTAATATAATTTTGCTCTTCTTACTTTACCTCTTCTTACAACATCGATTTTATCAATGATTGGAGAATGTAATGGCCAAGTTTTTTCAACACCTACACCGTTAGAAGTTTTTCTAACTGTGAATGTTTCACGAGCTCCACCGTTCTGTCTTTTAATAACTGTTCCTTCGAACACCTGAATTCTTTCACGGTTTCCTTCTTTTACTTTTGCATGAACTCTTACAGTATCTCCTACTTTGAATTCATCCACTTTGTCTTTTAACTGAGCATTTTCAATCTGTCTAATAATATCGTTCATTGTGTTCCTCCTTAATAATCCTAGATGTTCTTAATACTTCTTTCGTAACAGAGGACCATCCTATTTATCACAACTATCATATAATATCATAATAATTTTGCATATGCAAGCATTATTTTATTTTTTATGTTTTTCCAAAAGATCCGGGCGCCACATAGCCGTTCGTTCTACCGACTGTTCATAACGCCATTGTTCAATTTTGGCATGATGTCCAGAAAGCAGTATCTCCGGCACTTTTTTCTCATGCCATACTGCAGGCCTTGTATACTGAGGATATTCTAAAAGATGATCATGAAAAGATTCAATGTCTGCTGATACATCATTATTTAAGACTCCAGGAACTAATCTGGCAATAGCATCAATCATGACCATAGCAGGAAGTTCTCCCCCAGTTAAAACATAATCACCAATAGATACATAATCAGTAACGACTTCTTCTAAGACTCTCTCATCGATCCCTTCATAATGTCCACATAAAAAAATCAGATTTTCTTCCTTTGCAAATTCTTCTGCCATTGTCTGTTCAAATACTCTGCCCTGCGGTGTCAGATAAATTACTCTGGTCGGTCCATCCATGCTTTGCTTCGCACTTTCGCAGGCTGCATATACCGGTTCTGCCTGCATCACCATGCCTGCACCGCCCCCATAAGGATAATCATCTATTTTCATGTGCTTATTCGTAGAAAATTCACGAATATTCGTCGTTTCAATAGTAATCAACTTTTTTTCCAATGCCCGTCCCAAAATACTGGTCTGGCATCCCTGCTCAATCATCTCAGGAAATAGCGTACATACGTGAAAATTCATCTTAATCCACTAATCCTTTCATTAAATGTACTGTAACAGTTTCTGCATCTAAATCTACGTCCAGAATACACTGTGGAATTGCTGGCAATAGGACTTCCTTTCCATCTTCTGTTTTTACCACATAGACATCATTGGCTCCGGTCTGCAATACATCGGTCAGCGTCCCAAATTGTGTGTCATCGTCCAATACTACATTTAAACCAATCAAATCTACAATAAAGTTTTCATTAGGTTCCAATTTTACTGCATTTTTTCTCGTTACATATAAATCACATTTACGATATTGCTCTACATCATTGATATTATCAATCCCTTTAAATTTTAAGATCACCAGATTTTTCTGGAAACGACAGGATTCTATTTCCATCTTACGACGTTCTTTTCCAGTATCTAATAACACTGATTTTAGTTTTTTAAATCTCTTTGGATCATCCGTGGTAGGAAATACTTTTACTTCTCCGCGAATGCCGTGGGTTGTTGTAATCACTCCGACTCTTAAAATATCTTCCATGAATATCTCCTCTATCATATATCATTAAAATCATTATAATTTTACTAATTGGTTAAGTATATCATAGAAAAAACAAATGAACAAGATTCTTATAAATTAAAAAAATTCCCGCTGTAAAGAAAAAAGTGCCCAACATGTGCAGAACACTTTTAGTATGAAATTATATAATGTATTTTTTATTCTCTGTTTCTTACAGAGCACTTTCTCCGAAGATTTTTTTATGTTGTCCTACTAAGTATAAAGAACTTACAATAGCAATAACAGCAAATACCAATAACATAATCATTAATGTGTAAACTGCGTTTGCTTCTCCAGATGCTACGGTTAATTTAGCATCTACAACTGGAATTGAATAAGAAGCAAGTCCCATAAATGTATAGTAAATACCTGTATTTCTTCCTTTTGGACCAGGATTAAACAACTGTACAACACCCAGACCTGTTTGAAGAGCTCCACCAGAAGCAAAGAACCCTAACATAGCAATTGCAATATAGATAACCGCTACTTGTTTAATTAATAATACCATCGCTAACGCAACCGCTGTCACAACAGAGTCAACTAAAATAACTTTTAATGGATTCCAGTTTAATTTAGCCATCATGAATGCCCAAAATACTACAGCTGCAAGAGAACCAAGTGTAAAGATAGATGTTAAACTAGCTGACTGCATTTCTGTCAATCCACAAACTGCTAAACCAAATGCTTTTGTATACTGCTGAGCACCATACATAATTGCCATACATAAGAATGCATAGAACATAACTAAGAATTTTACTAACATATTTGGTTTTGTTTTCATTCTTGCTTTTGCTGCCGCAATTTCAGCTTCAACTTCATCGGATCCGGTACCTTTTGACTGAGCTGCTGCCTTTTTCTGATCATCATATACGAATGGAGCAACTACTGCTAATACTACACAAACAACAGACATGGCTAATGGTAACATAACATTCATCTTCCAGTTGCCAGCTTCTGCCATAGCTACTACAAAAATTGGATAAACCATACCAGATGCAGATACGAAGAATTTAATCGCAATTAATGCTGCACCAGGTGCTGCTGTGAAAGCTTCCTGTACCGCTGGATAGCCTGCTGCATCAAAGAATCCTGAAGTGGCAACCCCTGCTAAAAATGCACAGACTATTGCAACTGTCTGGTTCCCTGAATACATTAGACCTGCAAAACATGCAATGTAAAGAACTGCTCCAGCAATCATCATTTTTTACGGCCAATTCGGTCAGAAATTTCTCCACCAATCCATACACTAATAAATTTACCAAAACCTGTAGCTGCAATTGCTGAACTTACTGCTGCAATACCTGCTGCATATGCTGCAGATGTAGGATCTGACATATCATACCCCCACTGAATTGCAAAGTTAACATTATTCTGTCCAAGAATTAAAGCCTGAATCCCATGAGTCAAGTAACACATATATACACATATCATAGATAATGCGTATTTTTTCATATCTTTGTACATATTCCTTTTTCCTTTCACTTTCTTCTAAAATTTTTCAAAACATACACACAACTTGTAATTTTAAATAATACGTTAATTCCTTAACTTATCATTTCATAACTACATGAATGTTTCCCAAAACATCCATGTAATATTGCATCATCATTTTATGAAATTTTCAATTATTTTTTATATTTTTTATTATTTTCTAATTATTTAGTCCGTTCTTTCTGAAATTTCTGATATTCTTCAACTGGCATTTCTTTTCCTGTAAATAATTTATAATTCACAGCCCCCTGCCATAATAACATGCCTTTTCCGCCAATCGCTGCAGCACATCCAGCTTTTTCCGCATCCAAGATTAACTGTGTTTTTTCCGGATTGTAAACAGTATCAGCGACAACTAAGTCTTTTTTTAGCAATGCTGTGTCAACCAGGGATATCCCATCCTGAGGTTTCATACCTACTGATGTGGCATTGATCAAAATATCACAGGCTTCTATAGCAGCTGTAAGTTTATCTGCTTCTTCTAATTTGGTAACAGAAACTTTCACATCCGGTGTTTCCTTTATTAACTTTTCTCTTGTATTTTCTGCTCTTACATAGAATTCATCATCACGGTTGAAAATTGCAATTTCAGCAGCCCCATCTAATGCAGCCTGCACCTGAATTGCCGTAGCCGCTCCACCAGCACCAAGCACAACCAATTTCTTCCCTTTAATCTCAATACCATGAACACTTAAATTTTTGATGAACCCAACACCATCTGTTACATCTCCGTATATTTTGCCATCTCTATTCACAAATACGTTACATGCACCAATAATTTTAGCAGCTGGAGACAATTCATCTACTAATTCAGATGCAATATTTTTACATGGCATTGTAAAGTTCCCACCTCTTATGTTCCAAAGCTTCACTGTCTTTATTGTTTGTTCCATATCTTGAATATTTACATCAAAAGCCATATATGCTAAATCTAATCCATCATACTGGAAACAGAAGTTATACATAGCAGGCGATCCTGAATGTCCAACTGGAGTTCCAAAAAGTGCTAAAAGACCAGTATGTCCATTGATTCTTTTTTCCATTTTCTTTTCCTCCCATACCGGATATTCATGTAACATAAACATCCGGCAGATTATACCTAGTGTTTTATAATTGTATTGCAGCTTCATATGCTTCTTTGGTAGCATCCAGTGCTCTACGAGCTCTTACAGCATCACCAACAACATATGTTTCTGGTACGATTTCTTTAATTTCTTCACTCATTGGGTCATAGTTTCTAAATCCCATAGAAAGAATTACAGAATCAAATCCTCTTACTTCATGTTTTTCTCCATGGGCCGTTTCATATGCAACACCATCAGAGAAGAATTCACAAACCTTTGCTCCTGTAATCGATTGAATTCCATATTTTTCAAATCCTTCCATTAAGAATACACGATGTTCATGGATTGCATCTGGTCCAATTGCATCTCTAAATTCAATAACTGTTACATCGTGGTTTTGTTCTCCTAAGAATTCAGCTGTTTCAGCACCTACCATACCACCACCAACAACTAATACTTTGTGTCCGGCTGCACGTTTACCGGAAAGCAGATCAACACCATGAATGATATCCGGATTGTTAATTCCTTCAATTGGTAAAATCAGAGTTTTGGAACCTGTCGCAACAATGACTGCATCTGGCTTCTCTTCTTTTATTGTATCAATTGTGCATTCTGCATTCATTTTAATTGTAACACCAGCTTTTTCACATTTTACAATGTAGCTTCTGATCATATTCGTGATGTCTCCTTTTCCTGGAGGGAAGGCAGCTAAACGCATATTTCCACCTAAAACATCACTTGCTTCATATACAGTAACTTCGTGTCCACGTGTCTGAGCAATAAAAGCAGCACATAAACCTGCTACGCCACCGCCTATCACGATTACATTCTTAGATTTTTCAGCTACAGGAAGACCATCCACTTCATGTCCTAAAAATGAATTTGCTAAACAGCAGATTGGCTTACCTGCATACATATTTGCCACACATCCCTGTAAACACGCAATACAAGGTGTCATATCTTCCAATCTTTCTTCTAAAGCTTTTACAGGCATTTCTGGATCAGCCAGAGATTGACGTCCAAAAGCTACCATATCTGCTCTTCCCTGTCTTACCATCAATTCAGCAAACTGTGGTTCTGTGTAACGCCCAACCGTGATTACTGGAATTGATACAGAATTTTTGATTTCTGTTACTAATTCAGCAGAGAAACCTCCATGAATAACTGTTGGTGCCCACATGTATTCATCTTTTACATGTACTGCACGTGAAACATGAAGTGCATCAAGACCGCTGTCTTCTAAATACGCAGCAATTGCAGCCATATCATGATTGTCCAGACCACCTGGCATATCTTCTGTACTATTGATACGAGCAAGTACTGCAATTTTTCCTTCCGTTTTAGCTTTTATTTCTTCAATAATCAAACAGGAAAAACGCATTCTATTTTCGAAAGAACCACCGAATTCATCTACACGTTTATTAGTTCTTGGAGATAAAAATGAATTGACCAGATAACCATGGGCCATATGAATTTCCACTGCGTCAGCTCCTGCTTTCATAGCACGAATTGCTGCTTCCCCATAACCTTTTACTAATTCATAAATTTCTTCGGTCGTAACTTCAATCGGCGTATCTCTTCCGTCTACAGTTGGAATTGCAGTCGCAGCTTTAATTGGCGCTCCTGCATTTTTAGCATTTCCTTCTGGTCCTGCATTCTGTAACTGAATAGATACCTTAGCACCTTCTGCATGACAGACATCGATTACTTTTTTGAAACTTTCGATAGAAGAATTATCATATAAACATGGTTTCCGTGGTCCACCTTTTGCGCCTTTATGAACAACCGTAGCTTCGATTGTAATTAATCCGAATCCACCTTTTGCTCTTGCTCCATAATATGCTGCTGACTGCTCGCTCATTGTACCGTCAGTATTCGCAAAGTTATTTCCCATTGGTGGTACAACAAAACGGTTTTTTACAGTCATTGGTCCAATCTGAATTGGCTGAAACATTGCGTTAAATTTCACTAGATACACTTCCTTTTCTTTAAATATTTATTGGGCTTTTAGGGCAGTTTTTCTTATCCTTTAATTAAATAGCGTTTTATATTGTTTTCGCTCTCCATATTAAAAATATGAAAAGTTTTTGATTAGAGTATTTTGTGTTTTATAATATGTAAATTTCATTTTTTGATCAGAATTAGTCTTCTAATAATTCTGGCCAGACTTCTTCTAACACTTTCTTTGTGGCTTCAAAATTTTCTCTTGCAGCTTCTTTAATACCTTTTTCTAAGTTCGCATCACTGATAACTTCGACTCCGACCGCATTAGGCTCAATTCCTTTTTCTTTGATCATTTTTATCCATTCAGCAGTACATCCAATACCGGTACCCGGAGCCAGGCGGTCATGCATGGATTCATCTCTTAAGATAGATTTTGCATATGGTCGATCCCATACATCATTAATTTGGACAGAAACGACTTTTTCAGCTGGAACATCTTTTAATACTTCTAAATCAATCGGCTGATTTGCTCTCATCCAGTGCCATGTGTCTAAAATCAACTGCGCATTTTCGCAATCTGCTGCTTTTACAACTGCCCATCCTTTTTCTACATTAGGAATTCCACTGTATGGCATTGGTTCCACACCGATGATATATTTGCCAGCTCTCTGACATAATTCTTTTAATTTTTTCGCGGTATGCTCTATAGAATAATTTTCCATTAAACCACAATTAATCTGTTTTACTCCGAACAAGTCGCACATATGAAAGCACATTTGTTCTTTGTATTTCTGTTCATAAGAACGATTGTCTTCAGCCCACTGAACGATGTATTCAACTTCTGTAACTTTCATATCATGTTTTTCTAAGATGGCTAAAATATCTTCATCAAACAATCCTTCGTTTAATGCATCAACATATGTTTCTGCACGAAGTCCGATTCCGTCAAATCCTGCTTCCTTTGCAGCAATAACACGATCTTCAAATTTACATTGATCCCCCAATGTCCATGAGCTAATTGTAATTGGATATTTTTTTGACATAATAAAACTCCTTTCAATTTGCCGTTAAGTCCCTCATTTTCTACTTTCCAGTCATCATTCCCTTTACAAATTCATTATAAGACAATTTTTTCACAACAACAAATTGATAATATAGTGGGAATTAATAGATTTTGTATATAAATTGTGGTATAATAGGAATCAATATAAGATTTATTTTTTATCCCACATAATAGAAAACACAACAAACATTAACAATCAGGAGGAACACGATGAACCTTTATCATTTACGGTATTTTGTTACACTTGCTCATTGGGAACATTACACAAAAGCCGCCGCTGAGCTTTCTATTACTCAACCCAGTTTAAGCCATGCCATTTCTTCTTTAGAGCAGGAATTAGGAGTAAACTTGTTTGAAAAAGAAGGACGAAATGTCGTCTTAACAAAGTACGGACGTCTCTTTCTTGCAGACGTAGAAAAATCCATGGAGATTCTAGAAGCAGGAGTCAAAACTTTAAAATCTATCGGTGTCGGAGATGGCACCATAGATTTAGGATTTTTAAGAACACTTGGTACTGATGTGGTACCTGGTCTTATTAGTGGTTATTGCAAAGAATATGCAGACCGAAATGTACATTTTAACCTAAATACAGGGGTTACAGAAGATTTGTTAAACGGATTAAAGAACAAAAAATACGATTTAGTTCTTTGCTCCAAACTTTCAAAAGAACCATCCATTGAATTTATTCCAGTGGCTCAGCAAAAACTGGTATTAGTAGTCCCAACCGACCATCCACTGGCAATGCGAAATTCTATTACACTGGCTGAAACTTTACAATATCCACAGATTATCTTTTCCAAACGCAGTGGTCTTCGTCCAATCATTGATGAATTATTTGATGCTGTTGGTGGATATCCAGAAGTTGTCTATGAAATCAAAGAAGATCAGGTAGTTGCAGGATTTGTTTCAAAAGGTTTTGGTATTGCGGTTGTACCTGATATGCCAATCTTAGATACTATGGATATAAAGAAACTGGAAATTAACAGTCCAAATTGGCAAAGAAATTTTTATTTAGCATTTTTAAAAGACAAATATATATCTCCAGCTGCTCAGACATTTAAAAATTATGTCATTGAACACAGCATGCTGCAGTAATTGAAAAGTATTTTTATAACAAAAAAGTGTTTGTTAATTATCAAATTAGCAAACACTTTTTATTCTTATTCAATTTTCAGGCAGATTAACCTTTACGATAACTTGCACACTCTGTTTCTTCTGCTTCACAAGCAGTTGCTCCTACAATCCCTACTTTTCCAGCAGTACACTTGCGATTTTCGTTATAAATACAAGTTTCTGCTTTGCAATCAATATCAATAACTGCAGATGCATGGCCCATGGAATTTTGCGCTCCATTTTTTGTTCTTTCTTCAAAACTGTGACAACAAGTGTCTTCGGAAGAACGCGCCTGACTTCCTTCAACCTGGATATCTCCTTTACTACAATTCATTCCTTTGTTATAGATACAACTTTGAGCGGAACATGTTAATAATGGCATAATTATTTCCTCCTTTATTTTTATGCTCTCCTAGTATCTGCAACTTCAGTAAAATTATTCAGAGCTTCTTACTTTTATCGTTTTGGTAAATGAACTAATGTACGGGAACGATTATTATCATAGCCATATCTTTTTTTCTTTTTATCCAGTTTATATAACAGATAATCAATGGTATCTGGTGTAAATTTCTCGATTTTTGGATAATCTGGGAAACGGTTTATTTCTGGGAATTTAATTCCATCTTCTGTAATTGCTAAGTCAAATCCAAAGTATTCTAACTGTGGAATCGCTGCTGCAACTTTTAATACATCTTCTTTTACCTGTTCCCAGTGAGGAATATATCCTTCAATCAATGTTTTTGTATCTGGATGTCTTGGACAGTCGATGATAGAATTATCTACACAAATTTTTGCATTATGATAAAATCCCGTATCAATATCTAATTGGGCAAACATCCCACCAGCACCCATATTATCAACAGCACCTGTTTTCTTAGATCCAAATCTCATATAGGCATTACCAATCTGAGGTGTTCTTCCGTCTTTTTTAAATACAATAATACGAATGGTATTTACTGCACCACTATAAATTTTCTTAAAATCTGGATGCATCTGAATGTATTCAGTAATCAGATATTGATTATCTTTGTCTGCCAAAATACTAATAATTTCTTCCTCTGTCGCTTCCTGGAAATTCATGTAAAATTTATCATTTTTATAAGTCAACCGATAGAATCCATTTCCATGAGATCCCTGGTCTGGTTTTAATGCCAATTCTCCTTTTTCTTTTGCCAGTTTAATAATATCATTAAAGGTCGTTCCACAGTCTTTTGGACAATCCATCATAGGAATGATTCTTGTAGCACCATTTTTATAACTGATATGATAATAGTATTCCGGGAACATATGATTAAATTTAGAAGCGATGTATTTTACAGTAATTTTGTCTTCCATCCATTCTTTATGTTTTCCGTTAATATGTCTCAACCATTTATACTCAAAATCAGAAATATATTCTTTTCTGTTCTGCTTTGTAATTCCATACTGTGGAATACGATAGGACAAGAATCCATGACGATATGCCCAAATCTTTTCTTTTAATGTAGCATCTTTGTTTGATTTAAGATCATTAAAAACATCACGGATCCAGGTAATACTCAAATATGGTCTCAACCCTCTCGGATAGAACAAACGCGCAAATTTTCTTCTTACACGAAGTTTTAATTTCTTAAATCCACGTTGAACAACATTACCTCCCTTTTTATAGTTATCTTTTTTCTGTTTTAATTTCACCTTAAAGAATTCTACAATCTTTTTATCAAATGGATATGTTTTTGGATATGCAGGATTATTTACAATCTTAGTAATCTTAAATCCGTCATCGGTAATAATGATATCCATTCCCATAAATTCAATCTGTGGAACAAATCGACATAAACGATCTACCATTTGGCAAATATCATCCCAGCAAGGAATGGTTCCTTTTAACTCTTCTCCAGTAGAAGGAAGTTTTTTATAAGAAGTAACAATATCATCTTCTTTTGAATAGGCACGTCCGCCTTCAAATTCTCCTGTTTTTACATCAATCTTGGCTTCAATTCTTTGTTCATCTCTTAATACATAAAATGCATTTCCAATAACAGGTGTATTTCCTCCATCATTAAATACATATAAACGAACGTAATTACTGCGAATTTCTTTTGTTCCTGCAAATGCTTTTGCCGGTTTGATTCTTTCCATCAACACATACATTTTTTTACGTTCATCAAACCAATTGCGGAAAATTTTCTGATCTAACTTTTCTCCATTGATTGTATACTGATCATTTCCTTCATATTTTACAACAAAATAGTTTTTGCATCGAAGATCTGTAAGTAACAGTTCTTTTTTATCTTTTATTAACTGAAATACATCATCCAATGTATATCCATCTGTTGGACAATCATTTAATGGAATAATGAACATTTCACCATCACGTCTTGTAAATTGATAATAACATTCTGGCATATGTTCTTTAAATGGTTTGAAAATGTTACGAATGGTCACCATGTCTCCCAACCATTTGTTATACGTACCATTCATTGGACGAAGATATAAATAATCTCTTTCTGAAATAAATCTTTTTACATTGCTATGTTTAATGCCAAATCGTTCTACTGTGGATGGCATAAACCCATGACTGTATGCCCAAAGTTTTTCTTTCCTAGTATATCCATTATTATCCTTTAAATCACGATAAATTTTTCTTTCCCATGTTTTTGCTGCCCTTCCTGTAAATCCCTTTGCTGCTGGTCCAAATGCCAGGGAATTTAATACCAGACGTTTAATTTTTCTGGTTGCGATACTCTTTACATTAATCATAATTTGCCTCCACTCTTTAACATTCATCTTTACGACCGGTGAATTTGCTATTCTCAAAATCATCCGGCGAATTAAAATCTTTTGTCCAGTCCTCGATTAAAATAAATTTTCCTGCAATCTGTTTTTTATCAAATGGCAGATTCTGAAACGACTGATATACCTGCCATCCAATACATTTATCAATATCACCTTTCAGATACAGATTTCTTACACGATGTACATGTCTTTTGAACAGATCACCATCTTTAATCTTGACTGCAATAATTGACTTCTGGGTTCCAAAAAATAAGATATCATCTGCTTCTATTTCCGTAATTTCCCGAATTGCATCCGCCGAATAATAGGTATCTCCATAAAGAAAACAAATATTATCATCAATAAGCTCTTCTGTAAAACGGTCAATCTCTAAATGATTATTCAGCGGTTCATAAAGCATTGCCCCTTCCGTCTCATATTTTGGATTGTGCGTTGTAATAAATACCTGACAGGTCGAATCATATTTGCGCAACAACCTGGTAGTTCTTGCCAACAGCGTCTCCCCGTCAATTTCAATCAGATGTTTCGGAATGTTTTGGTAATTATTCCATCTGGTTCCTTTTCCATCTGCCATAATTATATAAATCATCGTATACTCCTATTTCCGAATCGCTTTATGATAACGATAAAAATCACCTAATTCTTTTTTACGTTGTCCACCCCAGAGCTGGATAATATTAACACCAGAAGACGTATTGGCTTCAATAATACAAATTCCTTCTTCTGTCACTAAAATATCCCATGCAATAAAATGCATGAAAGATACTTTATTTGCCAATGCTAATATCTCTTCTTTAATTGCATCCCAGCCCGGAATCACTGCACCTTTAATCTGTGCACCTGAATCCGGATGCACTTCATGCACCTCCAGAGAATGAAGACTTTTTGCTTCTGAAAGCATTCCTGTATCCAAATCAATTTTACTAACTAATCCACCTCTGCTTCCATTATCAACCGGAATAGTTGCAGAAGTACCGATACGCTGTACGGCAAAGAAAATCTTTAATTTTTTTGTTTCAATATCCCTCATTGTAATCAAACGAATGGTATTTACCGTTTTATCATAAAGAGCAGATGAATAAGGATGCTGTTCCATACATTCACTAATCATCCAGTCATCATTTTTTCTCATATAGTTGATAATTTCTTTCCTTGAGCTTCTTTTTACTCCAATATAAGGTTTTCCGTTGATAAACTGAAATTGATTTACACCAGTTCCTTTTCCTGCTCCAAAAGGCTTAATAAATAATTTTTTCTTTTCTTTTAATAATTCATATAAATCTTCATATGAGGAATAAGTCTCATCTGTGCTGGTCAAAAATCCTTTATTCTTAACCGCATAAGTTTCTGGTACTCTGACATATTGTTTTAAAACTTCTGCACAGACCACCTTATTGTTCAACATGAAATCAAAAGGCTCATTGATATAACGAGAACGATACCAATCAAATTCTGAAAGATATTCATCTTTATCGTTATGATCAAAATCATACAACACATACTGATCTGCCAGGTATCCACCAAAAAGATTAGATTTTAATTTTGTTTTCAGCGGAACATCAAAATGATCTTTTGCAAAAACAATTCTTCTCCAATACAATACAAAAAGCTTCATTATCTTCATACATTTTTTAACTAATTTCATAATTTTCATCGCTTTTCCCCATTTTTTCTATAATAATATTTGAAATTGTTTTTGTTGAAACCCCGAGCTTTTCCGGAAGATATTTTTTACGATATTCATCCAGCATCTCTTGCGGATATGTATACCGTTCCAGTGCAATCGTCAAATCTTTTGCATTTCTAAATACACATCCAGGCATTGTTTCAAACAAATTGATATTCAACCCATTTTTTTCATCATATTCATCATAATCATAAACATAATAATAGGTTTTTTTATTTAATACAGCACCCTCCACCGCAATTGCAGAATAATCTGTAATCAAATAATCACATACGGTAAGAAGATCTACTGCTTTAAACTCATCACAAGTATATACCTCTTTTGCCACCTTATCAAGTTTTTGATTTGGATGACTTTTTAAAATAAGAATATAACGCTCAAAATCAATGCATTGGGCCAGTTCTTCCCAATGCGCTTCCCATCCTCTTCGGAATGTAGGTGCATATAAAAGCACCGTTTTTTCTGAAAATTCCGGATATACTTTCAAAATTTTTTCTTTGGTCTTTTTCTCCATTTGTAAAAGATAATCCATTCTTGGAAGTCCACAATTTAAAAGTGTGGATTCTCTGGTTCCAAAAGACTGGCAATAAAATGGATTCCATGATTTTCCACCCGCAATAATAATATCATAATTCTTATGCATTGCCATTGCATGGGCAACCTTTGCATCACGTCCACCTGCTCGTCCTAAAGACTGATAACCAGATTGTTTAATTTTCCCCATGGCATGCCATATTTGAATTACAGTCAAATTCTTCTTATGCTTTAACATAGAAACAGCCGGCCAATAACTATCCAGCACGCAAACATTTGCAGTTGCCAAATGATACAGACTCTTTAACAAATACCACGTAAAAACAATATAATCTCTGATTCCATTGTCACATCTTTTACATAGATTAATAATTTTTATTTTCTTATTTTTCTTTTTTAATGAATGTTGAATCAATCGAAAATCCAAATTCACTTCATTCGACTGTCTGCTTAAAAAAACAACTTTATGCTTATTCACTGGAAGATATTTCAGCGGCGTATAAAGAACCATCATCCCAACGTTAAATAACTTAATTAAAAGTATCTTCACAAAATCCCTCTTTCCTTCAATTATTCTTCTGCCGGCTGAAAAATCAGCTGTTTTTCTTTTTCTGAATCATCAAATGCTTCTGTACTGTCTGGCTTCAATACAACACCCACTGTTTGAAAGATCAACTGAATGTCTTTTAGAATACTATAGTTTTCAATGTACATAATATCCATTACCAATTTATCTTTTGGTGTTGTGTTATATTTTCCTGCGACCTGCGCATATCCAGTAAGTCCAGCCTTTACTCTGAGTCGATATTTAAATTCCGGCAATTCCTTTGTGTAAGCCGTTACATTTTCAATCATTTCTGGCCGTGGTCCAACAAAAGACATGTCTCCTTTAATAATATTAATTAACTGAGGCAGTTCATCAATTCTTGTTTTTCTTAAAAACTGTCCCGGTTTTGTAATACGACTATCCCCTTTTCGTGCCGACTTATTTTCAACATTTTCTTTCATCGTTCTAAATTTATATACTTCAAAAATACGGCCATTTAAAGTCGCTCTTTTTTGTTTAAAGAAAATAGAGCCACCGTCGTTGCATTTAATTACAATGGCTGCTACTAAAGAAAATGGTAAAGTAACAAGGCCTATTCCAATAGCTAAAACTAAATCCAGCCCTCTTTTCATAATGCGTTGTTCCATCGTAAGACTTTGAACTTTTGAATTTAATAAGGATACATCATCCAACATATAGTATTCTGCATTTACTTCTATGATATCATGCAATTCTGGATTATAATAAATATTAATCTTTTCCTGATAGCAAAATCGTATGATCTCTGTTCTTTTTTCAATTGGAACTTCATATATAAATACTGTCTGAAATCCTTTCAAATGCTCCAGAAGCTTCTTATCCTTGTAATCAAATACTGCTTCCGGATGATACTGTTTTTTGTATTTAGATATCACCCGCATGATTGAGTCTAAATGCCTTTGACTGGAAGTTACAATACAGCA
Organism: Lachnospiraceae bacterium; assembly: GCA_036311565.1. GTDB lineage: Bacteria > Bacillota > Clostridia > Lachnospirales > Lachnospiraceae > Fimousia. Next base: position 41,096 of record JAXJPR010000017.1, read on the forward strand.
TTTTTCTGGTTTATTAATTAAGAAAAATAATTCGTTGCCGACATATACAAAAATAGCAATCAATAATAACTGCATTGCAAAAGCTAAGATCAACCAGCTGATACTTCGAATACGGAATGCATAAATACTGGGTTCATTTGTCCTCATAATCATCAACTGCAAATAGGTAATGATATCGGTAAAAAAAGTAGCCAGCCCTAATGAAACTATAATCGGTTTACTTTTTTTTCGCCCCACGTCATACTTTCCATAAATAGATAAAAATAATAATTCAACAACCAAAAACGTAGATATGTTAATCCCTAATGTTCTGGATAATCCTCGCAAAGAATGACTTTCTTTTCCCAGACATACCAGATAGATTCCCATAATCAACAAGTATAAAATTCCTTTGATGAAAATCCACATCACTGTGTCCCATCGTCTCACTTTTTCTTTCATAGTGCACCGCCGTAAATTTTTCATAGTTTTTATAGAATATAATCTAATTTATTATACCGAATATTAGATTCTTTGTCAAAACATACAAGAAGAGATTCCCAGTTCATAAAAAATAGAGCCAAATTCAAAAATGAATTTGACTCTGTTTTTTTATGGTTGCATCAATATTTTACCATCTTTGATCAAATACTGTATCTTTAAATCCTGATCCAGGATTACGATATCTGCTTTTGTCCCTGCCTCCAGACTTCCATAAATTTGTTCCACACCTAATGCCTTTGCTGGATTGTAGGAAGCGCATCGGATCGCCTGATGAAGTGGAATTCCCATATCTTTTACTGCAGTTCTTACACAGTCCATCAGGTTTGTTGCAGAACCTGCAATGTTTCCCCCTTCTGTTAATGTTGCCAGATTTCCTTTTACTGTTACAGGCTGTCCACCTAATTGATACTGCCCATCTTCCAGTCCAGTCGCCATCATGGAATCACTGATTAAGATCACTCTTTCCGGACCAAACATTTGAAATGTTGCACGAACCATTGCCGGGTGAATGTGGACACCATCTGTAATTAATTCCACCATACAATTTTCTCTTTCACAGGCGGCTCCAATTACTCCAGGTTCTCTATGATGAAGAGATGGCATAGCATTATATAAATGAGTAACATGACTGGCTCCATTGTCAAATGCCTGTGCCGCTGTTTCATAATCTGCTTCTGTGTGTGCTATAGAAATCCGTACTTGACCTTTTAATCTTTTTATACACTCCATTGCACCTTCTGTTTCTGGTGCAATATCTAATAATTTTATCAATCCATTTGCTTTTTTTTGCAGTCTCAGAAATTTATCTGCATCCGGTTTTTGAATATAGGCTCCATTTTGAGCTCCTTTTTTCTTTTCGGAAACAAACGGTCCTTCCATATTAATCCCAATCAAATCGGCTCCATGATTCCCTTCATAGGATGCAGCGTTGGAAAAAATTTCTGCCAGACGTTCTTCCGGAAATGTCATAGACGCCGGACAAATTGCCGTAATCCCCTGATATAATTCATACTTTGTAATTGCATCCAGTGCCTCTTTTGTACCATCACAAAAATCATGACCAACACATCCATGGAAATGAAGATCCAAAAGACCTGGAATTGCATAGTAACCAGTACCATCAATCCCGTTTTCTTCTCTGATTTCTTCTACAATCACTCCATCTTTCCAACATAAGTCACCAGTACAAAACCCTGAATCTGGAGAAAAAATATTTATATTTTCAAACTTCACAATGATCCTCTTTTCTTATTTTTATTTATAATATTAAAAAGACCAAATTCCACAGAATAATTCTGCAGAATTTGGTCTTACCTGTTTTACCAGTTACAACCCAACCTGTGCGATTCATTATTTAATTGTACAAATTGAGCCTCATCTGCGAAAAGAATTATTTTTTATCTCTTGGATAAGCTAATGCTGCCTGTGCTGCGGCCAAACGTGCAATTGGTACACGGAATGGAGAACAAGATACATAATTTAATCCAGCTCTATGGCAGAATTCTACAGAAGATGGATCTCCACCATGTTCACCACAAATACCAAGTTTAATATCTGGTCTTGTTGCACGACCTTTCTTAGCTGCCATTTCTACTAACTGACCAACACCAGACTGATCAAGTCTTGCAAATGGATCAGATTCATAAATCTTATTATCATAGTAAGCATTTAAGAACTTACCAGCATCATCACGAGAAAATCCAAATGTCATCTGTGTTAAGTCATTTGTACCGAATGAGAAGAATTCAGCTTCTTCCGCAATTTCATTTGCAAGTAAAGCTGCACGAGGAATTTCAATCATAGTACCAATATGGTATTCGATATCAGATTCATAGTAAGCTTTTACTCTTTCAGCAGTTTCAACAACTACTTTCTTAACATATGCTAATTCTTTCTTTTCTCCAACTAATGGAATCATAATTTCAGGAACGATATCATAACCTTTTTCCTGTTTTACTTCAATTGCAGCTTCCATAACCGCTCTTGTCTGCATTTTAGCGATTTCTGGATAAGTTACCGCAAGACGGCATCCTCTGTGACCCATCATTGGGTTAAATTCATGAAGACTAGCTCTTGCTATTGTAAGTTCTTCAACAGTTACATTCATATCTTTTGCTAATGCCATCATTTCTTCTGTAGAAGTTGGTAAGAATTCATGTAATGGTGGATCTAAGAAACGAATAGTAACCGGTCTTCCTTCCATAACTTCATAAAGGGCTTTGAAGTCACCTTTCTGATAAGGGATTAACTGATTTAATGCAATTTCTCTTGCTTCTTTTGTTTTAGATAAAATCATGCGGCGGATTTTTGGAATTCTCTCTGCATCAAAGAACATATGCTCTGTACGGCAAAGACCAATACCTTCTGCACCAAATTTAACTGCATTCAATGCATCTGCAGGTGTATCAGCATTTGTGCGCACTTTCAAGTCTCTGATTTCATCTGCCCATTTCATGATTCTGTCAAAGTTACCACTGATAGATGCTGGAATTGTCTGGATTTCTCCAAGATAAATCTTACCAGTGGAACCATCGATTGAGATATAATCTCCTTCTTTGATTGTTTTTCCACCTAATGTGAAGTATCCTTCTTCTTCATTGATATCAATATCACCACAACCAGATACACAAGCAGTACCCATACCACGAGCAACTACAGCTGCGTGAGATGTCATACCACCACGTACCGTTAAGATACCTTCAGATGCATGCATACCTTCGATATCTTCTGGGGATGTTTCTAAACGAACCAGGATAACTTTTAAACCAGCATCATGATGTAATTTTGCACTTTCTGCTGTGAAAAATACTTTACCAGTTGCTGCTCCTGGAGATGCAGGAAGTGCAGAACCAATTTCTGTTGCCATTTTAACTGCATTAGGATCGAAACAAGGATGTAATAACTGATCTAAAGATTTTGCATCAATTCTTGATACAGCTTCTTCTGGAGTAATTTTTCCTTCATCTACTAATTCACACGCAATTCTTAATGCAGCCTGAGCTGTTCTCTTACCATTACGTGTCTGTAAGAAGTATAATTTACCTTCCTGAATAGTAAATTCCATATCCTGCATATCACGATAATGATCTTCTAATGTATGAGCAATGTTCATGAACTGTTCATAACATTCTGGTAAATCTTCTTTTAATTTTGTAATAGGTTCTGGTGTACGAACACCTGCTACTACGTCTTCGCCCTGAGCATTGATTAAGTATTCACCATAAATCTGTTTTTCACCAGTAGATGGGTTACGTGTAAACGCAACACCTGTACCAGATGTATTGCCCATATTACCAAATACCATAGCCTGAACGTTAACAGCAGTACCCCAGTCACCTGGAATGTCGTTCATTCTACGATAGTAGATAGCTCTTGGGTTGTCCCATGAACGGAAAACAGCTTTTACTGCTTCTAATAACTGAACTTTTGGATCCTGTGGGAACTCTTCTCCTAAAGCTTCACGATAAATTGATTTGTATACATTAATTAATTCTTTTAAATCATCTGCTGTTAAGTCTGTATCGAATTTAGCACCTTTTGCTGTTTTCATCATTCCAAGTGCATTTTCAAATTTAGCTTTATCTACTTCTTTAACAACATCTGAGAACATCTGAATAAATCTGCGGTAAGAATCATAAGCAAAACGTGGATTTCCAGTTTTCTTAGCAAATCCTTCTACAGCAACATCATTCAATCCTAAGTTTAAGATTGTATCCATCATACCAGGCATAGATACTCTGGCACCAGAACGTACAGATACTAATAATGGATCTTCTGTATCACCAAATTTTTTACCCTGCATTTCTTCCAGATTTTTTAATCCTTCAAAAATCTGAGCTTCTACTTCATCACTGATTTTCTTTCCGCATTCATAATAATTTGTACATGCTTCTGTTGTTACAGTAAATCCTTGTGGAATAGGTAAGCCTAATCCGGTCATTTCAGCCAGGTTAGCACCTTTTCCCCCTAAAAGATTACGCATATCTGCGTTACCTTCTTTAAATAAGTATACCCACTTTGTCATATATGTCTCCTCCTGACATTTTTCATTCTATTTTTTCATCACAAATATATTATCATACTTTTCAGGATTTGTTAACCACTTTTTATAATAATTTACCAATTTCCTCACAAAAATCATAGTTTTTCTATCATTTTTCTACAAGAGACGCGATTTTAAGTGTTTTTTTTATCATCAAATTGCTATAAATTTATTAAAATTTACTATTTCTATTTAAAATTTATTTCCAAAAAGAACCATTTTTTACAATCTATAATACATCTTCAAGATAACGGGCAGCATTTTTATATTGAATCTTCTCAATTTCACCTTCTGAAAATCCTCGTTTCTTTAAAGTTTCCCATAAAATTTCTATTTTACTGCTGTCCTCAATAACTAATGGACCAGTAATTCCATCAAAGTCAGTACCTAATGCAATCATTTCAATCCCGCCAAGATTTCTGATATGAACAATATGATCCAACAATCTTTGTAATAAATATTCGGATCTTCCACTTAAAAACTGGTGATAAAAATTAATTCCTACAATTCCGCCACAGTTTCCCAATGCTTTGATCATTTTATCTGATAAATTTCTTGGATGATGGCAAATAGTTCTGGCATTAGAATGACTGGCAATCGGAGGCTTTTTACTGCTTCTCATTACATCCCAGAATCCCCCATCCGATAAATGCGACACATCTATGATCATTCCCAAATCATTCATTCTCTCTACCACTTGAAAGCCAAATGGTTTTAACCCTTTTTGCATAAGACCTGCGTTTCTGGAATTAGGATAACCAATACAATTTTCATCATTCCACACAAGAGTCATCAAACGTATCTTTTTTTTATAAAGCTTCTTCAATCTTTCCAGTTTACCTTCTAACATGCCCCCATCTTCCACAGTTAACATTCCGCTAACTTTTCCCTGTTCATAATTTTTTCTCGCCTCTTCGTAAGAAACAACCAAAGAAAAAGAATTTTTATATTTTTTCTCCTGTTCTTCCATTAAATGGATCATAGACAATCCATATTGATAGCAATCCTTAATTTCGGCGCTAGGAACAAAGCAGGCAAAAAATTGCAATAACGAATTTCCCTTTTGCAATTTTTCAATATCTACAGAAAAATAATTATGGAGCAGATTTCTCTGCTCCTTATTTTCCATCATTTTCCACAGGGTATCACAATGTAAATCTATATACATATCCCAATTCCTCTATATTTTCATTTATTCTATTCCTCAGAATAACGTTGTGTTAAAGTCTCGATCGCAATTTGAGATGCTCCACTAATTTCAGTTTCATCTTTTGATGAAACCACCCACATCGGTCCTCCCGCCTGAGAATAGTCCTTTAATTCCTCCATAATTTTATCTACTGAAAATTTCTTAGTTGTATTAGCTCTGCTTCCAACATCTGCTACTGAAATTTTTCCTTTTTCATCTATTCCAGTTAATACCATAAAATGTCCGGTACTGGCAAAAGTGCCTGGTCCCATTAAAACCACAACAAATTTTCCGCTATATAGAGCTCCTACCATTTTCTCCCGGTCTCTTCCAATTGCTTCACAATTTAAATCATATTTTTTCGCAAGCGCCGGTATAATATAGTGGGAACTGCCCATACCGCTATAATAGTAACCATGTTCCACCGCCCATTCGCAGAGTTTTGGTACACTTACATGCTCTTTGGTAAAAGAACTGATACACACAGCCATTGCGCAAGGTGCACATCCTGCCGACTGAATTGTACTTGTTCCGTACATTTCACCCGGATAATCTGCCTGATTATAATAAACAACTTCTGGTTGTTGAATCACCGAAGCCGAAATACTTTGTGTACTGCCCATAATCATTACCATCATCAATGTCGCGATACGTTTACTTTTGTACTTCATATGTTCCCTCCTTAACGTTCATTATTATATCATATTTCATAAAAAATAAAAATAAATTATTTCTAAAATGTTACAAAATTATGAAAAGGCAAGGAAAACAATATCGATTGTTCTCCTTGCCTTTTTATGCTTCTGCTAAGTAAGGCTGTATTTTCTGTAATAATTCTGTCATATCATCTGTTTGGGCAATCAATTCTAATTTTTTGTAAAAAACTAAACTCATGACGCCTAAAATTGATTTTGCATTCAGTTGAGTCTCTTTTCTGTCGCCTTCTGGACGAAGGTAAATATTATAATCAAATTCTGATACTGTCTTTGTAAAAGATTCCATGCTTTCAATATCCTGTAAGGAAATTTTAACTTCCTTCATAAATAACACCTCCAAAATTGCGTACATCAAACGCGCAAGAAAGCAATTATTTTCATCCAATATCCATCTTTTCCACTCAGTTTTTACCATGATAATACTTTCCCGTGCTAAAGTCAAGTACTAATTTTTATACATAAAAATACATTACTTCTATTTAATTATTAACCGTTTTTTCTTTATTTATGCTACAATACATTTAATTAAGGAGGTTTTAATTATGCAAAGTTCGATGACTCTTTCCATCTGTCAATTTCCAATTTCCTTTCTTGATTGGAAAAAAAACAGTCAAAAAGCCTTATTTTATATTGAATCTGCCAAAGCATCAAATGCTGATTTCATTCTTTTTCCAGAAATGTCTTTGACGGGAATTTCCAAAGATATTTATACCATGGCCGATACAAACGGAAAAAACTTAACTTTTTTTAAAAACGCTGCAAAAAAATATTCCATTGCCATTGGTTTTGGTTGGGGAAAACCCTCTGAAAGCAAATTAGAAAATCACTATACTGTCATAAATCCTGATGGAGTAATCTTATCCGATTATATTAAACTGCATCCATTCACTTATGCCGGTGAGAACCTTTGTTTTGTAAAAGGCAAAGATTTTACTACTTTTTCCTACGCCGGCTTTACTATTTGTACTTTTATCTGCTATGATATGCGCTTTCCTGAAATTTTTCAGGCTGCATCTAAAAAGGCAGATCTTATTGTTGTAGCTGCCAATTGGCCAGAGACACGAAGTCTTCACTGGAAAATTTTAAGTCAGGCCCGAGCCATTGAAAATCAAGTCTATCTTGCTGCCTGTAATTGTGTAGGTAATATAAATGGTCTCGTTTATTCCGGAGACAGTGCTCTTATTGGTCCTGATGGTATAAAAAAAGAAAGCCTTTCCCATACAGCCGGACTTATCACACACACAATTGTAAATGATATTCCGTCTGTAAGAAAAGACTTTCCTGTAAAACAAGACCGTCTGCCAGACTATTATAAATCTATATTATAATGATAAACATTAGATTTTCACTAAATCTAAACTAACGTATGTCCTTCCGAAAAATAATACGTAATCATCTGACACCGGGCAGCAAATTTTTCTGTCCGGAGCAGTTCTTTTGCTTCTTCTCTTGTATATAATCCAGGATAAATATTTTCCTTTTCATCCCAGCATTTTAACTTTCCTTGAGCCTGCGCAATTACCAGACTGGTTTTAATATCACAAATAGCAACTGCTGCAAAGGATGGAGGTAAAATTTTTTTAATATTAGTCACAACCAGACCTGTTTCTTCTTCTACCTCTCTTTTTACACATTCTTCAATGCTCTCTCCCGACTCTAACATACCGCCTACTAAATTTATAACATAGTCTCCCACTGCCATTCGATATTCTTTTAGCAGTAACAATTTATCTTCACAAAATACAACAACAGAAACCCCACTGTTATGACTTCCTAACTTTTGCTGATTGGTCAATTCTGACCGACTTACCATTTCATAATACTTTTTTCCGCCTTCTGGCATTTCATATTCCAAACGATAACTTTTTAAGAATTTCCCATTGCACGTTTTATGCATCTTTTTCAATCGTGGTCTCTGTTCCATATTCTGCTCCTTTAGCGATCCCATTTATCACACAATGCATGAATTTGATCTGCAAATTTTGCTAAATCTTTATTGGCTCCGCCTTCATTATGTTTAATTACAGTCATAAGTCTTTGTCCTGCTGCCAGCAGTCGTGCATATACCAAAGAAGGAACTTTCTTTCGTCCAGCAGGTACTTTTGGAATTGGAATTTTACTTCCTTCTTTTATCCAGCAATTTGCAATCAAATCATATTCTGCACCAGAATATGGAGCATAAGCGCAAAAACCATATTCTCTTTTTAGAGTTTCTGTAAACAAATCACATACTGCATCTTCACCATGAACAACAAATACTGCTTTTGGTTTTTGTTCAAAGGCTGTTATCCACTGAATCAATCCTTTTTTATCGGCATGACCACTCATACCTTCTAAACGAATAATTTTAGCTGATACCTGAATGGTCTCACCAAATAATTTTACTTCTTTGGCACCTTCTAACAATGTACGTCCAAGTGTATTCAATGCCTGATATCCAACAAATAATATCGTAGAAGATGGCTTCCATAAATTATGTTTTAAATGATGCCTGATTCTTCCAGCTTCACACATTCCAGATGCCGATATAATTACTTTTGGCTGCTTATCAAAATTAATTGCCCGGCTATCATCGCTGGTGATTGACAAATTGAGTCCTTCGAATGTAATCGGATTAATCCCCTGCATAATCAATCCCATAGCTTCTTCATCAAAACATTCTGCAACATTTTTATGGAATACTGTCGTTGCTTCAATAGCCATAGGACTATCCACATATACTTGGAAATTTTCATGTCCAGTAACTATGCCATTTTCTTTTATTTGACGAATATAATATAACAATTCCTGTGTCCGTCCTACTGCAAAAGACGGAATTACCAAATTGCCTCCCCGATCCAACGTGCTTTGAATAATATCTGCCAGTTCTGTTACATAATCTGGATGTTTTTCATGATAACGATCTCCATAGGTTGATTCCATAACTACATAATCGGCATCTTTTGTATATTCTGGATCTTTTAAAATTGGTTGATTTTTGTTACCAATATCGCCAGAAAAAACAATCTTTTTTGTAACATCTCCTTCTGTTGCCCATATTTCTATACTAGAAGAACCAAGAAGATGCCCAATATCTTTAAACCGAATTTCAATACCTTCTGCAATCTGTATGATTTCATTATATGAATACCCCACAAATAAACCTATCGCTCCAATGGCATCTTCCATGGTATAAACTGGTTCTACTTCTGGTTTTCCTGCTCTGCGTGCCTTGCGATTCTTCCATTCAGCTTCAAACTGTTGAATATGGGCACTGTCACGAAGCATAATATCACAAAGTTCTTTCGTTGCTTCTGTACACAAAACCTGTCCCCGGAATCCTCTTGCATACAGCAGTGGAATCATTCCAGAATGATCCACATGGGCATGGGTCAAAAGCACATAATCCAATTCGCTAGGTGTTACTGGTATTTCCTGATTGATATAATAGTCTACACCCTGTTCCATTCCACAGTCGATTAACATTTTAACATCTGCCGCTTCAAGATAATGACAACTTCCAGTCACTTCATGTGCAGCTCCTGAGAACATTAACTTCATAAACACCCTTCCCTTCTGATTAAAATAGTTTTCTGCCAACTTCTAGCTTCTTACTATTATTATACTCTTTTTTAAGGGAAACGCCAATTATCATCCGCAATCTGTATTACTTCCGTTTTTTAATAATGGCTCCTCCGACAACATAGTCGTCTTCATAGAATACCACAGCCTGTCCCGGGGTAATTGCACGTTGTGGTTCATCAAAAATACATTCTATCAAATCATCTCCAATCATGCGGATGGTACAATCTGCTCCGCGATGGTTATAACGAACCTTTGCACGTACCCGCATTTCTCCTTCAAGAGAGGCAATAGACATAAAATTCACTCTGTCTGCTACTAATCCCTTTGCGAATACATCTATATTATCCCCAATTACGACTTCATTTGTCTCTTTTTTGATATCGACCACAAATACTGGCTTTCCTAATGCAAGCCCCAACCCTTTTCTCTGGCCGATGGTATAATGAATGATTCCTTTGTGCTTTCCTAACACGTTACCATCTAAATCCACAAAATTTCCTTCTGGAATCTCTTTTCCAGTTTCTTCTTCTATGAATTTGGCATAATCGTCATCCGGTACAAAGCAAATTTCCTGACTGTCTGGTTTATTTGCTACCATTAATTGAATTTCTTCCGCAATCCGACGTATTTCTTCTTTTGTATAATCACCTACAGGCATCAAGGTATGTGCCAGCTGTTCCTGTGTTAAATTAAACAATGCATATGTTTGGTCCTTCGCCAAAGTTGCGGACTGCTTTAATGTATAACGTCCATTTGGCAGCTTTACAACTCTGGCATAATGTCCTGTTGCAATATAATCTGCTCCAATATCCATAGATCGTTTTAATAATGCTTCCCATTTCACATACCGATTACAGGCAATGCATGGATTTGGTGTTCTCGCTTCTAAATATTCATGGATAAAGTAATCAATCACGTTCTTCTGAAATTCTTTTCGAAAATTCATTACATAATATGGTATATCCAGTTGGTTCGCCACTCTCCTTGCATCATATACTGCAGATAAGCCACAACATCCACCATTTTCTTCCTGAACATCAATTTCTTCTTCCTGCCAGATCTGCATGGTAACGCCAATCACCTCATATCCCTGTTTTTTTAGAAGATATGCTGCAACCGATGAATCAACACCACCTGACATTCCTATGACTACTCTCTTTCCCATGAGTTCCTCCATCTATTTTTTATTCATCTTCATGTATATCTTTTTTTGGCGGTTTTAAACCATCGATCTGAATACCATTTTTCTGAGCATAATCCCACAATGCTGCATGGATAGATTCTTCCGCCAACAAAGAACAGTGTACCTTAACAGGAGGAAGTCCGTCAAGCGCTTCCATTACTGCTTTGTTTGTAACTTTTAATGCTTCATTTACACTTTTTCCTTTTACCAATTCTGTTGCCATGCTGCTTGTTGCCACAGCCGCACCACAACCAAATGTCTTAAACTTTACATCCTGAATAATTTGATTTTCATCAATATCCAGATAAATTCTCATAATATCTCCGCATTTTGCGTTTCCTACTGTTCCAACTCCACTTGCGTTTTCGATTTCTCCCATATTTCTTGGATTCTGAAAATGATCCATTACTTTTTCACTGTACATCTTATTTCCTCCTAGACTGTTTTTAAATAATCTTCATATAAAGGTGACATATCTCTTAATCTCTGAACAATTTCTTTTAAATTATCAATTACATAGTCCATATCCTCTTTTGTTGTTTCATGGCTGATGGTTAATCTTAAAGAACCATGGGCAATTTCATGCGGCAGTCCAATAGCCAATAATACATGAGATGGATCTAAGGAACCTGATGTGCAGGCAGATCCACTAGAGCCACAAATACCTGCCATATCAAGCATAATTAATAAAGATTCTCCTTCAATAAACTGATAACTAATATTGATATTATTAGGAAGTCTCTTTTTCAAATGACCATTTAACCGGCAATAAGGGATTTCGTTTAAAATTCTCTGAATACCATAATCTCTTAAGCTTGTTTCTTTAGCAATTCTTTCTTCCATAGTCTGCATAGCAATTTCTACCGCTTTGCCAAATCCAACAATACCAGGAACATTTTCTGTTCCTGCTCTTCTTTGTCGTTCCTGTGCTCCACCATGAATAAAAGAGCCAATTTTTACACCATTTCTGATATAAAGCATCCCTACGCCTTTTGGCCCATTCAATTTATGACTGCTGACACTCAATAAATCAATATGATTTTCATTTACATCAATTGGAATCTGGCCATAGGCCTGAACAGCATCTGTGTGGAAAAGAATCTGATGTTCTTTTGCAATTGCTCCAATTTCCCGAATTGGTTGAATCGTTCCAATCTCATTATTTGCATACATGATAGATATCAAAATGGTATCTGGTCTGATTTCTTTTTCTAACTGTTCCAAAGAAACTACTCCATCTTCATCTACATCCAGATAAGTTACGTCATATCCATGCTTTTCCAGATATTCACACGTATGAAGCACTGCATGATGTTCAATTTTAGATGTAATAATATGTTTTCCTTTTGAAGAATAAGAATCTGCGATTCCTTTAATTGCCCAGTTATCGCCTTCAGATCCTCCTCCTGTAAAATATATCTCTGTTGCTTTGGCTCCCAGTGATTTGGCTACAATTTCTCTGGCATCATCAATTGCTTTTTTTCCTTTTCCTGAAAATCGATAAATGCTTGATGGGTTTCCAAAATTTTCTTTATAATAAGGAAGCATTGCTTCTAATACTTCCGGTCTCACTTTTGTTGTTGCGGCATTATCCATATATACAAAACGTTCCATAATTAACACTCCTTTTCCTATCTATGTACTATGATTTTAATTCATACTATCATACTATGATTTATCAGTCAATATCTATTTAAAATTTTTTCATATCTGACCATCCTACTTTCATACAATATAAAAAGAAATATACCGAGGGCTATTTTATGAAAGAAAAACATCCTGTCATACAAGGAACTATTATTTTAACTCTTGCTGGTTTTCTATCCAGATTTATTGGTTTCTATAATAGAATATTTTTATCCAGAATCATTGGTGCAAAAGAGCTTGGGATTTATCAAATGATTTTTCCTGTATATTTGTTATGTTTTTCCATTTGCTGCCAGGGATTCGAAGTTGGATTATCCAAAATGATTGCTGCCCAAAAAGCATTTTCCTGCCGGGGAAATATGCATTTTTTATTAAAGGCTGCCATGCTCGTTTGCTTTTGTTTATCCATTTTCCTTTCCATTATATTATTTATTTTTGGCGACTTTATCAGTATTCATGTTTTTTCTACTCCCTCCGCAGGAGACTGTTTAAAAATCATCGCCTTTGCACTCCCATTCGTTTCCATAAAAGGATGTATCCATGGTTATTATATTGGTATCGGTAATTCTTCCGTACCCGCAATTTGTCAGCTGGCAGAGCAAACAGCACGTGTAGGCAGTATCATCTGCATTGCTTCCAGTTTTCTATATGTGAAATTTCCGGGAGCAAAACTGGCAGTGATCGGTATGACCATTGGAGAAATCATTTCCTGCCTTCTCGTACTATATTTTGCCCACAAAGAATTTCCCGAAAGAAGCCATACGGAAACAAAAAAACGATCATTATTAAAAGATTTTCTTAAAATCAGTCTTCCTCTATCAGGAAATCGCATCAGTCTGACTCTTTTGCAAAGTCTGGAAGCAATCTGTATTCCAAGTCAGATGATGCTGTACTATTGCGACCACACCCTTTCTCTGGAACTATATGGAGTATTGACAGGAATCACCCTTCCTTTTCTTTTTTTCCCATCTACTTTTACAAATGCACTTGCAACGATGCTTCTACCTTCTGTATCTGCTGACTACGAGAAAAAGAATCACATCCATTTGAATCGGACCATCTCACTGACTACCTATGGCTGTTTTGCTTTAGGCTTAGCATTTACCGGAATCTTTTTTCTTTTTGGCCCAGCTATGGGAACCTATATTTTTCATAGCAGCGCTGCAGGGGAATATCTAAAGATTCTTTCTTTCCTCTGTCCAGCTTTATATTTGTCTTCTATTTTTACCAGCATTCTAAACGGTATGGGAAAAACAAATATAACATTTTTTCACAATATAGTTTCTATCATCGTACGCTTATTATTCATATTTTTTGCAATTCCCCGCTTTGGAATTAATGGTTATATATGGGGAATTTTAATCAGCACTTTTGTATTAGTATTCTTAAATTATCTCAAAATACAAAAAGAGACAGAAACTGAATCATAAGTTTCTGTCTCCATTCATTTTTGTCACTTTTATTGTAATATGTCAAAATCAGAATAGAAACAAAAAAGACATCTGATCACAGATGCCTCCTTATAATCCAAGCTGCTAACCGGATTCGAACCGGTGACCTCCACACTACCAATGTGGTGCGCTACCTCCTGTGCCATAGCAGCCTACCGATATAATTTAACACACATATCTATATATGTCAACCATTTTTCGATATTTTACTTATTTAAAATATAAATAGCTTCCTGAGCCTTTTCTACCGTTAATCCACCTTCATCATAATCCGTCAGCACCAGCCAATCCTGCAACGGTCCAAAATCCGGAAAAAACAAATCATCAATAATGACGAAGGATTCCATCTCATCCTTATGTTCCAATAGATAATCCTTAATCTGATTTCCACGAAAATCCATAACTCCTGTCCGTTGTGGTCTTGTTTTATCATAGATTCCCATCCCTAACTCATTCATAGCATTTTCTAATGCGGCCATTTCCGGGGAAACTAAATATTTTTTTTCTTCTTCTTTATACCATCCATCACGCCAGGATGATGTAATTACAACTTTTGCCCCCGTTGCCTTAACAATCATATGCAGATTATCTACACATTTTAAATCCAGCCACTCATTATGAATACTATTCATAACGCCGTCCACATCTAAAAATATAACCTTCATTATTCCCTTCAATTTTCCTTTCTTTCCTTTAAAATCAATTTCTTTATTTTTCGAACAACTGCATACCATTCAATTTTTTTCTTGCCCTTTGAATGGCATTATCAATTGATTTATAAGTTTTCTCCAACTTCTCAGAAATTTCCTGAGCAGACATTCCTCTTAAATACAACAAAATTACTTTTTGCTCAAATTTACTTAATTTTTCCTGTATTCCGATCATCATATCAGATTCCAACTCTTTTACCAGAACAATCTCCTCTGGATTATCTTTTTGCGACTGTAATTCCTGATATTCTGCTGCATCCATGGATAATGAATGATTCAGTGGCTGATGTTTTTTACGATTAGAAGCCGTCACTGCAGTACAAAGCTGTCCTTCCATACACATTTTTGCAAAAGGATAAAAATTATCATTCTTTTCTTTATTAAATGTCTGAATTGCCTTAATCAAACCAATATATCCTTCCTGAAGCAAATCCTCTTCTTCTCCTCCAATTAAATAATATCCACGAACCATTCTTTTCAAGATGATAAAATATTTTCGAAGGAGGTATTCCATCGCCTCTTCTCCGCCTGCTTTTATTTCTTCCAAAATTTGTTCATCACTCATTCCCTCAAAGTTTTTCTGCATGCTTTCTCCTATTTAACGATACGCTGTCTGACAATTTCATATGCCAACACTCCCGCAGCTACTGATGCATTTAAAGAATCAATATCTCCTTTCATTGGAATGGAGGCAATATAATCACAATGTTCTCTTACTAATTTGCTCACACCTGATCCTTCATTTCCAACTACTAATCCAATCGGGCCTGTTAAATTTAAATCATACATGGTTTCTCCGCCCATATCTGCACAAACAAACCATAAACCACGTTCTTTTAATCCTTCAATGGTTTTTGATAAATTTGTTACTTTCGCTACTGGTGTATAATTTAATGCACCACAGGATGTTTTTGCCACCGTAGCAGTCAGACCTACCGCTCTGCGTTTTGGAATGATCACACCATGCGCTCCAGCCAAATTTGCAGTACGAATAATCGCTCCTAAATTGTGTGGATCTTCAATTTCATCTAACAGAATGAAAAATGGATCCTCTCCTTTTTTCTCTGCCAATGCAAACATATCTTCTATTTCTGAATACTGATATGCTGCAGTATAAGCAATTACTCCCTGATGCTTTCCTGTCTGGGAAATCTGCTCCAATCTCTCTTTTTTTACAAACTGCACCAGGGTATCATGTTTTCTGGCTTCGCGGATAATGGAACGAACAGGTCCATCTGTACATCCATCCAGCACAAATAATTTATCTACTGTTTTTCCAGAACGAAATGCTTCTATTACCGCATTACGTCCTTCAATTACATATTCCTCTACTGGCATACTATTCCTCTCCTATATGCAGGCCCGTTTTCACTAATTGAAAAATACGGTCCATGTTTTCTTTTAAATATAAATATCCTATTAACGCTTCAAATCCGGTCGCTATACGGTAATCAATGATAGAGGCATTTTTTGCTGATGTATAAGATTTTGCATTACGACCTCGTTTATAAACTGCCACCTCTTCTTCTGAGAGCAATGGTTCTATTTCTTTCATCATTCTGGCCTGTGCAGATGCATTTACCATGTGACTGGCTTTTCTATGATATTTATTCACTGCCATGTTTCCATGATTTAATAATATAGTACGTACAATCACCTCATAAACTGCATCTCCTATATATGCTAACGACAGCGGAGAATAGGTCCGTATATCAATTTCTTTTAATTGAAGCTGTTTCTTCATATTAAAAATTATGCTCTGGTCCATTTTACCCCTTCTCTTGTATCTTTTAGAATGATTCCCTGTGCTGCCAACTGATCACGTATTTCATCTGCTCTGGCAAAATTTTTCGCTTTTCTTGCAGCCTGACGTTCTTCAATCAATCCTTCCACATCTGCATCTAATAGTTCCTCTTCTTTTTCTGTAACAATTCCAAGAATATCGCATAATTGTTCCAATGTAGCAAGTAAAGACTGAGCATATTCTTTTGAGGCACCTTTCACTGTTATATTGGATAATTTTACCATTTCAAAAATTGCAGCAATCGCATCTGCGGTATTAAAATCATCTTCCATTGCTGCTTCATATTTTTTCACCAACTCCTGAACTTTTTCTAAATTCTTTTTATCTTCTTCCCCAAAACTTCCTTCATTAGAAGCTACCGCATCTCTTACATTGTCAATGGCTGTTAAAATACGATCCAGACCATTTTTAGAACTTTCCACCAAAGTGTCGCTGAAATTTAATGGACTTCTATAATGAGCACTTAACATAAAGAAACGAATCACTTGTAAAGGATATTTTTCGCTGATTTCACGTACAGTAAAGAAATTCCCTGCTGACTTTGACATTTTTTCTCCATCAATATTTAAAAATGCATTATGCATCCAGTATTTTGCAAACGGTTCATCGTTACAAGCTTCTGACTGTGCAATTTCATTTTCATGATGTGGGAAAATTAAATCTTCTCCTCCTGCATGAATATCAATTGTATCACCAATATATTTTTTAGACATTTCAGAACATTCAATATGCCATCCCGGACGTCCTTCTCCCCATGGAGATTTCCAAGCTGGTTCTCCTTCTTTTTTAGGTTTCCATAATACAAAATCCAATGGATCTTCTTTTCCGTCTTCCCCACGTACTTTAATATTTCTATGTCCCGCTTCTAAATCATCGATATTTTTCTTTGATAATTTACCATATTCATCAAAAGAACGTGTTTTAAAATATACCGTTCCATTTACTGAATATGCATGCCCTTTTTCAATTAATGTTTTAATCATTTGTATCATACCATCGATTTCTTCTGTTGCTTTCGGATGTGTTGTGGCCGGTTTTACATTCAGCCCTTCCATATCTTTTTTGCATTCTTCAATAAATCGTTCAGAAATAATGGATGCATCCACACCTTCTTCATTCGCTTTTGCAATGATTTTATCATCTACATCAGTAAAATTAGATACATAATTCACATCATATCCTTTGTATTCCAGGTAACGTCGTACGGTATCAAATACGATCATCGGTCTAGCATTTCCAATATGAATATAGTTATATACCGTTGGTCCGCATACATACATCCCTACTTTTCCTTCCTGTACTGGTACAAATTCCTCTTTTTGCTTCGTCAATGTATTAAAGATCTTCATTTTTGTTTTCCTTTCTTTCTACGTGTTTCATAAATTGTGTTAATATATTTCTTAATTCTTCATTCTCATGCTGCAGTTGTGTAATATCCATCAAGTTCGGATTTGGAAGATCTGTCTGATTCAAATCCGTCTGAGGCAATTTTACCCCATCTCTCTTAACAACACGTCCCGGAACGCCAACAACTGTTGAATTCGGTGGCACTTCTGATACAACGACAGAACCTGAACCAATTTTAGAATTAGATCCTACCGTAAATGAGCCTAAAATTTTAGCCCCTGCACTGACCATAACATTATCTCCCAAAGTCGGATGTCGTTTTCCTTTTTCCTTTCCTGTACCACCTAAAGTAACGCCCTGATATAAAGTAACATTCTCTCCCAGTACTGCTGTTTCACCAATGACAACACCATGTCCATGGTCAATAAATAGACCTTTTCCAATTTTCGCTCCAGGATGAATTTCGATTCCTGTTTTCCGTGCAGTTTTTTGTGAAATCAGTCTTGCAAGAAAATAGTGCTTTTTTAAATATAATTTATGTGCAATCCGATACCACATAATCGCTTTAAAAGACGGATACAAAAAAACCTCCATACTACTTTTTATAGCTGGATCGCGTTCTCTGATTATATTGATTTCTTCTTTTACATATTTGATAAATCCCATCTATATTCCTCATTTCTATTACATAATAAAGCAGAGCCTTTTATTTAGAAATTTCTTAATATACATAAAAAAACTTCGTCTCTCAAAAGAGACGAAGTTATATCCGCGGTTCCACTCTTAATTAAAATGCCTGACGGCACTTTCTCTCACACAGTTAACGCCTGTTTACGAATTAAGCTACTCATCTCTTCGCCCAATCAGTTCACGGATGCATTCCCATTCTCTTTCCTAAAGTCTGCTTTCAGCCGGTGGCAAACTCTCTCTGCTAGTTCCAATATGGTACTTCTTCCGATCATCACTTTTTCATATACACAATATATATTATGAAATTTCTGACCATTTGTCAACTAGATTATTTCACCGATCATCACTGGAGAAAGTGGATTAATCCATCCAAAATCCGGATATTGCACCAATAATGCCTCGCAATCATATCCAAATAATAACTTTGTTAAATCCAAAATATCAATTGCAACATCCACATTTACATCTGATGGCTCTATGCTGCATCCATCTACTCTAACATGTATTTGAAAAGTTCCATTTTGATGCTCCAGATAACGATCCCTGATTCGAATCACAAAATGATGTTCTCTTTTGCCTTTCATCATAGGCAGCAATAAATCCAGGCGAAGAATTCTCACCATGATATATGCCTTTTTTCCCTGACTTTTTCCATCTAATGTAATTTCGATCTGTTTTTTGGGAAAATAAGCTGCAATTTCTTCTTTCATCTGCAGAATATCATCCGCAAACATTTGTCTGATATAAATCTTATCCTCCTGGCCATAACAGCAGAATCCTTTTACTTTTCCACACTCTTGCAATACAAGTATCTCTCCATCTTCGCAAAGGCACTCTTCCCAAAGTTGATTCAAGTATTTCTCATCTATCCACGTATATACTTTATAATGCTTTCTTAAATATCCGTTAAGAAATTCACAGGCACTTTTATATAATTCTTTCTTTAATGGCTGCAGCCTGCTGTTATCCTGATACTTACAACTTTTTATTTCTTCAGATGCAAAACTTTGCACAAAAGCAAAATCAAACGGTTCATAATAAGCTTTATTCGCTGGCATCAGATACGTAAATACTTCATTGTTCTTTGCCATATCTGACATACAACGAAGAAGCATTTCCCTCATAATTCCCTGTCTTCGGTATTTTTCCAAAGTAGCCACACCGACGATATAATGCAAATCCAATCGTTCTTTTCCTACCTGCATTTTATATGGATTTAAATGAATCATTCCAACAATTTCTTTTTGATTTTGTGCTGCCATCACCTGGTTCTTGGAATACATATTTTTATAATAAAAATCAATATATCTTTCTGTATCCCCAAAAACTGTTTTCCACATCTTCCGAAAACTGTTTTCCTGCTCCTTCTTGTCATCATAAAAAAGATTCATCATGATTCCCTCTTACATCCGGCACAATTGGCACAATTAGGAGCCAGTTCCTCTGCCATCGGATCAATATATCGGTAATTTGCCACTGGAGAAATAAGACAAACTGCCTGTGCGCTAATCCCCTGTCCTGTGCCAGTAAAACCTAATCCCTCTTCTGTCGTTGCTTTGATATTTACCTGACTAATGTCTATACCTAGTACTTTTGCCACATTTTCTCTCATAATCGGAATATGCGGAGCCATTTTCGGACGCTGTGCAATGATTGTTGCATCTAGATTTTCAATATAATAGTTTTCCCCATCCAATAACTCTTTGGCTGCCGCAAGCAGTTTTAAACTATCTGCTCCTTTATATTTTGGATCAGTATCCGGAAAATGCTTTCCGATGTCGCCCAATGCAGCCGCTCCAAGCAATGCATCTGTAATTGCATGAAGCAGTACATCCGCATCTGAATGCCCTAACAATCCCTTTTCATAAGGAATTTTTACTCCTCCAATGATCAAATCTCTTCCCTCTACTAATTTATGAACATCATATCCCATTCCTACGCGCATGATGAGACCTCCTTTTTTACATAATAAACTAAAACGATTATACCATTCCTTTAAAAAAAGAAAAAGACTCCAGAAAACATTTTCTGAAGTCATGGATAGCGACGGGCAGATTCGAACTGCCGACACCACGGGTATGAACCGTGTGCTCTAGCCAACTGAGCTACATCGCCATGTATAAAGTTTTATTGAAGAAAAATGGGACCAACAGGGCTCGAACCTGTGACCCCCTGCTTGTAAGGCAGGTGCTCTCCCAGCTGAGCTATGATCCCATTGTCTTAACGACAAGATTTATTATATTCCAACTGAATACAAAAGTCAAGCATTTTTTTACATTTTTTTATCTTTCTCTTATTTTACTTCCTACGTTGGATTTTTCAACTAAAATTTGCGCATCAATTTTTTCCTTTAATTCTGATACATGAGAAATAATTCCTATGGTACAGCCAAAACTGGAAAGTTTTTTCAATGTTTCCACCGCCTGCTCTAGTGATTCTTCATCCAAAGATCCAAATCCTTCGTCAATAAATAATACCTCAATTTGAATTCCTCCTGCATAACTTTGTACAATATCACTTAATCCAAGCGCCAAACACAGTGCTGCTTTAAAAGATTCTCCGCCAGACAAAGATTTCACCGGTCTTTTTTTTCCTGTATAATAATCCAGAACTTCGATATCCAAATGATTTTTTCTCCGTGCATCACTTAATTCTTCTACTCTGAATAACTCATAGCGCCCATTTGTCATAACAAGCATTCGTTGGTTCGCAGCTTTTAAAACATCATCAAAGTATGCCATCAAAACATATTGTTCAAATTTTAAAGCCCTTGCATTTCGACCATTCATAAGAGCGTCTACATCTCCTGCAATTCCATACTGCTCTTCTAACTTCTTTTTCTGTTTAATTTTGCTCTTTAACGAATTTAATGCATCTTTCGTTTGCTGCATATTTCCATGCAAAATTTTGACTTGACTTTTTAACTTTTGATATTTCTCTTTAACTTCTTCTTTTTGAGGCAGTTCTTCCTTTAAGACTCTTTCCTTAAGCTGTATGTTCTGTCTGCTTTTTTCTTTTCTTACTGCGCGATTGGCTTCTTCCTGCTGGAGCAGATGCTGCATTTTTTTATGCTCCTGTTCCCATCGTTTCTGAAAGTCAAGAATTTTTTCTTTTAAATCTTTTATGCTTTTTTGTAAATTTTTTCGTTCTGGAAGTTCATCTGGAAGTTCTTTGCGCATTACATCAACCATTCCCTTAAGACGAATTACTTCCTCTTGTTTTTTTTGATAAGCTTCCTGCAAAGAATTTTTTTGGTTTTCATAATCTTCTATTTTACATTCGAACCTCTCACATTTTTTCTGGATTTTCTGATAATATTCTTTGTGTGCTTTTATTTTTGTCAATTCCTGCTGGTTTTTCTCCAACTGACTGTCTATCAAATCTATTTTTTCTTCAATGGTACATACTCCCAAAATTTGTTCTTTTTCTTTTCGAACTTCTTTTTCCCATTGCTCTAATGCCTCTTTTTTTCCTTTTGCTGCTGCCAATGCTTTCAAAAATATCTGTTCTTTTTCTTCCCACAAAGTTTTTGCCTGTTCTACTTCTTCTTTTAAAGGTACATTTTTAGAAATAGAAGCTTTTTTCGGATGGTTACAAGAACCGCAAACTGGACAGGGTTTGTTTTCTTCTAACGTCTGTGCCAAAATACCAGCCATCCCGTCTTGAAATTCCATTTGCATTTGTTCATACACAGTTCTTTTTAATATTCTCTCCTGTTTTGCCTCTATATACGCCTTCTGAACTATATACAGTTCTTTTTCCATGGATTCTTTTTTCTGTAATTTCTCATGAAGATTATAAATTTGATTTCTTTCTCGCCCCAGTTTTTCCTGTAGAGCAGATACATTCGCCTCTTCTATCAGTATTTCTGATTGTAACTTTAGTTCATTTTTCCATTGTTCCACTTGAATTCTATCTTTTTTTATTTGACTTTCTATTTCTGACACCTTTTCTTGTTTACTTCTTGTTTTTTCCAATGCCAGACTAAGCTCATTTTCTTTTTGTTCAATTTTTTCCAATCGAAGAATCCACTGTTCTTTCTCCTGCAATTTTCGTTTCTTTTCTTCCTGTTCTGTCTGTTCTAATTCTAACTGATGAATCCATTCTGTCTGCTGCTTTTTTTGTAATTTTAATGCATTTTGTTCTTCTTTTAAAATTTCTATTTCCTGCTTCACTTGATTCCATTGTTTTTGTAATTCTTCCTGCATCTCAATCTTTTGCATAATTTCTTCTAGCTGCAACATTTTAGCTTCGCTAAAATCAGCCTCTTTTTTCCACTTGCACCATTCTTTTGATACTAACTCTGCAAATAATCCAAAATCTTTTCTTTCCCTGGCACAACTAAATTCTTCTCCCTCTACAGGAATCCTGTCTGTTGCTTCTTCCATTTTAAAATCCAGTTCTCTAATTTGATTTTTTAACGTTCTCGCCTTTTCACCTGCTAATATCTGGAGCTTTTCATAAATCTGGGTCTGGAAAATATTTCTTAAAATTTCCACTCTTTCATTCACTTTTTTGTTATCATCTACAATTAGCAGTTTTTGAAATTCTCCCTGGGCAATCATGGAAAGTTGTTTAAACTGACGATAATCAATGGCTAAAATTTCTTTCACCTTATCATTAACTTTTCCTACACCGGTAACAATACGATCCCCATCCCATAATACAGCCTCTTCATTCGTTGCAATCAGCCCTTTTCCTCTCTTTTTCGGTCTCATATATTTAGGGCTTCTTTTAATCTTATATTCTTTATCTTTATGCGAAAAGCAAAATTCTACATAAGTATCCGTAGAAACATCTGCAAAATCACTGCGCAAAGATTCTTTTGAACGAATACTCCCACTGACTTCTCCATAAAGAGCATAAGCAATGCCATCAAAAATCGTTGTTTTTCCACTTCCAGTAGGACCGGTAATTAAAAATATTCCCGCTTCATTATATTTAGCAAAGTCAATATGCTCTTTTCCTGCATATGGTCCCCATCCACTTAATGTAATAGAAAACGGTTTCATTTTATTTCCTCCTCTATTTCTTCTAATAGTTCTTTCATATACAGACTGCGCTTTTTATCCTTTTCTCCCCTTATTTCTTCCAAGAAGGTATCAAACAATTCTAATGGTGAACGTTCTTTTCCTTTGACTTCTTCGATTTTCTTTTCATATTTTTGTTCATTTTTCATAAATCGCACTTGCATCAGATTTGGATATACACGCCGAAGCATAGCGGCTGGTTCTACCATTTCTTCTTCATCTGTCAATAAAACAGCTACATAATCGTTAGTATTGGCCAGACATGCGATTTCTTCCGACATTAACTCCTGACACTTTCCTTTGATCCTTCTCATATCCCGCAATGGAGAAAATGGCAATAATTCAATAGAAACCGAACCTTTTTCTTTCAATTCAATAAATACCGCTGATTTTTTATGGAACTCTTCTGAAAATGAATATTTTAATAAAGAACCTGCATATCTTGTGGTATTTCTTCCCACTTTTTGTGGCCCATGAATATGACCGAGTGCTGCATAATCAAATTCTTCAAAGAAATCTGCAGATACCTGCTCTACTCCTCCTATGGAAAGCGCCATTTCTGAATCACATGTTTCCACTTTATTACCAGACGAGGTAACAAACAAATGCGTTACTAATATGTTTCTGATTGATGTATCTACTTGTGTTTCTTTCAGCAGGCACCGGATTACATCTTCATAACCCGTTCCCCGCTCAAGGTCAAACATTGCTTTTCCTTCTGGCAGTCGAAAAAACGGCAGGAGATAAATTCTTACTTTTCCATATTCATCTTCCTGTTCAATATATGGAATCTTTCTTTCTAATTCTCCCTGAATATAAATCTGCTTTTTTTTAAGAATTCGGTTTCCAAAGCTCAATCGTTCTTTTGAATCATGATTTCCTGCAACAATATAAACCGTAATCTGTAATTTTTCTAATTGAAATAAAAATTCATCAAATAATTCTACCGCATCCACAGATGGTATCGACCGGTCATAAATATCACCAGCCAATAATATTCCATCAACCTCATGTTCTTGCGCCATGCTGATCACTTGTGAAAGCACATACTTCTGATCTTCAATCATAGAAAAACCATTTACGCTTTTCCCTAAATGAAGATCGCTCAAATGTAAAAATCTCATAGGCTCTCTCCTAAATAAATGCTTCCTAATTCAATACAAATTTTTCAATGGCTTTTGCCACACCATCCTCGTCATTGGTATCTGTAATATAATCTGCAATGGCTTTCACCTCATCTACAGCATTTCCCATGGCAATTGAAAATCCTGCCACTTCCAACATTGCTAAATCATTATTAGCATCTCCACATGCCATGACTTCCTCTTTTGTAAGACCTAATACCTGAATCAGCTGCTCCAACGCTAATCCCTTAGTACATCCCGCTTTTCCCATTTCCAGATTATTAACAAGCGAGCTAACTGGCTCCGCAATTTTAGTCGCTTTAAACTCTTTCCTTGCCTGTTCCCTTAAATCAAGGTCTTGAAAGAACATATTTATTTTCTCCACACTCATTTTGTGTTCAATAATAAAATCCGTCAATCTTCCCGCAATGCTCTTTCTTGTATTGCGGACCAGCATTTGTATTGGTTCCTCTATAATATATTCTTCTATTTTGTCTAAAAATTTCTTTTCACAATAACCCATTCCACCAGCATAAATATCATAGGCAGCATCATATTTTTCACATATTTTCAACAGCTGTATCACTTCTTTCACACTAAAATGATTGGCTACCAGAACTTTTCCTTCCTGACAGTCATAGCAGGTCGCTCCATTGCAAAAAATTCCATAACGAACTCCCAAATCTTTTAATTCCTTTGGAAGTCCATTGATTGCTCTTCCTGTTGCCGGCAGAATGATGGCCCCTCGTTCCTGAGCCTGTTTTAGAATTTCCATTGTTTTTTTTGAACACTGTTTCTTTGAATTCAGCAATGTTCCATCCATATCAATTGCAATCAATTTGATTTTCTTCATCATTTCTCTCCTAATTTATACCATGTAGTTTTGAATAATAATCTGTATGGTGCATCTTCCCTGAAATTCATTTAAATTTGGATAATAGGTACATGTAATATAAATATTTTGATCTTTCCCGCTATACATCCGATCTACTTCCTGTCTTCCATGTTTTAAAACCAATTTTTCTTCAAATTCATCCACACCTTGAAATAATAGAGCATCCAAAATTTTTCCGCTTTGATTTTGAACCTTCATTTTCAACACGTTTTTCTTTGCTCCTAGTCTTCGTGCACTGACAATATGCAGATGTTTCTCTGCAAATATCGGTTTCGGATTTTCTTTTCCAAATGGTTCTAACATCTCCAGCTGCTCAATTAGATCCACATGAATATAATCAATCGGCATAGGCACATCAATGGATACTTTCCTCGTCAGTTCTTTTTCGGTAAGTTTTGCATTATCATTCAATCGTTTTCGAAACTCATTGATATTTTCTTCGCATAATGACATCCCAGCAGCCATTGGATGACCACCAAATTTCAGCATCAAATCTTTTACTTCATTCAGTGCTTCAAACATGTGATATCCTTCAATGGATCTTCCAGAACCTTTTACTGCTCCATCCGCCTTCGTCAAAACAATGGTAGGTTTATAATACCGTTCTTTTAATCTTCCTGCAATAATTCCAGCCAAACTTTCATGACAATCTGGCAAATATACCACCAAAACAAGATCCTCTTTCAATCCCTGCTGCTGGACAATCTCAAATCCTGCTTTTACACCATCTTCTGTCATACGCTTTCGTTCTTCATTTAAATCTTTTAGTTTCTGTGCCACGGTCATTGCTTTTTCTGTATTCTTTTCCATCAGCAATCTGACTGCCCATTCCGCAGAGTCTAAACGCCCAGTTGCATTGATACATGGACCGATTACAAATCCAAGTTGATATGAAGTAATTTTTTTCTCTAATAGACCATTCACCTCTAAAAGTGCCTGCAATCCTGGATTTTTAACATCCGGTATCCGTTCCAATCCAATTCTCACGAGAGAACGATTTTCTCCTGTTAAGTCTACCACATCACAAACGGTAGCAATTGCAGCAAACGGTACAAATTCTTCATAAGCATCCGAAGAAAATCCCACATATTCATATAACACCTGTACCAGTTTCATTGCCACTACTGCTCCACAAAGTTTATCAAATGGATAGGCACAGTCAGGCTGTTTGGGATTAACAATTGCATCTGCTTCTGATGACAGATATCGTTTCTCTTCTCCAATCATCTCATAAGGAATATCATGATGATCTGTCACTACGATAGTCAACCCTAATTGCTTTCCATATGCAATCTGAGGAATTGCAGCAATCCCATTATCACAAGTTACAATGGTATCAATGCCATCTTCCTTTGCCTGCTTTATCAACCGTTCGTTCACGCCATACCCATCTGTAATTCTGTCCGGTATACAAAAATCAGCATCCATACCACATTTTCGAAAAGCTGTCCACAAAATATAATTAGAAATCACACCATCTACATCATAATCCGAAATAATTCTTATTCTTTTCTTCTCATTTCTTTTCTCTATTAAAATCTTGGCAGCTTTTTTTACATCTTTTAGCATATGTGGATCATTCAAAGAATTTAAATCTCCATGAAGGTATTCTTCAATTGCATCTTCCCCTATAATATCACGATTCCGTATAATTCTTGCAATGACTGGATCAATATGAAATTTTTTTCCTATACTAAAAAAATCTGCCTTTTTCGCTTGTACAAACCACTGTTCCATATACTATCCTTTCACAAATAAAGCGCTATGTCCGCTCTTTCTTATTATAAAAAAAGGAGGAAGGACCTTATGGTCTTCCTCTCCTTGTTCTTATTGACGTCTTTTCTGCCTTTTTCCTGTTCGTTTTGCAGATTTCTTATTTTCTTTTGAACCTAAGATTTGCCTTGGTCTATCTCCCGCATTAGAGTCCGCTTTTTTCTTTCCTTTTACATTTTTCGTAAAAAAATACCAGACTGGACCAGTAATGCATACGGAAGAATATGCACCACAAACAATACCTGCCATTAAAGTAAGTGCAAATTCACGAATGCTGGAAGATCCCCATACAAATAAACAAAATACCATGATCAATGTAGTAATGGATGTGTTCATAGTTCTTGTAAATGTCTGATTAATGCTCGTATTTACAACATCTTCCAATGATTCACCTTCCATTGCTTTTAAATTTTCACGAATACGGTCAAAGATAATAATAGTTGCATTGATGGAATAACCCACAATTGTCAGCATACATGCAATAAAGTTACTTCCAACAGATAATCTTCCAACAGAATATACCGTTAGTACAACCAATACGTCATGAATCAAAGCTAATACTGCACTTCCTCCAAAACGAATATCCTTAAAACGGAATGCAATATAAATCAACATACAAATAGTAGCAATCACTACTGCAACGACTGCATCTTTCTGCATTTCTGAACTAATGGTAGAGCTAATATTTTCGCAAGCGATACTTTTTGCATCATAATTTTTCGTTAATTTATTTTCTAGTTCTTCACGCTGTTCTAAAGTCAAAGTAACTGTTTTTACAATCATCTGATTGCTGTCTGTAACTTTTTGTGTCTGCACAGAAGATGATTCTGATACATCTTCATACAAATCGATAACATCTTTTTCTAAATCACTATCTAATTTTACATTTTTATTAAATGTAATAGTTGAAGAAGTTCCTCCAGAAAATTCCAGACTGTAATTTAAAATATGCCCAATGTCTTTATCTGCTTTATTGATTGGCATAAATGCAAACCCGGCTAAAATTACAACCAAAGATAAAACCATATATTTTTTGCTAAGTTTTACATAGTTAATCTGTCTGCCTTCTTTTATCTTTCCATAATATTTAGTATCTTTAAATCCAAAATAATAAAAAGCATAAGCCAGAATTTTACTTACTACTAATGCAGTAAACATAGAAATCACAATACCAATAGCTAACGTTTGTGCAAACCCTTTTACAGATCCTGACCCTTTAAACCATAAAACTGCTGCAGCAATTAATGTTGTAATATTTCCATCTAAAATAGCAGAACTTGCTTTACTAAATCCTTCTTTGATGGATGACAGAACGCTTTTTCCTGTGGCTATTTCTTCTCTGATACGGGTATAAATAATAATATTCGCATCGACCGCCATACCAATTGTAAGAATAATACCCGCAAGCCCTGGCAGAGTCAAAGTAATATTAAATCCATTCAATGCAAGTAATGTCATAATAATATATGTAATCAATGCAATACTTGCACAAAAACCTAGAATCAGATAAATAACAATCATGAACAATGCTACAAGTGCAAGACCAATAACTCCTGCTTTTAATGTGGATTCAATTGCATTTGCTCCTAATTTTGCAGATACTACATTGGAACTTAATTCCTTTAATTCTACTGGTAAAGCACCAATCCGAATAGAAGAAGCCAGATTTTCTGCTGACTCAAAACTTTCCATTCCTTCGATGATACACTCACCATTTGTAATTTCTGTGTTTACAGTTGGAGCACTAACAATTTCATTGTCATAAATAATATAAATCTGCTGTCCTAAAAACTCTTTTGTTGCTGTTGCAAAGGCCTTTGTTCCTTTTTTATCAAATTCCAATGCTACATAATACTTCTTTGTACCATTGTCATCACCAGTCTGTGCCTCTGCTGATTTTACGTTAGAACCTGTTAATACTATATTTCCATCTGGAGTCATAAAACTTAAGGTTCCAGGTTGTCCAAGTTCTTCCAGAATTGCATTGGCATCGGTCACCCCCGGAATCTCAATTTTAATTCGGTTATCACCCTCTTGGTACACTTCTGATTCTGTGCTATAACCATCTACACGTTTCTGTAACTTATAAATGGTATCATCCATATCTTCCTGTGATATGTCATCTCCTTGTACCTCATAAGTAATACTTACTCCTCCAGCCAGATCGAGTCCTAAATCAATGTTTTTCGCACTTCCGGTATGCTTCTTACCAATCCCCTGATAACTAATAAAGCCTCCAACGATTGTAAGAATCATCACAAGCAGAAAACCTAAAATGACTTTTCTCTTATTTTTCTTCATGGTTTCTCCCTTTCATGATTTTATTCTGCTAATGCAGCTTTTATCATTAATGCGCATTCTACTCTCTTTCGTTCCATTTCACAACCAATGTCATACGCATCATTCAATGTTCCATGGAATTTATAAGAATTAGCTGCACAGCCTCCACTGCAGTAAAATCTGGCAAAGCAATCTTTACATTTTTCTTTTGTATATACGTTGCATCCTTTAAAGTCATCTACCAGATCTTTTCTCTGAATGCCATCATATACATTACCTAAAAGATAATCTTCTTCCCCTACAAACTGATGGCATGGGTATAAATCGCCCCATGGCGTTACTGCCAGATATTCTGTTCCTGATCCACATCCAGACAAACGTTTGGCTACACATGGACCTCCAGTTAAATCAATCATATAGTGGAAAAATGTAAAACCTCTTCCTTCTTTTTCCCTCTGAATCATTTCTTTTGCCAATAAATCATATTGTTCAAATATCTTTGGAAGATCTTCTTTTCGAATTGCATAAGATTCTTCATCTTCAGCTACAACTGGTTCCACTGATATTTCATCAAACCCCATATCTGCCATATGAAGAACATCTTCACAGAAATCCAAATTATTTCTTGTAAAGGTTCCTCTTACATAATAGCTCTTATTACCTCTTAATTTTGCAAATTTCTGAAATTTTGGAAGGATAATATCATAACTTCCTTTTCCATTTGGAGTAGGTCTCATTAAATCATGAATTTCTTTTCTTCCATCAATGCTCAACACAACATTACTCATCTCTTTATTAGCAAATTCCATAATTTCATCATTTAATAACATACCATTGGTCGTTAATGTAAAGCGGAATTTCTTATTGTGTTCTTTTTCCAGACTTCTTCCATAAGCTACAATTTCTTTTACTACGTCAAAATTCATCAATGGTTCTCCACCAAAGAAATCCACTTCTAAATTGACACGGTTTCCAGAATTAGCCACGAGAAAATCCAATGCTTTCTTTCCAACTTCTGCACTCATTAACGAGCGATCACCTTTATATTCTCCTTCTTCTGCAAAGCAATATTTGCAGGCAAGGTTACAGTCATGCGCAATATGTAAACACAGAGCTTTCACAACAGTAGAACGCTTTTTAACATCAAAAATATAGTCTTTATAAATGTCCTCTGTGAAAAGCATTCCTTCTTCTTTTAATTCTTTTACTTCTTCAATGACTTCCCGTACTTCTTTTTCTTCATACTGGGACAGTTTTTTTACAATTTCATCTTCACTATTATCTTCAAATAATGCAATGACATCATAACTCAAATCATCAACAACATGAACAGATCCGCTGCACACATCCAATACCATATTGTATCCATTATTCTTATACTGATGTACCACGATTCATTCTCCTTTAGTTCTCTTTATTCATTCGAGCATAGTGTTTTTGTAACACAATGATGTGGAGGCGCCCAAAAGTGCGCCTCCACTTCTTTTATGTTCTTATTTGTTTTCGCAGCTCTGATTTCCAACTGTACAAGATGTTTTACAAGCTGACTGACAAGATGTCTGGCATTCTCCACATCCGCCTTTTTTCATAGTATTTTTTAATGTTTTGTTTGTTAATGTTTTAATACGTTTCATGTTTTAACGCCTCCTCATTATAATTTCATCATGCGTTGCTACGCAGTTCTCCAGCCGTATTCACAATTTCATCATGATTTTAAGCCAGATAAAGCTTATAGTATTATATCATATTCTTTTTCTATTTAAAAGATTTTTTTGAATGGATCCTTTAACTTAAAATTCCTCCCAAAATACCACCACCAATACACATCAAACATACAGTAACCATATTTCCGGAAAAAATTTCTGTTTTCGGATAAAGCAACAAGGAGACTGCCAAAATAATTCCAATGTAAAGCAATCCAAATAAGAATCCAAAAATAAGTCTTTTGCTTTTTACCTTTTTGCCAACATAAAATCCACCAATTACTGTAGATAATATATAAGTAAAAATGATTCCAATATGGGAAATTTTTTCTCCCCATTCCATTTGATATAATAAAAATGCCAGAATCATCAGTAAAATTCCTGTGATTATGTATGACAACAAAAGTCCTTGCATCAGACGTATTCCTTTTTTCATCCAACTACCTCCTTTTTATACCTATATGAAGGAATGTTGGATTTCATTCCAAAGATATGCTAAACTAAATACCGATAACTATTATTTTATATCATTATTGTTAACAAAACTTTTATTTGAGGTTATTTTTTATGAATTTTATTGATTTACATGTACATTCAACTGCATCCGATGGAACTTTAACTCCTTACGAAGTAGTAAAAACTGCAAAAGAACAAAATCTGTACGCCCTGGCACTGACTGACCATGATACGGTCGCAGGAATTCCAGAAGCATTATCCGCAGCACAAAAATTTGATATCACTGTCATTCCTGGTATCGAAATCACCTGTCATGCATTAGGAAAAGAAATCCATATGCTTGGTTTTTTTCTGAATTATAAAGATCCTCTGCTCTTACAGCGTTTAGAATCTCTCCGCCAAAACCGTGCCAGTCGAAATGAACAAATGCTTGCTGCTTTTCAAAGAGATGGTTTTCCTATTACCATGGAAAAATTAAAACACGGAAACCCAGACACTGTTATTACCCGTGCTCATTTTGCCAGGGTTTTAGTAGAAGAAGGCATCGTTCCTTCCAAAGATGCTGCTTTTCAAAAATATTTGGGAGACGGAAAAAAATATTATATTCCCCGTTCCAGAATCAAACCAGAAGACGCCATTCGTTACATTCGGGATGCTGGCGGTATTGCCGTTTTGGCACATCCTTATGAATATCATCTTTCCAATACTCAATTAGTTTCTTTAATGAAAGATTTAAAGAAAATTGGATTACAGGGAATTGAAGTTTATCATTCCAATAACTATCAACAGCAAAGTAATTATCTCAGGAGTCTGACCCACGAACTAGATTTGGCTGCCACAGGAGGTTCTGATTTTCATGGTTTGAACAAACCTGATATTCAGCTTGGTACTGGCCGGGGTGGTTTAAAAGTTCATAAGAGTCTTCTAGATGAATTAGTAAAATATCGATACTCTAAGAAATAAAGGAATATAAAAACAACTTTTTTATTTCTTATATATTAAAAATGGCGAATCAAATTTCTGATTCGCCATTTCCTTTAAAATTATTTTTCCAGTTTTCTTTTTACGCTTCTTCAGCTGGTTTATCAAC
The DNA here is from genome assembly GCA_036311565.1 of Lachnospiraceae bacterium. Classification (GTDB taxonomy): domain Bacteria; phylum Bacillota; class Clostridia; order Lachnospirales; family Lachnospiraceae; genus Fimousia. Next base: position 74,273 of record JAXJPR010000017.1, read on the forward strand.
TTCTTCAATACAATTGATATCCATAGGAATTCTACAATGCTTGTCGTTACCAAATTCAACAACTACTACATCTCCCTGGATTCCTAAAATCACGCCGTAAAATCCACTAGATGTCTTTACACTATCTCCAATTGCTAAAGATTCTTTGATCTGTCTTTTCTTTTCATCGTACTTTTTCTGTGGTCTGATTGCCATAAAGTACATAAGTACAGCACATACAATAAGTGCCAAAATTGTTTGGATCATTGCACTATCCATGATTGTTCCTCCATTTACTATTATTTTTTATCATTTATTTGAAATCCTTCCAGTTTTCTCTTCTTGTACTCCTGGAAACGGCCTTCATCAATCGCAAGGCGAATTTCTTCCATCATTGTATTATAAAAATACAAATTATGCAAGACACAAAGACGTAATCCTAACATTTCTTTTGCTTTCAATAAATGTCTGATATACGCTCTGCTGTAACTACGACATGCTGGACATTGGCAACCTTCCTGAATTGGACGAGGATCCAATTCATATTTTTTATTGAATAAATTCAATTTTCCTTCATCTGTATAGACGTGCCCATGCCGTCCATTTCTACTTGGATAAACACAATCAAAGAAATCTACTCCACGATCCACTGCCTCTAAAATGTTCGCTGGTGTTCCAACTCCCATTAAATATGTTGGTTTATCTTCTGGTAAATATGGTACCGTTTCTTCTATAATACGGTACATTTCTTCATGACTTTCTCCTACTGCCAGTCCACCTAATGCATACCCATCTAAATTCATATCGCTAATCGTTTTGGCATGTTGGATACGAATATCTTCGTATGTTCCACCCTGATTAATTCCGAATAAAAGCTGATGTGGGTTTATAGTATCTTCCAAAGAATTCAGCCGTGCCATTTCTGTTTTACAACGTTTCAGCCATCTGGTTGTACGATCTACAGAATCCTGCATATATTTTCTTGTAGCTGGATGAGGTGGGCATTCATCAAATGCCATCGCAATCGTAGAGCCTAAATTAGACTGAATCTGCATACTTTGCTCTGGTCCCATAAAAATCTTGTGTCCATCAATATGTGACTGAAAGTACACTCCTTCTTCCTTAATTCTTCTAAGGCCTGCCAGAGAAAACACCTGAAATCCGCCTGAGTCTGTCAGAATTGGTCTATCCCATACCATAAATTTATGCAATCCACCAAATTCTTTTATTAACTGATCACCAGTTCTCACATGTAAATGATAGGTATTAGACAGCTGTACCTGAGTCTTAATTTCTTTCAAATCATCTGTACTTACAGCTCCTTTAATAGCCGCTACTGTCCCCACATTCATAAAAACAGGCGTCTCGATAACTCCGTGTACAGTTGTTAAACGCCCTCTTTTAGCTTTTCCATCTTTTTTCAATAATTCATACATTTTCATTCACCTATTATTGATTATAAAAATCACAAATATAGTCTAATCGTGCAGTCATATTCAGCAAAAGTGCATCTAAAATTGTAATTGCCGCCATAGCTTCCACAACAACCACTGCTCTTGGTACAATAATCGGATCATGACGTCCTGTTATTTCAATTTGAACTTCTTCCATATCAGAATTTACTGTGTTCTGCACTTGTGCAATAGAAGGTGTCGGTTTAAATGCTGCACGAAATACAATCGGACTTCCATCCGTTATGCCGCCCAATGTTCCACCGGAATGATTGGTTTTTTTTGCAACTTTTCCATCTGCATGAATACAAAAATCATCATTGTTTACTGCTCCATTAGAATCTGCAACTGCAAATCCATCTCCAATTTCAAATCCTTTCACTGCTCCAATCGAAAACACTGATTTTCCAAGATTTGCACTGATTTTTTCAAACACAGGGTCTCCAATTCCTGCAGGTACTCCCTGAATACAACATTCAACAATACCACCAATAGAATTCTTATCTTGCATCATCTTTTCAGCATAAACAGCCACCTTTGCCGCTGCTTCTTTATCAGGCATGTAAAATGGGTTGTTCTTAATTTCTTCTTTGTCGAAATGATTCATATCAACAGAAATTCCGCCTATGGTTTTTGCATAAGTAGTAATTTCAATTCCTATCTGCTTTAAAATCTTTGCCGCTACGGCTCCTGCTGCCACTCGTCCAATTGTCTCCCGCGCAGAAGAGCGCCCTCCCCCACGATAATCGCGGAATCCATATTTTGCATCAAATGTAAAATCTGCATGTCCCGGACGGTAACAATTCATAATATTGCTATAGTCTTTTGAACGTTGATTCTTATTCATGACAATCAGTGAAATCGGTGTCCCCGTTGTTTTACCCTCAAAAACACCAGATAAAATTTCAACCAGATCGCTTTCTTTACGAGGTGATACAAACTTTGACTGCCCCGGTTTTCTGCGATCTAAATAAATCTGAATATCTTCTTCGCATAATTCCAAACCTGCCGGTACACCATCAATGACAACACCAACCCCTTTTCCGTGAGTTTCTCCCCAAGTGCTGATTCGAAATATTGTCCCTAAACTAGATCCTGCCATAGTTCCTCCTATAACTGAATTCCTGATAATAAGTCTGCCAGGCTTGTAGATGCATTTCCATCCGCTTTATATTCCTTTAGTTCTGGCTCTGCCTGTACCTCTTCTTCTACTTCTAATAAACCTTTCATAGATAAACTGATTTTTCCATCTTCTACTTTTAAGATACGTACTTTTACTTCCTGTCCTGGTTCTACTACTTCAGCAGCAGACTTAATTCTTTTTTCACAGAACTGAGAAATATGCACCAATCCACTAATTCTGTTTCCTAAGTCAACAAATGCACCATAAGGCTGAATGTTTTCCACTTTCCCTTCTACGACAGAACCGGGAACAAAAGCTGCAATCTGAGCCTGTCTTGCTTCTTCTTCTTTCATTTTTTCAACTTCGCGAACAGAGAGAATCAGTCTCTTTTCTTCTGGAGTTACTTCAATAATTTTTGCCTGTACCATTTTGTGTAAATATGGATTTGTATCTTCTACGTATTTTGTAGATAATTGTGAAACAGGAATAAATCCACGAATTCCTTCTACATAAACGATAACTCCAGAGTTTACAATTCCTTCTACTTTTAAATCTAAAACAGTTCCTGCTTCATATATTTCTTCTAATTTTTCCCATACTTCCTGAATATTTAATTCTCCTGACATTTTATATACACTCCTTTTCTTTTTCTGTTTTCATCACATTAAAATTCATTATAACATATCCTGCCAAAAGAATATAGTCACAAAATAAAAGAAACTTTTCTTTTCCTCTATAAAAATGACCGTCCTAATTTTATAAACAATAACATTCTGTACATATCCTTCATCTTATTCCACTCCATAATTAGCTCATCTCTATCAAAAACAGCACTATTTATCTCCTTTAGCAAACACCACAAAAGAAAGAGAACAATCACTTTCATTATTATTTTCCAGTGTTTTTTTAATTTCTTCAAACATACTTTATATCTTTCATATTGTTCCAACTTTCGATAGAGCCGTTTTAGATTTCCACTTCGTTGTTTTTCCTTTTTTCGAATACATGGCCATATAATCCAATAATAAAAGAAATCTTTTTTTCTTTCTCTTAATACTTCCATAATCTGTCCAATACTATAAATATCACTCTTTTTTCCTGGATTTCCTTCTAAAATTTCTGGTGCAGCATATGGAATTGTTCCTTGACAAATTCTATTATTTCCTGCCCAAACAACTGCACCAAAATCGATAAATGTAATTTTATTTTTCTGATTTACTATAATATTCGATGGTTTTATATCACAAAAAACAAGATTCGGAAATTCTTTCTTAATAAGAAGAATCTCTTGGACAATTGATTTCATAATTGTAATTTGAGACGTTTCTTTTATACATTTTCTACTCATCAATTGCTCCAGATTTTCACCTGGCAAATATTCCATCTGGATGACCCAACCATCTTTTCGTTTTTCTACCCCATAAAAATCCGGAACTGCAAATTTATGTAATTTCTTCATCCAGAAGGACTCCCATAGCAAAGAATCGCTGCTTCTTTTCTCTACTATAAATCTTCCTAGCTCTTCCTGCCATAACCGATATACTTTTGCATTTCCGCCCTTTCCAATTAATACTCCTCTCATCGAATGTGAATTCTTACTCCTGTCATATTGTCCGGTTCTTTTCTCTTCTTTGCATGTCTTCTCATCCTTTTTAGATTTCCACATCTACAATATTCTCGAATTTCCTGCTTTGTAAATGGCCGATAAGCACCATCGGTTAACAAGAGTACATCCATACCATTCATAATTATTCCACTATATTGATCTATTTTTAATTCTCTCTGACTTCCAACACTTTGCCATAACATATGTTTTTCTTGTTTATCTCCTTTTCCGTCCTTTTCTTCATACAATGTGTGGTCTTTTGTTCGATACATTCCCTTTTCTTTATTCCAATATACTCTGCTGTCTCCTACATTTAAAATAAGATATTGTTTCCCTAACATAAAATACAACGCAATTGTGGTTCCAGTCCGAATTCCTTTCTTTTTTGCCGCTTCATACAGTCGGATATTGGCTTTATACAAATCTTTTTCCAATTTCCTTCCAAGCTGTTCCATTGAAAGTCTGTGTTCTACATACTGGGGAAGATTTCCCCAAAACCCTCCAACAATATAATCGATTGTCTTTTTACTTGCAATTTCTCCTTCTTGTACACCTCCGACTCCATCACAGACCATTGCTAAAACTGCCTGCTTCTTCCCAAAATCTCTTTGCTTTGCCCAATAAACATCCTGGTTCTTTTTACCTCCCAACCCTGCATCTATCATATGTTCTATTGATATCTTCATCTAACCCCTCCAATTTTTTCTTTTTACCATTCTAATTATGAAATGATGCATAAATAACAAACATATCCTACCAGTAAAAACGGTGCAAAAGGAAGCGTTGTTTTTTTCGAATACCCCTTTACCAGTAAAAATGCAGATACTCCCATGAGTATACAAAATGCCACTATTAAAATCCCTGCCATAATTTTATATCTGGCAATTAGAGCGACAATAAAAATCAGAAAAACATCTCCCATTCCTAAAATCCCAATCCATACTTTTTGACATACCCAAAATATTACAGCTAATGTCATTGCAAATAAAAAATTCCATATCCACGAACTTTCTGCTGTTGAGTTTCCATGAAAGATATTCCATCCTGTTCTTCCAATCCAATATGCTATTCCAATTCCAATGCAAACTAGTGGTATTCGCCTTTCCTTAATATCTATATAGCTGCAGATTCCTAAAAATCCTAACAAAAACATCATCCACCTCCTTTCCATTTATTTACAATTATATTTATTTTTATCCATTTGTCAACATATTTGTATAAGATTGTAAATTTAAAAAATAAAAAGCGCAACAGCCACAACTGTTACGCTTTTATCTTCTATTTACTTCTTCTTCTTAGAATCACTACAATTAATCCAATAATCAGAATACAAACTGGAATTCCAATGACTGTTACAAAAGAAACTGCCTGAACAGCTGCTGTTGTATAAGTTGCTGTTTCATTAGACACTTCTTTCGCTTTTATAGAAATCTTATCATCCTGCTGATTCAAAGCATTTATACAATTAGAAACAAAGTCTGAATTAGATCCAGATACATATTGATCAATATCTGACATAATCATATTTGGACATCCAATTACAATGACTTGACTTTCCCCATCTTCATTTAATGCTTCTGCTGCTAATGCAAATGATCCATCAATATCTCCACTTTCTTTTTCTATTGTTTCGCTTTCTAAATTCGTTTTAGAATAAGCATTATCACTTGTAGACAATAGAGCAGTCGCATCATCAGTTACTGTCAATCCTTTGCTGACTGGCATTAATACATAAGAACTATTTTCTACTAATGCATTTGTTATCGTGTTACTTTCTATTGTTGGTAATAGATACGTTGGATATCCCTGCATATACATAGAAGAATCGCTTTCTACTACAATTCCATCATTAATACCAATTCCATAAGAATCTAACAGGGACTCAAAATTTTCCAAAGTTTCTGCTTCTGTATTACATACATAGAACAGTTTTCCACCATTCTTCATGTATTTCTTCACTTTTTTCATATCAGTGGATGACAAATCAGATGTAGGGCCATTTACCAGTAAAATAGCACAATCATCAGGTACAGATGATTCCGTTAATAAATTTAATTCTTTAAATTCATAATTATCTCCTTCAATTGTATTTTCAAAAGAAGAATCAAAATCTAATTCTCCATGTCCTGTCAACAAATAAATAATTGGTGTATTTTCAGACGTTACATAATTAATCGCAGGTGTCACAGATGATTCTAATGTAACTTCTGTTGTATAATTTCCACTTGCATCTATATTCGTTCCCACATAGTCATTTGGTGAAACATATTTTCCTTTTTCTCCGCAGACTACAATCATTCCACCTTCTTCTGCCGTTTCATCAGATGACATATATTGACTTGCAAAATTAGGATATAATTCCATATCACGGAATTTTACAGAAATGTGATCAGAATTTTTCTTATACTGGTTTACAATCTGTAAATATCCATCATCGATATCATCTTTACTAGACAAGAAATAGATGGTTACATCTTTTTCTAAATTTTTTGTAATCTTTTTTGACTGTTCAGAAATGGTAAATATTTTATTATCTGTTACATCATAACTTAAATTTGTTTTTGTAATCAGTACATTTGCCAGCACAGCTACGATGATAATCAATACAATAGAAGTCGCAGATAATGCTCCCAGGGCTTTCTTCTCTCTTACACCTGCTGCCGGCATTACTTTTTTCTTATCTTTTTGTCCTTTTTTTCTAAAAATCATGTTAACTGCTCCTCCTTATTTCCATCTTCTATGCTCTAGCACCTGTGTTCCGATAAAGAGGGATACAACGATGAAAGAAACATAATACACCACTGAAGATGCATTTAAAACTCCACTGATAAACTCATTAAATCGGTCTAACAAGGAAAACCAGGATATAATATTAGCCAGCCCATTGTCAAATAAATCTGCTTTCCACACATAAAATCCTATAATCGCTATAATAGGAATCACTGCAGAAACTACTGTAATTTTTATATCTTTGGTTTCACTGTAAAACAACCATGCCAGTAAAAATGCTACGGCCACTAATAATATTACTGTAAAAATACCACTGGAAGGAAACATATCTGTGATATATGGCATCATAAACATTAATAAGAATAATGCAAAACTAAGTACTGCTGCAATCATTTGGTGTTCAGTCGCACAAGAAATCAAAAGTCCAATCGCAATTAATCCTGCACCAAGTAAAAAAGTTCCTAAAAATGCTGTAGCTGTCATTGCCCAATTTACTGTTCCAAATAAACTGGTCAAAAGTGGAAATAATGCAATGATTACTAGTGATATTGCAAATACAGTTAAGGCTGCCAAATATTTTCCCACTACAATTTCCCACATTTTTACCGGTGCTGTAAATAACAACTGGTCCGTCTTCTGCCTTTTTTCCTCAGACATAAGCCGCATGCTGAGAATTGGAATTGCAATCAGAAAAATGATGGTTACATTTCCTAATACATAATAGGAAAAATTAGTAGTTGCATTCAGCACACAATAGTATACGTAATAAATAGCAATCGCTATAGTAAAAAAAGCAAGATAGACATATCCTGTCATAGAATGAAAATACCCTTTCAATTCTTTTAAATATATAGCTTTCATATCTCTTATTTCTCCTCACTTTCTTTTCCAGTCAGCTGAAGGAACACATCCTCAAGAGATTTTGTTTCCTGCTCCATATTTAGAACTGGAATTTTCTTTTCTGCAAAATAGAAGAACAACTGATCTCTTTCGTCATCTTCTCCATTCATTTCTGCCTTAATCATCCATTCTTTTTCTCCTGCTTCTACTAATTTATAAGATGCAAAATATGGACAATCCTCACTAGCTTCTTCTACCTCTTTTTGTTCTCCTTTTACTGTCAAGTTCAAAGCTTCTTTGTTCGTAAATTGTTCTTCCAGCTCTGCTGCTGTTCCTCTTGCAATAACTTTTCCTTGATCAATAATTACTACACTGTCACATATCGCGCTAATCTCAGATAAAATATGGGAACTTAAAATAATTGTATGTTCTTTTGCCAAATCTTTAATTAATCTTCTCATATTAATAATCTGTTTGGGATCCAGACCTACGGTTGGTTCATCCAAAATCAGCACTTGGGGATTTCCCAATAATGCCTGTGCAAGCCCTACTCTTTGTTTGTACCCTTTGGATAAATATTTAATCAGCCTGTTCTCATATTCTTTTATCTCTGTCATTTTCATAACATGTTCAATCTGATTCTTGCGAATTGATTTCTTTACTTTCTTCAATTGCGCCACAAAATTTAAATATTCTTTTACCTTCATATCCATATATAAAGGTGGAATCTCCGGCAGATACCCAATCTGACGTTTTGTTTTCATCGGATCCGTCAATACATCGTATCCATCAATTTTAACTTCTCCACTAGTTGCAGAAATATATCCAGTCATAATGTTCATGGTAGTTGATTTTCCTGCCCCGTTAGGACCTAAGAGACCCATGATTTCTCCTTCTTCTACGGTTAAATCAATCCCCTGAAGCGCTGTTTTATTTCCATATTTTTTTACTAAGTTCGTAATCTGAATCATCGCTAACTCCCTTCTTTCAAATTCTATTCTCCATTATAAATGATAAATGCGTACACTTTGTGAACATTTCTCATAATTTTACAGAAAAAGCGTTCTTTTATGTCTCTCATTTTTTCCTTTTGACACAAAAGAACGCATTTTTTTATCATACAGAAGTCTATTTTACATATTTGTTCCACAATAATTACAGAATTTACTTCCTGCATCTACCATTTCCCCACAATTTGGACATGGGATTTTTCCTTTCAATTCCTGAATTTCTGCTTCAATATTCTTCATATTATTAAGATGTGCTTCGATTTCATTAAAATCATCTAAATCCTCTTCTGCTGGAACTTCTTTTGTTGTTTCATACAATCTTTTGCCAATTCTTGCGTAACAAGCCTCTAATTTTTGTTCTTCGCCCCGAAGTTCTGCTGTCTTCATCGTTAAATCTGCAATTTCTTTTGCTTTATCTGCTGCCTGTTTTCCTGCTGAAGATAAATTTCTTTGTAAATCATTAAAAAATGCCATGTTTCTTCCATCCTTTCTTCTGATATACTTCTTATTTTATCACAAATATAATATTTGGTATAGAAAAAAGAGGCAGAATCCTTCTGCCCCTTAAAATGCGTATCTTAAATACCCAAAATTTTCTTTACTTCTGCAAGCATTTCTTCTTTTTCACATACTGTATTGTGAAGTACTGGTGCTGTACGAATTTCTTCGATTGCCTTCGGTACTTTTGTTCCTGAAATCTTACTTAATTCATCTACTAATTCAAAATCAGTCTTACTATCGTAAGCAGGATCAATGGCATTCATGACGCTTCTCGTAAATTTAAATGGACTTGCAGTAGATGCAATCACTGTTGGTGTGCGATCATCTGTTTCTTCGATATATTGGTAATATCCCTGCGCTGCTACTGCTGTATGAGTATCCATAACATATCCAATATCATTATACATACGTTTAATTGCTTTTGCTGTATCACCTTCAGATGTATAAACACCCACAAAATCATCTAATTTTTCTTTCATATCATCTGTAATTGTATATTTACCATCTGCAGCAAGTTCCTGCATTAATTCTGCACACTTTTGCGCATTATCTCCAGCGATTTTGTGAATCAAACGTTCTAAGTTGCTGGAAATTAAGATATCCATAGAAGGTGATGACGTTAATATAAATTCTCTATTACGATCATAAGTTCCTGTCTGGAAGAAATCAAACAATACTTTATTTTCATTGGAAGCACAAATTAATTTTTTAATAGGAATTCCCATTTGTTTTGCATAGTAAGCGGCTAAAATATTGCCAAAATTTCCAGTCGGTACTACAACATTCATTGGAGTTCCTTTGGATACTATATTGTTAGATACTAACTTTGCATAAGAATACACATAATATACGATCTGAGGAACCAAACGTCCAATATTAATAGAATTTGCTGATGAGAACTGATATCCTGCTTCATCCATTTCTTTTGCTAACTGCGCATCAGAGAACATCTTCTTCACACCTGTCTGTGCATCATCAAAATTCCCTTTGATTCCAATTACATATGTATTATCACCCTTCTGGGTTACCATCTGTTTTTCCTGGATTGGACTTACTCCATCTTTTGGATAGAATACAATAATTTTTGTTCCCGGAACATCTGCAAATCCTGCTAATGCCGCTTTTCCTGTATCACCAGAAGTGGCTGTTAAAATCACAATTTCATTCTTCACATTATTTTTCTTTGCTGCTGTTACAAGCAGGTAAGGCAAAATAGAAAGTGCCATATCCTTAAATGCGATTGTTGAACCATGGAATAACTGCATATGGAATGCGTCTCCTGCTTTGATAATTGGAACAATGTCTTCTGTATCGAATTTTTCATCATATGCATGTTCAATACAATACTTTAACTCTTCTTCAGTAAAATCAGTAAAAAACTGCTTCATAACTGCATATGCTGTTTCCTGATAATTCATTTTTACTAATTCATCAATGCTTACATCTAACTGTGGAATCTGTGTTGGCACAAAAAGTCCACTATTATTCGCAAGACCTTTTAAAATTGCCTGAGAGGCCGTCGCTGTTTCGTTATCGTTTCTTGTACTTCTATAAATTAGATCCATCTCTTCCATCCTTTTCTATCTGTATTTGATTTTGCAATGATTCGCTAAGTGTTCCTATTATATCATAGCTCATTCTTTTCCGTCTATGCATTTTTCGCTGAATATCCTGCAAATTTTTATGTAATTTTCGATTTCTTCACCAAAATTCTTATTCTAATCTTCAAACATCGGAGTTAATAGATATCTATCACCAGTATCCAGCAGCAAGACTACAATATTTTTTTCTTTATTTTCTAGTCGTTTTGCTATTTGCGTTGCTGCCCAAAGAGCTGCTCCTGATGAAATTCCAACTAAAAATCCTTCACATTTTGCTATAATCCTTCCTGTTTCATAAGCATCTTCTTCCATTACTGTAATTACTTCATCATAGATATTAGTATCCAATCCACCCGGTATAAATCCAGCTCCAATTCCCTGAATACCATGTGCTCCCGCCTTTTTTCCAGAGAGTATCGCTGAAGAAGCTGGTTCCATTGCAATAATCTTAATATCCAGATTTTTTGCTTTCAGATATTGTCCGATACCTGTAATCGTTCTTCCAGTCCCAACACCTGCGACAAAAATATCGACCTTTCCATCTGTGTCTTCCCATATTTTTGGACCTGTAGTAGCAATATGTGATGCTGGATTAAAATATTTCAGCTTTTCCAGAATTTTCCCTTCTATTTTCTGAGCCACCATCTATGCAGTTCAATTCCATAAATCAACTCATTTTTTATCATATTCCCTTGTATTAAAATGCCTATTTCATAACGAATCAACGGGCATGCTGCCATCTTTTCTTCTTTTATCGCATAAATCTCATGAATACGCAAGCGCATTCTTTGATGTTCGTCATCTTCTAACTGGATAAATACGGGCCGCATATCGCCTTTCAAGCTAAAATTAGCTAATACTGCTACTTCTCTTCCTTCCATTAAAATCTCATTTGTATTAGTATATTCTAATTTTCCATTCTCATCAAATCCCATAGGAATCTCCCTTCTTAACAGGATCTTACTGCATTTTAAATAAAATTTTTCCTTTATTCTTTGCCGCTTTTTTTCTTCTTAATTATCTGATTCAAATAGATACTCTCCAATTCCTTCCTGTTTCTTTCTGGAAATTCCTCCTGTCATATGGTCAATGTCTCCCTTTAAAAAACTGGCCCTTTTTACTGCATCCTTCCCGAATTTTCTTCTTATGGCATCCACTGCTTTATCCATATTCTGAAGTTTTTCTTTCTTCTGATAATCAAACAATCCAAACTGATAGGCATCTTCTGTAATTCCTGTGGCACGTACCCCTATTAATCTTAATGGTTCTTCCTGCCACATCTCATCAAACAGTTCTACTGCAGCTTTGTAAATATCATTCGTGATATCTGTAGCCCCATCCAATGTCTTTTGATGAGAATAAGAATGAAATAGGTTGGTTTTTAATTCCAAACAAATACAATCTGCTTTCACCCCATCCTTTCGAAGCCTGGACGCTACATTCTCCACTAAAGATAATATAATTTTTTTTCCTTCTTCTTTTTGAGTTACATCACGGGAAAGAGTCGTGCTATTGCCATATCCTTTGTTCATCGATTCTTCTGCTTCTACCAAAGAATCATCAATTCCATTGGCATAGTTATGAATCGTCATTCCATACTTATTACCAATATGTCGTTTTAATAATTCTAAATCAAACTGAGCCAGCTGCCCTATGGTGAAAATTCCCAGGTTGTGTAATTTCTTTCTGGTAGAACGTCCTACAAAAAATAAATCTTCTACTGGAAGCGGCCACATCTTAACTGGAATTTCATCATAAAATAATGTATGGACCTTATCCGGTTTTTCAAAATCACTTGCCATCTTTGCTAATAGTTTATTCGGTGCTACGCCAATATTGACAGTAAAACCAAGCCGGTCTTTTATCTTATCTTTTAATTCATAAGCTGTTTCAATGGGATCTCCAAATAAACCAATGGTCTCTGTCATATCAATAAAACATTCATCCACACTATACTTTTCAATTACTGGGGAATATTGCTCAAATTCTTTTCGCATTGCTTTTGAACAGCGTTCATATAAATTATAACAGGGCGGACAAATGACTAATTGAGGACACTTTGCTAAAGCATCTCTGATTGATTCCCCTGTTTTTATTCCAAATCTCTTCGCAGGTATAGATTTCGCCAGAACAATTCCGTGTCTTAGCTTTTCGTCACCTCCAATAATAGAGGGAATATCCCTCAAATCCACCTTATCTTTCTTCGCCTGCATCCGATAAACAGCTTCCCATGATAAAAAGGCCGAATTTACATCGATATGGTAGATTACTCTATCCCTTTTCATATTTCTTCCTCCAGTCTCATTTTAGCAAACATACGTTCGTTCGTAAAGTGGGATTTTTTACTTTTTCATTATAACATAGGTTTTTTCTTCTTTACACTTTTTCTATGATATAATACTAGTATCATTTTAGAAAGGATGCTTTTTTCATGATTACCATTACAAAAATTATTGGAAATGCCATGTGCTGCTGCAGCGGCGGCTGTCACAATACTGATTTTGTCAATATCATTATATTTTCTGATGGCACTTCTTTAAAAGTAAACTGCTGTACTTGTGGAAATGGATGTCACGGAAGCTTTCCAATTAATCATTTAACAGAAGGCATGACATTTAACACTTTAAACAGCTTTTATGAACAATTCCCTGCTGCCAAAACTGCAGCCATTTCATAGGAGGTCTCAATTATGATTGATTTTACTAACAAAAAAGTTTTCAAGTTATCAAAAGCGAAGAACAAAGATATTGAAAAACACATTTCTCCACTTATTTCACCGATTCTTGCTAACAATGAACAAATCATCCAGGTATATTCTTCTATTCGGGATTTTGTAGTTTTTACAAATAAACGAATTATTTCTGTCAATATACAAGGAGTTACTGGATCAAGAAAAGATTTTACCTCCATGCCTTATCATCGTATTCAGGTATTTTCTATTGAAACAGCTGGAACTTTAGATATGGAATCTGAATTACAATTATACTTCAGTAGTTTAGGTCTCATTACTTTTGAATTTAGCCGTGGAAGCAACGTTGCTGAAATTGGACGAATAATTTCTAACGCACTTTTATAAAAATTATTTTAAAGGGGAGTAACGTGGATACTTTAAAAAATTTGAACCGCTATTTTTTATGCCGGGAATAATTAATACTATCTTTACTATATTTCTTATACTTTCTCTGCTTGGCAGTCCAACTATTACATTTGCCAGTACAAAAAAGTGGTATCTGAAGACGAAATTGTAAGTAGCGGGGATTTCTTAATTTCAGATACCATTTTAAATGCTTTAAAAACAGATACTAACAATTATGATTTCGATTATATTTTTTACTATATGAATGACTACATCAAGAATGCCGATTATGCAGTTGTTAATCTCGAGACCAGTATAGATGCTGCCAAAAGAGGGTACGATATGACTCATAAAAATCATATCGTACCCTATCAACTTGCAAAAGAAACAGCACTTCACTATTTTTTATTATAAAACTTTTCTTCTGGTAATCCTGCCACTGAAGTGAGTAAAGATACAATTCCAGAAAGCACAGCTGTGGATGCCACCATTTTCCAGTCCACCACTGACATAGCTGCTGTCGTTCCAGTTGTGGCTACTGCTGTTTGTGCTATCGTTTTTATAGCCCTGACTCCTGCACATTTTGCCCATTTTCTCCAATCTCTCATTTTACATAGCCCCCTTTTGATTCATAAGTCTTATTTTACAAATCTTTACTACCTAGACTATGCAATTCAGAACATTCTGTGACGTATTACCATATAAAAAACAAAAAGCCCTGTAAAAACAAGGCTTTTCATATGGACCTGGCGGGAATCGAACCCGCGTCCGAAAACTCGTCCAGTAAGGCATCTCCCATTACAGTTCATGATTTTACATTCCCTCCACAGGACCCCCATGAACAGGCTGCCTGCTTTAGTAGCTTCATATTACTTAATCTGATGCAAAGCTTTACCAGATTAGGGTCCTACATGTTTTGATGCCTGGATTCCATACTGTAGGTGATATGGAGCAGACAGCTGCAAACTAGGCAGCGTACGCTAATTTATTATCTGCGTTTATATTTAAGTTTGCACCGTAACGTGGTCCCTCCGAATGGCTTCCCGACCTTCAAAATCCCCGTCGAAACCAGTACAAGCCCTGATTAATCAAGAACCTTCTGGTCACAGATAACTTCCTGCGTGATATATTATTATAGTATCTAAATGTATTTTTGTCAATGACTATTTTTTCATTTTATCCAAAGTTTCGTACTTTAAAATCTCTTTCCGCTTCTCTCTTTAAATCTTTCTTTGCAATATCCTGACGTTTATCATAAAGTTTTTTCCCTTTTGCAAGTCCAATCTCTACTTTTACCAGACTTCCTTTAAAGTATACCCGTAAGGGTACAATCGTATACCCTTTTACCTGCGCTTTACTATCCATTTTATAAATTTCATTTTTATGCATCAGAAGTTTTTTTACGCGTAATGGATCCTTATTAAAAATATTTCCTTTTTCATATGGATTAATATGCATGCGATGAATAAATACTTCTCCATGATCAATGCTGATAAACGCTTCTTTAATACTGCATTGCCCAAGTCGCAGAGATTTTACTTCTGTTCCATGAAGTACAATTCCTGTTTCATAGGTTTCTTCGATGAAGTAATCATGTCTTGCCTTTTTATTATTGGCAATTAATTTTATTCCTTCGATTTTTGCCATGACCAATTCTCCTTCTATCTCAGGCAATGCCAATTCTGACACTGCCTATCTCCTTAATCTTCTTCATATAACTCAAAATCAATAGTTCGTAACATTTTATTTGTTTCTTTTACAAGAACCTCTACTCTCATTCCCAATTCAAATACTCTCCCTGTCATCTCACCTACCATAGAATAAGTGCTTTCATCATAATTATAATAGTCATCTACCATATCTGCAACCCGTATCATTCCTTCAATGGTATTTGGAAGTTCTACATAGATTCCCCAGGTCGTAATTCCTGAAATCACACCTACAAATACTTCCCCTAAATGTTCTTCCATAAATTCTACTTTTTTCATTTTTATAACTTCTCTTTCCATCTCTTCTGCACGCCGTTCTGTTTTAGAACTTGTATCAGAAATCTTTGGAAGAATCTGTTCATAATGTTTGATGCGTTTTTTATTCAAATTTCCATGTAAATGTTCTTTAATAATTCGGTGAATCTGCAAATCTGGATATCTTCGTATTGGAGATGTGAAATGACAATAATATTTTGCAGACAATCCAAAATGTCCGATATTATTTATCGTATACTTTGCTTGTTTCATGGAGCGCAGCGCCAGACGGCTAATCAGTGCCTCTTCCTCTGTTCCTTCAATTTTATTTAATAATTTTTGAATTTCTTTTGGATGGATGTTCTCTTTTCCACTATTTTTTAGAAAATATCCAAAGTTTTGTATAAACACTGCCAGCTTCTGGATTTTTTCTGGATCTGGACTTTCATGGGTTCGATATACAAATGGAATTTCCTGCCAAAAGAAATCTTCTGCAATGGTTTCATTAGCTGCCAACATAAAATCCTCAATAATTTTCGTAGCACAATTTCGATCATATGGATAAATTTCAATTGGTCGTCCATCTTCATCCAAAATCAATTTTGATTCTGGAAAATCAAAATCGATGGATCCTCTTTCATGGCGACGTTTTCTTAAAACATCCGATAATTCTTTCATCAGGTGAAACATTGGGACAAAAGATTCATATTTTTTACATTCCTCTTCATCCTGTTCTTCTAAAATCTTTGCCACACTGGTATAACTCATTCTCTGGTCAACACACACCAATGTTTCTGCTATTTTATGTCCCACAATACGACCCTTTTCATCAATATCCATAATACAGCTTAAGGCCAGGCGATTCATTCCCGCATTTAACGAACAAATTCCATTAGAAAGTTTATGTGGAAGCATAGGAATTACCCGATCAATGAGATAAATACTAGTTCCTCGTTTTATTGCCTCCTTATCCAAAGCAGATCCCTCTGTTACATAATGACTGACATCTGCAATATGAACTCCCAACTGATATCCCAGATTCGTCCTTTTGATAGTAATTGCGTCATCTAGATCTTTAGCGTCTTCTCCATCAATTGTGACCATTTGCCAATCTCTGATATCCATTCGGCCATCCATATCTTTTACAGATACTTCATTACCGATTTTTCTGACTTGAGCCATGACTTCTGATGGAAAATCCAAAGGTACATCATAAGCTTTTATAACAGATAAAATATCAACTCTTGGATCATTTGCATGTCCTAAGATTTCAACTACTTTTCCCTCTGGGCTTTTTCCATTCCCACCATAATCTATGATTTTTACCACAACTTTATGACCATCTACCAGATTTTTACTTTCAGATTTTGACAAAAAAATATCTTTTTCAAATTTTTGATTGTCCGGAACAACAAATCCAAAATTTTGACTTTTTTGAAAAGTTCCTACTACCTGAACGATCCCTCGTTCCAAAACTTTAACAATTTTTCCTTCTTTGCGTTTTCCTTTTTCCGCATGTGGCTCTGTCACCTGCATTAAGACCACATCATGGTACATGGCATCCAGGACTGCATTTTCAGGAATAAAGTAATCTTCCTCTTCTCCCTCTACTGTTACAAATCCAAAACCTCTGCTGGTACTTTCAAATACACCACGAAGCAGTCCTTTTTCTAATTTTGTATATTTTCCTTTTTTCGTAATCGAGATTTTTCCTTCCGCAATCAATTCATCTAAAATTTGACGCAGTTCTTGTCGTTCTTTTGGTGGAACCTGTAATAAATACGAAAACTCTTTTAGTTTTAATGGTTTATAAATATCATCCTGAATGATTTGATACACAATCTTTTTTCTTTGTTCATATAAATCTTTTCGGTTCATATTCCCTCCAAAGTTTTTCTAGAATCTAGCAAATAGACTCTGCTCTTTGCATTAAAATAGGCACTCCTTATTTTTTGCTAAGAAGTGCCGTTTTATCCCTTTTCACTCTTTTAAAATAATCTGGAAGAAAGTAACGCTGCAAATACGAAAAATAATACTGTAAAAAATGTTGTGACCTTAATGATCTTCGCTTTTTTTGAACGTCCTTTGTTCTTGCTCCAATACGTCCCTGCTGGTGCAACTCCATACATAGAACCTAATCCAGCATCCTTTCCTTCCTGAATTAAAACGAGCACTGTAAGCGCAATGCATACTATAATAAATAAAACTGTTAAAACTGTTTTAACCATGTTCTTTCCTCCTGACTAATTCTCACATCTGGCATACTACTGCCAATCACAAGGTATTTTATCATACCATAATTAGAAAAACAAGATGAAAGTCTGTTTTATCAAAAAAATTTTATTGTCATATTGTAAAAATCAATAGCCAGGACCCTCTAAATCTATAAATAAATACCATCTTTTATTGTGTATTTTTTCGTTCTTTTTCCTCGAAAATATTGTATAATATTGTTAGAAAATAAACAAAGCACTTTTTAAAGGAGAAAACACTATTATGGAAAGACATCAAATTACAGGCCATACTGAACTCGTCGGTTTAATGGCTTACCCAATCAGACACTCTCAGTCACCTGCCACTCACAATGCAGCATATGAAAAATTAGGTCTTGATATCGTAAACCTTGCTTTCGAAGTAGACGCAGATGAATTAGAAGATGCTATCAAAGGTTTAAAAGCTTTAAAAATAAAAGGCTCTAACATTTCCATGCCTAATAAGACCATCGTACACAAATATTTGGATGAAATTTCTCCAGCAGCAGAACTTTGTGGGGCTGTTAACACAGTTGTTAACAAAGATGGTTATTTAACCGGACATATTACTGATGGAATTGGTTATATGAAGTCTTTAAAGGACAACGGAATTGATCCAATTGGTAAAAAAATTACTGTTGTAGGTTCTGGCGGAGCTGCTACTGCTATTCAGATCCAAGCTGCTTTGGATGGAGTAAAAGAAATTTCAATCTTTGCAATTCAGGATAAATTCTGGGATAATGCAAAAGCTACTGTGGAAAAAATCAACACAAGAACAGAATGTAAAGCTACTTTATATGATTTAGCTGATTTAAATAAATTAAAATCTGAAATGGATGATAGCTATTTATTCACAAATGCCACCGGCATTGGAATGAAACCAATGGAAGGACAGACTTATATTCCAGATAAATCTTTCTTCCATCCTGACCTAATTGTAACAGAGGTTATCTACTCTCCTCATGAAACAGTTATGTTAAAAATGGCCAGAGAAGCTGGATGTAAAACAATGAACGGCCAGGGCATGATGTTATTCCAGGCAATTGAGTCAATCGAATTAATTCTTGGAAAACGCGTTGACAGTGAATATATGAAAGAAAAATTAGGTATTTCTTACGTATATGAATAAAATTGAAATGGAGGACTTAGAAATATTTAAGTCCTCCATTTTCTCTTCTAAAAAGTATGTATAAATAACCCACTGCGTAATTTAGGTTCAAACCAGGTAGATTTGGGTGGCATCAATAAATCTGCATCTGCTACTGCAAATAATTCCCCGATAGTCGTCGGATGCATAGAAAAAGAAACTCTCATATCCATATCAGCTCTTCGTTCTAATTCTTTTAATCCACGAATTCCTCCAATAAAATCAATTCTTTTATCCTGTTTTGGATCCCTAATTCCTAAAATTGGATCCAGCAGATATTCCTGTAAAATAGATACATCCAAACTTTTTACTGGATCATCACTTATAATATCATCTTTTGCAGTCAGACAATACCAATAACTATCAATATACATACCAAACATATGCTTTTCTTTTGGTGAAAAGGGCTCTTTTCCAATAAATTCCACCTTAAAGTTTTCTTTTATTCTCTCAATAAATTCTTTTTTACTATAACCGTTCAAGTCTTTTACTGTACGATTGTAATCCATAATATATAATTGATCATCTGGAAATAATACAGATAAAAAATAATTGAACTCTTCTTTTCCGGTATAATTTGGATTCTGGTTACGTCTTCCAAGTCCTACTTTTACTGCTGATGCCGCCCGATGATGTCCATCTGCAATATAAGTATTTGGTATTTTGGCAAATGCTTCTTCTAGACTCTGAATTTGGTCTGCATTAGAAATTTTCCAAACACAATGTCTAATACCATCTTCAGAAACAAAATTATATACTGGTTTTTTCTCTTGTTTTACTTCTTTCACTACTTGATTGATGAAATTTTGAGAACGATATGCCAGAAAAATTGGTCCTGTCTGGGCACTGCAGGCATCTACATGCCGAATTCGGTCAATTTCTTTATCCGCTCTTGTATTTTCATGTTTTTTTATGACTCCTGTTTCATAATCATCGATAGAAGAACATCCTACAATTCCTGTCTGGGTTCTCCCATTCATGGTCAATTCATAAATATAATAACATGGTGACCAGTCTCTTACATAAATCCCTGATTCAATATGATTCTTTAATAATTTCTGTGCGGCATCATAGACAATATCATCATAAATGTCAATGGATGGGTCCAACTGTGTTTCCGGACGATCAATATTCAAAAATGAATACGGTTTTCCTTTTACTGCTTCTCTTGCCTCTGTTCGATTATATACATCATAAGGCAATGCCGCTACCTGACTTACCAAATCAATTCTTGGACGCATTGCACAAAAAGGTTTTACAACTGCCATTTTGATTCCTTTCTTTTCCTTTATCCTTTATACATAATGACTCAATTATAGCAATTATTTCAACATTTCACAATTATTTTCAAAAAATCTTCTATTCTTTTGTCAGATGTACGATTTTATTTTCATTATGCTGTTTGAATCGTTCTTCTAAATCAGCCAGAATTTGGGCATATGTCAACAATTCTTCTTCTAATTTTTCATCTCTTTCTGTTCCTTTTTTGTAATAAATCCGATGTTCCAAACTAGCCCACATATCCATGGCCATTGTACGAAACTGAATTTCTACTGGAAAATATTCTGTGGCATCTGCATAATACAGAGGCACCCCTATAATGATATGATAACTTCGATAACCATTTGGCTTCGGATGTTTTATGTAATCTTTTTCCTTTAATACAATTAAATCTGATTGCCCTTTGAGTACTTCTACCAAATTATATATATCATCTGTAAAATAACAAATAACACGGATCCCAGCAATGTCAAGCAAATGCTCTTTCGCATTCACTTTACTATCTGTCAAATTTAATTTCCTTAACTTCTCTTCAATGCTCTGCTTTGATTTTACACGTTTCTGAATATGATGAACCGGACCACTGCTTGGTTTATGGTACAAATTATGGTCTAGAATGTCAATTCTGGTTCCCATAATTTGCAATGCATCACTATAAGGTGTACGCAGATCATAATACTGTTCATTGGTCATAGCTTTCTCCTTTAAATTTGTTATATTTTAACTTTTCATAGAAATCGATAGATATCAACTTTATTTATTATACAAAACAATTGTGAATATCCTCTTCCCCAATATTGAAAAAAGCTTTAAATTTTCTTAAATTTTTGCAAAATATTGTTCCAGCCAAACTGCCACTCCATCTTCATCATTAGATAAAGTCTGATATTGTACTTGATTCTTAATTTCCTCCGGAGTATTGGAAACTGCTATTCCATAACCGGCATATTGCATCATATCCAAATCATTTTCCGCATTACCAAATGCCGCAATCTCATCTGGCTTTAATCCTAACATTCTGCTAAAGTATTTCAATCCTTCTGCTTTTCCAGCATGAATATCTGATATTTCTAGCAATCTTGGCACAGAGCTGGTTATATAAATTCCTTCAATTGCTTCTACTGCTTCACGAAATTTTTCTTTCTGTTCTAAATCCTGAACCATAATATCTAGACTATCCATTTGTTTTTTCCATTTTCTGGCACAGGCATAAATATCATCAACCGGTACTCTTGTTTTTTGAATATACGCATAGGCATGCTCCGGGGTACCAAACTTCCATGGGCATTCTACATATTCTCTTGGGGCATAAGGAATTCCATTTACAAAAATTTCAATGATTCCACGATTTCTTTCTAAGTATTGCAATAATTGATCCACTAGTTCTTCTTTTATTATATGAGAAAATATTCTTTTTCCTGTTTTTACCTCATATCCATTTGCCCCATTAGAAGTAATCGCAAAAGAAATTCCATCAATTTCTAAAATTTCTTTTGGAAGTGAAGAAAAAGGACGCCCACTAGCCACAATTACATGAATCCCTCTTCTGATTGCTTCATCTATTGCTTTTCTATTTCTTTCCGAAAGAGTTCCGTTATTTCTAAGAGTTGTGCCATCTAAATCAAGTGCAATGCATTTAATCTTCTTCATACAATTCCTCCTCACCTTCCCAAACATCTGCTTTTTCACGTTTAGCAATAAGCTTTCTGCTTAAATAAACAGCAACAAATGGAACTATAACAAATACACTTTGATCCATTTGCCAACTAGCCTGCATGTAAAAAAGTCCATCCGCTCCGGATTTTAATAAAATTTCCCATAATGCACCCCAGCAGGATGACAACAACAACAATTGCTGTTGCCTTTCCAATTTGGCAGTATAAATAACCATCAAAATAAATATTATGAGCATCACCATAAGTATACCGAAATTTTCCACCGTCCATGAAATTTTCCAGTGTCCCAGGGTTGGAAATCTCTGCAGAAACTCTATTTTCCCCTGATACCAGTTATAAATAAAAATATTTCCAGTCAACATAGAAAGATACAGCATAATCTGACTATCTCTTTCCTCCCTGAAAATCCACCGAATGAATAAAAATTCCAGTATTGTTTGATAAATTAAAAATGGCATCAAAAGCTCTCCTGATTTTTGAAAAAGAGATATGTATATAATATTTAAAATAATTACTAACCAAAAATACGCTAAATGCCCGCCTACATCATTTCGTTCTTTCATTTTCTTCAAAAAGAAAATAACTGCCATTGGAAAAATGAAATAGGATCCCATCCGCATCAGATAAGCCATACTAAACCCTTCTATCACCTGCATTGAACCAAACAGCGTAAGTACAAATAATATGGTCATTCCCACAATCACTAATATTGCTTTTTCTTTCTTTTCTTCACTTTCTTCTAATTCACTGTAAAAACATCCTGCTGCCGCCCCTATTAAAATTCCATTGACCGATAGTTTTTGTATTATGATCAATGCATACTGCTGCCATTTTGGAAATCCGTTCATCCATTCATAAGAACCTTGATGCATGCAGATTAACCGAATTAATTCAATACAAAATAAAACAAAGATAAATAAAATACTTTTTGTCTTCTTCATAATCTGCTCCTTTTCTTCCCTGAATATCTGCATTATATACCAAAACAGGGAGAACGTCTATGCGACATTCTCCCCACCTTTTTTAAATTTCTGTTTCAATTTCCAAACATTTTACATCTTCCCAATTGTTCTTCAATACGAAGCAACTGATTATATTTACTAATTCGATCACTACGGCAAGGTGCTCCTGTCTTAATCTGTCCTGCATTGACTGCTACAGACAGATCTGCAATAGTATTATCCTCTGTCTCGCCAGAACGGTGTGAAATTACCGTTGTATACCCAGCACATTTTGCCATTTCAATAGCATCCAATGTCTCTGTCAGCGTCCCGATTTGATTAAATTTAATTAAAATCGAATTGGCAATGGAATTTTCGATTCCTTCTTTTAATCTTTTTGCATTGGTCACAAACAAATCATCACCAACCAGCTGAACCTTATCACCTAAACGATACGTAAGAACCTTCCAGCCCTTCATATCTTCTTCATTTAAACCATCTTCAATACTAAATATTGGATATTTTGCCACTAAATCTTCATAATACTGCACCATTTCTTCCGCATTTCTGCGAATTTCTTTACCAGCCATTTTGCTTTCACCAGGAAAGTAGTATTGATCGTCATCTTCATCATATAGTTCACTGGCTGCCGCATCGATAGCAATCATCACATCTTCTTTTGGCCTATATCCAGCACCTTTGATGGCTTCTACCAAATAATCCAACGCTTCTCTGCTGCTGGACAAATCCGGAGCAAATCCACCTTCATCTCCAACTGCTGTCGATAATCCCCTGCTTTTTAACAATTCTTTCAATTTGTGATAAATCTCTGTTCCCATGCGAAGTGCTTCATGGAAATCATCTGCTCCTACAGGCATGATCATAAATTCTTGTAAATCTACGGTATTATCTGCATGCTGCCCTCCGTTTAAAATATTCATCATCGGTATCGGTAGTTTTTTACTGTTACATCCACCAATATATTGATAAAGCGGAAGGTTTAGCGCCTCCGCCGCAGCTTTTGCTACAGCTAAGGAAACTCCTAGTGTTGCATTTGCTCCCAGTCTCGATTTATTGTCAGTTCCATCCATATCAATAAGAATCTGATCAATTTCAATCTGGTTCAATGGATTTTTCCCAATCAATTTGTCTGCAATTCTGCTATTTACATGATTGACCGCCTTTTCGACCCCTTTGCCGCCATAGCGTTTTTCTCCATCACGCAGCTCTACTGCTTCAAATTTTCCTGTAGAGGCACCAGATGGCACCATGGCCCTTCCCATAGCACCATTATTCAATAACACTTCCACTTCTACTGTTGGATTCCCTCTGGAATCCAACACTTCTCTACTACAGATATCTAAAATTTCTAATTGACCTTTCATAATCCCACGTCCTTTTGTTAGTATTCTTTATCATTTTTTCCAAATTTACATAAAATATTCTTAAAAATGAAAAAATAAATATAACAAAACAAAAAAAGACCGTGTATTATTTCCAGAATATCCAAAACAATACACGGCTTTTCATCGATCATTACAAAAGCAACACATAAAGAACCACCGCAACAATAAATGCAACAATTGCTTTGGCCATACGCATTTTCCACTCATTCCACGAATCCGTTTCAGATTCTTCTTCTTGGAAAATCCATTCTTCCTGCATCTGTTCCAAATTCCAACGTGCTTTCATCTTTCCAAGTAATTCACTTGCTTTTCTTGCGTCTTTTTCTTCTACATAAATATCTGCTCCTGATAAAGCAAATCCTTTCGCAATTTTTAAATACTCTCCTGCCTCAGATGCCTCTACATAACAGATAATGTCATTTTCAATCAAATTTTCTAAAATTTCCTGCTCTTTTATCTGCTCTAACCCAGTCCATAATTTAACCATACACTTCTCCCTTGGTATTATCCCGTTCTATATTAACTAGTGATATTATACCATGAAGAAATTAGATAAATTCTTTCATTTTACTTAATATTTCTTAAAATATCTTTAGGTTTGGGTAAAAAAAAGATGCTTTCAAAAATGAAACCATCTTTTTTCTTCATTTATTATTTGCGAACCAATAAAGACTTACCAGTCATTTCTTTTGGCTGTTCCATTCCCATCATTTCAATTAATGTTGGAACGATATCTGCTAAGCATCCGCCTTCTCTTAAAGTATAAGCTTCATCATAATTTACCAAAATAAATGGTACCGGATTTGTTGTATGAGCAGTAAATGGAGCACCTGTTTCATAATCTAATAACTGTTCTGCATTTCCATGGTCAGCACAAATAAACATTTGTCCATCCACTTCTTTGATTGCTTCTACTGCATCTCCAACACATTTATCTACTGCTTCCACTGCTTTTATTGCAGCTGTTTCAATTCCAGTATGTCCAACCATATCGCTGTTTGCAAAGTTAATGATGATAACATCATATTCGTTAGATTTAATTGCTTTTACTAACTGTTTACCAACTTCTGGAGCACTCATTTCTGGCTGTAAATCATAAGTTGCAACAGCTGGAGATTTTACTAAAATTCTATCCTCTCCTTCATTTGGTTCTTCAATACCACCATTAAAGAAGAATGTAACGTGTGCATATTTTTCTGTTTCTGCAAGTCTTAACTGTTTTAATCCATGAGCAGCTAAATATTCACCAAATGTATTGTTAATTTCAACTTTATGGAATGCAACTAATTTGTTAGGAATTGTTACATCATATTCTGTAAAACATACATATGTTGTAGGAAAATAACCATTTGGACGATCAAATCCTTCGAATTTATCGTCACAAATAGAACGTGTAATTTCTCTTGCACGGTCTGGTCTGAAGTTATAAAAAATAACAGAATCATTTTCTTTTAAAGTAGCTACTGGCGCACCATCTTCCATGATAACAGTTGGTACAACAAATTCATCCGTAACTTCTTCTTTATAAGAATCTGCAATTGCCTGTACTGCATCTGTTGCAGTATTTCCTTCACCCATAACAATTGCACGATAAGCTTTTTCTACTCGATCCCAGCGATTATCTCTATCCATTGCATAATAACGTCCAGAAACAGATGCAATTTTTCCAACACCGATTTCTGCCATTTTTTCAACTAATTCTTCTGCATATCCTTTTCCAGATGTTGGAGCAGTATCACGTCCGTCTAAAAATAAATGTACATATACGTTTTCTAATCCCTGACGTTTTGCAAGCTCTAATACACCATATAAATGTGTATTGTGACTGTGTACACCACCATCGGATAACAAACCAAAGCAATGAAGTGCAGAATCGTGTGCTTTACAGTTTTCCACTGCCTTTAACATCGCTTCATTTTCAAAAAATGTTCCATCCTGAATTTCTTTTGTAATTCTTGTTAATTCCTGATATACAATACGTCCAGCACCCATGTTCAGATGTCCAACTTCAGAGTTTCCCATCTGTCCATCTGGAAGCCCTACTGCCATTCCGCTTGCATTTCCTTTTACGAATACGCCTTCACTCATCAGCTTGTCCATAACTGGTGTATTCGCCATTGCAACAGCATTCGCTTCATCTTTTTCATTTAATCCATAACCATCTAATATCATCAGAACTGTTGGTTTTTTACCCATCTTTTACTCTCCTTTGCATCTATAAACTCTCAGGCAGCCTGTTGTGCTGTCATGTTACTCACATATGCCATAATTATAACGTACTTTGACAAGAAATTCAACTTAAAGCTTTTCAGTCTCTTTCTTTTCTATCTGTTTTCTTTCTGATAATGGAACAGTAAATACAAACTCGCTCCCTTCTCCTTTTTTACTAAACACATGGATTTGTCCCTCATGAATCTGAATGATCCATTTTACCATAGAAAGTCCTAATCCTGTTCCATTTGTAGTACTCTTTCTGCTTTTATCTTCACGATAAAAACGGTTCCATATTTTTGATAAATTTTCTTCAGATATACCAATTCCATTATCAATGATGCGCCCTTCCAGTAAGTTGTTTTGTTTGCTTATTAAAATTTTTATATAACCGCCTTCTTTTCCATAAAAAATAGCATTTTCAATCAAATTCATCATCATACGCATGAGAAGTGTTTCTTCTCCATAGACCATCAATCCTTCTTCGATATGTTTTTCAAGGGAAATATTTCTCTTCTGAGCCTGTTCTTCTAAGGTATCCACAATCATTTCAGCCATAAAACTAAACTCAAATTCATCCTTATGAAAATACTCTCCTCCCCGTTCACATCGAGAAATCGTAAGTAGCTGTGAAATTAATGTAATCATTCGATCTGTTTGATTTTGAATAATTTTAATTTCT
Organism: Lachnospiraceae bacterium; assembly: GCA_036311565.1. GTDB lineage: Bacteria > Bacillota > Clostridia > Lachnospirales > Lachnospiraceae > Fimousia. Next base: position 101,750 of record JAXJPR010000017.1, read on the forward strand.
TCCACCTCTTCTGGTGTAGCGGATTCTTCAATCAAATATTCACATTGAGAACGTATGACCGCAAGAGGTGTTCTCAATTCATGAGATACATCCGAAGAAAATTGACGTTCTGCCTCAAATGCCTCTTCTAATCGATCAAACATATCATTGAACGAAACCGATAAACGATGCATTTCATCTTTTACCAACGGAACTGTAAGTCTTTTTGATAAATCTTCTCCTTTTGAAATCTCTCCTGCCTCTTTACATATAATATCTACTGGTCTTAATGCCTTAGATAGCATTACATATCCAATATATCCAATAAATAAAGTTAAAATAACAAACAGAATACCTCCTGCCACCATAATCTGATTGGCAAATAATTCAAATCCATGAATAGTCGAAATGGCACGTATCCACAAAGTTTTTCCGTTTCCATAATCATATGCACGGTCATATACAAGCCAATTGGAATTTTTTTCATGAATATGCTGATAATAATCATCCTTTAAAATCGTATTTACTGGAAACTGGCTGGGAATGCTCCCTGCAATTGGAGCACCAGTTTCTGAATATACAGAAATCAATACTCCATCGCTATAAAATTCTATATCTTTCGGTATCGTGTATTGATCTCCTTGAAATTCGATTTTGGCATAAAATGCTGCTGTTTTTCCACTTATTTCTTCCTCTGCTGCGTCCGTTTCCAGATTATGAAGAAAAAACAACATTCCTGCCAGAACAACCGCAAGAATCACTGCTACGATTATAGTATACCAAAGAGTAATTTTTCGCTTTATTGATCGTCTTTTCATTCATTATCCCCTTATTACATAACCAGTTCCACGAACTGTATGGATTAATTTCTTTTCTTTATCGCAATCAATTTTTTTTCTTAAATAACGAATATATACATCGACTATATTAGATCCTCCTTCAAAATCATATCCCCACACTCTTTCCTGAATTTGTTCTCTTGATAAAACAAGATTCTTATTTTGTAATAAATATTCTAACAACATGTATTCTTTACTAGAAAGTTCTATATTTTTACCACCTCTGGTTACAATTTTGGTATTTATATCCATCTGAAGATTATCCACGTGTAGCAAATTAGACGTATATACTGGTTTTCTTCTCATAATTGCACGCAGTCTGGCTAATAATTCTTCAAAGGAAAAAGGTTTTACCAGATAATCATCCGCTCCATAATCGAGCCCCTTTACTCTATCCTCAATGCTGTCTCTGGCTGTAAGCATCAACACAGGTGTATGATTTCCCTTTTGTCGTAAACCTTTCAAAACATCCAGTCCATCTTTTCCAGGAAGCATCCCATCTAAAATAATACCATCGTATTCTGTCATGAAGAGATAATCTTCTGCCTCTAAACCATCTCCACAATCATCTACGGTATATTTTTCTTTCATCAGTCTCTTTTTTATAATTTGACAAAGGTCTTTTTCGTCTTCTACTAATAAAATTCTCATTTCCTCCCGCCCCCGTTCATTTTAATATTCTTTTAATATTTTTATTATATAATAACAATATCATAAGAGATAGCATAAAAACAATGGACAGGAGAAATAATTATGACGACCAAAAAATTTTTTTATAGTCTTTTATTTGTAATTTTAATAATTTTCTCTTCTGGATGTTCTGCAAAAAAACAACAACCAGCAAATCGCACCCAATCTATTGATATTTCTGATGCAGAATCCTCTACTTCTCTCTCTACAGATGGGGACTGGGATGACGACTGGGATGACGACTGGGACGATGATTCTGATGATGAGGACGAAGATTGGGATGATGAAGATGAGGATGTCGATGAAGATGATGACTAGCGACCGCAATGCAGGGAGACCAAATGGCTTCCCTATTTCATAGAATTTGTTCCTCTGATTCCACCTATCACTATCTTTCGTTTCACGACTTTCCCCTTCTTTTTCTTAATAAAGTAAAAATTCCAATCAATGGCATTAAGTTAAGAACTGCTGACTTATGAAGCGGGGAAGAAACTAAGACAGATTCATTTCCGTCTATTTTTTGCTATTCTATTTATTTAATCTATGCTACTCTATACAAGAAGTTTATTGGAGCCTTTGGTGACATTTTTCTTGGCCTTTCTCTGTCTGCCGGACTGGGATCAAGTGCCTTGAAATTAAAGTTTCTTTATTATCTGGTGGAAAATAATAATCCAACCGTATCTTTCAATTATTTTAATTCTAATAATACGAAACTTTAAGTTATACATCTTAAGTGGTTCATATTTTTTGTTTTTCTTTGGCAAATAGTCAAATCTTCGCTTGCTTTTTAGACGTCTGTAATGATTTTTATCTTTTAATAACCCTTTTGCCTCATTAGTCTGTTTATAGGTCAAATTTAAATCCACATCTAAATCAAATTCGTTGTCATCCGGCAGATCAAATCCATTAATAATTCCGGTTCCATGTTTGCTGAAATCTTTTACACGTATGAAAAATTTCGGATAGATATCAAGTTATTTTTATAAAAAAATCCCCCTACATATATTTCAATGTAGAAGGATTTTCTTAACTTAATACCATTGATATTTTCAATCTGCGGTATTTTTCTACTCTTTAAAATCAATTATTTGTAGTTTACAATTGCTCCAAAATCTGGTTTTAAAGAAGCACCACCAACTAATCCACCATCGATATCTGCCTGAGCAAATAATTCTGGAGCACTTGCTGCTGATACAGATCCGCCATACTGAATACGGATTGCTTCAGCTGTTGCTTCATCATACACTTCAGCAATACATTCACGAATAGCTGCACATACTTCCTGAGCCTGTTCTGTTGTAGCAACAACACCTGTTCCGATTGCCCAGATTGGTTCGTAAGCAATTACAACTTCTTTAGCCTGATCAGCTGTTACTCCCTGAAGAGCAATTTTAATCTGCTGACGAACGAAGTCAATTGTAACCCCTTGTTCTCTCTGTGTTAATGTTTCACCACAGCAGATAATAGGAACGATACCATGTTCGATTGCTTTTAATACTTTTTTGTTTACAGTTTCATCTGTTTCAGCAAAGTATTCTCTTCTTTCAGAATGTCCAATAATTACGTATTTTACTCCTGCATCTACTAACATAGATGGAGCGATTTCTCCTGTATAAGCTCCACTTTCTTCAAAGTACATATTTTCAGCACCGATTGCAATGTTAGATCCTTTTGCAGCTTCTACTGCTACTGTAATATCAATTGCAGGTACGCAAAATACTACATCTACGTCTTCGCTTGCTACTAATGGTTTTAATGTATTAATTAGTTCAACTGCTTCACTTGGAGTTTTGTTCATTTTCCAGTTTCCAGCAACAATTTTTCTACGCATAGTTCTTATCTCCTAACTGTTTTTATACTCTATACTAAACTCTGTCTGCGTCCTTCGGATTTACCAATCGTTAAGTGGTCTGATTTCATTCACTCAGCTAAATTCAAACTTCGCCTATTTATCGTTAGCGGCAGCTACACCTGGAAGTTCTTTTCCTTCTAAGAATTCTAAAGAAGCTCCACCACCTGTAGAAATGTGAGTCATCTTATCACCAAATCCTAACTGGTTAACTGCTGCTGCAGAATCTCCACCACCAATAATTGTAGTTGCATCGATGTCTGCTAAAGCTTTTGCTACTGCTACTGTACCTGCTGCAAAGTTTGGCATTTCGAAACATCCCATTGGTCCATTCCATACAACTGTTTTTGCATTTTTAACAGCATCTGCAAATAATTTCTGAGTTTCTGGTCCGATATCTAATCCCTGCCATCCAGCTTCGATTCCACCTCTTCCAACAACTTTTCTATTAGCATCGTTAGAGAAATCATCAGCGATAACTGTGTCTACAGGAATTAAAAGATTTACACCTTTTTCTTTTGCTTTTTCAATCATTTCTAATGCATAATCTAAATAATCTGCTTCAAGAAGTGAATCACCAACTTCTTCTCCTAAAGCTTTCATGAAAGTATACGCCATACCTCCACCAATGATTAATGTATCAACTTTTTCTAATAAGTTGTTAATAACAGAAATTTTAGAAGAAACTTTAGCTCCACCTAAAATAGCAACCATAGGTCTTTCTGGATTATTTACAGCATTACCCAAGAAATCGATTTCTTTCTGCATTAAGTAACCAACAACTGCTGTGTCAACAAATTTAGTAACACCAACGTTAGAGCAGTGAGCTCTGTGAGCAGTACCGAATGCATCATTTACAAAAATATCTGCTAAACTTGCTAAATCTTTGCTAAATGCTTCTCCATTTTTTGTTTCTTCGATTCTATAACGTGTATTTTCAAGAAGAATAACATCTCCATCTTTCATTTCAGCTACAGCAGCTTTTGCATTTGGTCCAACTACTTCTGGATCAGCAGCAAATTTTACTTCTTGTCCTAATAATTCACTTAAACGAACAGCAACAGGTGCTAAAGATAATTCTGGTTTTGGTTCCCCTTTTGGTTTTCCTAAATGAGAACAAAGAATTAACTGTCCACCATCTGCAATTAATTTTTTCAATGTAGGAAGTGCAGCTACAAGACGGTTTTCATCTGTAATTTTACCTTCCTGTAAAGGTACATTAAAATCACAGCGTACTAAGACTTTTTTCCCTTTTACGTTGATATCATCTACTGATTTTTTGTTTAACATATTCAATTCCTCCTAATAGAACCTTAATAATAATGCTGGAGATTTGTCCCACAACATGAAAAAAAGGGTCCGGCCCAAAAAGACCGGACCCCTACTGGATCAATTTAATAAAATACTCTTAATTAAGCTAATTCAGCAAAGTATTTGATTGTTCTTACCATCTGGCTTGTGTAAGAGTTTTCATTATCATACCAAGAAACAACCTGAACTTCTGTTGTACCATTGTCTAATGGACAAACCATTGTCTGAGTTGCATCAAATAAAGAACCATATCTCATACCAACGATATCGCTAGATACGATTTCATCTGTATTGTATCCAAAAGATTCTGTAGCTGCTGCTTTCATAGCTGCGTTGATTTCATCAACTGTAACTGTTCCTTCTACAACTGCTGTTAAGATTGTTGTAGATCCTGTAGGAGTTGGAACACGCTGAGCAGATCCGATTAATTTACCATTTAATTCTGGGATAACTAATCCGATAGCTTTTGCAGCACCTGTGCTGTTTGGTACGATATTAACTGCTGCTGCACGAGATCTTCTTAAATCACCTTTTCTCTGTGGTCCATCAAGAGTCATCTGATCACCTGTGTAAGCATGGATTGTACACATAATACCAGATTTGATTGGTGCGAAATCATTAAGAGCTTTAGCCATAGGTGCTAAACAGTTTGTTGTACAAGAAGCTGCAGAAATAACTGTGTCTTCTGGTTTTAATTCTGTATGGTTAACATTGTAAACGATGGTTGGAAGGTCATTTCCTGCTGGAGCAGAAATAACAACTTTTTTAGCACCTGCTTTAATATGAGCAGAAGCTTTTTCTTTAGATGTATAGAAACCTGTACATTCTAATACTACATCTACACCGATTTCTCCCCAAGGAAGTTCTTCAGCGTTAGCTTTTGCATAGATTTTGATTTCTTTTCCGTCTACTGTAATAGAATCTTCACCAGCTACAACTGTTGCTGCTTTATCATATGTTCCCTGAGAAGAGTCATATTTTAATAAGTGTGCTAACATTTTTGGAGATGTTAAGTCATTGATTGCTACTACATCATATCCTTCAGCTCCAAACATTTGTCTAAATGCAAGACGTCCGATACGTCCAAATCCATTGATTGCTACTTTTACTGCCATCTTATAATTCCTCCTAAGTCTTTTAAAAGATTATCTTGACATTGTTATGTCAAACTTTATTATTATTTTAACCAATTCCAGTAAAAAATTCAAGCCTAATTTGAAAATAATGACATGTATACAATATACATTTCTTTTTTTCTTTTTGTGAAAAAGCTTTAGTTTTACTTATGCAAAGTTTGTTCATTTTTGACACATTTTGCCATATTATTTGCGTGATCACCAATTTTTTCAAGGCAATTTACAATATCTAAAAAGATAACGCCGCTTTCTACTTTACATGATTCTTTGGTTAAACGATTGATATGTTTTTCACGAATTTGACGCTCAATTTTGTCAACTTCTTCCTCTACTTCCATAGCTTGGTCAGCTAATTCGATATTATCACTTGCAATTGAGGTAATGGCTAATTCAAATGTTTTTCCTACTTTCTCACCCATCAGGCGTAAATCATTTTTTGCGCCTTCAGAAAAAGCTCCTCCGATTCTTGCATTTCTTTCAATAAAATCTGCAATATTTTTAACATAATCTCCAATACGTTCAATGTCATTGATTACAAAATGGAAGTTGTTGACCATAAGTCTTTGTTGTTCAGAAATAGCAAGTGTACTTACCTGAACAAAATACTGCGCCAGCATAGTTTCCATGTCATTGATAAAGTTTTCTGTTTTTTCCACACGTTCTAATCGACTCTTGCTTGGTTTATCTTTTAACATTTCTTTACAGATTCTCTCATAATTGCGCATAGTCACTTCACCCATGTGTACGACTTCTTCAATTCCGCTATTTACTGCAAAGGTCGGTGTTTCCATGATACGAGGATCTAAATGGCGCATCGTTAATTCTTCTTCGTCTAATTCTTCTTCCTCTTCCTTGGTTTCTTTTATAATTTTTCCTGATAATTTTACTAATCCATTTGCAAATGGGAATAACAAAATAGTATTTGTTACATTAAATACGGTATGGAACATTGAAATCTGAGTACTTGTAATCATAGATGATGCCAATGTTTGATTGAAGGTAAAGAAAATAAACATAACAATACCAAATATAATAGCCCCCATGACATTAAACATTAAGTGGATCACTGCTGCTCTTTTTGCTGTTTTATTCGCACCTACACTGGATAAAAGTGCCGTTACACAAGTACCAATATTTTGCCCTAATGTAATAAAAATCGCAGAACGCCAAGTTACAATTCCATTCATAGCCAATGTCTGTAAAATTCCTACTGAGGCAGAAGAACTCTGAATGATTGCTGTTACCACTGCTCCTGTTAAGATTCCAAGAACTGGATTTCCTCCAAGTATGGCAAATGCATTTGCAAAAATTGGACTTTCACGATACATACTGATAGAATCAGACATAAAACTTAAACCAATAAATAAAATACCAAATCCAACTGCAATTTCACTAAACTGATGATATCTTTCTTTTTTTGCAAACATTAAAACGAATGCACCAATTCCTAATATTAATGGTGCAATAAATTCTGGTTTTAAGAATGCACTCCACTCACTTGCAGATACTAGCCAGGCAGTAATCGTTGTACCAATATTAGCCCCCATAATAACGCCTGCTGCCTGAGTCAGATTAATAATCTGAGCATTTACAAAACCTACTACCATAACGGTCGTAGCAGAAGAACTCTGAATAATTGCCGTTACCAGCGCCCCTACCAATACTCCTAATAAACGATTATTCGTTAAGTAGCCTAATAATTGTTTCATCTTGTTACCTGCAGACCTCTGCAGGCCATCTGCCATAATGTTCATTCCATATAAGAACATTCCAAGCCCACCGATGAATGCAAATAAATTTCCTATGTGCTGCATTTTTCACTCTTCCTTTCAAGTTTTTTTCCAATCTCCATTAAATTTTAACATGTCCCGCTGCCCCTTATGTTAATTTTATGTAAACTTTATGTTTACTCCCCGTGAATTTCAGATTTTATACAATTAACTTTACGAAGAGGATACATGTGAATATAATGAATATCAGAGATATTGGCCATTTAGTTTCAGTATCCGCAAATTTCTTTACTTTATGTTATTTATTTAGGAGGATTTTAATATGATACGAGCTGATTTTCATCTTCACTCATCTTTTTCCAGTGATTCTACTGCTCCATTGGAAACTATGATTTTACAAGGAATTAACCTTGGCTTAAAAATAATGTGTATGACCGAACATCTGGATTATGATTATCCTGACAATCCAGAAGGATGTGATTTTCTATTAGATTTTGAATCTTATAGAAATGAATTATTCCGTTTAAAGGAAAAGTATCAAGATAATATTGAGGTATTATTTGGCATCGAAATGGGACTTATGCCGCATTTAAGCAAGCGTTATCAGCAAGTAGCCGATGCTTATCCATTTGATTTTATTATAGGTTCTTCCCATCTCATCGATGGAATTGATCCTTATGAACCAGTATATTTTCAAAAGTATGATTCTAAAAAAGGGATCTATCGTTATTTTGAATCTATTTTAGAAAATATCGATAACTGCCAGGACCTGGATTATCAGGTCTATGGACATCTAGACTATGTCATTCGTTATGCACCAGAGAAAAATACGAATTTCCATTTTAGTGACTATAAAGATATTCTTGATGAAATCTTAAAAAAATTAATTTTTTCCGGAAAAGGAATCGAAGTTAATACAGCTGGGTTAAAATATGGACTTGGACAACCAAACCCACATATTGATATTTTGAAACGCTATCATGAATTGGGAGGTAGCATTCTTACCATTGGTTCTGATGGTCACAAACCTGAACACATGGCTTATGATTTTGAAAAAGTTCCTGCCATATTAAAAGAAGCTGGTTTTGACCATTATACCATTTTCCGTAACCGCAAACCTTATGATATTCCACTTAAATGATTATTCTGTATCTTTTTTGTTCACTGTGAAGAATTTGTGGCATTATGATCCCCAAATTCTTCACATGAACATTTTTTAATTTTTACATGAATTCCAAAAGATCTTTTATCTCATCAATTTCCTTTTGAAGTTCCTGATCTTTTTCAATCAATAACAATTCTTTATTGTAATAGAAGTATTTTTCACATCCAAATCTACTAATATATTTTGATGTATAATAATTGGCGGTCAACTCTGTAACAAACCATACTAATTCCTGCCCTTCTCCAAAAGCTTCTTCTAAAAAGAGAAATACATATGATAGTTTTTCTCCTGCTTCTTCTAATAAACTTTTTCTTAGCTGTACTTGTTTCTGAAATTCTGTTTTTACCCCTTCAAAACCATTTTCATCCATGATCGGAACATAAGATTCCAATTGTGCGATTAAACGACTCATCTTTTGGTCCTGCTCTACATCCAGCATTTCTAATTCTCTCATCTGCTCTTGTTTGACTTGCAATCTTTTTATTACCAACAAAATATCATTTTCTTTCTGTACTTCTTTTAATTTTGAAAATAATTCTGTTGTGAAAGAATCTTGTTCCAATGCTGTTTTTATATGAGCTGCTAATTTTGTAATTAACAGGCTGACCATGCTGATTTTTTCATCAAATCCAGCTTTAGACAATAATTGTACAGAAGATTTTGTAATTTTTCCTTTTAAAATTTCTGAAATCTGATATTGTTTTTGATATTTATAGTATAGGTCCAGATAATTAGCAAAATCTTTCGCAATTCGTCTATTCTGCAAATATTGAATAATGACACCCTCTGTTATTTCATACCCTAATTCCTCATACAGATACATCATCTGGGATAAATCTTCCCAGCCTCTTGCTGTCACAAATTCTTTTCCATCCACAGTTGTTTCAATGCAATAGAAATCTTCTTTTTTCACATCCAGGTATGACAAGATAGATGAATGGATATTCTTTTCGTATGCATATTCTTTCCAAATGGCATAATCTTCTTCTACATTGATTTTTTTCACTCGGTCTAAGGTTACAATATCAAAATCTCTAACTGATTTATTATATTCAGGTGGATTTCCCGCCGCTACAATAACCCATCCTTCTGGTACTTTATGATTTCCAAAAGTTTTGCACTGGAGGAACTGCAGCATGGTCGGTGCCAACGTCTCTGATACACAATTAATTTCGTCAATAAACAAAATCCCTTCCCTGCATCCAGTTTCTTCCATTCGATCATATACTGAAGCAATAATTTCACTCATCGTGTATTCCGTAATCGAATATTCTTTTCCACCATACTTCTTCTTTTCAATAAATGGAAGCCCGATTGCACTTTGTCTTGTATGATGAGTTATGGTATAAGAAACCAGCCCGATTTCGCATTCTTTTGCAACCTGCTCCATAATTGCAGTTTTTCCAATTCCCGGAGGCCCCATAAGGAGCACTGGACGCTGTCTGATTGCAGGCATTTTATAAATCCCATACTCATCTTTTTGCATATAAGCCTGAATGGTATGTTTCACTTCTTCTTTTGCTTGTTTGATATTCATAATCTTCCTCCAATTGCACTTTCTTCTAATATCAGTTTGATTGCCCATGATGGCACTTTCACATCCTGATATTCTTCTTGTATAAAAACAAACGCAGTATCATAATCTGGGCATACTTCTGGAAATGTTCCATTTCCATCTGTAAAATAAATCAATCCTTTTAAATCTCCTATTTTTCCTTCTTTCCTCAGCTTTTCCACATGTGCAAAAACTGGTCGAAAATCAGTTCCTCCATATCCACTAATTTTTAAATTTTCCATATATCGTTTTAAATCATCTTTTTTACTAATTTGCGTATCATCACGGATTTGATCGTCACATTGAAGTATATGAATGGCTGTTTTTGAAAAATATTGATCAGATTCTTCTAAGATTGTATAGGTCTCTTCTAAAAACTTTTGAATCAACTCACCAGAGCATGACATAGAAGTATCTACTGCAATGACAAAATCTCTTATTTTTTTTGACTCTTTCCATTCCTGTGGTTCGATAAAAGGCATATTTCCATACATTGTCAGGCCATACGTATAATAATTATAATCAAAACTATCCACATCAATGGCTGCTTCTTCTCTCAGAACTGAGAATTTTCTCAAAAAATCAGAATACCGGTATCTCTTTCGATTCTCTATTTTCATAACTTCTGTCATAGTATCCTCACCATTTCCGGCTTCCTCCGAAAAATGCACCATTGCCATTTCAATTTTTTTGCTCCTATCCTCCCATTTTTTTTGTCTCTGCTGGATGGGCGGCTGATTTGGCTGTTTTTGATTTTCATCCCAAAAAGAGTGGTCATCCACTTCAAATTCTCTCTGAAGTTGTTTAAATTCCTGTTCGGTCATTTTTGTATTTAGAAGTACCTCATAGACTTTAGGCGCTGTTAATACTTTCATTTGACTGTGTATTGCTTCATAAATTTTTGTCCGCTGACTGCTGACCGGAAGATAAACCGCATCATTCTTCCACTGATCTAAGATATATTCCGTCACAATGTCACAGGCCAGATTCCAATAATCGATGAGGCGCCCGTCCCTGTGAAACAAATGTCCGAATAAACAATGAAGTGCCATGTGAACATAACCGCGATTAATAAAAATTTTCCCTTTTTCATATGTTTGAATCACATATTTCATATTATAAAAAATCTTATCTCCATCGGTTCCATAAAATCCAGTAGTTTCATTTCTGGAAAAAAGAAATGCATGCCAGGCTGTATCCAGATGTCTCATTTGCAGATGAAGCTGTGTTCTGGATCCTTTCCAAATTTCCAAACAAATCCGATTCAATTTTTGCTGTAATGTTTCTTCCATTTTACTCTCCTAAAACGTAAAATCTGGTTCTGCTAAAATAAAATTGCTGTTTTGATATTCCATCAAATATGCCATACATTCCAATTTCTTTTCCTTGCTGGCAATTTCCAGATATTGTGACATATCCTCCTTCAAAAAAAGGTCATACTCTGCTGCAAATCTCAATCCCTTTTGATTATTTTCTCTAATTTTTTGTATAATATAAGCAGACGCATGTTTCTTCAAATATGAGATATATGTTTCTTTTTGTCTACTTCCCAATTGATATGGATATTCTAGTCGATAGGATGCCAAATCAAGCAACGTTTTTTCCTGTTCCTCTCGTTTGGCTACTGCAAATAAAAAATCGTATTCTTCAAAGTCTATTTCTTTCTTACTAACACAACGTTGATAAGCATCTCCGGAACCATAAACCACCTCGTGAAACACTCTGGAATTTATATCGATTTCATAATCATAATTATAACCAGGAATTAAAATTTTCGCAGAACCATCACTATATGATATGGATAACACGATTTCATGACTCAGATCAGCCACAATATTTTTAATACAGGACGTTTTATGATTTCCCGCGTCAATTTGAATATAACGAAGTTTATGGCAATTTTTAAAGGCTCCATCTTCGATTTCAGATAGTTTTCCTGAAATCCTGATTTTTTCCAATTTCCGGCAATTATAAAATGCATGTTTTCCTATTTTGCTTACACTATCCGGGATCCATACCTGCTCTAAGTCTCTGCAATCGTTGTATTCATAATTACAGATTTCTGTCTTACCTTCTGGTATTTCCAAAATTCTCACTGTAATTCATCTCCTTTAATAAATGAATTCTTATTTTTTATTAAAAACAATGAAAAACGCGCAATGCGCGTTTTTCTGCTATCAAACACCATTATTATATTATTAGTAGAATAGACTTCCCAAACTATTAGAAATTGAATTTCCTAACTGTGTTGCAAAAGATTGTGACACAAATGCAAATAAGAATGCCGAAATCAAACTTGTAAAAACAATCGTCATGAACGAAATCCAGACACACGCATTTTTACGAATTCCCTTTAATCCGGTAATACTTACCGTATGCATAATAATTGCAAGAAAACCGGTCAATGCAGTAACAATTAAGCCAATAATTGGATTTAAAAATGTAAGTATGATACCAATTACTGTACCTACAATTGTAGCTGTGCTGTATCCAGATGCAGCCGGAAATGCTGCTTTAAAGGAAATTTTTGCTTTTCCCATTCCATTTAATAATCCCATAGAAATTACAACAAATAAAAACTTTACAATTACATAGAAAATCAATAATTTGAAGAAAATTTCAAAATAAGGCACATTTATATAACTGGAATAACCAGAAGAATATCCTGAATAACTTCCTGCTAAAGAAGAAATTCCATTATAAGTCATACGAAGCATACTGCTAATAAAAATGCAAATATTTAATGATAATAATGCACATTCAATCAGACATAATAACATTCCATTGATAAAATATCCTTCGCTAACGACACGCTCCATTGAAGTTACGGGAGCTTTTAATACTGCCACAAACATTTCCCAGATATTCATAGGCTTGCGTACTACTTTCTTTTTTACCACCTTCTTAACAATTTTTTTTTCTGGTCTTTCTTCTTCCTGTGCCACACTTTCTTCCACTTTTGTTTCTTCTGAAGCGATGTCTGCCTTCACTGGCTCAACTTTCACCCGCGGGGTACATTCACATGGTTGACCATCAACCAATGGTTTTCCACATTTTGTACAAAACTTTGCCATATACTTTTTCCTCCTTCTTTAATAGCCGAATGATGCGATTTTCCATTCGCCATCTTCATATCCAATTACCATGCTCTGATAAATTCCTCTATCTGTATTGTATTTATAGACAGAACCTGAATAAATCCCACGGTATTGATAATCAATATTTATCGTTCCGTATACCATGACTCTTAAGCCTGCTTCTTCTGCATTCGTATTTGCTTCTGCACTGTTTACTTTAATGGAATAGCCTTTCATGCTATAGTTGTTTTCTGTGTAATAATGATAACTTTCTACGATTTCATCATATGCTTCTTTTGCTTCGTCTGCATCAGAGAAATACTTTTTAATAGCGCTTACACCTTTTTTGCCATAGGCTGCATCATATATTTCTTTTACATATGTTTTTGCTGATGCAACAGCCTTTTTTGCTGCTTCTTGTGTATATTTTACAGATGGTACACAATATTGTCCTTCATAGGAAACAGAAATCGTCTGGTCTGTTTCTTCGATAAATCCATCATCATCTTTAAAGCTTAACACATGTTCTCCAGTGAGTACAACTGGAATTTTATATGCCTGTACTTTGTAATCTCCATTAGTATAAGTTTCAAGATATTCTTTTTTAATTTCAACACCGTCTAGTTCCATGGTTACTCCAGGAATATATTTTATGTATAAATTTTTCTGAAAAATATTCTCATCATCCAATGACCATTTTTGAAAAAATATAAATCGTTTAGAAGCATCTCTTTTTACTGTAAAATATTCCTGTAATCCAGTTCCACCGGCACTGGTTGAATATGTCATTACCATAGTCTGCGTAATACCATTATTGATACTGGTCGGATTAATCGCATAATTGGTAACCAATCCATTGGTCTGTTCTTTTTTCTGCATAAAAGATACAAACTGATCTTTTGTTACAAATCCATTATCTGCAATATCATATAATTCATAAATTTCTTCCCAGTCACCTTCTTGTCTTTCCTGGGCATATTTCTCCATAATCTTTTCCGGACTGCTATAAGAAGAACCAACAACAATAAAAGAAATAAGAAGTACTGCGAATACAATTGCTTCTCCAATAATAATTTTTATCTTTTTTTGTTCTGATTTGCTAAATTCTTTCTTAATTGGCTTTTTAGCCTTTTTCATTTTTTCTTCAACTTCTTCTTCGATTGTTTCTTCCTGTTCTTCCGATAAAGTTTCGTTTTCTAAATCCTGTATTTCTTCCATGCCAAGACCTTCCATAGAGGCACCACATTCTCCACAGAATTTTGCATCATCTTCTACTTTATTTCCACAATATGGACAATACATACTGTTTCCTCCTTACTTATTTTCCTTCTAATTCAACGATGGTATCGATATTTTCTTTTTCGTATTTATTAAAAACAGATTCATGAAAATCAGCCGATTTTGTGGTTCCTTTATACCATGATTTTCCTTCGAAATATTCTTTCATCTCTTTATTTTTAGAAAAGATATAGCCATGTTTTGCATAAATTTCATTTCTTGCGATGGCAAGCTGTTTTGCGGTCAATTCAGATAACTCTGATTTTGAATAATATTTAGAATCACTTTCCGGTAAAATATAATCTTCTTCTTCATCAAATACAACTTTTCCAGATGTTTCTTCACTGTCATTATCTGTGACTGTTTCTGATTCTTCTTCATCATCAGCATCTGAAACATCCTCTTCATCATCACGGCCTTCTGTCGTTTCTGTTACGGTAGTGTTTGTATTCGTTTCCCGGGAATTACTTTTTTCCTGCAAAATTCCTACTACGAACAATATAATTAAAACGCCGATTGCTACAGCTAAACCAATCATGATCTTATTTAACGTTTTTTCTCTCATTGTTTATTTCCTTTCTTCAAAGTATGAATCAACTCCATTAGCAATTCCTTCTGCCAATAAATCTTGATATTCTTCATCACTTAAGTTTTCATCTTCTTCTGGATTGGACATAAATCCCATCTCAATAATTGCGACTGGAACTTCACTCCAATTGATTCCTGACATATCAGATGTACGAATAATTGAAAGCTGTTTGGCCCCAGTATTTGCACAAAGCTCGTCTAAAACAATTTCTGCTAATCTGCTGCTTTGCACAATCATCTGAGTACTGCAGTAAGGGTTATCACTATCTGGGCATAATGTCAGGGCACCATTTACCGATGAACTTTCTGCACTGTTACAATGAATCCTTAAAAAAGCATCTGCATTGGCTTCGTTGGCCATTTGTGCACGTTCCCGATTGCTTAAATCAACATTATGTGTGTTCCGTATCATCAAAACTTCGTATCCCCGCTGCTCTAATACTTTTTTTAATTTCTTTGATACTTCAAGATTCACTTCATATTCTGGTACTCCGGTCGAAACGCCTTCCGTTCCAGAAGATACTTTCATCTTTTGTTCAGAAGCTCCTGGTCCAATTGGCTCTAAATCACTGTTTTGTTCTGCCTGATGACCAGCGTCAATTGCAATCAACATCTTTTCTTCTTTCACCTCTTCCGTTGTTGCTGCCTCTGTTACAGTAACCTCCGATGTTAAGTCTTTTGTTACATCTTTTTCCCCACTCGTGACTTCTGTTTTTGCTTGTTCTTTATAAAAATAGCATCCAGTAAAAGAGAAAAACATACATACTGTTAAAATAAATAACAAACCTTTTTTCATTGTTCCCTCCTTTTCAAAACTTTATAAACATTTTATCACAGATTAATATTTAAACAAAGAACTTTTATGAAAAGATTCTTTTCAGACTGTAGACAAAGTCCGGCACATACGTGCCGGCTTTTTCTGCTTTATGGAGCCGAAAGTCCTTGATTCCAAAGACTTATAGGCTCTTTTTTGATATAATAAAAGTATTAAAATAGGCGGGGTGAAATGTTTATGA
>JAXJPR010000018.1:0-60117 GCA_036311565.1 Lachnospiraceae bacterium
CAAAAGGTGCTGTTTATAGCGAAAATGGAAGTAAGGTAGCATTTTTATTAGAAAACCTTCCAGCAGATGATTATCAATTATCTGTTGTAAAGAAAGGTTCTGGAAGAGGATCAACAACGATTCCAGAAGATCAGTACACATATGATGCAGCAAATAGAATACTTACTTTAAGTAAAGATTGGACTGTAGGAGATGATTATTATGCGATCTTCTCATCCGAAACTTATAGTGACTTTGAAGTGGGATTCTCTATTAAAGAAACCAAAGATGAACAGACAATTACAACTGAGAAAGATTCTTATACAGTTACTTATGGAAAAACACCATTTAATCTTAATGCAGCGGCAAGTACAACACTGACTTATACATCTTCTAATACTAAGGTGGCAGCTGTTGATAAGAATGGAAAAGTAACAATTAAGGGTGCAGGAACTGCTGTCATTACTTTAAAAGCAGCAGAAGATGATTACTACAAAGAAGCATCAAAAACAATTAAGATTACAGTAAATAAAAAAGCGGCTACGATTTCTGGAGTTTCTAACTCCTATACAAAAGCATATGGAAATAAAGCATTTAAATTAGCGGTAAAAACCAATGCACCAAAAATAACCTATAAGAGCAGCAGTTCTAAAATTGCATCTGTATCTTCAAAAGGATATGTAACTATTAAAGGAACAGGAATTGCAACAATTACAATTACGGCAAGTGGCAGCAATTATAAAACTGCAGTTAAGAAAGTTACAGTTAAAGTAGCTCCAAAAAAACAGACAGTGACTGTAAAATCTGCGAAAAAGAAACAGTTAACGGTTCAAGTGAAAAAAGACAGTAAAGCAACTGGATATCAGATCAAAGTATCCACAAGCAGTAAATTTACAAATAAAACAACAAAAACTTATACGATTAAATCTTATAAAACATATAAGAAAGTAATTTCTTCTTTGAAATCAGGGAAAAAGTATTATGTAAAAGCACGTTCTTATAAAACAAGCGGAAAAACAACATTATATGGTGCTTATAGCAATTATAAGAGTATAAAAGTAAAATAAGAAATATCATACAGGGAGAAGCACTGGAAAGCTAAAATTTGGTTTCCAGTGCTTTTATTTTTATTCTTTTCCGTGTATTTTTCAAAAGTATGTTATAATAAATAATTGAGGTGATATTTATGCAGGAAATTCATGCGGTTCATGAGTTTGAGCCTGTTGTTGATAAAAATACCAAGATCTTAATCTTAGGGACCTTTCCGTCTGTCAAATCAAGAGAAGCGTCCTTTTATTATGGACATCCGCAGAATCGTTTTTGGAAGTTATTAGCAAGATTGCTGCAGTGCAGCATGCCAGAAACCATTGAAGAGAAGAAAGAGATGCTGTTATCTCATGGAGTAGGGATCTGGGATGTCATTGCAAGCTGTGATATTACAGGTTCCAGTGACAGCAGTATTAAGAATGTGGTTCCGGCGGATATGAAAGGATTATTTGAGAAATATAAAATAAAAGCAGTGTATGCCAATGGAAAATTGGCAGAGAAATTATACCGGAAATACAGTTTGCCAGAGACTGGGGTGGATATTATAGGATTACCATCTACCAGTCCGGCCAATGCAGCCTATTCTTTGGACCGTCTAGCAGAGTGTTGGAAACAGATATTAGAATTTATTAATTAAATGAGGAGGCGAAAGGATGAAGAAAAAATTAAGAGCAGCAGTACTTGTAATCATGTTGCTATCTTCCATATGTGGATGTAGTAGTCAGGAAAGTGGAAAGACTCAGGTGGATGGAACTTGTAAAGTTCATTTTATCGATGTGGGACAAGGGGATGCAGCTCTCATTCAGATTGGAGATACTAATTCCCTGATTGATACGGGAACAGCTGCCCATTATGACGATTTATCCGCTTACCTGGATTCTCAAGGAGTAAAAACACTGGATAACTTTGTTGTCACTCATCCCGATGCGGATCATATGGGAGGCGCATATGCGGTAATTGCAGATTATGATGTAGAACAGTTTTATACCACAGACAGTACCAGCGATTCACAGGCATATGAGAAGATGATACGGGCATTGCGTCAAAATGATATTCAAAAGCAGATTGTGGATGCAGGAGATACTATTGATTTTGGTGAAGGCAGTAAAGGAAATGTAATCGGACCAATTGGAGAGGCAGAAGACAGTAACGAAAATAGTGTGGTAATTCGTCTGGATTATGGAGAAAATAGTTATTTATTTACGGGAGATACAACAGCACGAATGGAAAATCGGATGAATGAAAAGTATGATATTGATGTAGACGTATTAAAAGCAAGTCATCATGGTTCTGATACAGCCAATGGAGTGAAATTTATCCGGGATGCATCACCGGTTTATTCTGTAATCAGTGTAGGAGCAGATAATAGCTATGGACATCCAGATGATAATGTGACACGACGTTTGGAAAAATATACGGAAGAACAGATTTTGCGTACGGATCAGATGGGCAGCATTGTAATTACCTCAGATGGGGAAGAGTTATCTGTAGAGACAACAGATGGAAGTGAAATTATTGACAGTACCCATCATACGTCTTATAAAAAGTCTACAGAAGAAGAGATCATCATTGGAAATAAAAATACGAAAATCTATCATTCAGAAGAAGAAGGAAATCTTCCAAATGAAGAAAACAGAGTATATTTTTCTTCTCAGGAAGAAGCCAAGCAAGAGGGATATCGTGCATGTTCCCGCTGCTATCCATAAATAATAGAAAAAAGTTATTAAAATATCGAAAAACTTCAATCATTTCTATTGTTGCGAAATGGAATGATTTTCTTTGTAATATTAAATACCTATGAAAAATTTTATGTCCATAATTTTTATATTATAAATAGGTTAACATATCATAATTCCTACAAGCGAAAGAAACCGCCTTTTTATTGGCGGTTCTTTTCGTTTATAAAGAATTAATTCTCCAAAACTATAATGAAAAATGCTAAAATAACAATAGAAGAGTCTGATTTAGAAAGGAAGAGCGCATATGGCAAAATCTTATCGTCAAAAAATGAAATTGTTGTATTTAATGGAACTTTTTCTTGAAGAAACAGATGAAAATCATACAGTTTCTATGAAAGATATGATTGCATATTTAGAGAAACATCAATTAAAAGCAGAGCGAAAAAGTATTTATGATGACATAGAAGCATTAAAAGCATTTGGAATGGACATAAAATATCGCAGACAACAGCCTGCAGGATATTATCTGGCCAATCGGTGTTTTTCAACAGAAGAATGTAAGTTGTTAGCGGATGCAGTACAGTCATATAAATATGTGACAGGACGAAAGTCAAAAGAATTGGTGCGAAAAATTCAAAAACTTTGCAGCCGGTGGCAGTCAAAAGGATTAGAAAGGCAAATGATCGTATCAGGCCGTATCAAATCCATGAATGAAACCATTTATGAAAATCTTGACCTGTTAGAAAAAGCCATGCATCAGGAGCATAAGATTTCTTTTCGGTATCTGCCATGGAAGTCGGATGAAAAAATGCTCGTTCAGAAAAAGAGGGATGCTCATATTGCTAGCCCATGGGCAATCAGTTGGACGGAAGGAGAATATTATCTGACTGGATATGATAGCGGAAATCAAAGATTCGAACATTATCGCTTAGATCGAATGACATATATAAAGATTTTAAAAGAAGGACGAGAAGGATACGAAGAGTTTCAGAAATTTGACATTGAACAATTATAGATAGAAAGCAGGAAGAACATGAACGAATTTGTAAAATTAGTGGATGTAAGAAAAATTTATCAAAGTGGAGATGTCATTACCAAAGCAGTAGATGGAATTAACTTTGAAGTAAAAGAAGGAGAATTTGTAGTAATTGTAGGTGCCAGTGGAGCGGGTAAAACTACCGTTTTGAATATTCTTGGAGGCATGGACCAGGCTACCAGTGGGCAGATCTGGGTGGATGGAAAAGACATTGGTAAATATTCGGAACGACAGCTGACCAAATACCGAAGGGATGACATCGGATTTGTTTTTCAGTTTTATAATCTGATTCCTAACCTTACTGCACTAGAAAATGTAGAACTTGCTCTGCAGATTTGTAAAGATCCAATTGATGCAAAAACAGTGCTGAAAGAAGTTGGACTGGGACATCGGTTGAGAAATTTTCCTTCCCAGCTTTCTGGAGGAGAGCAGCAGAGGGTATCTATTGCAAGAGCATTGGCAAAAAATCCGAAGATTCTTCTTTGTGATGAACCGACAGGGGCTTTGGATTATAAGACAGGAAAATCTATATTAAAGCTGCTTCAGGATACCTGCCGGGAAAAGAAAAAAACGGTAATTGTAATTACGCATAATCTTGCTATTGCTCCAATGGCAGATCGTGTCATCGAAGTGAAAAGTGGAAAAATATCCAATGTGAAGATAAATGAAGAGCCTAAACCGGTAGAAACCATAGAATGGTAGGTGGAAACATGAAAAAAGCGTTAAGAACCGAATGGATGAGGGAAATTCGAAACAGTATGCCCAGATTTTTGTCGATTTTATTTTTAGTGGCACTGGGAGTTGCTTTTTTTTCTGGAATACGGGCGACAGAACCGGATATGCAGATTACTGTTGACAGACAGTATGATGATAAAAATTTTATGGATATTCGTGTGATCAGTACACAGGGATTGACAGAAGATGACTTAGAAGCAGTAAATCAGATCAAAGGAGTGGAAAAGGCAGAAGCAACTTATACAAAAGATGTTTTATGCGATGTGGGGAACAGTGAAGTTGCCATGAAAGTATATGCCAATCCACAGTCTTTAAATCAGATGTATTTAGAAGAAGGAAGACAGGCTAAAAAAAGCGGAGAATGTGTAATTGATGCTAGATTTGCCCAGGAAAATAAAGTAAAAATCGGAGATACGATTACTTTAAAATCTGGAGATGAAGAGGAAGAATTAAAGGATTCTTTGAAAAAGGATACTTTTAAGGTCGTTGGATTTGTAAGTTATAATTATTATTTGACCAGAGACCGGGGAACAACAACCATTGGAAATGGAGAAATTGAAGGATTCCTGGTTATTCCAGAAGAAGATTTTAATATGGATGTGTATACCGAAATTACAGTTTCTGTTGCTGGTGCTAGGGATTTGACCGCTTATACTGATGAGTATGAGGATAAAGTAGATGCAGTTGTGGATAACATCGAAGAAATCAAAGAAGAACGTGAACAAGTCCGTTATGAAGAAATTGTAACAGATGCCAAAAAAGAAATTCAAGATGCGGAAGAAGAGTATCAGAAGGAAAAGAAAAAAGCACAAAAGGAATTAAGAAAAGCCAAAAACAAATTAGATGATGCAAACGAAGAGTTGTTAAGCGGCGAAAAAGAATTAGAAGATGCAAAAAAAGAATTAGATTCTGGTGAGAGTCAGTTGAAAGAAGGCCAAAAAGATTACGAAAATGGGATAGCCCAATTAAATGCTGGAAAGAAACAGTATGAAAATGGAGTTGATCAGTATGAAGAAGCCGCTCAAGAATACGAAAAACAAAAAGAGCAGTTAGATCAGGCAAAGGCGGCATTAGATCAGGCTATTGCAGCGTATGGGATAACTTATGATCAGCTGGATGAAAACTACGGGGAATTATATCAACAATACCAACAATATTTGGCAGGAAAAGAAAAACTGGATCAGGGAAAAGAAAAACTGGATCGTACAAAGAAGACGTTAGGTGCTACGAAGAAAAAACTGGATGCTTCCGAAGCTAAGCTAAAGAAAGCCAAAAAAACATTAGCGGTTTCCAAAGAACAAATAGAGGATGGAAGGAAGCAGTATGAAGAAGGGCTGGAAGAAATTAAGGAAGGTTGGAAAGAATACAAAGAAGGTCTTGCTACATATCAAGAAGAGAAAAAGAAAGCAGACAAGGAATTTAAGAAGGTAGAAAAAGAGATTCAGGATGCTAAAGAGGAAGTAAAAGAATTAAAAAAAGGAAAATGGTACGTATTGGACCGAAATAAGATTCAGTCTTATGTAGAATTTGGCCAGGATTCAGAAAGAATTGGTGCTATAGGGAAAGTATTTCCGTTCATTTTCTTCCTGGTCGCAGCGATGGTCAGCCTGACAACGATGACCCGAATGGTAGAAAAAGAAAGAACCCAGCTGGGAACCATGAAGGCGCTGGGATATAGTAAAATACAAATTGCTGGAAAATATTTAATCTATGCAGCACTGGCAACGGTAATTGGAAGTATTCTTGGTGCAATAGCAGGAGAACTTCTTCTTCCAAATATTATTATTACTGCGTATAGCATGATGTATGTAGGAATCAGGCAGCCAGCAGTACCTTTGCATGCAGACCTTGCATTGCTGGCATCAGGAGCAGCATTTATCACGACCATAGGAGCTACCATGATGTCTTCGTATCGTGCATTGACAGAAGTACCTGCACAGTTAATGAGACCGGAATCCCCAAAAGAAGGAAAACGGGTCCTTTTAGAAAAAATCCCATTTATTTGGAAACGAATCAGTTTTTCATGGAAATCTTCAATTCGAAACCTGTTTCGTTATAAGAAACGATTTTTTATGACCATCTTTGGTATTAGTGGATGTATGGCACTTTTGCTGGTAGGTTTTGGATTGCAGGATTCTATTTTTGCGATTACAAATAATCAGTATACGAAAATTCGTACTTATGATGCGGTCGTAACGTTTAATGAAGAAGATGATGATTTAGAGCAGAATATTCAGACAGTTTTAGATCGAAAAGAAATAAAATCCGGAATCAGAGTGAGAGAAACTTCAGTAGATATTGAAAATGAAGAGGGAAGCAAGACAGGATACATTGTTGTACCTGAAGATAAAAAAAAGATAGAAACATATATTCATTTTCAAGATCGTACAACAGATGAGATTTATCATATGGAAGATGATGGAGTGATCATTACAGAAAAATTAGCATCATTGCTGGAAATTGAACCCGGGGATACCATTACATTAAAAGAAGGAGAAACACAAAAAGTGGAGGCAAAGGTAACAGCCGTTGCAGAAAACTATATGATGAATTATGTATTCATGTCCCATTCTTTATATGAGTCTTTATATGGGACAGATGTAGTCTATAATGAACTATTTTGTAATAATGTTAGTCAGAAGGTTTCTTTTGAAGATGACTTAAGTAAAAGTTTATTAAAACAGGATGGTGTGGATTCCATTTCCTATGTTTCTTCCGCAGAAGAGGAGATGGGAGAAATGCTTGGAAATCTAGACATTGTAATTTTTGTATTAATTGCATCAGCCGGACTCTTAGCCTTTGTTGTATTGTATAATTTAAATAATATTAACATTGAAGAACGAAGGAGAGAGTTAGCCACGATTAAAGTATTGGGATTTTATCAGACAGAACTGGCTGCTTATGTATACAGGGAAAATGTAATGTTAACGATCATTGGAATTATTGCAGGAATATTCTTTGGAATGGTTCTTCACCGGTATGTAATACTGACGGCAGAAGTAGATTCCATGATGTTTGGCCGGGAAATTTTCCTTTCCAGTTATATTTATAGTATCTTATTGACCATTTTCTTTGCAGTTTTTGTCAATGGAGTCATGTACTTTAAATTAAAGAAAATTGATATGGTAGAATCCTTAAAGAGTGTAGAATAGGAAAAATGGAGTTGATTATATCAGCTCCATTTTTTTTAATCCTTTTTCAATCCCATCATGATAGATGGAATCTGTGGAAGGATATAATTGTTTTAATTTTGGAGCAGCATCTCCCATCACCATAGGATGAGCTGCCTGTTCAAGCATCTCCAAATCATTATTGCTGTCACCGAATGCATAGGTATTTTCAACAGGAATATTTAGATAATCAATCATTCTCTGGATACCAGTACCTTTGGAATATCCTTTTAGTATTATTTCGATATAGATATATTCTTTATGAACGATGGTATGAAAATGGCTGCTAAGGGCGTCTTTTAATTCTTCCAAATGACTGCGATCTTCCGGGTATCCGGTGATTTTGGAAATCCGGTCTGGCAGTTCATGAAGCGGTCTTAAATATTCGCCATAATTTTGATTCATACGCAAAACTGCTGGTCTGAATACATCTGGGACATAATTGGCATCATAATATGCATAATCAGAGTTTTCTATGTAAAATGGAATATGGAAATCATACAAGGTCTGAATGATTTTGTTGCAGTCTGCTCCAGTGACTGCAGCATCCAGTAAAATATTATCACCAAAAGCCACATAGCTTCCACATCCTCCAATCATACCATGAAAAGGCATTTTTCGGATTTCTGGAGGAAGGATGGACTGATTTCGCCCAGTACATAAAATTACATAGTGTCCGTTCTTGATACATTGATCGATAGCGCGGATAGTACTTTTGGGTACAAGACAATCGCCACGGTAGAGTGTACCATCCACATCAAAAAAGATAATTTTTTTACTCATGATAAATCCTCCTGTCTGATGCATTAGTTTTTATCGTAGCATTTTCCCCTTTTTTGGTCAAGAAAAAACACTCCAACTTTCTGGGGATATGTGGTATAATGGGTACACTTAAAGTAAGAAATTTCGAAATGAAAGGAAGTTATTATAATGAAGAAAATTGCAACAGATAAAGCACCAGGAGCAATCGGACCATATTCACAAGCGGTTATATGTGGAGGCATGTTATATACATCCGGGCAGATTTGTTTAGATCCTGCTGTTGGAGAAGTAGTAGGAGGCGGAATTGAAGAACAGACACATAGAGTTTGTAAAAATCTTGGAGCTGTATTAGAAGCAGCTGGAACAGATTTTGATCATGTTGTCAAAACGACCTGCTTCTTAGCAGATATGAATGATTTTGCTGCATTTAATGAAGTTTATGGTGAATATTTTACATCAAAACCAGCAAGATCTTGTGTAGCAGTAAAATCTCTTCCAAAAGGTGTGTTATGCGAAGTTGAAGTAATTGCATCTGTAGAATAAAGGAGTGTGCTCGTATGGAGCATTTATTTCGTTTAACAGAAAGAAAAACTGATGTGAGAACAGAAATTATGGCTGGAATAACGACGTATTTTGCAATGATTTATGTCATAAGTATTATTGTAGCCATGATGACGGAGACAGGGATGCCGGAAGAGGCCGCATATACATCTGTCTTGTTTGCTTCTGGGATGGGGTGCATTATTATGGGCCTGTTGGCCAATTATCCGGTAGCATTGGCTCCAAGCCTTGGAGTAACTGCACTCTTTTCCTCTACATTATGTGGAAGGATGGGATATAGCTGGCAGGCAGGTCTTTGTGCAATTTTTATTGCAGGTATTTTTTTGCTGCTCATTACAGCGACCAGAGTCCGAAAAGCTATTTTAATGGCCATACCGACTCATTTAAGAAATGCCATCAGTGCAGGAATTGGATTTTTTCTGACATTTGTAGGATTAAAGAATTGTGGAATTATCGTAAACAGTGAGCAGAATTTAGTTGCATTAGGGAAAATCTTTCATGCAGAAGTGATTGTTTCTATCTTTGGCATTGTAGTGCTGCTGGCGTTATTTATTCGGAAAAATAAGTTTCCAATGATTTTGGGAATGTTAATTACAGCTTTTGTCGGACTGATTGCCGGATTGTTTTCCAATAATCCAGGACTTCCAAGAATTCCGGAAAGTTTCTCCCTTTTTCAGGCATCTACAGCAAATTTTGGTGCCTTTGTATCAGGATTTCAGGAGTTATTTTCTTCACCCAATGTAATACTTGTATTTATATCTATTTTATTTGTAGATTTCTTTGATACGACGGGAACATTAATTGCAGTAATCAACCGTTCAAAATTTCCAACCATAGATGGCGAATCAGAGAATTTTAACCGGGCCTTTGTGGCGGATGCATTAGGATCTATTGTAGGTGCAGTATTAGGAACGACTTCAGTAAGTTCGTATATGGAATCGGAAACTGGAATTGAAAGTGGAGGCAGGACTGGCCTTACTGCAGTAACGGCAGGAGTCCTATTCCTGATTTCTGTATTTTTATATCCAATATTTAGTTTGATGACTGTCTGTGTCACGTCACCGGTATTGATATTAGTAGGGAGTATGATGATTCGCCAGTTTGCACAGATAGACTGGAGAGATTTTGTAGAAGCAGTCTCTTCCTTTACAACGGTTATTATGATGGTACTTACGTACTCCATTGCCGATGGGATTGCATTTGGATTTATTATTTATGGCCTGACAGCATTATTTAATGGACGCTATAAGGAAGTAACACCTCTGATGTGGGTCATGGTGGGCATGTTTTCCATTTATTTTTTGCTTATATAAAACGACGGGAGGATAGAGCATGACAATGATTCAACGAATTTCTGGTGATATGACTTGGGAGCAGATGTTAAAATTAAATTCCCAGGAAACGCTGTTAATGCTTTGTCAGCGTCTGAAATTAGAAGAAGTCTGGCAGGATTCCATGATGGAATTATCAGCATTTTTAGAAAAATATCTGATAGAATATCCGGAAAAGATCCTCTTGCTTTTATCAAAAGAGGACCTGAATATATTATTTCAGATCTGGGGAAAAGGAAATTCTTTGGATTTTTCTTACATGGATCAAAGGAATCTTGCTTCTCTAGAAAAATTGGGATTTATTCGTTACAGCCATTCGTATAAGACGATTACCGTAAATGAAGAGGCGAAAAATAATTTTTACTTTTATTTAAAAAGTAAATCAGCGAGAAAGAAGATTCAGTTTTATCAGGACCTGGAATATGCCGTAAAAGGTATTTTATATCAATGTGGAATCATAGAATTTCCACAATTATGTGATATACTATTAAAAGGAGGAGAAGACATTTCCCAGTCTATGATGCTTGAATTTTTAATCGGCAGAATGGAACTTTGGAGTTTTCTTGGAATATTAAAGAATACAAAAACGCAGGTAACTTATCTGGAATCTTGTGAAGTAAAGGAACGTGAATATGTATTTCGAGGCTGGCTTAATAATGGGGAGCGGCCGTTCCACAGAATTTCTGTCGATGAAGCGACTTTAATTGGCAAAATGAACGGAATTGGAAACTGGAAAGGAACAAAAGAGATGCTTAGGCTTGGTCTTACAAAAGTCTTTGGGGATGTGCTTCCTGCGACTGTATTTGTAAAGACCATTTTACTCTATATTCAAAATGGAGATACGATGGAAGAACTGGAAAAGAAATTGAAGTCAAAAACTTCTGACTTTTCAGAGGAAGAAATCACACAATTTCGGGAATACTTAAATGATATGTATTGGCATACGCCACTTTTTTATTTCAAAGGATACACCAGATGGGAAATCGAACAGGAAGAACATAAATTTTCCGTCATTGATGGCGGAAAGAAAGATTAGTCCATTGGATGGAGCGAAGGAGAAAGATATGGGCACAAATATTTTAGTTGTGGACGATGAAAAAGAAATTGCTGATTTTGTGGAGTTATATTTGAAAAATGAAAACTTTCATGTATATAAATTTTATAATGGCAAAGATGTTTTAAAATGTATCAGAGAAAATAATATTGATTTGGCCATTTTAGATGTTATGCTGCCGGATATTGATGGATTTACACTTTTAAATGAAATCCGTAAGACACACACATTTCCCGTCGTAATGTTGACTGCAAAAACAGGTTCTATGGATAAAATCAATGGATTGACTTTGGGAGCAGACGACTATATTGAAAAGCCATTTGAACCATTAGAATTAATGGCAAGGGTAAAGGCCCAGCTTCGTCGTTATAAGAGATATAACGATGCCAGTAACCGGGAAGAACAGGATATTTTAGAGATTGCAGGATTGACATTAAATAAAAATACTCATCAGTGTACGTATGGGGATTCAGAAATTACCTTGACGCCAATTGAATTTAATATTCTTTGGATCTTAATTTCTCAAAGAGGAAAAGTAATCAGTTCAGAAAATTTATTTGAACAGGTGTGGAAAGAAAAGTATTTTAAGAATAACAACAATACAGTTATGGTCCATATCAGACATCTGAGGGAAAAGCTGGGAGCAGTGATGGGCCATAGGGAATTGATCAAGACTGTATGGGGAGTGGGATATAAAATTGAAGAATAACAAATACCGCTCTCTGAAATTTAAAATTATGCTGCAGACTATAGGGATAACCACGATTATTGCGTTTATTGGTTACTGTATTTATTTTATTTTGATTGATGGAATCTTTCAGGAACCATTTGCTAATATTATGATCTCTTTATTCCAGAGACTTCATATGGACGAAGAAAGTGCCATCCTGGTCTACCGTACGATTTTCTGGAAGAATAAAACGATGATCTTAACTTGTGGCTTTATTATTTTGTATCTCATAAGTTTTTATTTGGGAATGTCAAAATTCACCGACTATCTGGATGAGGTAGAAACAGGAATCGATATGATACTCCAGGAATCTTCGGAATTAATAAAATTATCAGAAGAGCTTCAGCCCTTGGAAGTTCAGATGAATACCATTAAAAATAATCTGCGTGACCGGCAGTATCAGGCAGCACAAAGTGAACAAAGGAAGAATGATCTGGTGGTGTATCTGGCGCATGATTTAAAAACACCATTAACATCCATTGTAGCTTATTTAAGTTTACTGGATGAAGCACCGGACATGCCATTGGAACAGAGGGCAAAATATACGGGAATTTCATTGGAAAAGGCAAAACGTCTTGGAGAATTGATCAATGAATTCTTTGAGATTACCAGATATAATTTACAAAACATTACGTTGGAAAGACAGCATATCTCTTTAAATATGTTATTAGAACAATTAGTGGATGAATTCTACCCCGTATTTAAAGAAAAAAATATGGTATGCAATGTCTGTATAGAAGAAGAAATCGAATTGTTTGTAGATGCAGAACGCATGGCAAGAGTATTCGACAATCTATTTCGGAATGCAATATCGTATAGTTATGAGGAATCACCGGTGGATGTTACGGCAAAAATTCTCGGAGAGACTGTACGTATTACAGTCCGCAATCAGGGAAAACAGATTGCGGAACATAAATTAAATCATTTATTTGAAAAGTTTTATCGTCTGGATGAGGCCAGATCTACGAATACTGGAGGAGCAGGACTGGGACTTGCAATCGCAAAGGAAATTGTAGAACTGCATGGCGGAACGATTCAGGCGGTCAGTAATGAAAAATATACGGAATTTATCGTAACATTACCGTATATAGGGACAAACAAAGAGAAGGAGTGACAGGAAAGATGAAAAGTACTTACATTATTGGACACAAGAATCCAGACACGGATTCCATTTGTTCAGCTTTGGCTTATGCGAATCTGAAAAATGAAATCAGTGAAGAAAAATGCTATAAGGCAAAACGTTTAGGTGAAGTAAACCCGGAAACAAAATATGTACTGGATTATTTCGGGGTAAAAGAACCAGAATTATTAACAGATATTTATCCTAGAATGGTAGATATTCCACTGCATACAGTAGAACCAATTGATGCAAAAACATCATTAAAAAAAGCATGGGATATGATGAGAGAACAGTCCATTGTAACGCTTCCTATTCTGGAAAAGGACGGAACTTTAAAAGGAATTATTACTGCCAGTGATATTACTTATTCTGATATGGATGTTTATGATAATAAAGTATTATCAAAAGCAAAAACACCATATTCTAATATTGTAGAAACATTAGATGGAGAACTGGTAGTAGGTGATATGAATAGCTGCATTGATTCTGGTAAAGTACTGGTATCTGCTGCAAATCCGGATTTAATGGAAAAATTCATCGACCCAGGTGATGTTGTCATTATTGGAAATCGTTATGATTCTCAATTTTGTTCTATTGAAGCAGGTGCAAGATTATTGATCGTATGTATGGGTGCAGAAGTATCTAATACAATTATGTCACTGGCAAAAGAAAAACATTGTGATATTATTACAACTCCTCATGATACGTTTATTGCCAGCCGTTTGATCAGCCACAGTCTTCCATGTGAATATTTTATGACACCAGAAGAGAAAATCAGCTGCATTTATCAGAGTGAATTAATTGAATCTGTGCAAAATATCATGACAAAGAGCCGTTTTCGTTACTATCCTGTATTAAATACAAATAATCAGTTTGAAGGGTTTGCATCCCGCAGACGTTTATTAGAATTTGATCGCAGAAAAGTAATTTTAGTTGACCATAATGAAGCTTCTCAGGCTGTTGATGGATTAGAAGAAGGCAACATTTTAGAAATTATTGATCACCATAAATTAGGCAATTTAGAAACTATGGGACCAATCTACTTCCGTAACCAGCCAGTTGGATGTACAGCAACGATTATTACTCAGCTGTATCATGAAAATGGAGTAGAAATTACAAAACCAATTGCGGGATTATTAGTATCCGCAATTCTTTCTGATACATTAATGTTCCGTTCTCCAACATGCACACCAGTAGATAAAGCAACTGCAGAAATGTTGGCGAACATTGCAGAAATCAATATTGAACAGTATGCAACTGATATGTTCACAGCAGGAAGTGATTTAAAAGGAAAAACAGCAGCAGAAATCTGTTCTCAGGATTTCAAAAAATTCAATGCTGGAGAAATTCAATTTGGCGTAGGGCAGATCAACTCCATGAGTTCTGATGAATTAAAAGAAATCAAAGATACCGTTCTTCCATATCTTTCTACTTTAGTATCTGAACAGAAATTAAATATGGTATTCTTCATGATGACAAATATCATTGAAGAAAGCACCTATTTGATTATGGCAGGGGAAAACTGTGAAGAAGTGGTAACCACTGCATTTGCAACAGAAGTAAATGAAAGCGAAGCATTCCTTCCAGGAGTTGTTTCCCGTAAGAAACAGCTGATTCCAAATCTGTTGGTTGCATTTCAGAAATTAGCATAAAAAAGATTATAAATCATCAATGAAAAAGAAGTCGTTAGAAAATAACGGCTTCTTTTTCGTGATATATAGTATTATTGAGTAGACAGGTATTAGAAACGGAAATCACGTTTTCCAAGATGAATATTTTCAATATATTCTTTGGCTTTTTCTTTGACTTTTGGATTTGTGATTTTTTCTAATTGCTCTTTGATCAGTTTTTCTCCTACTGCTTTTGTTTCAGGAGAAGCATAGTCTTCTAAATATTCCTTTAATGTCATTAAGGCATTTGGATGACAGCAGTTTGCGATTTGGCCAGATTTTACAAGTTTCATAAAGCGGTCTCCAGTACGGCCTTCACGGTAACATGCAGTACAGAAACTTGGAATATAGCCCATTTCTAGTAACCAATTCACAATTTCATCTAAAGTACGGGTATCACTTCTGTCAAATTGTGCAGAGTTATCTTCTGGAGCTTCTGGTGTTACATATCCACCTACGCTGGTAGATGACGCACCACTAATCTGGGATACACCTAAATGAAGGACACGTTCTCTGGATTTTTGAGATTCTCTTGTAGAAACAATGATTCCAGTATAAGGAACAGCGATTCTTAAGATTGCTACAATTTTTGCAAAAATATCATCACTGATACTGTTGTCAAAATCTTTAAGATCGATGTCATCCGCTGGACAAATACGTGGAACACTGATGGTATGAGGACCAACACCAAAAGTAGCTTCCAAATGTTCTGCATGCATTAATATACCACAGAAATCATAACGATACATGTCAAGTCCGAATAAAACACCACATCCTACATCATCAATGCCAGCTTCCATCGCACGATCCATGGCTTCTGTATGATATGCATAGTCTTTTTTTGGTCCTGATGGATGAAGTTGTTCATAAGCTTTTTTGTTATAAGTTTCCTGGAATAAAATATAGGTTCCAATTCCGGCTTCTTTTAATTTGCGATAATTTTCTACTGTAGTAGCGGCAATATTAACATTTACACGGCGGATCGCACCATTTTTATGTTTGATACTGTAAATGGTCTTAATACTTTCCAGAATGTATTCAATGGGATTATTTTTTGGATCTTCTCCAGCTTCTAATGCCAGACGTTTGTGTCCCATATCCTGAAGTGCGATGACTTCCTGTTTGATTTCTTCCTGTGTCAGTTTTTTACGGCGGATGTTTTTATTTTTTCTATGATATGGACAATAAGTACAACCGTTGATGCAATAGTTGGATAAATAAAGTGGTGCAAACATTACGATGCGGTTGCCGTAGAATTTTTCCTTGATTTCAATGGCCAGATCATAGATTTTCTGATTTAAATCTTCTTCTTCGCAGATTAATAAAAGAGAAGCTTCTCTATGAGTAAGTCCTTTTAAATCTCTGGCTTTTTCAATGATGCTGTCGATCAATACACGGTTATTTTTGTTTTCATCGGCAAACTTTAATGAAGCACGGATCTCTTCATCACTAATAAATTCTTCTGCTTTTTTTGATGCTGGATTATACATTTTAATACCTTCTTTCCCTATTTTGTCTTTGCGATCATAGATTTTACAGT
The DNA here is from genome assembly GCA_036311565.1 of Lachnospiraceae bacterium. Lineage (GTDB taxonomy): Bacteria > Bacillota > Clostridia > Lachnospirales > Lachnospiraceae > Fimousia. The sequence continues at coordinate 16,415 of JAXJPR010000018.1, forward strand.
AATTCCTTTCATCATACCTAATTTTCCGGATAAACTGCTGATTATATTTTCAGGGGCATCCAGTACAACAGAGATAATATTGACCCCTTTTTGAGAATATGGAATTCCCATACGTCCTACAATATATTGCTGATAATCATGAAGCAATTGGTTTAATTTTTCCGTATCATTTGTGTCGTGAACAATGATTCCGACTAATGCTATTTTTGTTTCCATATTGTACTCCTTCTATAATTTCGGACAATATATATTGATAAAGAAAATTTCTATCAATTAAAAAAATGCGCACCAGCTTTCTGGTACGCAAAATAAACATAACGAAAATATTGGTTACGCAATCTTTATTCCAGGTATGAACCTTGGGCATCAGAAAGGTTGATTGTAAATGGGTTCCAGTACAGCAGGAAAGTCCTCCTGCACCGGAAATTGTTACTATTATGGTACTATAGGGGAAGGGGAAAGTCAAGAAAGGTTAAATTTTTTAATACATGAAATGCCAGGTTGGATTCGTCTCAGGAATCATTTATAATAATAGAGATGTTATGAGAAAGGAAAGATACCATGTTACTTCAGCTGAAAGATAATCAAATAAAGATTTCCATTCGACATCTTGTGGAATTTTTGTTCCGCAGTGGTAATCTGATGGCAAAGGGAAGTGGTAAGGCTTCCCTGGATGCTATGCATGCAGGAAGCAGGATTCATAAGAAAATCCAGCGGTCCATGGGGGTAGAATATAAAGAAGAAGTTTCTCTAAAAAAAATTTTTCATCACAGAAACTATGATATCTTGCTGGAAGGGCGTGCAGATGGGATTTTTCAAAAAGATGGGGTCTGGACGATTGATGAGATTAAAGGGACTTATCGGAATTTAGCAATCATGGAGGAATCAATATATGTCCATAAGGCACAGGCCATGTGTTATGCATATATTTATGGAATGGAACACCAGCTGGAGAGGATAGGAATTCAAATGACTTACTGTCATTTGGAAAGCGAGGAGATAAAAAAATTTTATGAGGAATTTTCCATGCCAGAACTGGAAGAATGGATGGAAGAAGTGAAGCTTAGTTTCTTTGTCTGGAGCGATTATGTGTATCAGGCGAAGAAAAAGAGAGATGCGTCCATACGAAATTTAGTATTCCCATTTCCTTATCGAAAAGGACAAAGGAAAATGGCAGCATCGGTATATCATTCTTTAAAATCAGAAGAAATTTTATTTATTCAGGCACCTACCGGAATTGGCAAAACCATGTCCACTATATTTCCTACTTTAAAAAGAATGGAAGAGGCAGGAAGTGATAAAATGTTTTATCTGACGGCCAAGACCATTACCAGAACGGCTGCACAAGAAGCATTCCAGATTTTAAGAAACAATGGGCTTTCCTTTTCAACGGTGACGTTGACAGCAAAGGAGAAGATATGTCTGCAAGAGGAGATGGACTGTAATCCGCAGAACTGTCCGTATGCCAACGGTCATTATGACCGTGTCAATCAGGCTCTTTATGATTTAATTGATGGAGAAACTGGACTGACTAGGGAAATATTAATGGAGTATGCTGAAAAATATCACATCTGTCCTTATGAACTAAGTCTGGATGCAGCGAATTTTGTAGATGGAATTATTTGCGATTATAATTATGTATTTGATCCCAAAGTGCAGTTAAAGCGTTTTTTTGGAGAGGGAAAGCTGCTGGATTTTTATTATCTCATTGATGAAGCACATAATCTGGTAGATCGGGCAAGAAGTATGTATAGTGCCGTTTTATGCAAAGAAGACTTTCTGGAAGTGCAAAGGAATCTTCCAGAGTATGCCAAGCGACTAAAAAGTGCTTTGAAACGCTGCAACAAAGAAATGCTTGAAATAAAAAAGCAATGGGGTATTCAGGCAGTGATTGATCAGACCGACCGATTGGTCTATGCGTTGCTTCGATTTGTGACAGAGGCGGAATTATTTTTTGAAGAAGAACAGGGAGAAGTAGAAAAATCCCTGCTAGAATTCTACTTTCAGGTGCAGCATTATTTAAATATGTACGATACAATGGATGAAGGTTATGAAATCTATGTGTTGGAGATGGAAGGAAGATTTTATTGTAAATTATTTTGTATCAATCCATCAAAACAGTTAAAACATTGTTTTGATTATGGGAAGGCAGCAGTGTTATTTTCTGCGACATTTCTTCCGATTAATTATTACAAGAATTTGCTTACAGGGAATGAAAGTGAGAAAGCAGTTTATGTGCCGTCGCCCTTTTCTTCAAAAAAACGGGCAGTCTTAATTGGGAATGATGTAACCAGCAAATACACCAGAAGGAATCACCGGGAATATGAAAAGATTTTTTGGTATATCGATGCCATGATGGATGGAAAGAAAGGAAACTATATCGTATTTTTTCCATCTTACGAAATGCTGGCATGTGTAGCAGAGGTGATTTTTCAAAAGGGCATGGATATGAAAGCAGATATCCTGCTGCAAAAGCAAATGATGAGCGAAATGGAGAGGGAAGAATTTCTTTTCGAGTTCAAGAAAGAACGAAAAAAATCACTGATTGCTTTGTGTGTGATGGGTGGAATCTTTTCAGAAGGAATTGATTTGACGAATGAACAACTCATTGGTACTATAATAGTCGGCACTGGGCTTCCCGGAGTTGGATTCGAGCAGAACCTCCTGAAAGAATATTTTGACAAACAAGGATATTCTGGATTTGACTATGCTTACCGGTATCCGGGGATGAATAAAGTATTGCAGGCAGCAGGAAGGGTAATCCGGACCCAGGAAGATGAAGGTGTGATCCTGCTTCTGGATGAAAGGCTGCTTAGACAGGAATATACCCAATTGTTTCCGCTGGAATGGCAGGACAGAAGAGAAACGACACTTGCCAGGGCGGGAGAACAGATAAAAGAATTTTGGAAAGGAAGAAATGAACATGAGTGGAAGAAATAAAAATGAATTAGAAGGAGTAACTCTTTTAGGAAACCAGAAAATAAAATATGCAGATGATTATGCACCAGAAGTGTTGGAAACATTTCCGAACAAACATCCGGAAAATGATTATTTTGTAAAATTCAATTGTCCGGAATTTACCAGCCTATGTCCAATGACAGGACAACCAGACTTTGCAACGATTTATATTTCTTATGTACCAGGAGAGCGTATGGTAGAAAGTAAATCGTTGAAATTATATCTATTCAGTTTTCGAAATCACGGAGATTTCCATGAAGACTGTGTGAATATCATTATGAAGGATTTAATTAATCTTATGGATCCAAAATATATTGAAGTATGGGGAAAATTTACACCAAGAGGAGGAATTTCCATTGATCCTTACTGCAATTATGGAAAAGAGGGAACCGTTTGGAAAGAGGTGGCCTTTAACCGTCTAGCAAATCATGATATGTATCCGGAAAAAATCGATAATCGTTAGTGGAGAGCGGCTATGAAAATTTATTTCGCACCTATGGAAGGAATCACCAGTTATGTTTTTCGCAATGCACATCATAAATACTTTGGAGGAGTAGACAAGTATTTTACGCCATTTGTAACACCGAGTCAGGCGCACTGTTTCATGAAAAGGGAAAAAAGAGATGTGCTGCCCGAAAATAATGAAGGGGTTCCAGTTATTCCACAGATTCTTACGAATCAGGCTGGGCATTTTATTAAGACCGCAAAAGAATTAAAAAGTATGGGCTATGAAGAAGTCAATCTAAACCTTGGATGCCCGTCAGGAACTGTCGTAGCAAAGAAGAGGGGAGCTGGATTTTTGGCTGATTTAGAAAATCTGGAAAGCTTTCTGGACGAAATTTTTACAAAACTGGATATAAAGATATCGGTAAAGACCAGGCTTGGGATAGAAGATCCAGAGGAATTTTATGATATTTTGGAACTATACAACCAGTTTCCCATGGAGGAACTCATCATTCATTCAAGAATTCAGAAAGATTTTTATAAATATGATCCGCGGATGGAGATGTTTGATGTGGCGGTAAAAGAAAGCAAAAATCCTCTTTGTTATAATGGAAACTTATTTTCTGTAAATGGATATAAAGAATGGAAAAAGAAGTTTCCGAATGTTCCCTGCATTATGTTAGGCAGAGGAGCAATCGCAAATCCAGCACTTCCATTGGCGATAAAAGGAAAAAATAATCTTTCAAAAGAAGATTTTTTAAAATTTCATGATGAAGTTTGTCAGCAATATGAGGGATGGATGCAAGGGGATAAAAATGTACTATTTAAAATGAAAGAGCTATGGTTTTATTATGGAAGTCTTTTTCCGGAAGGCAAAAAATATCTAAAGAAGATAAAAAAATCTCAGAATTTAAAAGATTATCATGAAATAGTATATCAACTGGTCAAACAATGTGAGATGAATGCGGACAGAGGATTTTTATCAGCAGTTTAGAATTTGTTTAGAAAAGTTCATGGTTTATACATTGAATCAAAGAGCGAATCTGCTATACTTTAATTAAAGTTTTTCATATATATTTTTAATCCTCTCTTTTCAATAAAAAATCCCGCTTATGAAAATAAGCAGGGATTTTTTTGTTATGTTCTATAGATTTACATAAATTGGTTCATGTTCCATGGCTGGCAGAAGTTTTTCGATAATATCTCTCATAGAAAGCTTTAAGCTGGATGTATTGATACATGGATGACAGCCAATATATTCATGCTTTAATAAATCTTCATCGATGATCAATTGAACATGATGTTCGACATCATTCATTAATCCCAGTACGCTGACAGAACCAGGGGTAATATCAAGATACTGTTCCATATATTCTGGCTTTGCAAAAGAAAGACGGGCGCTGCCAATCTGCTTAGAGAGAATCTTTGTTAAAAATTTCTTATTGCCAGGCATCATTAACAGATAGAATTTTGTTTTCTGGCTGTTGCATAAGAATAAATTTTTGCAGATATCAATTTGCAGAAGTTTTTCTACTTCCTGGCAGGACTCTACAGTAGCAGTTGCTTCATGGTCCACTCTTTCATACGGAATCTGAAGCTGCTCTAAAAATTCATAACAACGCTGCTCTTTTTCTAAGCGCTGGTCAAAATCAGCCGGGCGGCTGTTGTAGATTATGGGATTAAGATACATAAAAAGTCACCTCATTAGAAAAATTTTTCAATCAGATGAGCAATTCCATCTTCATCATTAGATAAGGTAACGTAGTCAGCAATGGCTTTGATTTCTTCGCGTCCATTTCCCATACATACACCAAGGCCGGCAATTTCAATCATTGGTTTATCGTTAAAGCTGTCGCCAACAGCTACTAAATCTTTGCGTTCCATTCCAAGATAATTTAATAAAACATCCAGACTTTGTCCTTTATCAATTCCTTTTGGACAGATTTCTAGAAAGTATGGTGCGGAACAGAAACATTCACATTCATCTTTTAAGATAGGGACAATTGCATTTTCCACTCTTACCAGATGACGAGGATCTTCTAGCATCATAAATTTCGGAACATCAATGGTACGCAGCATCTCTTCATAATTATCTGGTTCTAACATATGGAGACCATTGATTTTAGATTCAATAATCGCATACTGATCCTGTTTTTCAAAACAAAGAAGGGTATCCTTTTTATAAGTAACCAGATTTACATGATATATACGGGCTAACTGAACAATTTTTTGTGCAACTTCAGGATCCAGCGTTTGTGAATGAAGCACTTTTCCAGTCGCACATTCAATAATCTGTCCACCATTATATGGAAGGAGATAGCCGCCATATTTTTTCAGTTCTAATTCTTCTTCCAGTTTATAAACACCGTGAGTTGGACGGCCAGAAGCCAATACAACTTTTACTCCTTCTTTCTGAATTTTCATCAGAGCTTCTTTTGTTTTGGGAGTAATAATTTTATCAGAGTTGGTAAGAGTACCATCTAAATCTAAGGCAATAATTTTATAATTCATAATTTTATCCTCCGAATTTTTTTCTCAATTATAGCATAACTGTATGTCTGCGTGCAAATTGGGATGGAGACGTATGGTTTTTCATCTGATGTAGATATTTTTTTTTCAAAATGTTAAAATAATAAAAAGTAAAGATTTGGATTTGAAAGGGAAACGGACCATGTTTAATATCAGGGAAGAGCTTAAGAAGCTTCCGGCAAAACCAGGAGTTTATCTGATGCATAATGACAAGGATGAAATTATATATGTAGGAAAAGCCATTAGTCTGAAAAATCGTGTTCGCCAGTATTTTCAGAGCAGTAGAAATTTAAGCCCCAAAATACAGAGAATGGTTTCTCACGTTAAATATTTTGAATATATTATCACAGATTCTGAGCTGGAAGCCCTGGTCTTAGAATGTAACTTAATTAAAGAACATAATCCCAAATATAACACCATGTTAAAGGATGACAAAAATTATCCTTACATTAAAGTTACTGTGCAGGAAGAATATCCAAGGGTCATGTTTGCCAGAAAAATGAAACGAGATAAGAATAAGTATTTTGGGCCATATACCAGTGCAGGGGCAGTAAAAGATACCATAGATCTGATTCAAAAGATATATAAGATCCGGACCTGCAGCCGGAATCTTCCGAAGGAAATTGGGAAAGAACGACCATGTCTGTATTATCAGATCAAGCAGTGTGATGCGCCATGCCAGGACTATATTTCAAAAGAAGAATATCAAACATCCATTCAGAAAGTTATCGGATTTTTAAATGGAGATTATAAAGAAGTAAATTCTTATTTGCAGGAAAAAATGGAAGAAGCAGCACAAGAACTGGAGTTTGAACAAGCTGCCCAGTACAGAGATCTGATGCAAAGTGTCAATCATATTTCAAACAAACAAAAAATCAACAGTGCAAACATGGAAGATCAGGATATCATTGCGCTGGCAAAAGCACAGGAAGAAAGTGTAGTCGCTTTGTTTTTTGTACGGGATGGAAAACTTCTTGGAAGAGAGCATTTTCATATGCAGCATTCCATCGAAACATCCAGGACAGAAATTATGACAGAATTTGTAAAACAGTTTTATGCAGGAACTCCATATCTGCCAAGAGAAATTTTACTGGAATGTGAAATTGATGAAAAAGAGATGTTAGAGCAGTGGCTTTCTGTAAAAAAAGGAATGAAAGTAAAGATTTCTGTTCCAAAGCGGGGGAAAAAAGCTAGTCTGGTAGATATGGCCAGAAGGAATGCAGTCAACATTTTAAATTTAGACAGTGAAAAGATTCGTATGGAAGAAAAGAGAACCATAGGAGCAGTGAAAGAAATCGAACAATTGATCGGAATTTCAGGATTGAAAAGGATGGAAGCATTTGATATTTCTAATATCAATGGATTTGAAACGGTTGCATCCATGGTGGTGTATGAGAATGGAAAGCCAAAGAAAAGGGATTACCGGAAATTTAAAATTCAATCAGTCAAAGGACCGGATGATTACAAAAGTATGGAAGAAGTATTAACAAGAAGATTTCAGCATGGGAAAGAGGAAATCCGGCAATTAAAAGAAAAAAATATAGATTTGAAATTTGGGAGTTTTACAAAATTTCCAGACTTATTATTAATGGATGGTGGAAAAGGACAAGTGAATGTGGCAGAAAGGGTACTGTCCCAATTGAACCTTGCGATACCAGTCTGCGGGATGGTAAAGGATGATAATCATCGGACAAGAGGGTTATACTATCAGAACGAAGAAATTCTATTTCCGCCAAGAAGTGAAGCATTTCGACTGATTACACGAATTCAGGATGAGGCGCACCGGTTTGCCATTGAATATCATCGTGAACTGAGAGGGAAATCTAGTGTTCATTCAGTTTTAGATGAAATTCATGGAATTGGCCCGAAACGCCGGAAGGCATTGATGAAATATTTTAAAGATATTTCCAGAATTAAAGATGCTTCCGTTGCAGAATTGGAACAAGTGGAAGGAATTACAAAAAAGGTTGCAGAAGAGATTTACCATTTCTTTCATTGAAATTCTATGGTACACTATAACATAGCACAATAGATACATAGGCTTAAGGAGGGAAGAAAAGATGGATAATGTGTATGAAGTTAGTCTGGAAAAATTAATTGAAAAAATGGAGTTGGTTAATTATACGCCAGATATCGATATTGAAGATATCTCTATTCATCAGGCGGAAATCAACCGTCCGGCATTACAGCTGGCAGGATTTTTTGAACAATTTGCCCAGAATCGTGTACAGATTATTGGACGGGTAGAACAGGTTTATTTACAAAAATTAGAACAGGACAAGATTAAAATGCTGGATATTTATGAGCAGTTTTTTAATTCTAATATTCCATGTGTTGTATTTGCGAGAGATCTAAAACCTTCTGAAGCGATGCATTATATTGCAGCCAAGTATAATGTGCCATTATTAGGAACGCCGCTTGGTACATCTGAATTTATGGCTGAGATTATTCGCTGGCTAAATGTTGAACTGGCACCGAGAATTTCAATTCATGGAGTGCTGGTCGATGTATTTGGCGAAGGTGTTCTGATTATGGGTGAGAGTGGAATTGGGAAAAGCGAGGCAGCATTGGAACTGATCAAGAGAGGACATCGTCTGGTTTCGGATGACGTAGTAGAAATTAAACGTGTCAGTAAAGAAACTCTGGTCGGATCAGCACCAGAAATTACCCGCCATTTTATTGAATTGCGTGGTATCGGAATTATTGATGTTAAGACCTTATTTGGGGTTGAAAGTGTTAAGATGACACAGAACATTGACATGGTCATTCAGTTGGATGAATGGGATAAAGGAACGGACTATGATCGCCTGGGACTGGAAGAGAAGTATACAGAATTTTTGGGGAACAAAGTAGTTTCTCATCGTATTCCAATTCGTCCAGGACGTAATCTGGCTATTATCGTAGAAGCAGCAGCAATTAACCATAGACAGAAGAAGATGGGATATAACGCTGCAAAAGAGTTGTATAATCGTGTAACTGGTCAATTTGAAAAATAAAAAAATATTATCGGGGGACTTATTATGAAAAAATATGCAGTAGGAGTAGACGTAGGTGGAACAACCGTAAAAATGGGAATGTTTACAGTAGAAGGGGAATTATTATGTAAATGGGAAATTCCGACCCGCACGGAAGATGGTGGAAAATATATCTTATCAGATATTACAAAATCATTAGAAGAAAAAAGAATCAGTCAGGGGATTTCTACAGAAGAAATTTGCGGAATTGGAATCGGAGTTCCAGGACCGGTAAACAGAGATGGAAATGTTGAGGTTTGTGTCAACCTGGGATGGGGATTTGTAGAAATTGAAAAAGAGTTGGAAGCCCTTACTGGATATCCGGTAAAAGCAGGAAATGATGCCAATGTTGCAGCCATGGGCGAAGTATGGCAGGGAGCTGCAAAAGGTGCAAGAGATGCAGTGATGGTGACTCTTGGAACTGGTGTTGGCGGAGGCATTATCCTGGGAGGCAGAATTTTAGCAGGAGTAAAAGGATTTGCTGGAGAAATTGGTCATTTTAATGTAAATCCTCATGAAAGTGAAAGCTGCAATTGTGGAAACAAAGGATGTTTAGAACAGTATGCATCTGCCACTGGTATTGTAAGAATGACGAAAAAGTATTTGAAAGAACATGATGTGGAATCTTCTTTGCGCAAATATGAAAATATTACAGCAAAAGATATTTTTGACGAAGCAAAAAATGGCGACGAAACAGCAATGTACAATGTGAAACAATTATGCAAAATTCTAGCATCTGTGTTAGGAAAAATTGCATTGACGGTAGATCCAGAAGTTTATATTATTGGAGGCGGCGTTTCAAAGGCCGGAACCATTTTAACCGATGGAATTGCAGAAGAATTTCCAAATCATGTATTTGGCGCTGCCAAAGAAAACCGCTTTGTACTGGCTGAATTAGGAAATGATGCTGGTATTTATGGTGCCGCTAAATTAGTTGTGTAAAATTGGAGGAAAAATGGAAGCATTTTTAAATAGATTACAAGATATATTAAAGCAGGAACAAATATTGACTCAGGAACCAATGAAACTTCACACTACCTTTAAGGTAGGAGGTCCAGTGGATGTATTTGTAAAACCGGAATCGGTAGAACAGATAAAAGAAGTTATGAAAGCAGCCAATGAATTTCAGATTCCAGTATATATTATAGGGAATGGCAGTAATTTATTAGTTGGAGACAAGGGATATCGTGGAGTGATTATCCAGATTTATAAGAATATGAATCAGATTCAATGTCAGGGGAATGAAATTACTGCCCAGGCAGGTGCTTTATTAAGTACCATTGCGAAACTTGCTCTGGAACAGGAACTGGGTGGATTTGAATTTGCCTCTGGAATTCCTGGAACCTTAGGTGGTGCAGTTACAATGAATGCAGGTGCCTATGGTGGAGAAATGAAGCAGGTATTAAAGAGTGCTGTGATTCTTACAAAAGAAGGAGAAGTAAAAACTCTGACAACGGAAGAATTAAAGCTTGGCTATCGTAAAAGTATTATTATTGATGAAGATTATATTGTATTAGAAGCAGTGATTGAGCTGACTCCGGATGCAAAGGAAGAAATCCAGGAAAAGATGAATGAATATGCTTTAGCGAGAAGAACCAAACAGCCATTAGAATATCCAAGTGCCGGAAGTACATTTAAACGTCCAACTGGTTATTTTGCCGGAAAATTAATCGATGATGCAGGACTGAGAGGATTTTCCTATGGAGGAGCCCAGGTTTCTGAAAAGCATTGCGGCTTTGTAATCAATAAAGGAGATGCAACCGCAAAAGATATCGTAACTTTGATGAAAATGGTGAATGAAAAAGTCATGAATCAGTTCGGCGTATCACTTGAGCCGGAAGTAAAAATGATTGGAGATTTTACTGAATAAAAGGCATGTTGTACACATAAGGAGAGGAGGATATTATGAGATTTGTAATAGTAACAGGGATGTCAGGATCAGGAAAAAGTACCGCATCTAAGATGTTGGAGGATGAAGGATATTTTTGTGTAGATAATCTTCCAATCCAGTTAATGAGTAAATTTGCTGAAATTGCAATGGATGATGAGACAGGCGTAAATAAAGTAGCTGTAGGAATTGACGTTCGAAACGGGGAAACTTTCAAATATTTGGAAGAAGAACTGGTGAAGATTAAGAAAATGGGCGTAGACTATGAGATTTTATTCTTAGATGCCAATAATGAAACATTAATTAAACGTTACAAAGAAACAAGAAGAGATCATCCGCTTTCCCGCGGCGGAAGAATTGAGGATGGCATTAATAAAGAACGTAAAGTAATTGCTTTCTTAAAAGAAGATGCTACTTATATTATTGATACCAGTAATCTGCTTACCAGAGAACTGAGAGCAAAAATCGTCAAACGATTTGTAGAAGAAACAGAGGTCCATCCATTTAATATTATGATTCTTTCTTTTGGATTTAAACATGGAATTCCAAGCGATGCAGATTTGGTTTTTGATGTTCGGTTCCTTCCAAATCCATATTATGATTTGTCTTTAAGAAATTTAACAGGCAATGATAAAGAAATTCAGGATTTTGTCATGAAATATGACCAGTCCAAGCAATTTTTGGATAAGTTGGAAGATATGTTACGATTTTTGATTCCAAATTACATTGATGAAGGAAAGATGGGATTAGTAGTAGGAATTGGATGTACAGGAGGAAAACATCGTTCCGTGACCATTGCAAATAAAATTTATGAACGTATTAAAGATCTGCCTTATGGTGTACAATGCGAACATAAGGATATTATGAAGTAGAAAGGATAATACATGTCATTTTCAAGTGAAGTGAAGGAAGAACTGTCGAAGCATATCGGAAGTGCCAGACATTGCAAAATAGCTGAATTAGCAGCATTTATTAGCTTTTGTGGAAAAGTAGTGATTGATGAAGACAATCACTACTCTCTATATATCCATACGGAAAATACAGTGGTAGCCAAAAAATGCTTTACCTTAATGAAAGAAGCTTTTGACATTCATCCATCCTTAGTTATCAGCAAAAATGTAAGCTTGAAGAAGAATAGAGTTTATAAAATAATGATTGACAACCATGAGGAATGTGTAGTAATATTGCAAGCGATAAAGATTCTTGATTCCTTTGAAAATTTAGAGGAAAAAGTGAATATTATCAATCATATTATTTTACAAAACACTTGTTGCAAAAGAGCATTTATCAGAGGTGCTTTTTTGTCTTCTGGTTCTATCAGTGCACCTGATAAGAATTATCATTTTGAGGTCGTATGTCTGGACTTCGATAAAGCAAAACAATTAATGGGAATTTTAAACAGCTTTGACTTAGACTCTAAGATTGTACGGAGAAAAAAGTATTACGTCGTATATATAAAAGAGGGAGCTAAAATTGTCGATGTTCTCAATGTAATGGAAGCTCATGTATCTTTAATGAAATTAGAAAATGTCCGGATATTAAAGGAAGTAAAGAACCGGGTGAATAGGCAGGTGAATTGTGAAGCTGCCAATATTCATAAGACAGTTTCGGCTGCCATGAGGCAGATTAAGGATATTCAATTTTTAATTGATCATAAAGCTTTTAATGAATTGCCAAAAAATTTGCGTGATATTGCAAGTTTAAGGCTGGAGTATCCAGAAGCATCCTTAAAAAAATTAGGAGATATGTTAGATCCTCCAGTTGGAAAATCTGGAGTGAATCATCGTTTGAGAAAAATTAGCAATATTGCTCAGGATTTACGTGAGAGCATGTGATACGAAAAGGGCAGGAGGAAAATTATGGTATCTAAGAATATGACTATTAACATTCCATCAGGGTTAGAAGCAAGATCAGTTGCATTATTAGTACAGGTTGCAAGTCAATATGAAAGCAAAATTATGGTTGAGACCGGTTCAAAACAGATCAATGCAAAAAGCATCATGGGAATGATGAGTCTGGGTTTAAATGAAGGAGAAAATCTGACTGTAATTGCGGATGGTGTTGATGAAGTGGCAGCAATCGCTCATATTGAAAGATATTTAAGTGCAAAGTAAAGCAGCAGAATGCTGATTAGAATATCAGAAAAAATCGTACCAGTTGTTGGTGCGATTTTTACTTGATTTTCTTTCAAAAAAAGAGTAGAATATACCTACTATGAAAAATTTATCATACGCTTCGATGGCTCAGATGGTAGAGCAACGCATTCGTAATGCGTGGGTCGTGGGTTCGAGTCCCATTCGAAGCTTATAAGAGGACATTGTAAATGCAGTTATGGATTTAACAATGTCCTTTTTCTTTTATGCCGTACCTTAAAAAATAATAGGGATTGTGTTAAAATAGAAAATTAGAAAGGAAGTGAATAGGATATGAAAGAATTATTACAATTATATTGGGCATTCTTTCAAGTGGGGATTATGACCTTTGGAGGCGGATATGCCATGCTTCCAATGCTTCAGAAAATTATTGTAAGAGAAAAAAAATGGGCAACGGAGGAAGAAATTTTAGATTATTATGCCATTGGCCAGGTTACACCAGGTGTAATTGCGGTGAATACAGCAACTTTTATAGGATATAAACAAAAAAGATTGTCAGGGGCCATTTTTGCTACAGCAGGAATTGTTTCACCGTCTTTGCTTATTATTATGGCTCTGGCAGGTATTATTGGGCAATTTTCAGAGCTTGTGATCGTGCAGCATGCATTTAATGGAATAAGAGTGGTGGTCTGTGCTCTGGTAGCTAAAGCAGTGATTGGAATGATTAAAAAGGGAGTAAAGGATAAGTTGACAATGGGAATCTTTGTGGCTGCATTTGTTGCGCTTGCATTTTTTAATATTTCTCCGATTCCACTTGTGGCCATTTGTTGTTTCCTTGGAATCTTTTCAAGAGGAGGGGAGGGAAAAATCTCATGATGAAATATCTGGTTGTATTTTTCGAGTTCTTTAAAGCAGGATTGTTTGCAGTAGGAGGCGGACTTGCTACACTGCCATTTTTAAAAGCCATGGTAGGAAAATACTCATGGTTTACAGCTGCAGAGCTGACCAATATGATTGCAATTTCGGAATCAACACCTGGTCCTATGGGCATCAATATGGCTACATTTGCCGGCTTTAAAGTAGGTGGAGTGTTGGGAGCAGTCATTGCTACTGCAGGACTTGTATGTCCATCTATGATTACCATTATCGGAGTATCCAAAATACTGGAAAAGTTTAAAAGCAGCAAACTTGTCCAGCATGCATTTTACGCGCTGCGTCCGGCTTCTGCCGGTCTGATCATTGGAGCTATGTTTGATGTATTTTGTATGTCTTTGCTTCATGTTGAATACTGGGGAAAGGATTGGATAAACGTGTGGAATATTCCGGCAATTTTAATTTTTATTTTGTCATTTTATGGAATAAAAAAATGGGATAAAGTACATCCATTTATCTTTATTTTTGCCGGAGCGACATTTGGAATCATATGCAAATTATAAAAACGAAAAACAGTTATCCACATCTAAATGTGGATATGTTGATAATTACATGTGCAAAGCATGTGAATGAAATGTGCATAAAATGTGGAAATAAATTCTCCAATTGAATTTAGTATAAGTGCTTGCAATGTAGATAGTTTAGGAGTATAATGACCACAAGATGTTGTGGATAGTGAGTTTGCTGCACACAATATCTACATATAGAAAGGGATATTGAGAAAATGATAAAACAGATTCAGAAGAGAAACGGGGATGTAGTTCCTTTCGATTCCGTAAAAATCCTGAATGCAATGAGCCAGGCAAACAAGGCGGTAGATGGCGAGAATATGACACCTACTGACTTGTTATTTTTAACAGAAAAGGTATGTGGCTGTATTGAAAAGGACAACTGTAACGTTGAAGAAGTACAGGATTATGTGGAACAGATTTTAATTAAATATGGGTATGGAAAAACAGCAAAAGCGTATATTTTATATCGTGCAGAACATACAAAGATACGTAACACAGAATCTGATCTCATGGATATCTACGAACGGCTGACGTATTCTTATGCAAAAGATGAAGATATTAAACGTGAGAATGCAAATATCGATGCAGATACTGCTATGGGAACCATGTTAAAATATGGTTCAGAAGGATCAAAATATTTTATTGACAATTATGTTCTTCCAAAAGATATTGCAGCAGCACACATTAATGGAGACATTCATATTCATGATAAAGATTTTTATATGTTAACAGAAACATGTTGTCAGATTGATTTAATTAAATTATTTAAAGATGGTTTTTCTACAGGACATGGAAATCTTAGAGAACCAAACTCTATTCAGAGTTATTCTGCACTGGCCTGTATAGCGATTCAGGCAAATCAAAATGAAATGCATGGTGGACAGAGTGTTCCAAACTTTGATTATGCTATGGCCGATGGCGTACGAAAAACTTACAAGAAAAAATACCGTCACCTGATGAATCAGTATCTTCAGATTCGTTTTGGTATGAATAACAAAGAAAGCTTTGCAGTCATTGAAGATTATTTAAGCAAACTGACGGTTCCTTTAGCAATGGGAAATGCAGCAGATATTGCTACGGAGATTAAGAAGATGGATCCGCCAAAAGGACTTACCACAGAGCAGTTAAAAGAAACACACCAGTATGTACAAAAAGAAGCTCTGACCATGACCGATCGGGAAACCCATCAGGCAATGGAAGCATTTGTACATAATTTAAATACGATGAATTCAAGAGCAGGTGCCCAGGTACCATTTAGTTCCATAAACTATGGAACAGATACATCACCAGAGGCAAGAATGGTGATCCGTAATCTTTTGGAATGTACAGAACAGGGGCTTGGAGGCGGCGAAACGCCAATCTTCCCGGTACAGATTTTTAAAGTAAAAGAGGGCATTAATTTTAATCCTGGAGATCCAAACTACGATTTGTTCAAACTGGCCATTCGTACATCTGCAAAAAGATTGTTTCCAAACTTTAGTTTTATCGATGCACCATTTAATCTTCAATATTACAAGGAAGGAGATTATAATACTGAAGTTTCTTACATGGGATGTCGTACCCGTGTATTAGGAAACCATTATGATAAAACAAAAGAAGTTACCTGTGGACGTGGAAATTTAAGCTTTACTTCTATTAATCTTCCAAGACTTGGAATTGAAGCAAAAGGGGATATTAAGAAGTTTTATACGATGCTGGATGAAAAGATGGATCTGGTCATTCGCCAGTTGATGCATCGTTTTAATATTCAGTGTACAAAAAAGGTAAGAAATTATCCATTTTTAATGGGACAGGGAATCTGGATTGATTCTGAAAAATTAAATTATGAAGATAATATTGCAGAGGTCTTAAAACATGGAACGTTAAGTATTGGATTTATTGGACTTGCGGAAACTTTAAAGGCATTAACTGGTAAGCATCATGGAGAAAGTGAGGAAGCCCAGAAACTGGGATTGGAAATCATTAGCTACATGCGCCAGAGAATGGATCTGGAATCTATGAAAACAGGACTTAACTTTACATTGCTGGCAACACCAGCCGAGGGTCTTAGCGGAAGATTTATTAAAATTGATCAGAAGAAATATGGGAAACTGGAAGGTATCACAGATAGAGAGTATTATACAAACTCTTTTCACGTACCAGTTTATTATCCGATTCGTGCATTTGAAAAAATTCAAATTGAAGCACCATATCATGCCATGACAAATGCCGGTCATATTAGTTACGTAGAATTAGATGGGGACACATGTAAGAATGTGGAAGCTTTCGAAGCGGTCATTCGTTACATGAAAGAGCAGGGAATTGGTTATGGTTCTGTAAACCATCCAGTTGACCGTGATCCAGTCTGCGGATACACAGGAGTCATCGGCGAAGTATGTCCAAGATGTGGAAGACGTGCCGGAGAAAGTGTCAGCATTGAAAAATTAAATGAACTTCGTAAAAAATATCCGGACGTACCGGTTTATCATTAAGAGCAGGAGGTATCAAATATGAGTAAACAGGAAATGAAAGCAAAAGAAGTTGGACAGGACGTTGGATTTGACAGAATCCGTCGTATTACAGGCTATTTGGTAGGAACGACCGAACGTTTTAATAATGCAAAAAGAGCAGAAGAAAGAGATCGTGTAAAGCATGGAATCTAAGCTTCGTATTAGCGGCATTATAGAAGAATCTATTGTAGATGGACCTGGAATGCGCTATGTAGTATTTACCCAGGGATGCCCACATCACTGTAAAGGTTGCCACAATCCACAGACCCATGCATTTGATGGGGGTAAGATTGTGGATATCGAAGAAATATTTGAAGCATTTTGTGAAAATCCTCTTCTTTCGGGCATTACTTTTTCTGGTGGAGAACCATTTTGTCAGCCCAAGGCCTTATATGAGCTGGCAATGAAAGTGAAGAAAAAGGGAAAGACAGTCATGATCTATTCTGGTTATACATTGGAACAATTAGAAGAGATGAAAGATGTATGGGTACAGAAACTACTTTCTGCAGCAGATATCCTAGTGGATGGTCCATATGTAGAAGAATTGCGAGATTTGACACTACAGTTTCGTGGTAGTTCCAATCAAAGAATTTTATATTTGAGTTGATGATGAAATGAAAAGGGCATCGGACAGACACATAAAAGTGGTCCGATGCCTTTCTTTGTTTTAAATTTATCATTCTTATTTTGTGGGATATAATAATTTTATTTGTAAAATGTGGAATAGTAATATTAACTGGAAAAGCAAAGAAAATGGGGGTCATCATGTTACTATTATTTTTTATATGCTGGATTATTTTTGCAGGAGATTTTACATTTGAAATTGCAGTTTTTGGCATTTTGGTATCCATAGCCGTATTTACATTTCAATGTAAATTTCTGGATTATTCTATTCAAAAAGAAAAAAGATTATATCGAAATATTTTATGGGGAATCGGATATGCAGTGATTCTTGTGTTGGAAATTTTAAAGTCCAATATTGGAGTTTTACAGCTGATTCTTTCGCCAAAGTATGAAGTTGAGCCAAAATTAGTGCGGTTTCGGACAGATTTGAAAACGGATCTTGCAAGAGTAATTTTAGCGAACTCAATTACACTGACACCAGGAACCATTACGGTAACCTTAGAAGGGGATGAGTATTTGGTACATTGTCTGGATGGCCAAATGGCAGAAGGAATGGACGATTCTATTTTTGTACATTTATTGCATCAACTGGAGAAGAAAGAAGGAGTGGAACAATGAAATCACAATTGCTGATGCAGATTCAGGATGGATTTATGGCAGTGTGCATCTTCTTCATGGTCATATTGATTTTTTGCTGTCTGATACGGGCGATTCGGGGACCGCGTCTCACAGATCGGATCATCAGTGCTAATATGATTGGAACGATGACCATTATCACTATTGCATTATTATCCGTTCTGTTAAAAGCAAGTTACTTATTAGACGTTTGTCTGATTTATGCCATGATAAGCTTTATCGGAGTTGTCATTCTGACGAAAGTATATATGGGTGTATATCGGGAGAAAAAGGAGGAGGAAACTTCAAATGATTGAGTGGACCAGGTTTTTTATTGGGGCGTTTTCTATTATCATTGGAATTGTAGCGGCAGCGGCAGCCGTTTTTGGAATGTATCGTTTTTCTTATGTGCTAAATCGCATGCATGCAGCAGCAATGTGTGATACTCTGGCCCTTGCTTCCGTTATGATCGGATTAATTGTTATATATGGAATTTCTTTTGCATCTTTAAAATTGGTATTGATCATCCTGTTCTTATGGTTTGCAAGTCCGGTATCCAGTCATTTGATATCCAGATTAGAGGTAACTATTCATGAACACTTAGAGGAAGAATGTGAGGTGCCAGAAGAATGAAAGTAATAGAAATCATTTTACTTACCTTTCTTATTGTGTGTGCGCTTGCGACCTGTCTTACAAGAAATCTTTTAACATCAGTCGTTATTTTTATGTCGTACAGTCTGATTATGGCGATTATCTGGTTCTTGCTTCAGTCACCAGACCTTGCCATTACAGAGGCAGCAGTAGGAGCCGGGGTAACGAGTATCTTATTTTTTGTTACATTTAAGAAAATCGGAGCTATGAAAGGAGATGACGAAGATGAGCAAAATTAAAAAAGATTATGAGCAGTCACGATGGAATAAGTTCTTTCAATGGCTTAATGGTGAAATACCAGTAGAATATAAGTCTTCTCCAGAATGGCATATGACCGACGAAGAATTACATGAAAAATATGAAGAAGATATGAAACGGGCAGAGGATGTTCATAAAAAGGAAGCCAGGCTTTATGCAAAATACAAAAACTGGCCGGAAGAAAAAGGCGTCCGGATCTATGAGCGGATTTACCGTCTGTCGGCAGTCGTTATCTGCCTTGCTGTCATTGGAAGTCTGTTAATTACAGTTTCTTATCTTCCAAAGTTTGGAGAAGCATCCAATCCGGTGAATAACGAAGTATCGCAAAGATATATTGAGAAAGGGATAGAAGAGACCGGAGCGGTAAATATTGTGACCGGAATGATTTTGGATTATCGGGCCTTTGATACGTTTGGAGAATCTCATGTGTTATTTATTGCAGTCAGCTGTGTCTTTATGATTCTTCACTCAGGGATTGGGAAGGAGAAAAATATCGAGGATGAGAAGGCGAAAGAAGCAGAAAATGACCGGATGTTAGAACCGAAAAATGATAAAATTTTGCAGAAAGTGGCATTTTTCTTAGTACCCATTCTCTTTATTTTTGGAATTTATATTATACTATTTGGACATTTATCACCAGGAGGAGGATTTTCTGGAGGGGCGATTATTGGTGCAGGACTGATTTTATATTTGGATGCATATGGTTTTCAGAAAACAGAGCAGTTTTTTACCCTAAAAACGTTCCGTGTTATTTCTCTTTCCGGCCTGCTTACTTATGCAGCGGCAAAAAGTTATTCTTTCTTTACTGGCGCCAATCACATGAAAAGTATGATTTCACTGGGAACCCCGGGGAATATTTTAAGTAGTGGCTTGATCTTAGTATTAAATATTTGTGTAGGAGCAGTCGTAGCCTGTACCATGTATGCATGTTATGTTTTGTTTCGAAAAGGAGATTTCTAGAAATGGGAGCAAATTTGTTTCACAACTATTATGAGACAGTGTCCGTAATCTTATTTGGAATCGGTTTTACTACGCTGCTGTTGCATAGAAAAATGATTAAAAAAATTATTGGTCTAAATATTATGGATACGGCAGTCTATTTATTTTTGGCTGCAAAAGGTTACATTGATGGAAGGATGGCACCAATCGTGACAGATGGAATTTTAGACGCGGATGCCTATATCAATCCAATTCCAAGCGGTCTTGTGCTGACTGGTATTGTTGTTTCCGTAAGTGTAACGGCTGTGATGCTGGCATTGACCATTCGCATATATCGTCGATATGGATCATTAGATGTGGATGAGATATCCATGAAAGCCAAAAAGGAGGGGAATAAATGGATTTTGTGAGAAATCTTCCCTTTATTGGTATCTTTCTCTGCATGTCATCGGGTGTCATTCATTCTGTCTTAGATGGCAGACGGGCAAAGAAAGTGTCTTTTGCAGCAATTACTGGAAATCTGGTCATGTCTATTCTTGTGTTGATTTATGCATGGCAGACCAATACCAGTTATGTGTATATTATGGGACATCATCCGGCACCATGGGGAAATGAAATTCGTTTTGGAATTTTAGAAGGTGCATTTGCCACATTTTTCTGCCTGATTATGCTGTTATCCGTCTTGGGCGGAGCAAAGCGGCTGGAAGAGGATATTTCACCCAAACGGTCAAATCTATATTATGTCATGATAAATCTTTTAATGGCCGCAATTTTAGCTCTGACGTATACCAATGACCTATTTACCGCCTACGTATTTGCAGAAATTATGACCATTGGTGCCTGTGGAATCATCGTCATCCGTGGAGAAGGGCGTTCTTTACTGGCATCTGTAAAATATATGATCATGAGTCTTTTAGGCTCTGGTCTGATTCTGATTGGACTCACTTTAATTTATGATTTGACGGGACATCTTTTGATGTCAAACATTCGGGATGCAGTAGCCGGACTGACAAAATCTGGACAGTATCAGGTGCCATTTACTTCGGCCATTGCTCTGATATCTGTGGGACTTGCTATGAAAAGTGCATTGTTCCCGTTCCATTCCTGGTTACCGGATGCCTATACGTATGCAACTTCCGCATCTAGTGCGATTTTATCCAGTTTGGTATCAAAAGCATATATTTTTCTATTGATTAAGATTTATTATCGGGTCATTGGTCTAGATATTATCTTCCAGAATAAGATTTTAAATATTTTATTTCTTTTTGGGATTGCAGGAATGATCATTGGTTCTTTAAGCGCTATCAGGCAGAATGATCTAAAAAAAATGATTGCTTATTCCAGTGTTGCTCAGATCGGATATATTTATATGGGTATTGGTATGGGGACAGAGGCCGGTATGCTGGCAGCAGTCTTTCACATTATGTCCCATGCAGCTTCAAAATCAATGATGTTTTTATCTGCATCCGGGTTATCACAAGTATCGAAAAGAAGCTGCAGTTATGAAGCATTAACAGGAGCAGCCCATAGAAATAAAATTGCCGGTTTTGCATTCTTAGTTGGGGCACTTTCTATGGTGGGAGTTCCTATGACAGCTGGCTATATTTCAAAAGTATATTTTGCTCAGGCGGCTATTCAGGCACCATCCAACATAAAAATGATGGTCACGGTAGTGTCATTGGGGGTCAGTACGATCTTAAATGCGGTGTATTTTATTCGTGCATTGATTGTTATTTATCAGCCACCAAAAAGGGAAGAAAGTTTTTTAGGATATCAAAGGAATTTAGGCATGACCGCAGCACTTATCTGTCTGGTCGTAACGAATCTGTTTTTGGGAATGCAGTCCGATGTAGTTATTGAATTTCTGCGAAGCGGATTAAATATGTTTTCTTAAAGGAGGAAGTATGATGAATCAATGGAATCTTCTCATACCGGTCTTGCTTCCCATCCTAATGGGAATTGTCATATCCGTATGGAATATATTTGAAAATAGAGTTATTCGAAACAGTAGTGTTATGGCAGTACTGGCAGCAGAGATTTTTCTTGTGTATTGGGAAATGAAAAAAAAGGGAACAGGTCTTGTCTTATTTACTTTGGTGGATGATATACCAGTGTACTTTCATATTGATGAATTAGCCGTATTTTTTAGCGGATTTCTTGTGATGATCTGGTTTTTGGTGGGAATGTTTTCTTTAGAATATATGAAGCATGAAGGTGATGAACGGCGGTATGATACGTTTTATCTGATTGCAGAAGGAGTGTTGGTCGCGTTAAGCTATGCGGGTAATCTTATCACTTTGTATTTGTGTTTTGAGTGCATGACATTGCTTACCATGCCTCTGGTGCTCCATTCAAAGACAAGGGAAGCAGTCAGAGCGGCAAGGAAATATATGTTTTATTCTATCTTTGGAGCATCAGCTGCACTTGGAGGTATTTGTATTCTGGCAATCTATGCCCCTTCGATTACCTTTATACCGGGAGGAGTCTTTACAGCACAGAACTTTACTGACCATGCAACACTTTATTTGGCAGCAGCAGCAATTATGATTGTAGGATTTGGCGGAAAGGCAGGATTGTTTCCTCTTCATGGATGGCTTCCTACGGCTCATCCACAGGCACCATCTCCTGCCAGTGCAGTAATGTCAGGAGTTATTACCAAAATGGGCGTATTAGCCAGTATGAGGACCGTCTTTTACATTTTTGGAGCAGATGTTTTACGGGGAACATGGGTACAGATTTTATGGATGATCTTAGCCGTCATTACTATTTTTATGGGGTCTATGATGGCTTATAAGGAATCCTTAATGAAACGAAGGTTTGCCTATTCTACGGTCAGCCAGGTTTCCTATATTTTGTTGGGATTATCTTCTATGACGGTGGCTGGAATTATTGGCGGGCTTCTTCATATCCTGTTCCATGGAATTGCAAAAACTGTCTTATTCCTTATGTCCGGATCGGTCATCTATTATAGTAAAAAGACCAGGATCAAAGAACTGGACGGCATTGGAAAGCAGATGCCGGGGATCATGGCCGGTTATACCGTTGCCTCTTTAGCATTGGTCGGCGTTCCTTTTACCAGTGCATTTGTAAGTAAGGAATATTTAGCTCACGGAGTCATGGAAAGTGGAATAAAAGGATTATTCTGGATTGGTCCTGCCGTTCTTTTGATAAGTGCTGTTTTAACGGCAGGGTATTTGCTGTTCGTGTCCATTGACGCATTTTATCCAAAAAATCAGAAGAAGGGCAGATGGGAAAAATATCAAATAAACTGGAAGATGCGGTTTCCGATCTGTGTATTGGCGGCAGGATCAGCAGTATTCGGGATCTGGCCGGAAACTTTTATTCAAATTGCTGCAAAGATTGCAGAATTTTTAGTATAAAAACAGAGCTAAGATGCTAGAAAGGAGTAAAACGTGAGTGCCTGGACATTATTAATTCCTATTTTGATGCCGATTATTGGCGGCGGATGCCTGTACTTTTTTCCAATGAAAAATGACAGTCTTCGTAAAAAATATATTATGGCTCTGGTCTTGTTAAATTCTATCATTGTATACACAATGCTTTTTTTTGGCGTGCAGGGAACCTGCCGTGCATTAGTCATGGCACATAATTTGACGATACATTTTCATATCGATGGTTTTTCCGAAGTATTTGCCGGAATTATTGCAGGTTTGTGGCCGCTTGCCACTTTGTATGCATTTGAATATATGAAACATGAAGAACGAAATAATTTATTTTTTGCTTTTTATACGATAACTTATGGAGTCTGTATTGGAATTGCATTTGCAGCCAATTTAATGACCTTATATATGTTTTATGAATTGCTGACATTATCCACACTGACCCTGGTCATTCATAAACTGGACCAGCCTTCCATATTTGCAGCCAGAAAATATATGGTATATTCGCTGGCAGGAGCGGCATTTGCCTTTATTGGATTTATGTTTATTCTCCATTATGGAACGACTACGGATTTTATTTATGGAGGAGTGCTGGATCTGACAAAAATCAATGGGAAAGAAAATCATTTGAGGTTCATATTTGTGGTTTCCGTACTGGGATTTGGAGTAAAGGCTGCCATTTTTCCATTCCATGGATGGCTTCCGACGGCATCTGTGGCACCAACGCCGGTTACGGCTCTGCTTCATGCGGTAGCAGTTGTAAAAGCAGGTGCATTTGCCATTATGCGAATTACGTATTATAGTTTTGGAACGGATTTTCTAAAAGGGACATGGGCCCAAAGTGTAATGATGTTGTTTGCCATTGCAACGATTCTTTTTGCTTCTTCAAAAGCAGTAAAAGAGATTCATCTGAAACGGCGGCTGGCATATTCCACCATCAGTAATCTATCATATATTATATTTGGAGCCTCTCTTATGACGCCATACGGATTGAAAGGTAGTATGGCTCATATGGTGGTTCATGCAGTTATGAAGATCACATTGTTTTTCTGTGCTGGTGCCATTATGCATCAGACGGGCAAAGAATATATTTATGAATTAAAAGGGATTGGAAAATCCATGCCATTTGTTATGACATGTTTTACGATTGGCTCAGCAGCAGTGATGGGGGTGCCATTGTTATGTGGATTTGTCAGCAAATGGACCATATTGACAGCGGCAGTGAAAAGCCAGGATTCTTTTTCCTTGTTTGGTGTTGCAGTGATTTTATTTTCGGCTTTTTTAACGGCAGTATATTTACTGTCCATTGTCGTGAAAGCATTTTTCCGTGTTGAAAAAACAGAAGAAATCAAGGCATATAAGGATCCGAACTGGTATATGAAAGTGCCGTTAATGATCTTAGTTGTAGCAATGATTGTTTTTGGAGTTTATTCAGCTCCGTTGATGACATTTTTAGAAACGATTGCATTTGGAAGAATCTAGGAGGTGAAGTGGAGATGACAGTAACATGGAATGAAATTTGTGGTGAAGGACTTTCTTTTTCCTATGATTTTTTAACAGCAATCAGTATTGGAAGTTTGGCTGTCTTGTGCATTTGGCGGTTAGCTGCAGATCACAGTTCGAGAAATACTTTGGTAGTAGTGTCTGGAATCCTTCTTTCAACTGTAGGGATGTTCGGAGCCAATGATTTATTTACCTCGTATGTTTGTTTTGAAATGACTGGATTTTTATCATGGATTTTGGTCATGGAGCAGGATGGCGAGAAAAAAACAGGAAAATATTATTTATCATGGCTTGTCATAACGGGAATGATTATGGCCATGGGAATGTTTCTTGTGAATCATTATGCCGGCACATTAGAATATGACAGACTTGCTGCTATTCATCCAGGAGGTTCTTATTGGATCTACGCAGCAGCAGCCTGTTATCTGATAGGGTATGGATGCAGATGCGGAGTCTTTTTGCTGCATTCTTGGATGGATGCGGTTTATGGGCAGATGTCTTTATCTGGTGGGTATTTCATGTCCATTCTGGTCATGCCTGGAGGTTTTTTTGGAATCTATCGGCTCTTTTCTATATTTGCAGGAGGAAGCAGAAGCTGGGGAGAAATCCTGATCCTTTTGGGAGCTTTCACAATGGCTGCGGCAGTAATAAAATGCATAACGGCTACAGAAACGAAAAAATACGCAGGTTATGTGACCATGGCGCAAATGGGATGGTTTTTCATACTTTCTGTATTTTTAGAAAAACAGGAAATGCTGATGCTATTGATTTTCTTTTTTGCATTGAGTACAGTAGTGTTTCTTGGAATTGAAAGAGAGGAATGTTCTTTTCAATGGGCATCCATCCTCCTTATTATCGGTCAAATAGCGGCAGCAGTTTTTGCAGGAGGAAATCTCTTTGCCATTGTGGCAGCTATGATTTTTCCTGGAATTCTTATGCAGGTATTTCAGATATTATCTAGAAAACATCCTCGGATGAATGGGTTTGATCTTACGTGGTGCTCTTTCGAACGTCTGCTTTATCGCCCGTTTTTTTCAAAAGCACTTCCATTTGTATTTGGAGTAATCTTTCGGGCCATTGATCAGCTGCCAGATAGTATTGTGGCGCTTCTTAGAAGAACCATCTATCAGGATTCCAAACAGCGGGTATGGGATAAAGTAGGAACGCCATTTACTTATGTCATCGGAGTTATTTTTGACGAAATCGTTCTGGTTCTTAATAAAACAATTTTATACAGAAGACCAATCAGAAAATCCTTTGTCAATGGGATTGCAGTAGCAAAAAAAGAATTAGAAGTAACCACAAATATGGTCATAAAAAGTGTCTCTTTTGGTCTGATGTTATTTTGTATTGGACTATTCATTACGTTCATTTATTTGTTACGGTAAAGAAAAAAGCGATTCCGTTTTTTGATATGTCCATTCTGCTTATGGAAAAGCATATCAATTATGTGGAATCGCTTTTTATGTTTCCATGGAAAACATTAAGATTATGAGTTTTCCAGTTTTTCAATGATCATCTTTTTATAAGCAAGGAACTCATTGGTTAAGTTAAAATCTTTTCTGCGGGGTTTTGGTTCCTTTATGATGATTTCATCGGTAATCTGTCCTGGATTGCCAGTCAGAAGATAGATTCGGTCAGAGAGAAGAATGGCTTCATCAATATCATGGGTGATAAAAATTGTAGAAAGCTTGATTTCTTCCATCACATCTAAATACCAGCGGTGAATGGATGATTTTGTAATCGTATCCAATGCACTGAAAGGTTCATCCAGTAATGCAATCTCATTGGAAAACATATAAGTACGGAGCAGTGCTGCTCGCTGTCTCATACCACCAGAAAGCTGGCTTGGATACTTTTTCTCTGTGCCGGCAAGTCCAAATTCTTCAAAAAACGGACGGACTTTTTCGCGGGCTTCTTTTTTCTTCATACCTTTGATGATCAGCGGAAGGCTGACATTATCTTCAATGGTACGGTAAGGAAGTAATAAATCCTTTTGGAGCATATAGCTGATATGTCCGGCTTGTCCAGTAATATCAGTTCCGTTGAGAAGAACTTGACCTTCTTCAGGGGTCAGCAGGCCAGAAATAATATTAAATAATGTGGTCTTTCCAGAACCACTGACGCCCAAGAGACTTATAATTTCCTTGTCATGAAGGACAATGGAAATATCTTTAATAATGGTCCGTTGATCGAACTGTTTTGTAATATGTTTTGTAATTAGTTCTGCCATTGTATATCCTATCTATGCCAAGCGGCAAATCTTAATTTTCTTCCAGATAATCATTGGTAAATCCTACATTTTCTTCTAAGGTTCCATCGACTAAATCATTGTCATTTAACCAACTGTAGAATTTATTCCAACGTTTTGCATCAATATATCCCCATTGTTTCGCATCAGCGATATACTGGTCTGCCATGTATTTCTGACTTTCTTTTACTAATTCTTCATCCAGTTCTGGAGAAGCTTTTAATAAAATACCAGCGGCTTCTTCTGGATTTTCAATTGCATATTCATATCCTTTTTCTGTTGCAGCCAGGAATGCTTTTGCTTTATCAGGATTTTCTTTTAAGAAATCATTATTTGCAATTAAGACTGGTGTGTAGTAATCAAAAGTATCATCAATGTCTTTAAATGAAAAGTAGTCATAATCAAAATCAGCTAGCTGCGCAGCGATTCCAGCCCATCCTTCATAAATCCAGATAGCATCTACAGATTTGGTCTTTAACGCGCTGACTTCATCCGTTACTGTATTTGGAATCATTTCTACTTTATCAGGATTACCGCCGTCTTTTTCTACCACGGTCTTAATCATTGCCTGTTCGATTGGTAAATCCCAGGTAGCGTATTGTTTTCCTTCCATTCCTTTTGGACGGTCAATGCCCTCTCCTTTTCTGGAAATAATGCCAGAAGTGTTATGCTGTAAGATAGCAGCGACAGAAGTAACTGGCAGCGGGTCATCACTGGCATAGGTAGCAGCTAACGTATCCTGAAATGAAATACCGAACTGAGCTTTTCCGCTTCCTACTAAAGCTTCGGCTCCATCATCTGGTGGCTGTACAATTTCTACATTAAAACCAGCTTCTTTGTAGTAGCCATTTTCCTGCGCAACATAAAGACCAGTGTGGTTGGTATTTGGTGTCCAGTCTAATACGACAGTAATATCGGTTAATTCTTCACTTTCCACTTCTTTTTTTGCGCTGGTATTTTCTTCTTTGGAATCAGAGCCGTCGCAGGCAGCCAGGCTAAAAACAAGAAGGAAAGTTAAACATAGTGCGATTAATTTCTTTTTCATTTTATATTCTCCCAAGGCATACATTTTTTTTGTAACACATCCACAATCCACATCAGAAGTAAGCTGATGGCGGAAATGAGGAAGATAACTGCGAACATCCGGTCAAAAGCAAAAGCGCTTTTAACCCTTGTCATATAAACACCCAGACCGGAAAAGCCACCCAGCCATTCAGAAATCACAGCTCCTACGATGGAGTAGGACACAGAAATTCGAAGGCTTGAAAAAAATTGGCTCATAGAGCTGGGAAGTTTAATATGGAAAAAAATCTGTGTTCTCGTTGCTCCCATAGAACGCAGCAGACGAACCATATCCTGATCTGCAGAACGGAAGCCTTCTAATAGACCAATGGTAATTGGGAAGAAGGTAACGAGAATGATCAAAACAATTTTTGGTGCCATTTCGTAGCCAAGCCAAAGGACTAACAAAGGTGCAATGGCAACAGTTGGAATTGTCTGTGTGATAACAATGAGTGGATAAAGAGCCTTATAAATGGAATCAAAATAATCCATGAGAACGGCACAGATAAATCCAATTACAACGCCGCTTAGCAGTCCTAAAAATGCTTCCAGTATGGTTACCTTCGAATGAAACACTAACAGTGAAAAATCATCGATAAACGCTTTTCCAACGGTAACTGGAGAAGGAAGCATAAAACTTGGTACCATTCCTGTCATTGATACCACCTGCCAGATGATTAAGATCAAACCGATGGTAATAATGGAAGGAAGCTTATTGGTGATGTTTGGTAACTTTCTTTTCAATGGTCAAAAGATCTCCTTCTGGTTTATAGCTTACTTTAATGTAAGCAGCAACAGAAGGTGCACCGGCTTTAATGGCAATATGCTGGCACTCTTTTACAATGTCCATTAATTCGTCATAATCACCTTCAATGGTCGTTTCAAATGGTCCTACATAATAGTTGTTTCCTGTACTTTTGATGTAAGCAATGACTTCATCAACGATGCGGACTAATTCATCGTCGTTAGAAGCTTCTGGTAAAGTTTGAATTGCAACACTTGCGTTCATTCTAAAATTCTCCTTTCTAAAAAAAACGCCCCTGCATAATGCAGAGGCACATCCATATCATTATGTTCCTACGCTGGCATTATCCAGATCAGGTTAAGGGTCAAAGGAAAATCCTTACTCTCAGCCATGTGGGCTCCCCATTGTTAAAATATCTACTTATAAGCCTACTATTTTATAGGGTAATTGTCAAGTTATTTGAGACTGGAAGATCTGCTATTAAAAGATACTTGGTCTTATAATTAACAGATCCTTTGCCATTGTTTTGTTTGATTATAAAGCTGCAGCAACTTCTTTTAATTTCATTCCATTAGAACCTTTTAAAAGAACGGCATCTCCTGGCTGTAAGAATTCTTTTAATGCAGCAGTTAAAGTTTCGTTATCATCGAATTTCTGGATCATAATAGAAGAATTCTTTTCTTTTACGCCCTCGATTGTATGGTGAATCAAATCACCCACGGCAAAAAGGTGAGTGATGGAAGTACCTGCAAGATAAGTGCCCACTTCTTTATGATAGGTTGGGGAGTTTTCTCCAAGTTCCAGCATATCTGCAAGCACAGCAATCTTATGATGTTTGTCTTTCATAGTATCAAGAATGCTTAAGCTTGCTCTCATGGAATCAGGACTTGCATTATAAGTATCATCGATGACAGTGTATCCATTGCTTTCGCGGATGGATTGCCGCTGTCCCTGGAACTGCATCAGCTGTTTTACGGCAGTTTCTACTGGAACGCCAAAATGATTGCCAACAGCGATGGCAGCCAATGCATTTAATACATTGTGATTTCCAAGAGTATTGATAGTAACCGGATAAGAATTCCCGTCAAAATGGCACACAAAACTGGTCTGGCCGTTATCTTCTGTAATATCGGTAGCACGGAAGTGACAATTTTCTCCCAGTCCATAGAATTTATATGGATGGTTTACAAGTTCTGGTGCATGTTTGGAGAGCATATCATTATCACCGTTAATAAAAAGAATACCATCTTCCTTTAATCCTTTTTGGATATCTAATTTTTCCTGACAGATATTTTCTCTTGTTTTTAACTGTTCAATATGAGCAACGCCTACATTGGTAACAACGGCAACATTTGGCTGTGCAATGTTCGTTAAAATCGTAATCTGACCACGTTCGCTCATACCTAATTCCAGCACGGCAATTTCATCCTGAAAACTCATCTTATCAATGGTCAAAGGCACCCCGATCTGGCTGTTCTGGTTCCCTGAAGTTTCAAAGGCTTTAAATTTCCCTTTTAAAACACAGGTAATCATTTCACGGGTTGTAGTCTTTCCAACGCTTCCAGTAACAGAAACGATTGGAAGATTCATTTTATTCCGGTAAAAAATGGCCAAGTCCTGCATGGCTTTTACGGTGTCTTTGACAGCAATGACTGGCTGGGTGTGTTCGTAGGAATCATGTTCCTGAGTGAAGCTTGCAGCACCAGCATCTAACGTGGAAGCCATAAATTTATGAGCATCCACCCGTTCTCCAATAATTGGAACAAACAGAGAAGATTCATCGGCGTCTCTGGAATCAATACAAAAGTGAGTGATCATTTTGTCTTTCTTTCCGCATAGAAGTGTGCCGCCAGTAGCGGTCAGTACATCTTGAATTGTAATATTTTCCATAATAAAAATCCTTTTCGTCTAAATCATATTCTTTTCTTTTGCATAGGCTTCGATAATTTCCCGTTCGCTGTAATGGGATTTTACCCCTTTGACATCAATATATTCTTCATGACCTTTTCCAAGCAGTGCGATAATATCACCTTTTTGTGCATGGTCGATAACATAGTGGATCGCATCGGTCCTGTCTTCGATTTCTACAAATTCGCCATCGGTTTTTGCAAGACCGATCTTAATATCTGCTAAAATATCTTTGATGTCTTCAAAACGGTTATTATCTGCAGTAATTACAGATAGATCAGCCATCTTACCGGATGTTTCACCCATTTCATAACGGCGCAGTTTCGAACGGTTTCCGCCACATCCAAATAAAGAAACTAAACGATTTGGATGATATTCGCGAAGGGTCTCTAAAATACTTTCCATACTCATGGCATTGTGTGCATAGTCGATCAGGATTGTAAAATCTTTAGAAATTGGGACAATTTCCACGCGGCCTTTGACACGAATCACTTTTAAAGCTTCTTTCATATCTTCCACTGGAATGCCAAGTGCATGGCTGATGGAAAGAGCCACCAGTGAGTTATATACGCTGAATTTTCCAGGAATGTTTACCACCATAGAAGTATTGATATCGCCACTTAAATCAAACTGAATGCCAAGATTTCCATTTTCGTTGAAAAGATGATCGTTGGAAGCACATAGATCGGCATCTTTGGCGAAGCCAAAAGTTTTTACCTCACAAGTATGGTCTTTTAAGATCGCATCCAGATGAGAGTCATCGGCATTGAAAAATCCGATGTTACATCTCTGGAACAGCAGACTCTTGTAATAGATATATTCATCTAGATCTTTGTGTTCATTTGGACCGATATGGTCTGGAGAAAGGTTTGTAAATACCCCGTAGTCAAAGGTAAATCCATCCACACGGTTCATCATAAGTCCCTGAGAAGAAACTTCCATTACCATATATTCACATCCGGCTTTGACCATTTCACTCATTAGATACTGAACTTCGTAAGATTCCGGAGTGGTATTTTCAGTAGGGTATTTTTTACCATCGATAACAGCACCAATAGTACCAATGACACCGACTTTCTTTCCGGCATGTTTTAAAATTGCCTCCACCATATAAGTCGTTGTGGTTTTTCCTTTTGTACCAGTAAGACCGATGGTCGTCAATTTATCAGCAGGATAATCAAAATATGCAGCAGCCAGATAAGCAAGGGCTTTTCTTGCAGACTCCACTTTGATTACCGTCACATCTCCTTCGACTTCCACATCTTTTTCAATAATAATAACGGAAGCCCCTTTTTTCACTGCGTCAGGAATGAATTTGTGTGCATCTACAGTCGTACCGCTGATGCACAGAAAGGCAGATCCTTCCTCTACTTTTCTGGAATCATAAATAATGTCAGAAACATCTGTATTTAAACTTCCTTTTACAAGGGAATAAGGGATTTTTTTCAGCAAATCTTTTAATTTTTTCATGATTACACCTCATTTCTTTATCTTGTTTCAATGATACTCTAGTGCTGTTTTTTTGTCAATTACATGGTATTTAAAATGAAACTATGGTAAAATATAAGGCATAAACGGAAAATAAAAAGGAAGGAACGTTTCAAATATGAAAAAATCTGAGAAAACTTTATTGGTAATTGGAACGGCTGTTATGATGGTATTTATCCTGTTGGGCATTCCTAAAATTGGAGAATTATTAAAACCTGTGGTCGGTTTTGATGTAAAAATGCTTTTATATGTTATCATTTTGATCGGTATGTATCTGATCGGAAGAGCCGGTGGAGGAAAATATAAAAAAATCGATAAACAGCTTTCTGAATTGAATCGTGATCTTATCGATAACCATCGCATTGATTACTATATTATTCAAAATAAGCGTTTATACAAAGAAGTAGATAATAAGAGCTATCGTACATTATTCTTATTAAATATTGCTACTGCTTATTATCATAATGGACAGTACGAAAAGTCCAATGGTGTTATTGAAAAGATTGATGAAGAATATTTAAATGAAGGTCAAAAAGCGGCTGTCTATAATCAGCAATTTTCTAATTATATTTATCTTGACCAACTGGAAAAAGCAGCAGCGGTATATGAAAAGCATCAAGAATTATTTAAAAAATATGAAGAAGATAAAAAATTACGAAATCATTATGTGATCAGCAAATTGACATATGATTTAGAAGCAGGAAAAAATGAGGAAACGGCAGTTGCCAAAGTAAGGGAAGTATTTGATACGATTGCAATTCCAGAGAAATCTTATGATAGAGCCTATACCTATCGTTTACTGGAAGGAAAACTTTTATTAGCAGAAGGAAAACGAAAAGAAGGAAGAGAAGCACTTCACAGTTTATCAAAAGATTTTATTATGCCGGGAATGAAAAAAGAAATCGATAAGATGTTATCATACTAGAAAGTTTTTTACATCGGAAGAAGGGGAGAGTTTTATGACCAGAGATTTCTGCAAAAAGGGAAGAGAAAAGGGCTGGGTGACCGCAATTACAGGGTCATCTGGTCTTTCTTTGCTTATAAACAGCCTTATTTGATGGTTTACTTTTAAATATTTAGAAATAAAAAAGCTATTTACAGTTATGTTTTTGATATGCAGAATTTGTGCAGATTGATGAAGCATTCTATGATATAATAATGAAAGAGTTGGATAAAGAAAACTATGATATAATAAGAGAAGAACTGGATAAAGAAATAACAAGAGAAAAACTTGAGGAATTAATTGAAAATGAAAAATATTATTATTGTTTTGACCAGGATAGAACGTTGTGGATCGGTCTTATCTGGGATGACTATGACTGCATCAATGTAAATCCATTGTTCTGGGAGAAAAATAATGATTTGGAGGAATGAGTATGAGTTTTACACACTTGCATGTCCATACAGAATACAGTCTGTTAGACGGTTCCAGTAAAATTAAAGAATTGGCCAAGCGTGTAAAAGAACTTGGTATGGACAGCATCGCCATTACAGACCATGGAGTTATGTATGGTGTAATTGATTTTTATAAGGCATGTAAAGCAGAGGGGATTAAACCAATTATCGGGTGTGAAGTTTATGTGACCGGAGGATCCCGTCATGAGAAGGAGAATGGTTATTATCATCTTGTTCTTTTAGCTGAGAATAACAAGGGTTATCATAATCTGATGAAAATTGTGACTAGAGGATTTACGGAAGGATTTTATTATAAGCCCCGTGTGGATTATGAGGTCCTGAAAACGTACAGTGAAGGGATCCTTGCACTAAGTGCATGTCTAGCAGGTGAAGTTGCTTCTAATCTTCGGATGAATGATTATGAGAAAGCAAAAGCAGCAGCGCTTCATATGCAGAGTATTTTTGGCAAAGAAAATTTCTTTTTAGAGCTTCAGGATCATGGACTGAGAGAACAGACCATTGTCAATACGGGAATTATAAAATTGTCCAAGGAGACAGGAATTCCTATGGTGGCCACTAATGACTGTCATTATATATTGAAAGAGGATGCAGATGCTCATGATATTTTGCTCTGTATCCAGACAGGAAAAAAGGTGGCAGATGAAGACCGCATGAGATATGAAGGTGGTCAGTATTATGTAAAGACAGAAGAAGAGATGCGAAAGCTTTTTCCATATGCACAGCAGGCCATTGATAATACCCATGAAATCGCAGAACGCTGTCAGGTCGAAATTGAATTTGGTGTACAAAAAGTGCCAAAATTTGATGTACCCGATGGATATGATGCATTTTCTTATTTGAAAATGCTTTGTGAAACAGGGTTGATAAAAAGGTATGGAGAACATCCAGATCAGGAGTTAAAAAAACGTCTGGAGTTTGAACTAAATACCATTCGAAATATGGGATATGTAGATTATTTCCTGATTGTATGGGACTTTATTCGTTACGCAAAAGATCATGGCATTGCGGTGGGGCCAGGAAGAGGATCTGCGGCAGGAAGCATTGTATC
The DNA here is from genome assembly GCA_036311565.1 of Lachnospiraceae bacterium. Taxonomy (GTDB): domain Bacteria; phylum Bacillota; class Clostridia; order Lachnospirales; family Lachnospiraceae; genus Fimousia. The sequence goes on from JAXJPR010000018.1 coordinate 51,184, forward strand.
CTACTGCCTGGCGATTACAAATATTGATCCAATTAAATATCAATTGTTATTTGAGCGTTTTTTAAATCCGGAACGTGTATCTATGCCAGATATCGATGTGGATTTCTGTTTTGAACGACGTCAGGAAGTGATCGACTACGTTGTTGAAAAATATGGAAAAGATCAGGTGGTACAGATTGTTACATTTGGTACTATGGCAGCCAGACTGGTCATCCGTGACGTAGGAAGAGTATTGGATATTCCATATGCAAAAGTGGATGCTATTGCTAAAATGATTCCCAATGAACTAAATATTACCATTGAAAAAGGGTTGAAGACTTCTAAGGATTTAAGAACTGCTTATGAGACAGATGAAGAAGTAAAATACCTGATCGATATGTCCATGCGTCTGGAAGGACTTCCAAGGCATTCATCTATGCATGCAGCAGGAGTTGTAATCGGGCAAAAAGCCCTGGATGAATATGTACCGCTTTCCAAAGGTGCAGATGATGCAGTTACGACTCAGTTTACCATGACGACCATTGAAGAACTGGGATTATTAAAGATGGATTTTCTTGGACTGCGTACATTGACGGTTATTCAGGATGCAGTAAATCTGATTGAGAAAAATACAGGAAGAAAAATAGACCTTGACCATCTGGATATGAACGATCCAAATGTTTATGAGATGATAGGACAGGGAAAGACAGAAGGAGTCTTTCAGTTAGAAAGTGCCGGAATGAAAAGCTTCATGAAGGAATTAAAGCCCCATAATCTGGAGGATATTATTGCAGGGATCTCTTTATATCGTCCAGGTCCAATGGATTTTATTCCGAAGTATATTCAAGGAAAAAATTATCCGGAATCCATCAGTTATGATTGTGCAGAATTAGAGGAAATTCTGGCACCGACTTACGGATGTATCGTATATCAGGAACAGGTAATGCAGATTGTTATGAAGTTGGCCGGATATACCCTCGGAAGAAGTGATTTGGTACGTCGTGCCATGTCAAAGAAAAAAGGGGATGTCATGGCCAGAGAACGCCAGAATTTCGTATATGGAAATGAAGAAGAAGGCGTGCCAGGCTGTATTGCCAATGGTATTTCAGAACAGACAGCCAATCATATTTTTGATGAGATGATTGACTTTGCAAAATATGCATTTAATAAGTCACATGCTGCAGCATATGCAGTGGTGGCATATCAGACGGCTTATTTAAAATGTTATTATCCAGTAGAATTTATGGCAGCATTGCTGACTTCTGTACTTGGAAACACAGCCAAAGTATCAGACTATATTTATAACTGCCGGAATATGGGAATTGAAATTTTGCCTCCGGACATTAATGAAGGAGAAGGAAATTTTTCGGCTTCCGGAAATTCTATCCGGTATGGATTATCAGCAATTAAGAGTCTGGGAAAACCGGTCATTAACTCGATTCTTGCGGAAAGAAAAAGAGGAGGAAAGTTTAAAGATCTTCAGGATTTGGTGGAACGCCTGTCCAGCAAAGAAATCAATAAACGAACGGTAGAAAGTTTTATTAAGGCCGGCGCTCTGGACAGTCTGAAAGGTTCCAGAAGACAGAAGATGTTAATTTATATCCAGGTCATTGAAAATGTTCAGAAAGAACGAAAAAATGAAATGGAAGGACAGATGTCACTGCTTGATTTCCTGTCAGAAGAGGATAAGAAAAGCTTTGAAATTACGTATCCAGATATTGAAGATTACAGCAATGAGCAAAAACTTGCTATGGAAAAGGAAGTACTTGGAATTTATGCCAGCGGACATCCTCTGGATGAATATGTGGAAGTATTAGAGAAAAATGTTACGGCTTCCACTTCTGATTTTCTCATTGATGAAGAAACTGGAAAGACAAAAGCAAAAGATCAGGTGCCATATGTAGTTGGAGGAATTATTTCAGATAAGACAGTAAAGCTGACAAAAAATAATCAAAATATGGCATTTATTACGCTGGAAGACCTTAGAGGAACTGTGGAGATCATTGTATTTCCAAGAGATTATTCCATTTATCAAAATTTTTTAAAAGAAGATACCAAAGTATTTATCAGGGGACGTGCATCTATTTCGGAAGAAGAAGGAAAATTAATCTGTGAGCAGGTGGTTCCTTTTGATCAGATTCCGAAGGAAATATGGATACAGTTTCAAGATAAAGAGGCGTTTTTTAAAGAAAAGAATCATTTTATGGAAATTCTTAAAAACCACAAGGGAACCAATCCGGTCGTAATCTTTTGCCGGAGGGAAAAAGCAATCAAACGATTGTCACCAGCATATGCAGTGAATAACGACGATCAGTTCATGGAATTGCTGCATGAAACCTATGGATATGGAAATGTAAAAGTCTTGGATAAGCCTATTGATAATTTTAGAAAAATGCATTAAAATATAATCGATTGTAGTTTTTTATGGTATGGAAACTATTACGTATGAGTTTTATTATGGAGGAACAATTATGGAAAGTAAAAAAATTGAAACAATTGCTGTTTTAACCAGTGGTGGAGATGCTCCAGCAATGAATGCTGCGATTCGTGCAGTTGTTCGTACCGCATTAGCACGCGGACTGAAAGTAAAAGGAATTAAAAGAGGTTACAGCGGCCTTTTAAAAGAAGAAATCATTGATATGACTTCTAAGAGTGTATCTAATACCATTTCTCATGGTGGTACAATTTTATATACAGCACGTTGCGAAGAATTTAAAAAACCAGAAGTTCAGCAGAAAGCAGCTGAAATCTGTAAAAAACATGGGATTGATGGTTTAGTAGTTATCGGTGGTGATGGTTCTTTCCGTGGTGCTGGTAAATTAGCAGCATTAGGTGTTAATACAGTTGCACTTCCTGGTACTATTGACTTAGATATTGCATGTACAGAATATACAATCGGATTTGATACAGCTGTTAATACTGCAATGGAAGCAATTGACAAAATTAAAGATACATCTATGTCACATGAAAGATGTAGTATTATCGAAGTAATGGGACGTGATGCAGGTTATATCGCATTATGGTGTGGTATTGCAACAGGTGCTGAAAATATCTTAATTCCAGAAAGATTTGATGGTAACTTACCTAATACAGAAGCGGAAGTAATTGAAAATATCTTAAGATCAAGAGCAAAAGGTAAAAATCATCACTTAATCGTAAATGCAGAAGGTGTTGGACATTCTTACGGAATGGCTAAGAGAATTGAAGCTGCTACAGGTATTGAAACAAGAGCAACAATTTTAGGACATATGCAAAGAGGTGGTAACCCAACTGCAAAAGACCGTGTTTACGCATCCATGATGGGCGCATATGCAGTAGATTTATTGATCAAAGGTGGTACAAACCGTGTTGTTGGATACAAACATGGTGAATATGTAGACTTCGATATTGAAGAAGCATTAGCAATGACAAAAGACATCGATGATTATCAATTAGAAATTTCTGAAATTTTAGGAAAAACTATGGGTAAAGCAGAATAATATAATTATTGAGAATTTAAGACGAAATAATTACAAAGGGGTGTTTTTCATATGGAAAAGCACTCTTTTTCTATCTACATAATTAACAGCCTTTTAATAACCGAAAAATATAAAATGTGATATAATCATAAAAACGAGGTCTTTATATAAACTTTTACAATTATAATCGAAAAGCAAAAAATTCTACAGATAGGAATATTCATGATGATAGAAAGCAAAAATAATCAACAGATTCGCAATCTTTTAAAATTAAAGAGACAGGCAAAAGAGCGGAAAAAACAGAAGGTCTTTTTAGTAGAAGGCATTCGGATGTTCCAGGAAGTGCCAAAAGAACGAGTAGTAAAGGCATATGCAACAAAAAGTTTTTATGAGAGACATGAAAATCTTTTTGATGGCGTATGCTATGAATTAGTGGATGATAAAATTTTTAAAGAAATATCCGATACAGTAACACCTCAAGGAGTCTTAGCGATGATACGACAGCAGGAATGGGTACTACAGGATCTATTAACTCTTTCTGAAAATCCATGTTTGTTATTATTAGAAAATATTCAGGATCCAGGGAATCTTGGAACCATGATTCGAACTGGAGAAGGAGCTGGAATCACAGGGGTGATCATGAGCCGGGATACCGTAGATATTTATAACCCAAAAGTCATTCGTTCTACTATGGGATCAATTTATCGGGTGCCATTTTTATATGCAGATGATTTAAAACAAGTATTGGAGGAATTAAAGAGACATCAGATACATTCTTATGCCGCCCGTCTGGATGGAGAGGATGTATATCAGTCTGATTTTAAAGAAGGCTGTGCATTTATGATTGGGAATGAAGGAAATGGGCTCAGTGATGACCTTAGTGCCATGGCAGAGCGGTATATCAAAATTCCTATGTGCGGTCAGGTGGAATCGCTAAATGCCGCCATTGCAGCAACTGTGCTCATGTATGAAACAATGAGGCAGAGAAAAGAATCTTAGCATGACAGCCATCATGCTGGAAGGGAGTGGAAAATATGACAACAGTATATTGGCTGATTGGTGCAGCAGTATTATTGCTCATTGAGATTGGAACAGTAAGTCTTACCAGTATATGGTTCGCAGGAGGCGCCATTGCAGCAGCGATTGCTTCTGCATTAGGACTTTCTATGATTTTACAAGTGGCAGTATTTATTGTGGTATCCATTGTTTTATTAGTACTTACAAGGCCAGCTGCAGTAAAGCTTTTAAATTCAAAAATTGAAAAAACAAATGCAGATGCCTTGGTTGGCCGTAAATGCCGGGTTGCCGCGACAATTGATCCAACAGTACCATCTGGAACCATCATAATTAATGATGTGGAATGGAGTGCACGCCCAGTAGACGGAGAAAGTGTCATTTTAGAAGGCACAGAAGTTACAATCCGGGAGATTTCAGGAGTAAAATTAATGGTAGAACCAGTAAATAAGGAGGAGACAAAATGATTTTAGCTATTTTTATAATTTTTATTATTCTTATTTTAGCATCCTGTGTAAAAATCGTACCTCAGGCACATACCTATGTAATTGAAAGATTAGGCACATATCATGCTACATGGACAGCAGGTCTTCATATGAAAGTGCCATTTATCGACCGTGTTGCACGAAAAGTAACTTTAAAAGAACAGGTCGTGGATTTTGCGCCACAGCCGGTAATTACAAAAGATAACGTAACGATGAGAATTGATACAGTCGTATTTTTCCAGATTACAGATCCAAAGTTATTTGTATATGGAGTGGAAAATCCAATCATGGCCATTGAAAATCTGACAGCTACAACACTTCGTAATATTATTGGGGATTTGGAATTAGACGAAACACTGACTTCTAGAGAAACCATTAACACCAAGATGAGAGCGACCTTAGATGAAGCGACTGATCCATGGGGAATCAAGGTAAATCGTGTAGAATTAAAGAACATTATTCCGCCTGCAGCGATTCAGGATGCTATGGAAAAGCAGATGAAAGCAGAACGTGAACGTCGTGAACAGATTCTGATTGCAGAAGGAGAAAAGAAATCTGCGATTCTTCGTGCCGAAGGACATAAAGAATCTGTTATTTTACAGGCAGAAGCGGATAAGACAGCTGCTATCTTAAAGGCAGAAGCTGCTAAAGAAGCAAAAATCAGAGAAGCAGAAGGGGAAGCGCAGGCAATTTTAAATATTCAGCAGGCAAATGCGGATGGGCTTCGTTTCCTGAAAGAAGTTGCAGCAGATGAGAGTGTGATTCAGTTAAAGAGTCTGGAAGCGTTTGCAAAAGCAGCAGATGGAAAAGCAACAAAAATTATTATTCCATCTGAGATCCAGAGTCTGGCAGGCATGGTAAAATCAGTGACAGAAGTTGCATCTGAAGAATAATAAAGAAAGCAAAAAAGGATGGTTCTCACCATCCTTTTTTAATTTGTATGTTAGAAATATATGATTTAGTCGTCAATTTCGATATCATAATCGATAATTGCGCCTGTATTAGCGTTGATTTCAAAATCGCATTCATAAGAGCGGTATCTTAATTCGATTTCATATTCATAACGTACATTCTCTTTTTCTAATGTACATTCAATCACTTTGATTTCTTTAGCCTGAGCTGTTGTTAAACCTAATTTTGATTTTATTTTGTTTTTCGCAATGCTGATTGCTTCTGCTTTTGTAATTTTTGTTGAGGTAGGGATGTTAGGAGTTTTGTTTCTTAATTCCCAGTCACGTTCTGTGAAATATCCAGTTGTTGCGTTTACTTCTAATTCATAAGAACGAGTTGCTGTTTTAAATTCGATTTCATAGAATTTGATTCCATTTTCGTAATCGGTTTCAATGGTGTAATATTTCTGATTCTTACGAGCAGTAACCTGTTTGTCAACTTTTGCTCTTGCTTCCGCTTTTGTAAGGGATTTTTTACCTTTTGTTTTCTTTCTGGATTCCCAGTCACGTTCTAAAATCTTTCCGCTGTAAGCATCTACTTCGAATTCATACTTTCTTGTAGCGGTCTTTCCGGTTACATCATAATAACGAACACCATCATCGGTCTTTAATTTAATTGTAAGAGTTTTTCCTTTTAAATCAGAAGCACTCTTTCTTACGATAGATTTTACTTTCGTTGTTCCGATTACTTGTTTCGTAGCTGCGCCAGCTGGAAGGATAGAGGTGAAGGTTAATAATGTTGCACATAAGATAACAAATAATTTTTTAGCTTTTCTCATATTTGCACGTCCTTTCTTCTTTTTTTATTTTGTATTGAATTTTTCTCTTTGTTATTATGGTTATAGTATATGGGAGAAAGATTAGAATAAGATTAAAAAACAAATTAAATTAGTAGGAATTAAAGGGAATTTTATGAAAAGAAAAAAGAGAGGAAATCTTTTAGCAAGGATTTCCTCTCTTTCGTATAAAAGTTGTTTTTTATTGGTTGAAAACTTTATTATTTTACTTCTTTTTTTAATAATCCTAACAGAACCATTCCTACGATAGAACCTACCACTAATGCAATGATGTACATAAATGGATTTCCTACTACTGGAAACACGAAGATTCCTCCATGAGGAGCACGTAAGGTACATCCAAATGCCATGGACAATCCACCTGCAACTGCAGAACCAACGACGCAGGAAGGAATGACTTTTGCAGGATCAGAAGCAGCAAATGGAATAGCGCCTTCAGTGATAAAGCAAAGTCCCATAATGAAGTTTACTGGACCGGATTTTCGTTCATTTTCCGTAAATTTGTTTTTAAAGGCGATAGAAGCCAATGCAATTGCAATTGGAGGAACCATACCACCAATCATAACAGCTGCCATTACATCGAAGTTTCCGCTTGCAATAGCTGCAGTACCAAATACATAGGCGGCTTTGTTAAATGGACCACCCATATCAATTGCCATCATTCCTCCTAAAACTGCACCAAGGATTACGGCACTTCCGCCGCCTAAAGAGTTTAACCCGTTTGTTAAAGCAGTATTTAACATGGCAACGAATGGATTAATTGCACACATGATGACACCAATAGTCAATACACCACCGACTGGATAAAGAAGAACTGGTTTGATTCCTTCTAATGCATCTGGAAGATTATCAAATATTTTCTTTAATAAGTTCATTGCGTAGCCACCAAGAAAACCTGCAATTAAAGCACCAAGGAAACCTGCAGATACGCCTCCAGCCGGATTTGCAAAAGTTACGCCAACATTAGCCAGATGTGCCCCTACAAAACCAACGACCAGACCAGGACGATCTGCAATACTCATTGCAATGTATCCGCCAAGAATTGGAAGCATATAGTTAAATGCAGCACCACCGATGGTCTTAAAGAATGCAGCAACTGGAGTATTCATACCAAAGTTGCTTGGATCAATGCTGTAATCATCTAATAAGAATGCCAAAGCGATTAAGATACCGCCGCCAATAACGAATGGAAGCATGTGAGAGACACCATTCATTAAGTGTTTATAAATCTGACGTCCAAAAGATTCCTGTTCGTATACCTCTGTGGAAGAATCAGAACCGCCAGTATGATGATAAATCGGAGCTTCGCCATTCACGATTTTTTCAATTAATTGTGCCGGTTTATGAATACCATCCGAAACTTTTGTTTTAATGACTGGTTTGCCGTCAAAACGTGCCATTTCTACGTTTTTATCAGCAGCGATGATAATTCCGTCGCAAGCTTCGATTTCTTCTTTTGTCAGTACATTTTTTGCACCACCAGAACCATTTGTTTCTGCTTTTAGAGGATAACCAAGTTCTTTTCCTTTATTTTCTAATGCTTCTGCTGCCATGTATGTATGGGCAATCCCAGTTGGGCATGCAGTCACTGCTAATATACGAAAACCTTCTTTTACCGGTTTTGCAGAAACGGTTTCTGTTGTTGTTTCTGAGTCGAATTTTTCTTTCTCTTTCTGATCAATAATCGATAAGAATTCATCTGGATCTTTTGTAGAAAGAAGAGCCTGGCGAAAATCTTTATCCATTAAAATTGTAGAAAGTCTTGATAATACTTCAAGATGTACATCACCTCCGGCAGCAGGCGCAGCAATCATAAAGAAAAGTTTGGAAGGATTTCCGTCTAACGCATCACAATTAACGCCAGCAGGTATTGTTGCTGCTGTAATACCTGGAGTTTTTACGGCAGCATCTTTTGTATGAGGGATACAGATTCCATCAGCAATGGCTGTTGGACTCTGCTTTTCACGAGCCATAATTCCTGCTTTAAACGCTTCCTTATCTTCAATATTTCCGTTCTTTGCATGTAAATCCATTAATAAGTCAAATACCTCTTCTTTTGTAGAGGCGGTTGTTTGAAGAGCCAGGCTGCTGCTCTTCAATAAATCGATAATACGCATAGCGACCTCCTTGATTGTTTTATATTATAGTAACCATCCATGTCTTTATTATACGAAAGAAATCATTCAAAGTCAAGCAAATACAATCAAAATAAATCAAAAATACAAAGAAATTCAATCAAAAAAAGTCAAAA
>JAXJPR010000019.1:0-37560 GCA_036311565.1 Lachnospiraceae bacterium
GGGAGTCCGTGTTCCAACGGAGGAAGAGACCGAGAAAGCACAGGAAATCATAAATGTACAATAATCTTTCATAAAACAGAGTTCGTGAAAAAATAAAAAAGATATAGGATAAAGAGCGGAAATTATAAATGTTATGATCATTGATGATTTTCGCTTTTTATATGTATGCTGATACAAAAAAAGTAAGATAACAGGTTAAGTGCAATTGGTAGGAGAATATTGGATACTGTCTTTCGAATACGGATTGTGATACAATAAAGAACAATGAACTTGAATTTTATGAGGTGCAGTTATGAAAAGAAAAGATAGGAAAGTAACAGATTCTATATAAAATTAAAGATATTATAAAACGATGTACCTGTTGCCGGATTGGATTTAATGATGATGGAGAGGTGTATATTATTCCATTAAACTTTGGATATGAAATAAATGATAATGCGTATGTGATTTATTTTCACGGAGCAAAAGAAGGGCGAAAAATTGAGTTAATTCAGAAAAGTACAATAGCTGGTTTTGAAATTTTCAATGTGTTGTAGGAATGGGAATTATAAATATGGTAACTGCGTTAGATGAAAAGAAGCATGGTCTTTCCTTGATTATGGAACATAATACAGGAGAGAAAGTGTGGGATTTTAATGAAAAAATGGTTAATGAGACTGCTGTTTTTAAGCTGGAAGTTACACAAATGAGTTGTAAAGAACATCAATAACACAAATTTGCATTTTAGGAGGAAGATACAATGACAACAATTGCAGAAATTATGAAAAATATGATTGCCTATTCCAATGGCAACTTACACGACATTAATCATTTCATCAAAGTATGGGGATATGCAAAAACAATCGGTGAACTGGAAGGGCTGGATAAAGAAACGCAGTATATCCTTGAAATTGCTGCAATTATCCATGATATTGCCTGCCCTTTATGCAGAGAAAAATATGGAAATACAAATGGAAAATATCAAGAAGAAGAAGGGAAGATATTGACTGCTGAATTCTTAAAGGATACTGATCTTACAGAAGAAGAGATTAGCAGAGTGGCATATCTGGTTGGTCATCATCACACCTTCTCTGAAATTGATGGAGAAGATTATCAGATTTTGATTGAAGCGGATTACCTGGTAAATGCAGATGAAAGCAAATATTCATCTGAGAATATTGAAAATTTTTGTCATAAAATTTTTAAAACGGAAACGGGTATTTGTCTGCTGAAATCAATATATGGGGATTGATAAAGGTAACAGCTTACATTATCTGAAAGTGTGAAGCACTTTATTTTATAAGAGGAGTGTACATCATGAGATTTCGGAAGTTCAGGATGTTAGGATGATAATAATGGGTGAATTAGAATAAAAAAATCTTTACAATCAAGACAAATAAAAAAGCAGTTTCATCATGAAACTGCTTCTTATATGCTGCCGCTGGCCGGACTCGAACCGGCACGGGTGGAAGCCCGCTTGATTTTGAGTCAAGTGCGTCTGCCAATTCCGCCACAGCGGCGTTTTTATCACGCTAGATTATAATAGCACCTTTTGTTCCACTTGTCAACAAAAAATTTCATTCTACTAGCCACCTAAGATGAATTATGTTACAATAGTACCAGCAAAGAAAGGGAAGAATCAGATGGAATGTTTTGAAGTGGATACCAAATTAATTTCATATTTAGATTACAGTTTAGATGATGATGAATTGCAGGCATTTTTAAACCACATTGAGACATGCCAGTCGTGTCGTGAAGAAGTGGAGCTATTTTTTATTCTTATGGAAGGTCTGAACCAGATGAATGAAGAGGAAATCAAGATTGCTGATTTTCATGCTGCTTTTCAGGAAAAAAGAAAGCAACAGTTGGAGAATGTGGTTCAGAAGAAAAAGATTCGCAGAATTACGGATAGGATTGTCTTGATTTTTGTTTTTTTTGTGGTATTTGTTGGATTTTTATATGGATTTTTCCATATTTACAAATATCATACGCAATATATTGCGCAGGAGGACGTAAGATATGAGCAACAAATTAGTATTGATTGATGGACATAGTATTTTGAATCGTGCATTTTATGGACTGCCAGATTTGACCAACAGTGAGGGAAGACATACCAATGCAGTACTTGGATTTCTAAATATTATGTTTCGTTTTTTAGAAGAAGAAGCAGCAACACACTTACTCGTCGCATTTGATTTAAAAGCACCTACGTTTCGACATAAAATGTTCGATGCGTATAAAGGAACGAGAAAGCCGATGCCCGCAGAGCTGCATGAGCAGGTACCTCTGATGAAGGAAGTATTGTCTGCGCTGAATATTCCCATTATGGAAAAAGAAGGATATGAAGCGGATGACATTTTGGGAACATTATCAAGACAGGCAGAGGCAGCAGGATATGAAGTGAGTATTATTTCTGGAGACAGAGATTTATTGCAGCTGGCCACGGATCATGTGCAGATTCGTATTCCTAAGACGAAAATGTCAGGAACCATTGTAGAAAACTATTATGCAGCAGATGTTTTGGAAAAATATCAGGTAACACCGATAGAATTTATTGATCTGAAAGGATTGATGGGAGATACGGCCGATAACATTCCAGGGGTACCAGGAATCGGAGAAAAGACTGCCACAAAAATAATTACTCAGTATCATTCTATTGAAAATGCCTTTGAACATATTGAAGAAGTGAAACCGAAACGGGCACAGACGAATTTGAAAGAATATTATGATCAGGCCATCTTGAGCAAGGAGCTGGCGACGATCAAAACCGATTGTGTTTTGGAATTTTCATTCGAAGATGCAGTATTGAACGATATTTATACAGAAGAAGCCTTTTTATTATTGAAAAAACTAGAATTTAAGTCTATTCTGAAACGATTCGACGGAATCGAAGAGCCAGAGCCAATTCAGTGTAAATTTCGTATGGTTTCTGATTTTAATGAAGCAGAAGCTATTTTTACAGAGGCCGAACAGGCATCCTGTGTCGGACTTCATTTTGTAGAAGAACAACAAAAGATGTTGGGTTGTGCACTTTATTATAAGAAAGAAGAATCAGTATTTATCCGGGCAGAAGGTTTTTTGACTCCTCAGTATTTATATAGTAAGTTAAATCATTTATATGAACAGGTTGCCTGCGTTTCTACTTTGGATTTAAAGAAAGTGTTATTTTATTTAGATCTTACAGAAGAAACGAAAAGTATTTTTGATTGTAAAGTGGCAGCGTATTTATTAAATCCGATGAAGGATACGTATCAGTATGAAGATCTTGCAAGAGATTATTTAGAATTGCTGCTTCCATCCAGAACAGAACTTTTAAAGAAGCTGACATGGGAAGAAGCACTTGAACAGGAAGAAGAAAAAGCATTAAAAGTTATTGGATATGAAGCAATCGTTGCTGCAAAGGCAGTAGAACCACTGATGGGTGCATTAAAGAAACAAAAGATGGATGGATTGTATGAAGAGATTGAACTTCCGACCATCTTTGCTCTGGCAGATATGCAAAAGAGAGGCATTCGTGTCGAAAAAGAAGCTTTAAAAGAGTATGGCGATCAGTTAGTGGATAAAATTGCTGATTTAGAACAGTCTATTTATGCAGAAGCAGGGGAAGTTTTTAATATTAATTCTCCTAAACAGCTGGGAGTTGTATTATTTGAGCATATGGGATTAAAAGGCGGTAAAAAGACAAAGACGGGATATTCTACCAGTGTGGATGTGTTAGAAAAGTTGACAGGGAAGTATCCAATTACAGCTATGGTATTAGAATATCGTCATTTGACCAAGCTAAAATCTACCTATGCAGATGGCCTCTATACCTTTATACAGGATGATGGGCGCATTCATGGTACATTTAATCAGACCATTACTGCAACTGGACGAATTAGCAGTACAGACCCAAATCTTCAAAACATACCGGTACGTATGCCACTGGGACGGGCAATTCGAAAAGTATTTGTACCAGAAGATGGATTTGTCTTTGTGGATGCAGATTATAGTCAGATTGAATTAAGGGTACTGGCACATTTGTCAGAAGATGAGGCACTAATAAAAGCATATCAGGATCATCAGGATATTCATGCATCTACAGCCTCTGAAGTATTTGATGTTCCTATTGAGGAAGTATCTTCTAATCAAAGAAGAGATGCAAAAGCGGTCAACTTTGGAATTGTGTATGGAATCAGTGCGTTTGGATTGAGCCAGGATTTGAATATAACAAGAAAACAGGCGCAGGAATATATCGATAAGTATTTTGCTACTTATCCAGGAGTAAAAAATTTCCTGGATCAGACAGTGGAGAAGGCAAAAGAAGATGGATTTGTGGAAACGATGTTCCATCGTATTCGTCCAGTACCAGAATTAAAATCCAGTAATTTTATGCAGAGAAATTTTGGAGAAAGAGTTGCCATGAATTCACCAATTCAGGGAACGGCTGCAGATATTATTAAAATTGCCATGGTAAAAGTAAATATACGGATGAAAAAGGAAAATATGAAATCAAGATTGATTCTACAGATTCACGATGAGCTTTTGATTGAGGCAAGTAAAGACGAAGTAGAAACAGTAAAAGCGATATTAACAGAAGAAATGATGGCAGCTGCCAGCCTTGCTGTTCCATTAGAAATTGATATTAATACTGGAAACAGTTGGTATGAAGCGAAATAGGTGGACAGAGATGAAAGTAATTGGAATTACCGGCGGTGTCGGCTCAGGAAAAAGTGTAATTTTATCAATTTTAAAAGAAGAATATGGTGCGGAAACCATTTTAGCAGATTTGGTGGCTCATGATTTAATGGAACCGGGAGCAAAAAGTTATGTAGAGATTGTGGAAAATTTTGGAAGCAATATTTTGAAAGAAGATGGAAGTATCGATCGTCAGAAGCTGGGCAGCATCGTATTCGGGGATAAAGAAAAATTAGAACAATTAAATAGTATTACTCATCCGAATGTAAAAGAAGAGATTAAACACCGGATTACACGTATCAAAGAAAAGGGAGAAGTTTCGATGATCGTATTAGAAGCAGCGCTTCTCATCGAAAGTGGATATCAGGATGTTTATGACGAATTATGGTATATTTATGTAAATCAGGAAACCAGATATGAACGTTTGTGCAAAGGCCGAGGATATACAAAAGAAAAGACAGATTCTATTATGAAAAATCAACTTTCTGAGGAAGAATTTCGTGAACATGCCCACTTTGTTATTGATAATTCCTATGATATTGCGAACACAAAGGAACAAATTCAGAAGATTTTGATGTAGAACTATTTAAAAGCATGTGATATAATGGCAAATAGCATTTGTAAAGGAATGAGAGAGTATGAAATTGACCAGTATAGCCAGTGGAAGCAGTGGAAACTGTATCTACGTTGGCAGTAATGAGGCCAATATTCTTGTTGATGCAGGAATCAGTGGAAAGAAAATTGAAAATGGACTAAAAGAATTATCCGTAGATCCAAAGAAACTGGATGGAATTTTAGTGACCCATGAGCATATTGACCATATTGCTGGACTGGGTGTTATGGCCAGAAGATATCATCTGCCTCTTTACATGACTGAAAAGACGGCAGAGGCGGTTTTGCAGACAAAATCCGTTGGGAAAATTGATACAGAATTATTTCAGACGATTTCACCCAATCGACCCTTTCGGATCAATGATCTTACGGTAGATGCCACATCCATTTGGCATGATGCAGCTGATCCTGTTTGTTATTCTTTTGAAAGCAGTGGTGTAAAAGCATCTGTGGCAACCGATTTGGGGAATTACCACGAAGGGATTGTTGAAAAATTGAAGGATTCAGACATATTGTTTGTAGAGGCAAATCATGATATTAATATGCTTCAGGTTGGCCCATATCCTTATTATTTAAAACAGCGTATTTTAAGCAATCAGGGACACTTATCAAATGAACGCTCCGGACAGCTTTTATGCGATATCTTTTCGAAAAATACCAGAGAAGTTTTTCTCGGGCATTTAAGCAAAGATAATAATTATTCTGAATTGGCATATGAAACCGTTAAATTGTCATTAATGGAACAGGGAATCGTGTCAGAAGAATATTGTTTTAATATGCAGGTGGCGAAACGGGATACGGTTTCTAAGCTGGCAGTGGTAAATAATTGTATAACGTCACTAGTTGGGGTATGATTTTAACAGTGCATTTAGGAGGATAAGCATGAAAAAAACAGTAATTACAGTAGTTGGAAAAGACAGTGTGGGAATTATTGCAAAAGTATGTACATATTTAGCAAATAACAACATTAATATCTTAGATATTTCCCAGACAATCGTAGGTGGATATTTTAATATGATGATGATTGTAGATATCAATGAATCCCAAAAGACAGTTTCTGATATTTCAAATGAATTAGGACAGATCGGGGAAGAAATCGGCGTACTGATCCAGGCTCAGAACGAAGACATTTTCAACACCATGCACAGAATTTAACCCGGAGGTAGTTATATGATTAATATAAATGAAGTAATCGAAACGAATAAGATGATCGCTGAGATGAACCTGGATGTAAGAACGATTACATTAGGAATCAGTTTATTAGACTGTGCAGCATCAACATTAGAAGAAGTAAAAGAGAACATTTATCATAAAATTACAACAACGGCAAAAGATTTAGTAAAAACTGGACAGGACATTGAACATGAATATGGAATTCCAATTGTAAATAAGCGAATTTCCATTACACCAATTGCGTTAGTAGGTGGACCTGTATGTAAAACACCTCAGGATTTTGTAGAAATTGCAAAAGTTCTTGATAAGGCTGCAAAAGAAGTAGGTGTGAACTTTATTGGTGGTTATTCTGCATTAGTAAACAAAGGAATGACGAATGCAGACCGCCTTTTGATTGAATCTATTCCAGAAGCATTAGCAGTAACAGAACGTGTATGTAGTTCTGTGAATGTTGGATCTACAAAAACTGGAATTAACATGGATGCAGTAAAATTAATTGGTGAAAAGATTAAAGAAACTGCAGAATTAACAAAAGACAATGACAGCTTAGGCTGTGCAAAATTCGTAGTATTTACCAATGCACCAGATGACAACCCATTTATGGCTGGAGCATTCCACGGGGTAACAGAAGCAGATAAGATTATTAACGTGGGAGTAAGTGGACCGGGAGTTGTAAAACGTGCCATTGAAAAAGTACGCGGGGAAAGTTTTGAGGTTCTTTGTGAGACGATTAAGAAAACAGCATTTAAAGTTACTCGTGTGGGACAATTAGTTGCAAAAGAGGCATCCAGACGTTTGGATATTCCATTTGGGATTATTGACTTATCTTTAGCGCCAACACCAGCAATTGGTGACAGCGTTGGAGAAATCTTAGAAGAAATTGGTCTGGAATATGCAGGAGCACCAGGAACAACAGCTGCATTGGCATTATTAAATGATCAGGTGAAAAAAGGCGGTGTTATGGCATCTTCTTATGTAGGGGGATTAAGTGGAGCATTTATCCCTGTCAGCGAAGATCAAAGAATGATCGATGCGGTAAATGCTGGAGCTTTGACATTAGAAAAATTAGAAGCCATGACATGTGTATGTTCGGTAGGCCTTGATATGATTGCAATTCCTGGAAATACCAGTGCTGCAACTATTTCCGGTATGATCGCGGATGAAATGGCACTCGGTATGATCAACCAGAAAACAACAGCTGTGCGTGTAATTCCGGCAGTTGGAAAAGATGTTGGAGATGTAGTTGAATTTGGAGGGCTTCTTGGATATGCTCCAATTATGCCTGTTAATAAATTCTCTTGTGAAGCATTTATTAACCGAGGTGGTAATATTCCTGCACCAATTCACAGCTTTAAAAATTAAAATCATGATTGGGATGAAGTAAGAAAGGAAATATAAAAATGAGTGAGAATGTTTACGATATTTTAGAAGAGCGTGGGTTTATTGCCCAGACAACCCATGAAGAATTAAGAGAGTTGCTGGGAAAAGAAAAAGTTACATTTTACATTGGGTTTGATGCTACGGCAGACAGCTTGACAGCCGGTCACTTTTTAACAATTATGGCAATGATGCATATGCAGAAAGCGGGACATCGTCCAATTGCATTATTAGGCGGTGGAACAACTATGATCGGGGATCCAAGTGGCAAATCTGATATGAGAAATATGCTGACAAAAGAAACCATTGAACATAACGCAAAACGTTTTCAGGAACAGTTATCAAGATTTATTTCATTTGAAGATGGTGGTGCGATTTTAGATAATAATGCAAACTGGTTACTGGATTTAAATTATGTAGAATTTTTACGTGAAGTAGGGGTACATTTTTCTGTAAATAAGATGTTGACAGCAGAATGCTATAAACAGCGTATGGAACGTGGATTGACATTTTTTGAATTTAACTATATGCTGATGCAGGGATATGATTTCTTAAAATTGAACCAGAAATATGATTGTGTATTAGAAATGGGAGGCAATGATCAGTGGTCTAATATTCTGGCAGGTGCAGATCTAATTCGTAGAAAAGAAAAAAAACCAGCATATGGTCTGACATTGACTCTTCTTACGACCAGCGATGGGAAAAAGATGGGTAAAACAGTAAAAGGTGCAGTATGGTTAGATCCAGAAAAGACTTCTCCATATGAATTCTATCAGTACTGGAGAAATATCGAAGATTCTAAAGTGGAACAATGTTTAGGACTTCTTACCTTCCTTCCAATGGATGAAGTACGTAGATTAGGTGCGTTAGAAGGTGCCGAAATCAATAAAGCAAAAGAAGTTCTGGCTTATGAAGTAACAAAAATTGTTCATGGTGAAGAAGAAGCCGCAAAAGCACAGAAAGCAGCAAGAGAAGTATTTGCAAAAGGCGGTGTCAGTGATGATATGCCTACAAAAACTTATCCAGCTGCAGAATTGGAAGAAGGAAAAGACATCATTACTTTATTAGTAGATGCAAAATTATGTGGAACACGTTCTGATGCAAGACGTATGGTACAGCAGGGCGGTGTATCTGTAAATGGCGAGAAAGTTACTGACTTTAAAAAAGTATTCACATTTGCTGATTTTGATGAAAATGGTGTATTATTATTGAAAAAAGGGAAAAAAGGATACTGTCAGGTAAAAGCAGATTAATCGTTACTGATAGTCAGTTCTTTTAAGGAAGGAATGTATTCTGTAATACAACGCAAAAAAGTTCCTTCTTCATCAAAAGAAAAAGTTTCTGTAATAAAATCAGAATGCCCGGTATAGGCAGCTGCCTGTGCCAGGGCATTTTTTTCACTTTCTGAAGTATATAGATGTTGTGCAGCGATGATACCAAAAAAGATAATCGCCGAAAAGAGAATGCGAAGTTTGAGACCATCCATATAATGAAATTCTGAATTCATAAAAAAACCTTTTTTTCTATTATATGCATAGCAGAGAAGTTCATAACAAAAAATCCATCTAGATCATACATATTATAAAGTATGTAAATGATCAGATGGATTTTTTTGTTTCTATTAAACTGGATAAGTACCGTCCTTTTTACTTCCTAATGCAGGATCTATTTTTGTTTTCTGAGCGGAACGGTATTTGAAGAATTCCTCTGCAACTTGAGGAAATAAAGCATAGGACAATACATCTTCATCCTGTTCAGACCAATGCTCTACTTCTTTTCTTAAACGATCCAATTCCGGTTCAATACAATCTGCAGGACGACAGGTGATTGGCTCTTCATCGCCAATGACCTTTTTCTTTATATCTTCATTAAATGGATTGATGGTCGCTCCATATTTGCCACATAAAATATCTTTGGTTTCTTTTGTAGCCATTTTATAACGTTCGCCCATTAGGACATTAAAAACAGCCTGTGTACCTACAATCTGGGAAGAAGGAGTAACCAAAGGTGGTTCTCCAAGGTCTTTACGAACCCGAGGAACCTCTTTCAGTACTTCGTAGAATTTATCTTCTGCGCCTTGTTCTTTTAATTGAGAAGTCAAGTTAGACAACATACCACCTGGTACCTGATAAAGCAATGTCTGAATATCTACTCCCATATTTTTTGGATTTAATAATCCTGTTTCTAATGCCTTATCGCGAATTGGACGGAAGTAATCAGCAATTTCTGCAAGCATATGCTGGTCTAATCCTGTATCGTAAGGGGTTCCCTTAAAAGTTTCTACCATCACTTCTGTGGCAGGCTGACTGGTACCCATGGCAAATGGAGAAATTGCAGTATCAATAATATCAACGCCGGCTTCTACAGCCTTTAAATAAGTCATAGAAGCAACACCAGAAGTGTAGTGGGTATGAAGTTCGATTGGAAGGTCTACGGTCTCTTTTAAAGCAGAAACAAGTTCAGAAGCCTTGTATGGAACTAATAGTCCGGCCATATCTTTGATGCATATGGAATCAGCGCCCATATCCTCGATGCGTTTTGCAACATCTTTCCAGTAGTCTAAGGTATAGGCTTCGCCAAGAGTAAAAGATAATGCAACCTGAGCATGTGCGTTTTCTTTATTTGCAGCAGTTACAGCAGTCTGAAGATTTCTTAAATCATTTAAGCAGTCAAAAATACGAATAATATCAATTCCATTAGCTGCAGATTTCTGTACAAAATATTCTACGACATCATCAGCGTATGGGCGATATCCTAAAATATTCTGACCACGGAATAGCATCTGTAATTTTGTATTTTTAAATCCATCACGAAACTTACGAAGACGTTCCCAGGGATCTTCTTTTAAAAAACGCAGACAGGCATCAAAAGTAGCACCACCCCAGCATTCTACTGCATGATACCCAACCTGGTCCATTCTATCAATGATAGGAAGCATTTCTTCTGTGGACATTCTGGTAGCAATCAAAGACTGCTGTGCATCACGAAGAATGGTTTCCGTAATTTTAATTGGTTTTTTCATCATATCTCCTCCTTGTATTAAACTCCGAAAATAGCCATAAAGACACCGGCTGCAACAGCAGTACCAATAACGCCGGCTACATTTGGTCCCATTGCATGCATGAGCAGAAAGTTGGTAGGATCAGAGTCGGCACCGACTTTTTGCGATACACGGGCAGCCATAGGAACAGCGGATACACCTGCAGATCCTATTAATGGATTTACTTTTCCACCAGTTACTTTGCACATGAGTTTTCCGAATATAACACCAGTAGCGGTACCAAATGCAAAGGCGATGAGGCCTAGTATTACGATTTTAATCGTTGTAACATTTAAAAATGCTTCTGCACTTGTGGTCGCCCCTACGCTAGTACCAAGAAGGATAACGACAATGTACATCAAAGTATTCGAAGCCGTATCCGTAAGCTGTCTTACAACACCGCTCTCTTTGAATAAATTTCCAAGCATTAGCATTCCTACTAATGGAGTTGTAGAAGGAAGTAAAAGACATACAATAATGGTAACAATAATTGGGAAAAGGATTCGTTCCAGTTTCGAAACTGGACGAAGCTGTTCCATCTTTATTTTACGTTCATCTTCCGTAGTTAAGAGTCTCATAATTGGAGGCTGAATAATTGGTACCAGTGACATATAAGAGTAAGCAGCAACAGCAATCGGTCCCATTAAATCTGTCTGGTGCAGTTTTCCTGCCAGATAAATAGAAGTTGGTCCGTCAGCTCCACCAATGATGGAAATAGCGGCAGCGGCAGCATTATCAAATCCCAACAACATAGCGCCGATATATGCAGCAAAGATACCAAACTGTGCTGCAGCACCCAGAAGAAAACTTGCAGGATTGGCAATGAGAGGACCAAAGTCGGTCATGGCACCTACCCCTAGGAAGATAAGGGAAGGAAGAATGCTCCATTCATCTAATAAGAAAAAATAATGAAGAAGTCCTCCTTCAGCCATAATATCAGGATAAATGTTTACTAATAGCATGCCGAAAGAAATTGGAACTAAAAGAAGGGGTTCGTATTCCTTTCGAATTGCTAAATAAAGGAAAATACAGGAAACACCAATCATGGCGTAATTTCCAACAGTTAGATTGAAAAAAGCAGTCTGATGAACCAGATTTCCAAAAACCTCTATAATATAATCCATAATATATCCCTCCGGCTGTTAGTTTAAGGTAGCCAGAACGTCACCAGATTCTACCATATCACCCACTGCAACGTCGATGCTTGCAACTATGCCATCTTCTGGAGCAGTTACACCAATTTCCATTTTCATTGCTTCAATAATAATTACAGGTTCGCCTTTTTTCACTGCCTGACCAGGCTGCGTAGGAATCTGGAATACTTTTCCGGCAGCGCCAGTCTGAACTTCAATGCTTCCGACAGCAGCAGGTTTAGCTGGTGCAGGTTTATTTGGAACAGATGAGGTAGGAGCGGATGAAGCAGCACCTGTTTTTTCTTCTACGGTAACGTCATAAGCAGTTCCGTTTACAGTAATTGTGTATTGTTTTATCATATCAAGATCCTCCTAAATTAACGTTTCTGGGTCCATTTATCAGCGCGGACGCGTCTGATGGAGCGGACAATAAAATCATCCTCTGAAATATCTGCGGATGCAGCAATCGCAGCAGTGATGACAGCCACAAGTTCTAAATCATCCATTACTGACTGCGCAGGTACGGTGGAAAATACACTTGTCTGATCGACAGGTGGATTTTTTATAGGTCCATCAGTTTGTGGGTTCTTTTTAACTATAGCCTGTTGAATCTTTGGGATGAATGCAAAAAGGGAAATAATTAAACTGATAAAAATTAAAATCACAAATACAGTTCCCATTCCCAACAGGGTATTTATAAAGGCGGTTTTAAATATTTCTCCGAGAGATAATAATGGGAAAATCATAGAATCGCCGCCTTTCTATATACTAGTATGCTTTTTGAAAAGTTTATCCTCTTGCTTGGTCGCAAGCATTTCAAAAGCACTGATTAAATATTTTCTTGTTTGTTCAGGTGTAATTATGGCATCTGCGTATCCACGTGAAGCAGCAAAAATGGCACTATTCTGCAATGCATCGTATTCTTTTGCTTTTTCTTTGATAACAGAAGCAGATTCTCCTTCATATAAAATACGTGCAGCCTGTATACTGTCCATTGGACCAATTTTTGCATGTTCCCATGTATATAAAAGATCTGCTCCTAAAGACTTACTTCCCATAATTGTTCCTGCAGACCCCATAGCATAATCCATAACTACAGTTACTTTTGGTATAGAAGCAGAAGCATATGCAGAAATCATAGATGCACAGGAATCGCAGAAAGATACTTCTGTTTCGAAAGAACTTTCAAATCCGGTTGTATTACATAATGTAAGCAGTGGAATATGGAAGGCATCACAGTATTTAATAAAATCTGCAGCCTTTAACATAGCAGCACTTGTCAGCGTTGTTGTTAATACTTCTTCCTGTGAGAGACTGCGGTTTGCAACGCATCCAATACAGATCCCGTTTAAACGGATAAAACCAGTTGTAATTTCTTTTGCATAATGTTCTTTTACCTCAATAAAATGATAATTATCTCCCAATATTGAAAGGACTTGCGCCGTGTCCTTGGATACATCTGAAATGCCATCACATAAACGGTTCAATTCATCACCGCATTCATCTGTTATAATATCAAAGCGGTTATTGGATGGGAGAATTTCCAGAAGTTTTAGTACTTTAGAATAAATTTCTTCTTCGGTACCGCAAAAATCAACATTTTTTGTATGATGTGATCTCCAGTCAGCACCTGCAGTATTACATTTGCCACGGCTGTTTCCGGGAATGGTATCTGGTGACTGCAGAAATAAGCTTCCCTTTTTCGCTTCTACAAATGTGAAATCAGATAGGGATGGAATCATGGATACACCTCCTCCGCAATTTCCCATAATTAAAGTGAATTGTGGAATAATTCCAGAAGCCATGACTTGTTTCTGGTAAATGGAACCAAGTCCATGAAGTGCATCGTGGCCTTCTAAAAGGCGTAGACCAGAACAATCAATGATACCTATGATTGGTGCTCCCATTTTCATAGCCATGTCGTATAACTGAGTGATTTTTTTGCTGTGCATTTCTCCAATGGCACCGCCTGATACGGATGAATCCTGGCTATAAATATAGACCAGACGTCCATTTGCAAGACCATATCCGGCAATAACCCCATCTGCCAGAGTTTTTTCTTTATTAAGATAGGAAACATTAGCGCGTGCTTTTATCGCTGCACCTAATTCAACAAAGCTGCCGTTATCCAATAAAGAGAGGATTCTTGCCAAAGCAGAATTTTTTGCTAAGTTATTCATATTTGTCCTCCTGTGAAAAAAATTTCTACAATCCATATTTTACTATATTTTTATGTAGGTATTCAAGATTAATTACCCAAACAACCTACATAGAAGCACCAATATAAAATTCTTTTAGATGAGAAGAATTGAAAAAAAATAAAAAATATGCTTGACAAAAAGAAATAAAGTGCTAATATAAGGATAAAGATGTTAGCACTCGAAAAGGTTGAGTGCTAATAACGATAAAGGAAGGAGAATGGGATGGAGTTAAATGAACGCAAAAAGAAAATTTTACATTCAATTATCATGAATTATTTGGAAACCGGTGAACCGGTTGGATCCAGAACCATTTCCAAAAGTCCGGATATTCAACTTTCATCAGCGACCATTCGTAATGAAATGGCGGATTTGGAAGAACTAGGATTGATTCTCCAACCTTATACATCAGCTGGCAGAATTCCATCTGACTTGGGATATCGTTATTATGTGGACCAGCTTATGCAGGAAAAGGAAGCTGAGGAAGAAAGAAAAGAAGCACTGCTTCAAAAAGTGGACCGAATGGAAATTATGTTAAAACAGGTCGCATCAGTATTAGCATCTAATACAAATTATGCTACCATGGTCACGGCACCACAGTACAAAAATTCTCATGTGAAATTTGTGCAGCTTTCTCAGGTAGATGAGGAAAGCCTTTTGGCTGTTATCGTAATAGAAGGAAACATTGTTAAGAATCATCTGATTCAGGTTCCAGAACCATTATTAAACGATGAAGTACTGAAGATGAATGTATTGCTCAATAGCTTTCTTCAGGGACTTTCATTAAGAGATATTAATCTGGAATTAATTGAAACAATGAAAATCCAGGCAGGAATGCATTCAGATATATTAGATTGTGTACTGGAAGGAATTAGCGATGCAATTAAGGAAGCAGATGAATTAGAGATTTATACCAGTGGAGCGACCAATATTTTAAAATATCCAGAGCTTGGTAATCCAGAAATAGCAACAAGGCTGTTAGATACGTTGGTTGAAAAGAAAGCACTGACCAGACTGGTAGATGAAACTCAGGAGCCAGAAGAAGGTCATACTGGAATTCAAGTATATATTGGTAATGAAATGAAGATGCAGAACATGAAAGACTGCAGTCTTGTAACCGCAACTTATGAATTAGATGGAGGCGGAACGGGAACCATAGGAATTATTGGTCCGAAACGCATGAATTATCAGAAAGTTGTAAAGACGCTGAAGAACCTAACTGGTGAGTTAGATGAAATATTTAAAAAGAAGTGATGAAAGAAAGGCGGAGCATCAGTGGAAAATAAAAAGGTAGATGAAACAATGGAACAGGCAGAAGAAGTTGTAGAAGAAGTAACTGAAGAAGTGGATGAAGAAGAAACAACAGAAGAAATGCCTGTTGATCCAAAGGATAAAAAAATTGAGGAGTTAACAGATAAGTATCAACGTTTGATGGCAGAATTTGAAAATGCAAGAAAACGTATGATGAAAGAATCTGTTCAAAAATATGATCTGGGTGCAAAAGATGTATTAGAAAAACTTCTGCCTGTAGTCGATAACTTCGAAAGAGGTCTGGCAGCAGTAACAGAAGAAGAAAAGGGAACTCCATTTGTACAGGGCGTAGAAGCAATTTATAAACAGTTAATGACAACTTTGGAAGGAATTGGAGTTTCTCCGATGGATGCAGAAGGAAAAGAATTTAATCCAGATTTCCATAATGCAGTGATGCATGTGGAAGATGATTCTTTTGG
Source organism: Lachnospiraceae bacterium (assembly GCA_036311565.1). GTDB lineage: Bacteria > Bacillota > Clostridia > Lachnospirales > Lachnospiraceae > Fimousia. Next base: position 15,920 of record JAXJPR010000019.1, read on the forward strand.
CGAAAATGTTGTAGCAGAAGAGTTACAGAAAGGTTATATGTATAAAGAAGCCGTACTTCGCCATAGTATGGTAAAGGTTGCAAATTAATCTGAGTAATCAACAGACTCAGCTTTTATGAAAAATAGTAAAATGAAGAATAGAAAATTAGATTTGATTTTTTAGGAGGAAATGAATCATGGGTAAAATTATTGGTATTGACTTAGGAACTACAAACAGTTGTGTAGCAGTTATGGAAGGTGGAAAGCCGGTTGTAATTACCAATGCAGAAGGTATGAGAACAACACCATCTGTAGTAGCTTTTACAAAAACAGGTGAACGTGCAATTGGAGAACCTGCAAAACGTCAGGCTGTAACAAATGCAGAAAAAACAATCTCTTCAATTAAGAGACATATGGGAACAAACTACAAAGTAAGTATTGATGACAAAAACTATTCTCCACAGGAAATTTCTGCAATGGTACTTCAGAAATTAAAATCCGATGCAGAAAACTATTTAGGAGAAAAAGTAACAGAAGCAGTGATTACAGTTCCAGCTTATTTCAACGATGCTCAGAGACAGGCAACAAAAGATGCTGGTAAAATTGCTGGTTTAGATGTAAAACGTATTATCAACGAACCAACAGCAGCAGCACTTTCTTACGGGCTTGATAATGAAAACGAACAGATCGTTATGGTATACGACTTAGGTGGTGGTACATTTGATGTATCTATCATTGAAATCGGTGATGGAGTTATTGAAGTTTTATCTACAGCTGGAGATAACAAATTAGGTGGAGATGACTTCGACAATGTTATTACACAGTATATGTTAGACGAATTCAAAAAAGCAGAAGGTGTAGATTTATCTGGTGATAAGATGGCTATGCAACGTTTGAAAGAAGCTGCTGAAAAAGCCAAAAAAGAACTTTCTTCTGCAACAACTACAAACATTAACTTACCATTCATCACTGCAACAGCAGAAGGTCCAAAACATTTTGATATGAACCTTACAAGAGCAAAATTTGATGAATTAACAAGAAGTTTAGTAGAAAGAACAGCAACTCCAGTTCAGACAGCATTAAAAGACGCTGGATTAACAGCTTCTGAATTAACAAAAGTATTATTAGTTGGTGGTTCTACACGTATCCCAGCTGTTCAGGATAAAGTAAAACAGTTAACAGGAAAAGAACCATTCAAAGGTATTAATCCAGATGAATGTGTAGCAATTGGAGCATCTATCCAGGGTGGTAAATTAGCAGGTGATGCAGGTGCAGGCGATATCTTATTATTGGATGTAACTCCATTATCATTATCTATTGAAACAATGGGTGGTATTGCTACAAGATTAATTGAAAGAAATACAACAATTCCTACTAAGAAAAGCCAGATTTTCTCTACAGCAGAAGATAATCAGAGTGCAGTAGATATCAACGTTGTTCAGGGTGAAAGACAGTTTGCAAGAGATAACAAATCTTTAGGAAGATTCCGTTTAGATGGTATTGCTCCAGCAAGAAGAGGAGTTCCTCAGATTGAAGTAACTTTCGATATTGATGCAAACGGTATTGTAAATGTATCTGCAAAAGACTTAGGTACAGGTGCAGAACAACATATTACAATTACTGCTGGTTCTAACATGTCTGATGAAGATATCGAAAAAGCAGTAAAAGAAGCAGCTGAATTTGAAGCAGCAGATAAAAAACGTAAAGAAGCGGTTGATACAAGAAACGAAGCAGATTCTATGGTATTCCAGACAGAAAAAGCATTAGAAGAAGCTGGCGATAAATTAGATGCTGCAGATAAAACTCAGGTAGAAGCTGATCTTCAGAAATTAAAAGATTTGATTGCAGCAGCAGATGCAGAAAATATGACAGATGATCAGATTGAAGAAATGAAATCTGCAAAAGAAACTTTAATGACAAGTGCTCAGAACTTATTTGCTAAGATGTATGAACAGGCTCAGCAGACAGCAGGCGCTCAGAATGCAGGAGCTGACACAGCATACAATGCTGATGATGTTGTAGATGGTGACTACAAAGAAGTATAATTAGATAATTAAGATAAACAAAGACCTGTCGGAGTTTTCCGACAGGATCTTAAGCCGTATGAGCATTTTTCTCCTACGGCTTAAGCTGTATCAGAAGGGAAGATAAAATCCGCTTCAAAATATAGAGAGGTTTGGTAAAATGGCAGATAAAAGAGATTATTATGAGGTTCTCGGAGTAGGGAAAGGCGCAACCGATGCTGAAATTAAGCGTGCATATCGTAAAGTTGCGAAAAAGTACCATCCAGATATGAACCCTGGTGATAAAGAAGCAGAAGCAAAATTTAAAGAAGCAACAGAGGCGTATGAAGTATTAAGTGATTCTCAAAAACGTTCCCAGTATGACCAGTTCGGTCATGCCGCATTTGATCAGAGTGGTGGTTTTGGAGGAGGAGCTGGCGGATTCGGCGGTTTTGACTTTAATGGCGGCGATATGGGTGATATTTTTGGAGATTTATTTGGCGGCATGTTTGGCGGCGGAGGATCCAGAGCAAGAAAAAATGGACCAATGCAGGGCGCGCATGTCCGTGCTAATATCCGTATCACATTTGAAGAAGCGGTTTTTGGATGTACAAAAGAATTAGAAATTACTTTAAAGGATGAATGTGAAACTTGTCATGGTACTGGTGCAAAACCAGGAACCTCTCCAGAGACATGTCCAAAATGTGGTGGCCGTGGACAGATCGTTTATACGCAGCAGTCTATGTTTGGAACAGTACAAAATGTTCAGACTTGTCCAGAATGTAATGGTTCAGGAAAGGTAATCAGACAAAAATGCAGCGGCTGCGGAGGTACTGGATATGTAAGCAAAAGAAAGAAAATCCAGGTTACAGTACCTGCTGGTATTGATAATGGACAGAGTATTCGTATTCGAGGAAAAGGCGAGCCAGGTAAAAATGGTGGACCACGCGGCGATTTATTAGTAACTGTAACAGTTAGTCGCCATCCAAAATTCCAGAGAAGAGAATATGACCTATTTTCAACAGAACCAATTACATTTGCACAGGCAGCATTGGGGGCAACAATCAAAATCCAGACAGTGGATGGACCATATGAACACACTATTAAGCCTGGAACACAGACGGATACAAAGGTTCGTTTAAGAGGAAAAGGGGTACCTTCTCTTCGTAACAAAAATGTTCGTGGAGATCATTATGTTACTTTAGTAGTACAGGTGCCAGAATCTTTGAATGAAAAGCAAAAACAGGCATTGCGTGCTTATCAGGAAGCAATGGGAGAAACATCTACGGAAAAGAAAAGTTTCTTTGGAAAAGGAAAACATAAAAAGTAATAGAAACATGGGGGTATCGTAAGATAACCGGGTCTGGTTATCTGGCGATATCCTTTTTGTTTAGACTTCAGAAAGGAGATTGACATTGGAATTATATATGTTATTGTTTGCAGTTGTACTCCTTTTGTGCATTTTTTCAAATCGCATTTCAGAAAAAGCTGGGATACCAAGTTTATTGATTTTTATGGTGCTTGGAATGTTGTTTGGTTCAGAAGGAATCTTTAAAATTGATTTTAGTGATTTTAAAATGGCAGAAGATATTTGTACAGCCGCTTTAATTTTTATTATGTTTTATGGAGGATACTCTATGAACTGGAAACATGCCAGGCAGGCAGCAGGGCAGGCGATTTTGTTATCAACCATAGGTGTTGTTATGACAGCGGGCTTAGTTTGTGGATGTTGCTACCTGATTCTTGGATTTCCTTTGCCAGAGAGTTTCTTAATTGGATCTGTTGTAAGTTGTACAGATGCAGCTTCTGTATTTTCTATTTTTCGTTCAAAAAACTTAAATCTGGAAGGAAAACTGGCGCCATTGTTAGAAATAGAAAGCGGAAGCAACGATCCATTTTCTTATATGTTGACAATGATTGCATTGGTAGTGATGGAAGGAGGAAAATTAGAATTTGTAGGTAAGATGATTTTTCTTCAGCTAGCAGCAGGAATAGCAGTTGGTACAATCGTCGGAATAGCAGCTCCAAAAATCATTCGAAAATTTCATTTTTATGCAGACGGCTTTCATGCTATATTTACCATTTCAATGGCTCTGATTTCTTATAGTGCAGCAGCGGTATTGGGAGGCAATGGTTTCCTTTCTGCTTATTTAACAGGGATCATTATGGGAAACTCAGAAATAAAGAATAAAGCAGAAATTGTACATTTCTTTGATAATATAACCATATTGGCGCAGATGGCAACATTCTTTTTGCTGGGATTGTTATCATTTCCTTCCCAAATGATAACAATTTTACCCACTACATTCCTGATTATTTTGTTCTTAACATTTGTGGCAAGGCCGCTTATGGTATTTATTCTGACTGGAAACAGATGCAATATAAGAGAAAAAATTTTCATTTCGTGGGCAGGATTAAGAGGTGCATCCTCAATTGTATTTGCGATTTTTGTAATGGTGAACGATGTTTATACTAAAAGTAATGTTTTTCATATTGTTTTTAGTCTGGCTATTATATCTGTTGCGGTACAGGGAACGCTGCTTCCGACTGTGGCAAAAAAATTAAAATTGATTGATGATGAAAATAATATACGTAAGACATTTAATGACTATCAGGAAGATTCGACTATGACATTGATGCGGTTGTATGTGCCAGAAGGCCACAATTGGGAAAATCGTTTTATAAAGGATGTCAGTCTTCCAACAGGTTCTCTGGCAATGTTGATTCAGAGAGGTGATGAAACCATTATACCAAAGGGAAATACAAAAATACTGGCAGGTGATAATGTTGTTTTAAATGTTCCAGGATATGAAGAGGTCAGTGAAATAGAGCTATCGGAAATCCTCATTCAAAAGGACCATCCGTGGAAAGATAAAAGGATTCGGGAGCTTGATTTGAAAGATCATGCGCTAGTAGCCATGATTAAACGAGAAGATGGAAATATTATACCGAAAGGCAGAACAATGATAAAAGAAGGAGATGTAGTGATAATCTATAATTAAGAAATAAACCACTTTAGGGAAGAATTTTCTATTCTTGAAAGAGAACGTATTTTGGTATAGAATAAAAGAAATATGCATGGACGGAGAAAGAATATGAAGAAACGTATCATAAGCATTTTTCTTGCAGCCAGTGTGATTTTACAAAGTTCTTTATCAGTAAATGCTTATAAAAAGAATTTATCTGCATTTACAAAGGAACAGATTCCATGTTATAGTGATAGTTACGGTTCAGATCGCATTGGGACGATTTCACGATATACTGGTATGGATGTAAAGGATGAAGCTGGAAGCTATTACCTGGTGGAATATAAGAAAAATGGAAAAACGAGAACAGGGTGGGTCGCAAAAGAGGATGTAAAAGATTCATGTCTGGAATATGATGGATCAGAAATACCATTGACCGCACCAGGAACCTATCTTTTGGGTGGACAAAAAGTTAAAATTATTTTTTTGGGTAATAACCAATATAAAATTCAATTGAAAGCAACAAAAGAATATTTTACCGGTTCTTATAATGGTAGTACGCCTCTTTTTACATTATCAGGAGAAAAAGAAGAGAAATCACAAATATGGCAGATGAAAAGGGTGAATGACCAGTTAATGATTCAAAGCAAGAATAATCATCAGTATTTGATTCAATCTGGTCAGGTGATACGTATGGGAACCTATAAAGAAGCGGTGAAGCAAAACTGGCTCTTAACAAGAGTCGGTACGAATGTGGATCCTTATTATAACATTTGTCAGTATGATGGCAGATGGGGAAAAAAGAAATATGGAAGCAGTACTACGATGGCAGAAGCAGCGTGTGGAGTATTGGTCGTGGTAAATGCGGTATACGCTTTGAATGGACAATTGATCGATCCAATGGATGGGGCTGCTTATGCATGTGAGACAGGCTATCGGGTTCCATACAGTGGAACAGATGAGGGATTTTTAATTGCTGCAGCAAAAGGACTGGGAGATCAGTATGGGTTTTGTTATTCAGGAGCAGCGAATACCATTTCTGATATAAAAACATGCATTCAAAATGGAGGCGTAGTATTGGCCCATGTGCCAGGGCACTATGTTGCCATTGTTGATTATAACGAAAAATCAGAGAAATATCTGGTTTTGGATTCACATCCGTTAGAAAAGCGTGCAACTTCGCCGTTTGGTACCTGGGTTAATTGGAAGAGATTAACAGAAGGAAGCTTGAATGCTTATTCGAATTTTATGTATGAAAAAGTAACAGATACCAGGTTTCAGTGGGAATATGAAAAACAGGAATTAGGAGAATTGCAGAGTGTACTTACAAATTTAAATCCAAACGAGGAAGAAATAGTAATAAACGAAAGGAACAAAAATGGAAAAGTGGAATAAACTTACGATTGATACAACAACAGAAGCGGTAGACAGTATCAGTTATGAATTAAGTGAAATGGGAATTATGGGAATAGAAGTCATTGACCATGTACCTTTAACGGAAGAAGATCGACGTACCATGTATGTGGATTTACTTCCGGATGATATTGCACCGGATGATGGAACTGCGAAGGTGTTGTGTTATGTGGATGAAGATACGGATATGGAAGCACTAGTAGCAGATATATCTGTGATGTTAAATAATTTGTCCCAATTTCTGGATGTGGGAGCTGGAACAATCTCTTTGGGCGAAACAAAAGACGAAGACTGGGTAAATAATTGGAAAAAATATTTTAAACCATTTCGTCTGGATGACAATATTATTATCAAACCGACATGGGAAACATTAGAAGAACAAAAAGAGGATGATATTGTAGTAGAAATTGATCCAGGAACTGCCTTTGGTACAGGTTCTCATGAGACTACAAAACTTTGTATCCATCAGCTGAAAAAACATATCAAAGAAGACACTACTTTGTTGGATTTAGGATGTGGAAGTGGCATTTTATCTATTATTGGATTAAAACTTGGTGTAAAACAGGCTGTGGGAACAGATATTGATCCAAATGCCATTCGTGCAACGGAAGAAAACTGTGAGATCAACCATGTGACAAAAGAACAGATGAAAGCTTATCAGGGAAATCTTTTGGAAGATGAAGGATTTTGTAAAATGCTGGGTACCGGATGTTATGATATTGTAGTTGCTAATATTCTGGCAGATGTAATTATTCCTTTATGCAGCATTGTAACTCCGTTTTTGAAAGAAGATGGATTATTCATTACTTCTGGCATCATTAATACAAAGGAAGAAGATGTAAAACAGGCGATGTTAGAAAATCAGTTAGAAATTTTGGAAATTAATCATATGAAAGACTGGGTTTCTATTACTGCAAGACCAAAACGATAGGTGGAAGAGTATGTATCGGTTTTTTGTGACACCCCAGCAGACTGGCGGTGAAAGTATCATAATTACAGGAAGCGACGTAAACCATATAAAAAATGTTCTTCGTATGAAAAAAGGGGAACATATATTAATTAGTGATGGTGTAGAGCGGGAATATGAATGTGAAATTGTTCAATTACAGGATGATAGTGTGGAAGCTAAAATTTTAGATGTTTTTGGATCTGCAGCAGAACTTCCAGCGAAAATCACATTGTTTCAGGGACTGCCAAAATCAGATAAAATGGAATGGATCATTCAGAAGGCAGTAGAATTAGGTGTTTATGAAATTGTACCGGTCGCTACAAAACGGGCAGTTGTAAAATTAGATTCAAAAAAAGCCAAAAAAAAGATAGAACGATGGAATACCATTGCTTTAAGTGCAGCGAAGCAGGCAAAGAGAGGAAGAATTCCAGAAGTAAAATCGGTAATGACATTAAAAGAAGCATATAACTATGCGAAAGATTTTGATGGGTGTATCATACCTTATGAGGATGCCAGGGGAATGGAGCATTCCAGAAAAGTCATGAGTTCTTTAAAAGAAAAGCGTAGAATTGGCATCTTTATAGGACCAGAAGGTGGATTTGAAGAAGTGGAAGTGGAAGAAGCAAAAATGCTTGGAATTGAACCGGTTTCATTAGGAAGAAGAATCTTAAGAACGGAAACAGCTGGAATGGCAGTATTATCCATTCTGATGTTCCAGATGGAGGAGGAATAGATTTGGAAGCATATTTTGACAACGGGGCAACTACAAAGGTTTTTCCCCAGGTGAAAGATATTGTAATAGAAGCGATGGAAGAGGAATATGGAAATCCTTCTTCTATGCATATGAAAGGCGTTAATGCCGAAAAATACGTAAAAGATGCAAGAGAGATTATTGCAAAATCATTAAAAGTCGAATCGAAGGAGATTATATTTACTTCTGGCGGTACAGAATCTAATAATATGGCATTGATTGGAACAGCCATGGCAAATGCGCGAAGAGGTAAACACATTATTTCTACGCGAATTGAACATGCTTCTGTCTATAATCCTTTGTTTTATTTAGAAGAGCAGGGATATGAAATCACCTATCTTCCAGTAGATGAACATGGAATTGTAGATTTAAAAGCACTAGAAGAGTCCATTCGTCCTGATACTATTTTGGTCTCTATTATGTATGTTAATAATGAAATTGGTGCTGTCCAGCCAATTGAAGAGATTGGAAGAATTGTAAAAGGAAAAAATAAAGATATTATTTTTCATGTAGATGCAATACAGGGATATGGAAAATATTATATTTATCCAAAGAGACTAAAAATTGATCTATTATCTGTCAGTGGGCATAAAATTCATGGTCCAAAAGGAATTGGATTCTTATATATCAAAGATAGAGTAAGAATTCATCCATTGATTTTAGGAGGAGGACAGCAAAAAGGGATGCGTTCTGGTACAGAAAATGTACCTGGAATAGCAGGTCTTGGAAAAGCTGTACAGTTAATTTATGAAAATCATGAAGAAAAAATGGAAAAAATAAGAGAGTTAAAAGAAGACTTTCTTTCTCAGGTAATGGAACTGCCTGATGTAAAAAATAATTCAGGAGATGCTCCCCATATTGCCAGCGTTAGCTTTAAAGGCGTTAGAAGCGAAGTACTTTTGCACGCATTGGAGGAAAAAGGAGTCTATGTCTCATCAGGGTCTGCATGTTCTTCCAATAAACCGGCAATTAGTGGAACATTAAAGGCAATCGGTCTTACAAAAGAATATTATGATTCTACACTGCGGTTTAGTTTCTGCATATTTAATACGAAAGAAGAAGTAGCATATGCAGTAAATTGTCTCCGCGAATTGTTACCAATATTACGAAGATTTACAAGAAAGTAGGAAAAATATGGAATTTAAAGCATTTTTAATTAAATATGCAGAAATCGGCATAAAAGGGAAAAATCGTTATATGTTTGAAGATGCCCTGATTCGTCAAATGAAATTTGCATTAAAAGAGGTTGGAGATTTTGCAATCCGCAAACAGCTTGGAAGGGTGTTTGTAGAAGCAAAAGGAGAATTTGATTTTGAGGAAGCGGTTGCTGCATTAAAGAGAGTATTTGGAATTACAGGAATTTGTCCTGTCTTAATTGAAGAAGACAAAGATTTTGAACATTTGGCGCAAGTATGCTGCCAGTTTATGGATGAACAATATCCGGACAAAAATAAAACATTTAAAGTATATGGACGTCGTGCGGATAAACGTTATCCAATGACTTCTATGGAATTTTCTGCAGAAATGGGAAGCAGAATTTTAGATGCTTATCCAGAATTTAGAGTAGATGTGCGCCATCCGGATATTCTTTTGACGGTAGAAATCAGGGATAAAGTTTATATTTATTCTGATATTATCAAAGGACCAGGCGGAATGCCAATTGGAACAAATGGAAAGGCTATGTTGTGTTTGTCAGGAGGAATTGATAGTCCAGTGGCAGGATATATGATTGCAAAGCGTGGGGTACGTATCGACGCCACATATTTTCATGCACCTCCGTATACAAGTGAACGTGCAAAGCAAAAGGTTGTAGATCTGGCTAAGAAAATTTCCAAATATGCAGGACCAATTAATCTGCATATTGTAAATTTCACTGATATTCAGCTTGCAATCTATGAAAAATGCCCACATGATGAATTAACGATTATTATGAGACGCTATATGATGAAAATTGCAGAACATTTTGCAAAAGAGGGCGGTTCCCTTGCGTTAATCACTGGAGAAAGTATTGGACAGGTTGCAAGTCAGACGATTCATAATCTTGCAATCACCAATGAAGTTTGTACGATACCAGTATTTCGTCCATGTATTGGAATGGATAAACAGGAAATTGTCGATATTGCAGAAGAAATTGATACTTACGAAACATCAATACAGCCATTTGAAGACTGCTGTACAATTTTCGTAGCAAAACATCCAGTAACAAAGGGAAATTTAAAAGTAATTAAACATTCAGAAGAAGCATTAAATGATGTGATTGATGATTTGATGAAAGAAGCAATTGAAACGGTAGAAATTATTCGTGTCAGCGAGTAGAAACATTAGTTTCTACCCGCTTTCTGCGTAAGAAGTTATTAGATGTTTCAACGTAGAATGAATTATTTATCTGCTTCAATGATAAATGGTTTAATAGATTCTAGTATTTCATTAATTTGGGCTCCGGCATCACGGATATTTAAATCCAAAGGTTTTGAAATGTCGAGGCTGAAAATTCCCATGATGGATTTTGCATTGATGACATACCGGCCGGTAACTAGATCAAAATCATAAGGATATTCGTTTACGATTGTAACGAAATCTTTTACTTTTTCTATTGTATCAATAGAGATTTTTACTGTTTTCATAGAGGCCTCCTTTTTACTAGGTGTGGTTCTTACATATAAAAATATATGTGTAAGGTTTTGAACATATAGTAAACAAAAAATAAAGAAAAGTCAACTAAATTTGATAGGAGTATGAAATGGCAGCTTATATAAAATTGAAAGAATTACGAATTGCATTATTAACTTTAGGCTGTAAAGTAAATCAGTACGAAACAGATGCAATGAAAGAACGACTGGAAATGGCAGGCGGTCAGATTGTGGGATTTCATGAGGCAGCAGATATATATATAGTAAATACCTGTTCCGTAACGAATGTAGCAGACAAAAAATCCAGGCAGATGCTGCATCGTGCAAAGAGAAAAAATCCAGAAGCAGTTATTGTGGCGGCAGGGTGCTATGTTCAGGCAGCGAAAGATGAATTGCAAAAAGATGCTCTCGTAGATATTATTATTGGTAATAATAAAAAGAACGAAATTGTAGAAATTTTATCTGAATACTTTGCATCAAAACAAAAAGAAAGTAGAATTATCGATATCAATCATACCAGCGAATTTGAAGAAATGGGCATGAGCAATATTGATGGGCATACCAGAGCTTATATCAAGGTTCAGGACGGATGTAATCAGTTTTGTTCTTATTGTATCATTCCTTATACAAGGGGAAGAGTGCGAAGCAGAAAGATGGAAGAAATTGAGAAGGAGATTGTAAAGCTGACCAGGCAGGGATATAAAGAATTTGTTTTGACAGGAATTCATTTAAGTTCGTATGGTGTAGATATGGAACAAATGAATCTGCTCATACTGATTCAGAAAATTGCGCAGGTCGATGGAGTAGAAAGAATTCGTTTAGGCTCCTTGGAACCACGAATTATTACAGAAGAATTTATTCAGGAAGTAAAAAAAATACCGTCATTTTGTCCACATTTTCACTTATCACTGCAAAGTGCGTGCAATGACACATTAAGAAGAATGAATCGCAAATATACCATTGAAGAATATATGGAAAAGTGTGATCTTTTGAGAAGGCACTTTGATCATCCAGCAATTACAACTGATGTTATTGTAGGATTTCCAGGAGAAACAGAAGAAGAATTTGCAAAAACAGTAGAACATTTAGAAGAAATTCAAATGTATGAAATGCATATATTTAAGTATTCAAAGCGAAAGGGGACACGCGCTGAAAAAATGCCGGATCAGGTGGATGAGCAGAAGAAAAATGAGAGAAGTGCAGTTCTTCTTGCAATGACGAAAAAGCAGAAAAAGGCATATGAAGAAGCGTTAATAGGAACGAAAGAACAGGTATTATTAGAAGAATCCATAGAATTAGATGGAACTGTATATTTTACTGGACACACAAAGCGTTATGTAAAAATTGGCGTGAGAGGAGAAAACCTGATGTCGAATCAATTGGTAAATGTAAAAATTGATGGTTTTTCAGAAAAAGATTTTCTTGTTGCCGGTTTAATTTCAAAATAATGCTTTTAGGATAGCAAAAACCCAATACTTTACTTTTCTGCATAACTATATTAAAATAGAACTAATAAGAAAAAGGACGTGATGAATAATGGAAAATAATACACAATTATTTCAAGTAGTAAAAGAAGAATATGATGTGCATACAATCTTAGCGAAAGTTTATGAAGCTTTAAAAGAAAAAGGATATAATCCGGTGAATCAGATCGTTGGTTATATTATGTCAGGAGATCCTACTTATATTACCAGTCATAAGAATGCCAGAGGATTAATCCGTCGTGTAGAACGAGATGAGATCATTGAAGCATTATTTATTCAATATATTGATACAAAATTAAAGCAGGGATAATCATGAAAGCAATTGGATTAGATTATGGAACAAAAACAGTTGGTGTTGCAGTCAGCGATGGATTAGGCATTACTGCACAGCCATTGGAGACAATTACAAGAAAGTCACCGAATAAGCTGCGCCAGACATTGGCCCGGATTGAAGCACTGATTGAAGAATACGGCATAGAAAAAATTGTTTTAGGTTATCCTAAAAATATGAATAATACAGCTGGTGCCCGGGTGGAAGAAACCATGGAGTTCAAAGAGAAGTTAGAAAAGAGAACAGGGTTACCAGTTGTTCTTTGGGATGAACGTTTGACGACAATGGAATCTGAAAGAATTCTAATGGCGGGAGGAGTCCGCAGAGAAAATAGAAAAGAAGTGATTGATCAGCTTGCAGCGGCGATTATTTTACAGAGTTATATGGACTCTGAGAGAAAAGAGGAAATGAAATGAGTAAGAAGCCAGAAGCGATTGTATTTTATGATGAAAAGGATAACGAAATCCATTTAGAAGTACTGGAACAGACGACCATAGCAGGCCAGAATTACCTGTTAGTATCAGATGGAGAAGAAGATACTGTTTTGTTATTTAAAGAGGTTCCGGAAGAAGGGGATTTTGTTTCTTACCAAATTGTAGAAGATGATACAGAGATTGAAGCATTATTAAAAGTATTTAATGAACTAATAGAAGAAATAGATATTGAATTTTAAAGATATCGGAAAAGGTTGAGGTGTATAGAATGAACAATATGGATCATTTTAAAGAGTTGTTAAAAAGTAAAGGATTAAAAATGACAACACAGAGGGGAATTATTTTGGAAGTATTATCCCAATGTCCAAACCAACACCTGACCGCAGAAGAAATTTATGAATTAGTGCGTAAAAAGCAGCCGGAAATTGGTATTGCTACAGTATATCGTACTTTGCAGTTATTATCAGAATTAGACTTGATTGATACATTGGATTTGGATGATGGATTTGTTCGTTATGAATTAGCAGGGCCGGATGGAAAGGGACATCACCATCATCATCTGATTTGCATGTCATGCGGAAAAGTCTTGGAATTTGAAGAAGACTTAATGGAGGCTTTAGAAGAAAAGATTGAGATGACAACAGGATTTAAAATTTATAACCATAAAGTTAAAATGTATGGTTATTGTAAGGACTGCAAATGTAAACAGAAAGTCCAGCGTACGTGAAAATAAATAGTGATGGAGGAATGATTTTGAAATTATTTAAAAATGATAAGCCAGTAAAAATCATACCATTGGGCGGAATGGAACAGATTGGTATGAATATTACAGCTTTTGAATATGAAGATTCGATTATTGTCGTTGATTGCGGGCTTGCATTTCCAAATGAAGAAATGTTAGGGATTGACTTGGTAATTCCTGATGTGTCTTATCTTAAGCAAAATGCAGACAAGGTAAAAGGACTTTTGATTACGCATGGTCATGAAGATCACATCGGCGCGATTCCCTATGCATTAAAAGAGTTAAATATGCCTATTTATGCAACAAAATTGACAATGGGGTTGATTGAGAATAAATTAAAAGAGCACGGCATGACACGCTCAATTAAGAAAAAAGTGGTAAAACACGGACAATCTATTAACTTAGGATGTTTCCGGATTGAGTTTATTAAAACGAATCACAGTATTGCTGATGCAGCAGCATTAGCAATTTATACACCGGCAGGAATTATTATTCATACGGGAGACTTTAAAATTGATCATACACCATTATTTGGTGAAGCAATTGATTTGGCAAGATTTGCAGAATTAGGGAAAAAAGGTGTTCTGGCTTTAATGTCAGACAGTACCAATGCGATGAGAGAAGGATATACACCTTCTGAGCGTACGGTAGCAAAAACCCTGGATCATGTATTCAATGAATACCGAAAAGAACGACTGATTGTTGCTACATTCGCATCCAATGTCGATCGGGTACAGCAGATTATAAATTCTGCCTATAAATATGGCAGAAAGGTTGTAGTAGAAGGCCGCAGTATGGTCAATGTTATTAAGACAGCTGTGGAACTGGGATGTATCAGTATACCAGATGATACATTGATCGAAATTGAGCAGATGCGCAATTACAGTGATGACCAACTGATTTTGATTACAACAGGAAGTCAGGGAGAGACAATGGCGGCTTTGTCACGTATGGCTAATTCCAGTCATAAGAAAGTTATTATTAAGTCAAATGATGTGGTAATCTTTAGTTCATCGCCGATTCCAGGAAATGAAAAAGCCGTTTCTAAAATCATGAATGAATTGACACGAAAAGGTGCTCGAATCGTATTTCAGGATACCCATGTTTCCGGGCATGCCTGTAGAGAAGAACTGCGTTTGATTTATGCGCTGACAAAACCACAATATGCAATTCCAGTTCATGGAGAATACCGCCATTTGACCAGTAATGCAGAATTGGCGGAAGAAATGGGAATTGCAAAAGAAAATATTTTTGTACTTCATTCAGGGGAAGTATTGGAATTGTCAAAGAAAAAAGGCGAGATTACTGGAAAAGTTCCAGCTCAGGGAATTTTAGTTGATGGACTTGGGGTTGGAGATGTTGGAAATATTGTTTTGCGGGATCGTCAGCAATTATCAAAAAATGGATTATTAATTATTGTAATTACACTGGAACGTTACAGCAATCAGCTTTTGGCAGGACCGGATATCGTGTCCAGGGGATTTGTGTATGTACGGGAATCTGAAGGCTTAATGGATGAAGCGAAAAAAGTTGTGGCAGAAGCGTTGGATGAATGTCTCAGTAAAAATATTTCTGATTGGAGCAGAATCAAAGCAGTTGTAAAAGATGCATTAAGTGATTTCTTATGGAAAAAGACAAGAAGAAATCCTATGATTTTACCAATTATTATGGAAGTTTAATTTAAAAGGAAGATACAAAAGTGAAACAAATATATCATATGACAGACAATCTTATTGACTCTATTAAAGAGTCCAGTTACTATAAACGCTATCAGGAATGTCTGATGAATTTAAAAAAACAAGAAGAAATTTATGAAAAATACAATCAATTTCGTAGGAAGTACTATGAATTAACCAATAGTGGAGAAGACAATTTTTCTGAAATTGAAAAGCTTCAGCAGGAATATCATACAGTATTATCCAAAACTGCCGTTGTGGAATTTATGGAAGCGGAAGATCGAATCTGCATTATTATGCAGGAAATGTATACAATGCTTGCAGAAAATCTAGAATTTGATATGGATTTTATGAATCAGTAATAATAAGGATGATGCCCTGAGGGGCATCATCATTTTAAGAAAGGATTCGGGATGATGAAAAAACAAATGAATAAGAAATTTTGGAGAACATTTTTTTCCGTTTTTCTGGATGCTCTTTTAATTGTGGCTGTCATCCTGATTTTTTTATGGATGAAAAAAATCGCATACTATTCTTTTTCTAACGAGCCTTATCAAAAAGAGAGTAAAAAACAATTAGAAATTCAAATTAAAGAAGCGGATACGGTAAGAGAGGTTGCGAATGAATTGGAATACTTGGGTGTAATAGAAGATAAGAATTATGTTTTATTACGATACAATTGTTCAACTTACCATGTTTATCAATTGTGTCCAGGGAAATATCAAGTTTCACCCAATATGGGAGTAGATGATTTATTGGATGAATTTACGGGACGATGACTATGATTGCAGATGAGAGAATTGTAGCGTACATACATTCATTGGCAAGAGATGATCATCCATTATTGATGGAAATCGAAAAAGAAGCCAGAGAAAATTATGTACCAATTGTAAAAAAAGAGACAAAAGAATTATTGAAAGTTTTAGTGCTGATGAAGCAGCCAAAAAAAATATTAGAGGTTGGAACAGCAGTTGGATTTTCTTCTTTATATATGAACCAGTATCAGCCTGAAGGTGGTACGATTACCACAATCGAACGCAATGAGAAGAGAATTGCGAAAGCCAAAGAAAATATAAAACGGTTGGGTAAGGAAGAAGTTATAAAGCTTTTAGAAGGAGAAGCAATGGATATATTAAAAGGTCTTCATAAAATGTATGATATGATTTTTGTGGATGCATCAAAAGGTCAGTATATCCATTTTCTTGATGAAATATTGAGGTTGCTTCCAATTGGAGGCGTTTTGGTTTCAGACAATGTACTTCAGGAAGGAGATATTGTAAAATCTCGATATGCCATTGAGAGAAGAAATAGAACCATTCATAAAAGAATGAGAGAATACTTATATCAGATTACCCATATGGAAGAATTTGAGACAGTGGTTCTGCCTGTGGGAGATGGAGTTACCATAAGCATAAAAGTAAAGTAGGAGTTGTAATATGAGAAAGACTGAATTGTTAATTCCCGCAAGCAGCTTAGAAGTGCTAAAAACAGCAGTTATGTATGGTGCAGATGCTGTTTATATTGGCGGTGAAATGTATGGGCTGAGGGCAAAGGCGAAGAATTTTTCAAAAGATGACATGAAAGAGGGAATCGATTTTGCTCATGCACATGGAAAGAAAGTATATGTAACAGCAAATATTGTTGCGCATAATGAAGATCTGGAAGGAATTCGGGAATATTTCCGGGAATTAAAAGAAATCAAACCAGATGGTCTGATTATTTCTGATCCAGGTGTTTTTCAGATTGCCAAAGAAGAAGCACCAGAAATAGAACGTCATATTAGTACACAGGCCAACAGTACCAATTATATGACATATCTGTTCTGGTATCAACAAGGAGCAAGCAGAGTTGTTGCTGCCAGAGAGTTATCTTTACAGGAAATCAAGGATATTCGTAAACATATTCCAGATGACTTAGAAATTGAAGCATTTGTTCATGGAGCTATGTGCATTTCTCATTCTGGAAGATGTCTGTTAAGCAATTACTTTACAGGCAGAAATGCCAATAATGGAGCATGCACGCATCCATGCAGATGGAAGTATGCAGTCATGGAAGAAAGCCGCCCAGGAGAATATCTGCCTGTATATGAAAATGAAAGAGGAACCTACATTTTTAATTCGAAAGATTTATGTATGGTCGAACATATTCCAGAAATTATAGATGCAGGAATTGATAGTTTAAAAATAGAAGGGCGTATGAAAACGGCTCTTTATGTGGCAACAGTTGCCCGTACTTATCGAAAAGCACTGGATGATTTTGCTATTTCAGAAGAATGTTATCGGGAAAATATGGATTATTACCATGGTGAAATTTCAAAATGTACGTACCGTCAGTTTACGACAGGATTCTATTTTGGCAAAACAGATGAAAATTCTCAAATTTATAATAGTAATACGTATGAAAAAGAATATACTTATATTGGAATCATTCAAGGAAAAAATGAAAAAGGGTACATGGAATTAGAACAACGCAATAAATTTAGTGTGGGTGAAACCATTGAAATTATGATTCCTTCTGGTGAGAACATAGAAGTGAAAGTACATGCCATTGAAGATGAGGATGGCAATCCAATGGAAAGCGCCCCACATCCAAAGCAAAAGATTTTTGTTGATTTTGGACAGGAAATTCCAGAAGGATATTTACTTCGAAGAAAAGAAGATTAATCGGAAAAGCACTTTTTAAGCCGTTTTAGCATAAAGTATATAAAAGGGTTAGAGGTGCTTTTCTTTTGCCTACATTCAGGAAACCATTGTCACAGGAAGAAGAAAGACGGTATCTTAAGGAAGCACTGCAAGGTGATTTAGAGGCAAGAAATCATTTGGTTGTGCACAATATGCGACTAGTGGCACATATTGTAAAAAAGTACCATAATTATGAAAAAGAAACCGAGGATTTAATATCCGTTGGGACCATCGGCTTAATTAAAGCTATTAACACTTTTAAGATAGAATCAAGTAATCGTCTGGTTACTTATGCATCAAAATGTATTGAAAATGAAATTTTAATGATGCTTCGCTATAAGAAGAAAAGTGCAAAAGACATTTCCATCTATGAGCCAATTGGAAGTGATAAAGAGGGCAATGAAATTAGTTTGCTGGATATTATTTATGAACCAGAAACGGATTTTGATGAAACTATATTTTTAAAAGATAATGAAAAATTTTTGTATAAAATTTTGAATCAGATGGAAGATGGAAGAGAAAAATATATTATAATCAATCGTTATGGCTTATATGGAAAAAAAGAAATGACTCAAAGGGAAATTTCAGAACAGTTGGGCATTTCACGGTCCTATGTCAGCAGAATTGAGAAAAAAGCAATTGATTATTTAAGAAAGAAGTTTGAAGAAGAATGGAAATCTTGAGATTTTATTCTGAATAAGATATAATAACAAAAAGATTAAGTGATAGGAGTACATAAGAAATGTTAAAAATGTTTTATCCATCGGTTTATTATGCATCTACATATGATGTTGATTTTCAGGAATACTATGATAAGGGATTTCGCGGTATTATATTTGATGTGGATAATACTTTAGTCCCTCATGGAGCAGATGCAGATGAAAGGGCAAAACAGCTATTTCGTGATTTAAGGAAAATTGGATTCGACACCTGTCTGACTTCTAATAATAAAGAAGAACGAGTAAAACGATTTAATAAAGAAATAAATAGTCATTATATTTATAAAGCCAATAAACCAGCGAAAGCGGGATATCTGACGGCTATGAAAAAAATGGGAACAGACAAAACGAACACAATGTTTGTAGGAGATCAGCTTTTTACCGATGTGTATGGGGCGAATCGTGTTGGAATTTATTCTATTTTGGTAGGTTCTCTACATCCAAAAGAAGAAATTCAAATTGTATTAAAACGTTATTTAGAAAAAATTGTGTTGTTTATTGGTCGAAATAAAATTGATAAACGATTTTAATTTATTTAATAGAAAAAAGCCATCTACTAAATCAGATGGCTTTTTTGTGACTTGTATTATTTGTATTATTCTTACTGTTTTAACGTAGGTAAGAATCCACGTCTTTCTAAAACATTAATAATATTACGACCTTCGCGAACACCATCGATCATACGACGGGTACGTGCGCTGTCTCCAATATTAATGATTTCTACACCTCGATATGAGAATGCTTCTGTAAGTTCGTCTAATTGAGGAGTTGTTGCCTGCATACCTAAGCATACAAAACCATAATCGAAGTCCATCTCAATATCTCTATAATTGTTACGTACAATAAATTTATCTTCTTCTACACGGAGTAAGTCAGCACTTGTATACTGATGAACGCCATATTCTTCCATAAGAGCATAAGAAGCACTACGAGTAGCAGGATCTAAGTCTACACCAAAATGTTCCTGTCTTTCGCAAATAGTAATATCTGCCTTTTTAGTTGTAAAGAATTCTACAACATCTAAACCTACATTACCACCGCCAATGACAACAACTTTTTTACCGGACATATCATCTGGATAATTTGGTACATCATCAATTAAATCAAAAATACTGTAAACTTTACGTTCAGATTTTGGCTTTGCTAAAGTTTCATGTAATCCTGGAATATCAGGAAGAATTGGATTAGAACCAGTTGCATTTACAATAATATCTGGCTTAAATCCTTCAATAAATTCCGCATTTGCTTCCATACCTTTGCAAATAAATAAATTCTTTAATTTCGTAGCACGGCGAACCATATAATCTGGGAAATCTCCAAGACGTTTTTTGTTAGGCATTACAGAGATTCTTTCGGCTATACCACCAAGTATTTTTGATTTTTCAATTAAAACTACATTACATCCAACTTCAGCAGCAGTACATGCAGCTTCTAAACCAGCAACACCAGCACCAATAACAATTACATTGCAAGGTTCTTTTACTTTTCGTTCTTTGTATTCATCACCATCTGGAATTGCAGGGTTGATGGTACAACGGATTGGCTGATTATCAAAGTTTCTGCTTACGACACATCCGATATTACATGAGATACATTTACGAACATCTTGTTCATCACCAAACTGAACTTTTGTTACCCAGTCAGGGTCTGCAATTAATCCACGGCCCATTCCAATACAATCTGCTTTTCCAGATGCAATAATATCTTCGGCAACATGAGGATCGCGAACATTACCACTTGTAATGACTGGTTTACCAAATTTTTCTTTAATAGCTTGAGCCATGAAAGATCTCCATCCATCAGGAAGATAATCAACATCGCTAACGTATTGAAGTGCAATACTGCTGCCAGCAGAAACATCGATTAAATCAATTTCATCAATATAGTACTGAAGTTGTTCTAAAGTATCTTCCAAAGTGTTTCCACCAGGAGTTAATTCATCTGCACTAATACGGGCGATAATTGGAAAACTTGGTCCAACAGCATCACGAATTTCTTTAAATACCATTTTTGCAAAACGGGCACGATTTTCTGGAGAGCCTCCGAATTCATCCGTTCTGTCGTTGAAAAGTGGAGATAAAAACTGGTTAATTAAGAAACCATGTCCTGCTTCAACCTCAACGGCATCAAAACCTGCCATTACAGCACGGCGAGCAGCTTCACCAAATTTTTTCGCAATTTTTTCAATTTCTGATTTTTCTAATGGACGTGGAACATCCCCGTCTGGAGAAGTTCTTAAATCAGATGCAGATACTGGTTGAATGTTTGTAACCGCAGACTGAGCAGAAGCACCAGCGTGGTTCAATGTAAGTGCAACTTTTGTACCGTACTTGTGTAATGTTTCACATGTTTTAAATAATTTGGATACATAGTTGTCGTGGTCAATACGTAACTGATTTGTACGAAGCGCACCCTGAGGAGAATATACACTTGCACATTCAATAATAATTAAGCCTGTACCGCCTTTGGCTCTTAATTCATAGAATTTCATCTGGGATGCAGTTACATCTCCGGAATGATCGGCGCAGTTGGTTGCAACTGGAGTCATAACAATTCTGTTTTTCAGAGTCATGGATTTGACAGTCAAAGGCTTGAAAATTTGTCTATACTGAGTCATTTCTTACGCCTCCATTTTTTTATGATTCAATATTTGCATACTATCTGTATTATAACAAAGCCGTTTCATGCTTGTCAATGAATGTCAAATACTAAACAATATTAATTCATTTTTACGTAAATGAAAGATGATTCCCTAGCAAAGGGAATCATCTTTTCCTGCTTTTAAAATTTTACTAAACAATACGATCTAGAAGTATCCTTTTGTTTTTAAAACTTTTACAATATTACGGCCCTCGTGAGTGCCATCGATGATACGACGTGCAC
>JAXJPR010000020.1:0-113302 GCA_036311565.1 Lachnospiraceae bacterium
CTCAGAAAATGCAGCCCAGAAAAGATCGCTACTCTTTTCCAGGCTGCACATTTTTACTCTATTATATGATTGGTTTCTTGTTCCCAAGCTCAGTCTGCTTATCCTGTCCGAGCATACTGTCACGGTTCTTGGCAAGCTTATTGAGTTCCACCCATTGTACTCGCAGCACTTTATAATCTTCGTACTGCTTCTGCTTCAATTTATAATACTGCCCCAACAGGCGCAGCTGACGGTTCACAGATTTTAATTCGGTTTCTGTTTCCTTCATATCTGTTCGACATTGCTGGTAAAGTCCGGTAAGTTTTTCCTGATCCTGATCCAGTTTTTCGCTGTTCAAAAGACCGTTCTCTGTCAGATAATTCAAAGTCTTTGACTGCTCCTGCAGGTTATAAAGCTTCGCCCAATATTCATAGCCGGCACTTGCTTTTGCTTTCTCACTGTTCTCAATATCAATAATACGACCGATAGCTTCTGTTCCGGTAATCTCCGAATCAAATCGGACTACTTTTTCCATCCCCGACTTTTGTTCACTGTGGTCAAAAGTTATCTGGACGTTTCCGTTTATAGAGTCAAGAACGGCAACCTTTTCAAACGCATCACCAAGTTTTTTACCCGTTATCGGATGTTCTCTTCCTGGTGGCAGATAGCTCCATCGACCGCTACCCAAAATTTCAATCGATAATCATATTCACCCAAAATGTATTCTTCTTTATATGCACCTCTGTTTTGAACGAGTATGGCCATTAGACCTAACCATCCAAAAAATATATTCAGACATAGTATCCTTCTTTCATAATTTGTTACTTATTATCTTTCAATCGCTTCCAGAGTCTCCTGCACAACTTTTTTCTTATCAAACACTTCTTTCATATAGTTCCGGCCTGCAAGTCCATACTCTTCTCTTTTTTTTGTAGAAAGCTCCATAAATGTTTTCATTGCTTCATATAAAGCATCTCCATCCATCACTGGACACAGATATCCACTTTCCCCTGTCTTTACTGCTTCTCTGCATCCTGGAATATCGGAAGTAATTAGCCCACGGCCTGTAGCTGCTGCTTCCAATAATACATTAGACATTCCTTCATGATAAGATGGCAGAACCACACAGTTTGCCCTCCGATAAAATGGACGCACTTCTTCCTGAAAACCAAAAAAGTTGACTACGCCTTTTCGCTGAAGCTTTTTCACCTGCTCTTTATATTCATCTTCAAAAAAGCCAACCATATCAAAGGTTACTCCCTCTCCAAAGTTTTCTTTCATTTTCTTTGCAGCATAAAAAAATTCATCAATTCCTTTTTCCTTCATGATTCTTCCAACAAATAAGAAATGAACACCATCCGTTTCTTCATACGGTGCATAATCGTAATAATCTAAGTTAATGCCTGCACCATGAAGCACTTTTTGTTGCTTTAACGAAATAATCTTTTTCTGTTGAAAAACTGCTGCATTTCCTTCATTTTCAAAAAATACGACCTTTGCCTTTTTTAATGCCACTTTATACATACCAATTATCACAGATGCTAATACAGGCTTTTGAAATGCAGTTCCTAATCCCTGCACATTGACACAATATGGAATCTTCATCATGCGACAAGCAAATCCGCCGTATATATTTGGTTTAATAGAATAGGTAATGACCATATCTGGCCGAACCTTCTTTAACAAATAAAAATATCTTCTAAGAAGCTTCATATCCGTAATCGGATTGATTCCTCTTCGATCAATATCCGTATCGATAATCTTACATCCAAGTTTACGGAAATCTTCTACACGCTCTCCGCAAGGCATACTTAAGATTACCACATGCTCTTTTAATAACGCTTCAATCAATTCTCTGCGAAATTGCCAAAGCATAAACGAGTGATTAGTCATAATGAGAACTTTTTTCTTCTTTGTTCTCATCTTTGGCACCTCTACGCCTTCTTCCCTCGTTGCCGCAGCCTGTAATGCCCCAGTTCCACCTTCTACCACTCCATCGCTTTTTAATACAGAAGCAAAGGTACCGAAAAAACATTTCATGTCCATCCAAAGGCCAAGTTTTTCTACGTATTCACCATCTAATTTTGCTTTTACATCAATTTCCAATTCATCTCGTCCGTTAATCTGTGCCCATCCGGTCAGTCCTGGTTTTATGTCGTTTGCACCATATTTGTCCCGTTCTTCGATCAGATCATACTGATTCCATAACGCTGGTCTTGGTCCACAGACACAAATCTGTCCCCTGGCAATGTTAAATACCTGAGGCAGTTCGTCTAAGCTGGTCTTTCTTAAGAAATGTCCCATTCTGGTAATGTACTGCTCTGGATTTTCTAAAAGATGAGTCGGTACATCTTTTGGTGTATTGGTCTTCATGGTACGGAATTTGTATATATGAAAATAAGATTTGTGATTTCCCACTCTTTTTTGTTTGAAGATTACTGGACCTGGATCATCCAGGAAGATAAGCAGCGACAGTACTGCAAACAGCGGCAGCAATAACACTGCTGCACACATTCCCAGTACCACATCTGCTTTGTATTTGATATGTAAATATTTGATCTGTTTTTTTGTAAATGATTTTGGATAAACCATCGTCTTCTCCCTTATCTATTCCTGATACGTATACTCCGGTACTAACTTCTTCACCACACTACGGATTTTTTTATTATTTTCCCCATAGGCCACTTCTTTTAATTCTTGGATTACTTCTTCAAAATGTGTTGGATCTTCTGGCGGCAGCTGTGCAATAAAGATTCTATTATTGTCTGTTTCTATCTTATTCTTTTCACTGATTAATAATTCTTCGTATAGCTTTTCTCCTGGGCGCAGTCCGGTAAAGACGATCTTAATTTCATCATATGGGGTATATCCAGATAAACGAATCATATTTTCCGCTAAATCTAAGATTTTTACTGGTTCTCCCATGTCCAGAATAAAGATCTCTCCGCCATTTCCATAAGCACCAGCTTCTAATACCAGATTCACGGCTTCTGGAATGGTCATAAAGTAGCGGATAATATCCGGATGAGTAACGGTCACTGGACCTCCAGCTTGAATCTGCTTACGGAATAATGGAACCACACTTCCGTTACTTCCCAATACATTTCCAAACCGTACTGCCATATATTCTGTTTCAGAACGCTCGTTATAATACTGAATCACCAGTTCGCAGATTCGCTTGGATGCTCCCATAATGTTGGTTGGACGTACCGCTTTATCTGTTGAAATCTGTACCATCCGTTTTACTCCACACAAAGAAGCCTCTCTTGCAACATTGATGGTACCAAATACATTATTTCGGATGGCATCACAAGGACTGTTTTCCATCAGCGGCACATGTTTGTGAGCAGCTGCATGAAATACCACCTGTGGTCTGTATTTCTGGAAAATATTATGAATTCTTCGTTTATTTTGTACAGATACAATCAGCACCACTAGATCTAACTCCGGATGCTTCCGAAGTAATTCCATCTGAAGCTCATAAGCATTGTTCTCATAGTTATCTAAAATAATCAACTGTTTTGGATGATAATTGGCAATCTGCCGGCACAATTCACTTCCGATGGAGCCCCCTCCACCAGTGACCATAACGATCTGGTCTTCCACATAACTGGCTACATGCTCATTATCATTTCGCACCGGATCTCTCCCAAGCAGATCTTCAATTTCCACTTCTTTTAACCGGGATACGCTGATTTCATCATTGATGACCTGATAAATACCAGGAAGCAGCTTTACAGCGGAATGGGTATTTTTACAGATTTCTAAGATTTTTCTTCGTTCTGCATAATTCATACTCGGAATGGCCAGAACAATTTCCTGAACAGCAAACTCTTCCACTGCACTATGGATCCGTTCTCTTCCACCTACGACCCGGACTCCGTGAAGATAAGTTCCCAGCTTCGATGCATCATCATCAATGATACACACAGCAACATGATTTAAGTATTTGCTGTTCTTGATCTCATTGATTAACATCTCACCGCCTTTTCCGGCTCCAATGACCATGGTACGGATTGGCTCCTGTTCTTTCTGAAGTTCTTTTCGGTGCAGATAGACACGAATAAATCGGTATCCAAAACGTACAGCAGTAGTTAGCAGCAATAACTGCATGCCAAAAAAGATGCTGTAGCTTCTTGGAAATGGTAAATCTAAAATTACCCAAATAGTAAGAAACTGCACCACCGTCGCAGTTATACAGGCAAATACAATACGGTATGCTTCATCGATGCTGGCATATCGCCATAGGCTGCTATATAATTTAAACCAAATAAAAATAAGAATCGTTGTAATCAATCCAATTGGCAGATATGTAATTAAGGAATCCCAAAAAACAGGTTCCACTGCACTAAATTTAAAATCGAACCGAATTAAGAGAGACGATGCAATAACAAATGCAATCATCATGGCATCGACAATTCCTAAAAGCAATCCCCTCATACGGCTCTCTTTGGAATGCTCAAATAGATGTCTGTTAATAAGTTTATTCAATATTTTCTCCCCTTTCGCAATGCATAGTGCATGCGAATCTATTATACACCAAAAAACTGCATAACATCAACAATTTTTCAAAAATATCATGTATTATTAGAAAAAAGGAAGGAATCAGGTCAAAAAATAAAGCAGCTATGCCGAAACGACATAGCTGCTCTATCATACATCTTATTTACATATCTTTTAAGAATGCCATATAGCATTTTTTTGCTTCGTAAATATCTGCTTTACTGCAGATTTCCCATGGTGCATGCATGCTTAACACTGCCACACCGCTGTCAATCACATTCATCCCATACGCCGCAGGAATATAGGCAATAGTTCCGCCTCCACCGATATCAACTCTTCCAAGTTCTGCCGTC
This sequence comes from Lachnospiraceae bacterium, assembly GCA_036311565.1. Classification (GTDB taxonomy): domain Bacteria; phylum Bacillota; class Clostridia; order Lachnospirales; family Lachnospiraceae; genus Fimousia. The sequence goes on from JAXJPR010000020.1 coordinate 4,836, forward strand.
TGGAATGCCACCTGATGATCATCCATGACTTTCCGAAGTTTTCCAAGATATTCCGCGCTGGCATCATTCGAACCTGATTTTCCTCTGGCACCCGTATATTTACTAAATACCACACCTCGTCCAAAATATGCACAATTCTTCTTTTCAAAGACTGCTGCATACGTCGGATCATAAGCTGCATTCACATCAGAAGACAACATGCTGGAGTTTGCCAGCGTTCTTCGAAGGGTAAGTTCAGAATACACACCCATACGGTCCATCACTTCTGCTGTGGTATTTTCAAAAAATTTGGAATGCATACCAGTAGCTCCCACGCTTCCGATTTCTTCTTTATCCACCAAAATGCAGACAGCAGTCCGTTCCACTTTGTCAGTCTCTAACATGGCTGCGAAAGAAGTATAGGCACAGACTCTGTCATCCTGTCCATAAGACATGATCATGCTTCGGTCAAGCCCAAAATCTCTGGCTTTTCCTGCTGGAACCACTTCTAATTCTGCAGATAAAAAGTCTTCTTCTTCCATATCATACTTTTCTTTTAAGATAGAAAGAATACCCGCTTTGACCGCATCCTTTTCTTCCCCTGGAAGTGGCCGGCTCCCAATTAAGACATCCAGATCTTCCCCTTCAATAACAACAGATGCCTTCTTTTCCATCTGTTTTCCAGCCAGATGGATCAGTAGATCTGTAATTCCGACTACTGGATCAGATTCCTCTTCTCCGATCACAACTTCTACCACACTTCCATCTTTCTTTGCCACTACTCCATGAATGGCCAATGGAAGGGTTACCCACTGATATTTCTTTACTCCACCATAGTAGTGAGTATCTAAATATGCCAAATCGGTATCTTCATATAATGGATTCTGCTTTAAATCCAGTCTTGGAGAATCAATATGAGCCCCCAATATATTCATTCCTTCTTCGATTGGTTTTGTTCCAATTTGATATAAGACAATGGTTTTTTTCATGCCTACGGCATAGACTTTATCTCCTGCCTTTAATTCTTTTACTTCATCCAGATTTTGATAACCTGCAGCTTCTGCCATAGAGACAGCCAGATTAACACATTCCCGTTCTGTTTTCCCACGGGATAAAAAGTCCTTATATCCTTCATTTAATGTTTCTAATTCTTTTAGTTGTCTTTCATCGTAAGATGTCCATACATTTTTACGTTCCATCTTTCTTCCTCCTATTTCATCGGCACTCATAACCATTCATTTTCTACTCCTGCCGTAGTAATCCATATTGTTGTATCAAACGAAGAAGCACTGCATCCATGCCTTCTTTTTCTGTAGATTCAGTAGTACGAATGTCTACCGTATCATAACAGATTCCATTGACATAGATGGAAAGCGTTCCAACTTTTTGCCCCTTCTTCACCGGAGCCTCCACCTGTTTCTTAAGATTTAATCTGGTTTCTATCCGATCATCTGTGGACAGCAGCATCTCATCTCCTGCTTCTATGGAAATTGGCACTGTCTGCTTCTTTCCTTTTTCCACCTGAATCTGTCCTACCCGCTTTTGTTCCTTCACCACCACACATTTCTCATAATTGCTTTCACCATATTTCATCAGCGATATGGTATCCTTCCATTTATAAGTTTTATTTGGCGGCCATCCGGATGCTAATACTACAGAAATCAAATACTTTCCTTCGTGTTTTACTGCACCTACAAAACAATATCCTGCTTTATTGGTAAAACCGGTCTTAACACCGATTGCTCCTTCATACTGATCTAAGAAACTATCCTTATTATACACCGTTGTCTGTCTTTTTCCATCAATTTCTGAAAAGGAATATTCTTTTGTGGTGATAATTCCTGCAAATGTCTCATTTTGCAGAGCATATTTTGCAATCCTTGCTAAGTCATAGGGTGTCGTATAATGATTTTCCCCATCTAATCCATTTGGTGTCTCAAAACTGGTATCCTTACATCCCATCTCCTGCGCTTTTTCCGTCATTTCATCACAAAACTGTTCCACACTGCCGGACACATGCTCTGCTAAAATCACCGCACAATCATTAAAAGACTCTAGCATGAGTGCATACAATAAATCTTGTACTTTATATCGTTCCCCCTCTTGTACTCCCAAATGCACTTTTGGCTGCGCAGCTGCATTTTTCGATACTGTAGCAATCTCATTCAAATCACAATTTTCAATAACATAAATAGCCGTCATGATTTTGGTCGTGCTGGCCATGGCATGTCTTGTATATCCATCTTTTTCATACAACACCCGTCCCGTATCTCCGTCCATAAGAATTGCCTCTTTTGCATAAAGATTCGTAATAGTTTCTCCATCTGTGGTCGCTTCTATAGTCTGTGGCTTAAGTTTCGCTGTATCAATCGTAGAATATTTTCCTACTTGCTCACCTTGCATATTAGAAGATATGTATAAATTCGATAATAAAAGCAATGCCGCACAGACAGCAAATGCCCTTCGCAACCGTTTCATTTTATTCACCTGCTTTTTGACTATTGTATGAAAAACAAATCAAAAATATGATGATCTTTTTTATCTTCTAATTTTTTATGATAAATACCGGCATTGGTGGATGATTTGGTTTATTATAAAATTCATTGGTAACTACCAGATACTTTTTATGGTCCAATTCTTTCAAATAAGACAGCACTGCTTCTTTTTCCTCAAATCCACTGTCTCCACCGCTATAAATACAAAGACTGATGACCCCACCCTTTTTTAAGAGCAATAAGGAAGTTTCCAATGCTTTTATAGTACTTTCGGCTTTGGTTGCCAGCTTATGATCTCCTCCCGGCAAATATCCAAGATTAAATACAATGGCAGAAACACTTTCTGGTTCAAAATATTGTGCCATATTTTCATGACTATCCAGATATAGTGTTCCATCCAAACCATGTTTCTCTAGTTTTTCTCTTGTGTGCTTCAATGCAATCGGTTGAATATCAAATCCGGTCACACTTCCCTCTTTTCCTGCAAGCTGGGCAAGATAAAGCATATCTCCTCCATTCCCGGCAGTAGCATCAATACAAATATCTCCCTCTTTTACATACAGTTTTAAAAACTGGTGTGTCCAGTCGACCACCGAAATCCTCATAAGATCCTCCTTTTCATTCACGAAAATAGATAGGAGAACCTTCGTTACTCCTATCTATCACCATACATCTTTTATAAAACTTTTCATTCTGATTTTTTATTAGCAATTATCTTTTTATACTGTTCCTGTTCCTCTTTTGGAATCTTTAGGGCTTCCATGGCCTGTTCAAGAGTAAAATTCATGCTATCCATCAAACTGTACAAGGCTTGAAACAGCCCTTGTGTTCGTCCTTGAGCCATCCCCTGTTCAAGTCCCTAGTCCATTCCCTGCTCGATTCCCTGGGCTATTCCTTGCTCCAGTCCTCTTTCAATGGCTCTTGCCACAATTCCATCACTAATATTACACATATAATCCACCTCATCTTCCAATTCTCTTGTCATAGCAATCCCAAAATCATCTTGTAAGACTCTCTTTCGTTCTAAAATTGATTTTCCTGAAGAAAGCAATACGTCCAATAATTTTAAAATGCCTTTTTAATTTTCTCATAATGCGATTTCGTAAATACTACTCCATACTGCCTGGATATCATCCGGCTTCCATAATACACCCCTCGTTTTACAATGGGATAACCCGTATGAAAATCATTCTGTGCTTCAATATTAATATAAACACCGATTTGACCATCCAGACCAGGTGCCGTGGCCGCAAAACGAATATCATAGGTAACTGTCCCTTCTGATATCGTATTGTCTTCCGTATTTAATCCATCAATGGATGAATCTTCTATCCTACTTTCATCAACATGTACTGCAGTTTCTGAAACTTCTGGAGTTCCATCAAAACATGTTCGTACAATTTCATCAATCGCTAAGTCCTGAAACTCTTCTAAACATTCTTTCAAAATCCAGGCCAGAATAATTTTATGAGATAGCAGCCGTTTACAGGAAGCATCCAGCTTGGCTTTTTCTTCCGCTTGTGATAAGTGATAAGACAATATCGTATCTTTTTACAAGTCTCATACGCCCCTTCATTTAATATTGACGTATATGATATTTACATTTTAACACATCCCCTTTTAGAATACCATATTCTATTACTCTATTGTATTTATGTAGATTCTAACGTCTACCTTCATTATAATAAATTTCTATGTAAATTTCAATCTTTATTTACAATTATTTACATTTTGAAATATGCTAGTACGTTATCATTTAAAAATGAGACCATTTCCTTCCTGAAATGATCTCATTTTTATTTTTTCATTCTTCAATTTAATAATACACAACTACCGGCCATCCCGCATCAATAATGTTATATATGGTTGCTGCTGCATAAATTGGCAGATTAATACATCCATGAGAGCCATTTGTTTTATAAATCGTTCCGCCGAAAGAATTTCTCCAGTCAGCATCATGGAATCCTTCTCCCCCATTAAATGGCATCCAGTAACGTACCGGACTTTCATAATCATATCCTGGACCACCCAGTACTTTATCTTTTTGTTTATATTGTACCACCCCAACACCTGTATGTGTGCCTCTTCCCAGACTTGTGTTTCCTGATACACAGGAAGTTGAAAATATCTGCTTTCCATCTTTATAAATATAAACAGTCTGATTTGTTAAATCTACTTCTGCATAGCTGTCACCAATATCATTGATCTGACCATTGGTTCCTTCTACACCTTTTTGAATATAATATGGTTCCCTGGTTTTATCAGTACCATTTTTCATCATATTTTTAATGGCTTTTTCTTCTTTTTCAATATTCATTCTCCATCCATATGGACCGCCGCTTGGAACATTCATTAGTTTTCCACTATGATTTTTAAATCTACGGCCATTATAAATGGTATTTGTATCGGTCGCATAATCAATCAGCCAGTCTTCGATTGCATCACTGTCAATGACCGCTTTCGTATGATTTTTAATCTTAATGAACTGATTGGTAATATCTCCATTAACTATAAATTTGTTATCTTTTAAGCCATCTTTAAATGCAACTGGATTAATATAACGATTGGAATAATCCCATGTAAGAGTTCCTTTCACTAATTTTTCCATCTCTTCTTTCAGCTGTTTAATTTCTTTGTCATCTTTTCGATATTTCGGTTCCATATAACAACCCGCATCTTCAATATCTAAAGATTCATCTCCGCCCATAATACAATTAATAACAGCTGTTTTTAATTTTTCTTTAAGAACCTTATTCCCTTCTACTTCTTTTTGGATTTTATACTTATTATCTCCAGCGTACTTTGGATAGGCACTTACTGGCATTGTAATGTTCTTCTTTTTAAAACACTGGAAATCTTTAAAAATTTTTGTCAGTTTTTTTGCATCATAGGATGCTGTTTCTAACTGCTTTTCTGTTTTATTTCCAATAATATGTAATGGCCAGGAAAATGGATTTTGACTTTCCTGATATTTTCCAATTACGTCATTATCTAAATAAGTAAGTTCAATATCACTTCCTTTTACGGAATCTTTTAATTCTTTCCGTTCCGTAATCTTAAGTTCATATGACTTAATATTCTTTTCAATTTTTGATTCAATGGCATCTACCGTCTTATTGGAACAATCCACTCCATTAATGGTCGTACCATTTAAGAAATGACTACTATAAAAATATACACCTATAAAGTAAATAGCAATAAGCACAATGGCAGCACAAAGAACAATCTTTTTTCGTTTACTTAAATTCTTTAATTTCTCCATACATACTCCTCTTCTCTCTATTATATCATCCATTCAACACTAACAGCTTCTTATTATAGTATAAGTCATTTGAGAAAACCACCGTTTTTTGGATATTTAACAACTTGTTAATATATTTCCCGATTCAGCCATGCAGTGGCAGAAAAGAAAGGACAAAGAAAGCTTGCTTACTTTGGTCTTCCCTTTTATGACACTATATGGCGCTTCGCCATAGCGAGATGACGCTTTGCGGAATCGAGCTTTGGATGAATCGCTGTACAAAATAATGTACAAGATCCATTTCCTTTACAAATCTCCTTAAAAATGATATGATATACATGTTAAATCTTTAACGAAATTTATAGGAAACAATGAATGGTATAGGAGGAATCTATCATGAGTTACGCAAACGAATATCAGAAAAAACTGACAACAGCCGAAGAAGCTGTAAAAGTTGTCAAATCTGGAGACCACATTGATTACGGCTGGACCACAAATACACCAATCGCATTAGACAAAGCATTAGCTGCTCGTATGGATGAATTAGAAGATTTGTATTTCCGTGGCGGTATCATTATGTGGCCTTTAGCAATTTCACAGGTTGAAAATCCAGCAGATCACTTTACATGGAACTCTTGGCATATGTCTGGAATCGAAAGAAAATGGATCAACGAAGGATTTGCATTCTATAATCCAATTCGTTATTCAGAACTTCCAAGCTACTACAGAAACACAATTGATGGTACTGATGTAGCAATGTTCCAGGTTGCACCAATGGACGAACATGGATACTTCAACTTTGGTCCAAATGCTTCTCACTTAGCAGCAATGTTGGAAAGATGTAAATGCGTAATCGTGGAAGTAAATGAAAATATGCCTCGTTGTCTTGGTGGATTTGAAGAAGGCGTTCATATCTCTAAAGTTGATATGATCGTTGAGGGTGACAATCCTCCTATCGCTGAAATGGGTGCCGGCGGAGCTCCAACAGAAGTGGATCAGGCTGTTGCAAAATTAATCGTAGAAGAAATTCCAAATGGCGCTTGCCTTCAGTTAGGTATTGGTGGTATGCCTAATACTGTAGGTTCTATGATTGCTGAATCTGATTTAAAAGATTTAGGTGTACATACAGAAATGTACGTAGATGCTTTTGTTGATATTACCAAAGCTGGTAAAATTACTGGTGCGAAAAAGAACATTGACCGTTATCGCCAGACTTATGCTTTTGCTGCTGGTACAAAGAAATTATATGATTTCTTAAATGACAACCCAGAATGTATGAGTGCTCCAGTTGATTATACAAATGATTTCCGTACGGTTGCTGCTATCGATAACTTTATTTCTATCAACAATGCTGTTGATATCGACTTATTTGGTCAGGTAAATGCAGAATCTGCTGGATTAAAACAGATCAGTGGTGCTGGAGGACAGTTAGACTTCGTATTGGGTGCTTATGCATCTAAAGGCGGAAAGAGCTTCATCTGCTTATCTTCTACTTTCAAAACAAGAAGTGGCGAAGTAAAATCTCGTATTTTACCTACATTAAATCAAGGATCTATCGTAACAGATACTCGTGCAAATGTTCACTATGTTGTAACAGAATACGGTAAAGTAAACTTAAAAGGAAAATCTACATGGGAAAGAGCAGAAGCTTTAATCAGTATCGCTCATCCGGACTTCAGAGATCAGTTAATTAAAGATGCTGAAAAAGCACACATCTGGAGAAGAAGCAATAAATAATCGGTAATTCTACCAAATAAAAAGAACTGGCCCTCAAAGCATTTTAGCTTTGAAGGCCAGTTCTTTTTTATTTGACTACAACCCCTTCGATATTTTTTATCGTAATGGTCGCAGTTCCATCAGGTTCTTTGGTAATCACCACATTTTCTTTTGTATTGTATTCTTCCATCGGAATGGATATTTCAATTCCTGTATCCGTAACAATGATTTGCTTTTCCAGCTTTTTAACTGTACTTTCTTTTACCACAGAAAAATTATCATATTGCATGTCATATCGTTCCATTTTGGCATCAAAGGCTTCCTTCTTCTCTGTATTGTCTCCAAAAATTTTATCACCAATATCACTGACATTAAATTCTTGATTTTCTTCAAATTCTTTCTGTAATCGGCTTTTGGTTTCTAATTTCTTTTTTACATCCGCAGAATCATATTTGTTACTGATATCATTAATCACTCTGGTCAAGATATTAAATTTTCGTTTGGGCGCCAGATCCGTATGACACATTAAAAATCGTTCTGATAAATAATTGATCTTTTCTTCTTTGATTTCATACCTCTTTTCCACCAAACGAATATCCATTGTTTCCAGGTTAATGATCACTGCTTCTGTCAGTCTGGCACCAGTAGATGGCATAATGTGCTGTTTTATAATATCATTTTGCACTTCATCAACCTGCAGATGAATATAGCTGTCTTTATAATTCATTTTTAAAAGAGCAAGATGTACCGTACTTTGTACCTGAAAACTTGCTACAATGAAATCTGCTGGTGGAATTTCTACACTTTCACACATAATATCAAACAAATTTTCAGCTAAGACCTTGCTGACTTCAATAAATTGATCATCATCCTTTTCATTTAATTCTTCTAACATATTGCAGATTGGTGATAAATCTTCACTGAATCTGCACTGTTTGGTATCATCACTATCAATTAAACGAAATATATGACCACGTAAAAACTCATTTAAATCAGGTCCCAAATCTAACAGCGCATTGGACGTTTTCATAAATCCACTGTCGCAGTCTAGAATATGTACAATCGCTTTTCTGATAATAATCTCATCCCGTTCAATTCGCTGCATATTTCTTCCTCGCTTCTAATTTTTCTTCTATTTTCCCACAGAATAAAGGAATCTGCAAGATGCAGATTCCCTTTTCTGATTTTCCTATTTCTTAATATACGTATTTAATCTTATAAGCAGCACTTGATTTGCTGCTTCCTTTTGAAATCTTAATGTAGTATGTTCCCTTTGCCACATTGCTCCCTGTAAAAGTAATCGTATGTTTGTAGTTGCTTTTTCCCGTAACAGTTTTACTTGTTAGTACTTTTCCTCCACTTGTTCTTAATTCTGCTTTCACAGAAGCACCTGGAGCAAAATATCCCTCGATAGTAACTTTAATTCCCTTACGTTTTGGTACATAAATTTTATACCACTGACTTGATGTAGAGGTCGTTGCCCCCAAAACAGCACTCTTAGAATATCCTTTGGAAATCTTAGTTGCCTTTGACTTTGATGTTCCGACGGTTGATTTATAAGAAGTATTCATCGTACATTTAATGCCATATACTGGCGCATAAGTCTGAACCTTTACATAGTAAGTTCTTCCACCATATACACCAAAGTATGCTGTTTTGTTGTTTAAGCTGATCGTTTTTGATACTGCAGTTTTATTACTATTTAATAATGTTACAGATACATTCTTTGCTTCGCTGGAATCGTTAAAGATATCAGCTGCTGTAATTGCCATTCTGCCTTTGCTTGTAACCTTCTTCTTCCAGTATGTGGTTATACGACCACTTGCATTGGTTCCTGCACCAATGGAACAATTGCTGGAGGTATAAGAACTTAAAAAACTTCTGCTGGAGGTTCCATAAATCACGCCCATACAGAATGCGTAGGCATCTCCAGAAGAACTATTACCTTCCTGAGTAAAGCGAATGGTATACGTGCATCCACTTGTTACATTCACGATAGCGCTGCTCTGTCCATCCTCTGCTAATTTGTTTGTCAATGTATTTGCAACTGAACCGTCTGCTTTTAAAAGCTGTACGCTACTATAACTCGCATTGTCTCCATCATATAACATATAAATAATCAGTTTTCCACTGACTGGCGCCTTAAATGTAAAGTTTTCCTTTTGACCTGCATAAGTCATAAAATTCGTTACACCATCATATTCTCCTGTCTCTGTCCGGTCGACCAGTCCATTGAGACCTTTTAATGTGCTGATTTTATCTACACTACTAAGCGTACCGCCTTTTTTCATAGTACTTTTCTTTTGCACACTCGTTTGTTCTTCTATCATCTGCGCATTTGCAGATTGTAAATCCCCTTTGATCGTTCCTGCATCTGTTTGCGTTTCTGCACCCATAACGGTAATACAGCCCATAAGCATGGAGAACACCAAACATATGCTACAGACTCTTTTTATCATTTTCTTCATATTTTCCATTACTCCTTTCACATTTTTGTAACACTTTTGTAACATACTACAAACACATTATAGCATAGTCTTCCAAATACAACAAGTTTGTATTTCTTACAAAAACATAAAGAGGCACTCCGACAGGAGTGCCTCTTTGAAAAGATTATGGCAATCTTTTATAATTATTTAACTTCAGCTTTTAAAGCTTCTGTTAATGCAGGAACGATTTTATTTAAGTCGCCAACGATACCGTAATCAGCTACTTCAAAGATAGGAGCTGTTTCATCTTTGTTGATCGCGATGATGATATCAGATTCTTCCATACCTGCAACGTGCTGGATTGCTCCAGAAATACCGATTGCAAAGTAAACCTGTGGACGAACTGTTTTACCAGTCTGACCTACCTGAAGGTCACGTGGTAACCATCCGTTATCAACTACGGCACGAGAGCAGCTTACTTCTCCGCCTAATACTTCTGCTAAGTCTTTTAAAATCTGGAAGTTTTCTGGAGAACCAACTCCACGTCCACCAGATACAAGGATTTTAGCATCCATAATATCTACTGTATCAACTACAGATTTTACTACTTCAAGAATTTCAACATATTTGTTGTCTGGAGTAAATCCTGGGTTGTATTCGATAACTTCAGCTTTTGCGCCTTCGATTCTTTCGATTGCCTGCATAACCCCTGGACGTACTGTTGCCATCTGAGGACGGTTGTCAGGACAAGCGATTGTAGCGATTGTGTTACCACCGAAAGCTGGACGAGTCATTAATAACTGGTTATGTTTCTGTTCCTGACCTGGTCTCGCAACAAGTGGGAAATCACCGATTTCAAGAACTGTACAGTCAGCTGTTAAACCTGTTGCTACTCTGGCAGATACACGAGGACCTAAGTCACGTCCAATTGCTGTAGCACCAACTAACATAATATCAGGTTTGTATTCATTGATAACAGAAGCTAATGCATGTGCATATGGTTCTGTTCTGTAATCTTTTAATTCTGGATCATCAACTACGATAACTTTATCAGCACCGTAAGCTGCTAATTCATCAGCTAAGTTTTTTACTTCATAACCGATTAATACTGCAGTAACATCTGTATCTAAGTCTTTTGCTAAGTCTTTTGCCTTACCCAGTAATTCAAAAGCGATGCCGCTTAACTCATTGTCTACCTGCTGAGCAAAGACATATACACCTTTATATTGTTCTAATCCCATTATATTCACCACTTTCCTAAATTACATGTTTTTCTTTAAGTTTACCCATAAGGTAGTCAACTGCTTCTGTTGGATCAAGAGTAACAACTTCTCCTGCTCCTTTTCTTACTTTATCGGAAGCTTTTGCGATCTTAGTAGGAGATCCTGCTAAACCTAAGTTAGAGTCATCTACATCTACAAGGTCTTTTCTTCCCCAAGTAGTAATTTCTGCATCATATGCATCAAAAATTCCACCTGGTGTCATGTAACGTGGTTCATTTAATTCAGCTAAAGCTGTAATTAAACATGGCATTTTAGCTTTTACTACATGATATCTGTCTTCATACTGACGTTCAACGATAACGCTGTCACCTTCTACTTTGATATCCTGAGCGTAAGAAATTACAGGGATATCTAAGTGTTCAGAAATCTGAGGACCTACCTGAGCAGTATCACCGTCGATAGCCTGACGTCCTGTAATAATTAAATCATAATCAATGTTTCTAATTGCACCAGCAATTGTTGTAGATGTAGCCCATGTATCAGCTCCACCTAATACTCTATCTGTTACAAGAATACCTTTGTCTGCTCCCATAGCGATAGCTTCACGAAGAACTTCTTCAGCTTTTGGAAGACCCATAGTTAATACTGTAACTTCTGCACCATACTGATCTTTTAATCTTAATGCTGCTTCTAAACCTGCTTTGTCATCAGGATTCATGATTGTAAGCATTGCGCCTCTATCTAATGTACCATCTGGGTTAAATTTAACGCCACCCTTAGTATCAGGTACCTGTTTAATACATACAACGATCTTCACGATTAGTACCTCCCTTATTTAATAATGTTTCCAGAAATAACCATGCGCTGTACTTCAGAAGTACCTTCATAAATTTCAGTAATCTTAGCGTCACGCATCATACGTTCTACATCGTATTCTCTGATATATCCATAACCACCATGTAACTGAACAGCTTTTGTTGTTACTTCCATAGCAACTTCTGCTGCGTATAATTTAGCCATAGCTGCTTCTAAAGAGTAAACTTTCTGAGTAGCTTTAGCCATAGCTGCTTTGTAAACTAATAATTTAGCAGCTTCTACTTTAGTAGCCATATCAGCAATCTGGAACTGTGTGTTCTGGAATTTAGCGATAGAACGGCCAAACTGTTTTCTTTCCTGAACGTAAGCGATTGTTGCTTCTAAAGCACCTTCAGCTAAACCAAGAGCCTGAGCAGCGATACCAATACGTCCACCGTCTAATGTATGCATAGCAATTCCGAAACCTTTACCCTGTTTTCCTAATAAGTTTTCTTTAGGGATACGGCAATCTTCGAAGATTAATTCATATGTAGCAGATCCACGGATACCCATTTTCTTTTCTTTTGTTCCGAATGTGAATCCTGGAGTTCCTTTTTCAACGATAAATGCAGAAATTTCTTTCATTTTTCTACCGCGTTTTTCAACGACACCTGTTACAGCGATAACAATATATACATCAGCATATTTACCGTTTGTGATGAAGCATTTTGATCCGTTGATAACCCATTCGTCACCATCTAAAACTGCTTTTGTCTGCTGTCCCTGAGCATCTGTACCAGCACCTGGTTCTGTTAAACCAAAAGCACCTAATTTTCTACCTGAAGCTAAATCTGGAAGATATTTCTGTTTCTGAGCTTCTGTACCATATGTCTGGATTGGGTCAATACATAAAGATGTATGAGCAGATACAACTACACCTGTAGTACCACAAACTTTTGATAATTCTTCTACACACATTGTGTATGTTAAAGGATCACATCCCTGTCCGCCATATTCTTTTGGAACTGGAATGCCCATGAAGCCGCATTTTGCCATCTTTTTAACTGTTTCTTCTGGGAACTGTTCATTTTCGTCTGTTTCCTGTGCAAGAGGCTTTACTTCATTTTCAGCAAATTCTTTAAATAAAGATCTTGCCATTTCATGTTTCTTACTTAATGTGAAATCCATCTTTTATTCCTCCATAAAATTTTATACTTCTTTCGCGGATTAAGTTCGAAAGATATATTAATCGCACTTAAGCAATTATATTATTTGCTATAATCGTAGAAGCCGATACCTGTTTTACGACCTAATTTACCACCACGTACCATTTTTCTTAATAATGGATGAGGACGATATTTAGAATCACCTGTTTCATTGTATAATACTTCCATGATTGCTAAGCAAACGTCTAAACCAATTAAATCACCTAAAGCTAAAGGTCCCATTGGATGATTTGCACCTAATTTCATAGCTGTATCGATACCTTCAACAGATGCAACTCCGTCAGCAAGGATACCAACTGCTTCATTAACCATAGGAATTAAGATTCTGTTTACTACGAATCCAGCAGCTTCTTCAACCTGTACTGGAACTTTTCCGATTTCTTCAGAGATAGCTTTGATTTTATCAACTACTTCTACAGGAGTGTTGATACCAGCGATAACTTCAACAAGCTTCATAACTGGAGCTGGGTTAAAGAAATGCATACCAATCATAGGGCGGTCAAGACCTGCACCGATTTCTGTGATAGATAAAGAAGATGTATTTGTTGCAAAAATACATTCTGGTTTACAGATATCCTGTAATTCTTTGAATGTCTGTTTTTTAATTTCCATGTTTTCGATTGCTGCTTCAACAACTAAGTCACAATCTCCACAGATTTCTTTTGTACCTGTTACGATTTTTGCAAGGATTGCTTCTGCTTTTTCAGCATCCATTTTTCCTTTTGCTACACGTTTTTCAAATCCTTTTGCGATTTTATTTTTACCGTTTGCAGCAAATTCATCATTGATGTCACAAAGACATACTTCATAACCTTCTGTCTGTGCAAATGCCTGAGCGATACCGCTGCCCATTGTACCTGCGCCGATAACTCCTACTTTCATTTTAGTTCCTCCTAGAAAAATATATTTGTGTGTTCATCCAGTTCCTCCTGATATCTGGTATCAGGAGGTTCCGAATGAATAATCATTATAAATTATTTATTTTTGAATCCGTCTACTTTTGTTTTATTTAAGAATGCTGTCATACCAGCTACCTGGTCTTCTGTTTCAAAGCAGCTTCCGAACAATTTTTCTTCAATTACGATTGCTTCGTCCATTCCTACATCTAAACCATCGTTGATTGCTTTTTTACAAGCGCGAACAGCGATAGGTGCATTTTTAGAAATTTTAGCTGCCATTTTCTTAGCTGCTGGAAGTAATTCTTCCTGAGTATAAACAGCGTTAACTAAACCGATTCTATAAGCTTCATCTGCTTTAATGTTGAATGCTGTGTAAATCATTTCTTTTGCTTTACCAACTCCAACGATACGTGCTAATCTTTGTGTTCCGCCGAAACCTGGTGTAATTCCAAGTCCAACTTCTGGTTGTCCAAAGACTGCATTATCTGAACAAATTCTGATATCACAGCTCATAGCAATTTCGCATCCGCCGCCTAAAGCAAATCCGTTCACTGCAGCGATCACAGGGATTGGAAGAGTTTCAATCTTACGGAATACGTCATTACCAACTTTACCGAATGCTTCTCCTTCAGCTTTTGTTAATGTGCTCATTTCTCCGATATCAGCACCAGCTACGAAAGATTTTTCTCCTGCACCAGTTAAAATCAGTGCTCTAGTAGCATCTAAATCTACAGCATCAATAACTGCTTCTAAATCTTTTAATACTTCACTATTTAATGCATTTAATGCTTTTGGACGGTTGATTGTAATTACTCCTACAAAACCTTCCTGTTCATATGTAACAAATCCCATTGGCAGATTCCCCTTTCTGTAAATCTTGTAATGAACAATTAGTCTCTCTTAACGATAGTTGCACAACCCATTCCGCCACCGATACATAATGTAGCTAAACCAGTTTTTGCATCTGCAGCTTCCATTTCATGTAAAAGTGTAACTAAGATACGGCAACCAGAAGCTCCTACAGGATGTCCGATAGCGATTGCTCCACCATTTGGATTTAATTTAGCTAAATCGAATCCTAATTCTTTTCCTACTGCAACAGACTGTGCTGCGAAAGCTTCGTTTGCTTCAATGATATCAAAATCTTCGATTGTCATACCAGCTTTTTCCATAGCTTTCTTTGTAGCTGGTACTGGTCCAATACCCATGATGCTTGGTTCACAACCAGCTAAAGCACCTGATACAAATGTTGCCATAGGTGTTACGCCTAATTCTTTTGCTTTTTCTTCGCTCATAACTACAACTGCTGCTGCACCATCGTTGATTCCTGAAGAGTTAGCAGCTGTTACAATACCATCTTTCTTGAATGCTGGACGTAATTTGCTGATTCCTTCAGCTGTTGTTCCAGCACGTGGTCCTTCGTCTTTTGATACTACTACAGTACCTTTTCTTGTTTTTACTTCTACAGGAACGATTTCTTTATCAAATTTACCAGCTTCCTGAGCAGCTACTGCTTTTTGCTGACTTACTGCAGCAAATTCATCTAATTCTTCTCTTGTTAATCCCCACTGTTCACAGATGTTTTCAGCTGTGATACCCATGTGGTAATCATTGAATGCACACCATAATGCATCATTAACCATGGCATCTTTCATTACTGCATTACCCATTCTGTATCCAAAACGAGCTTTGTCTAATACATATGGAGCCATAGACATATTTTCCATACCACCTGCAACAACGATGTCAGCATCTCCAGCCTGAATCATCTGAGCAGCTGTATTAACACTCTTTAATCCAGAACCGCAAACTACGTTAACTGTGAATGCAGGAACTTCGATAGGAATACCAGCTTTAACGGATGCCTGACGAGCTACGTTCTGTCCTAATCCAGCCTGGATTACACAACCCATAACAACTTCGTCGACCTGATCTGCTGGAACACCTGCTCTGTTTAAAGCTTCTTTAATAACGATTGATCCTAATTCTGCAGCTGGTACTGTGCTTAACGCTCCGCCCATTTTACCTACTGCTGTACGACATGCACCTGCAATTACAACTTTTTTTGCCATAATCTGTTACCTCCATAATAAACCTTGACTAATTTTTTCGGGTTTCATTACCCATTGCTAGTGTTAATATTATCACAATCTTCTTCTATTTTCAATGCTATTTTTTTCACAATATCTTTTTTCCTATGAATTTTTCATTCAAAAAAAACGCTTGTACCTGCTATTTTCTATGAATTTTCAACAAAAATTTCAATTGTATTTTTTGCAATACAAAAAAACTTTGATATTTTTTTTTGATAAAATCTGTTGTTTTCATAGATTTTATCATTTTTCTTTGTTCTTATATTTTCTAAAAAATTTTACTTTTGTTCTATTCACAGCACTTTTTGTGAACAAAATAACAAATACAATAGACAAATTGACCAAAAAACATAGTCTCCTGCTATCTCTCTACAATAGAAATTGATTCAATGGCAACACCACCGCCACGAACTACTTCAATTCGTCCGCTGAACTTGTCATTAAAGAAATTGATAATATTGTCATTTTTTCCTTCTGTGTGAAGTGATTCAATTAATAAATTATCTTTTCCATAATCTACAACACGAAAACGAAATACTTCTGACATTTGGAAAATATCATTTTTTTCCTGCGGCGTACAGCCTTTTACTTTGATGAAAAGTACTTCTTTCATGCGGATCGGAACCGCTGTGTAATCCATTACTTTAATTACTTCCACACTTCGGTTCAACTGTTTTTTTATCTGCTCAAAAGTAGCATCATCACTGGTTACTGCGATGGTCATTCTGGAAACTGTTTCATCTTCTGTTGTTCCTACGGTCAGACTCTTTAGATTGTATGATTTTCCAGAAAAGAGACCTGCAATCCGGGCCAAAACACCTACCCGGTTTTCCACATATAAAGAAATCCATCTTTTTTTCATTTCTCCCATGTTTGTATCCTCCTATCCTTCTAAGATCATTTCATCTAATGCTTTTCCTCCCTGTACCATTGGAAGTACCAGATGATCAGCATCGACCATAAATTCAATAATGGTTGGTAATTTTGTTTCTTGCATTGCCACTTCAAATGCCGGTTTGATATCTTCTTCTTTTTCTACCCGGATCCCTTTTGCGCCATAGCTTTCTGCTAATTTTACAAAGTCCGGTGTGTATGGCGGACATTCTTCGCTTGGTCCTTTGCAGGTATATTCACAGGAACGACGTTTACAAAGACAGGTGCTTGCATAACGTTTTCCATAAAACAAATCCTGCATCTGGCGTACCATTCCAAGATATCCGTTATTAAAAATACAGAAAATAATTGGACATTCCTGCTGTACTGCTGTAGCCATTTCCTGAATATTCATCTGGGCCCCTCCGTCGCCAGAATAACAGATTACTTTCTGATTTCTGTGTGACATTGCTGCTCCAATGGATGCCGGAAATCCAAATCCCATAGTTCCCAGTCCTCCAGATGTAATTAACTGTCGGTCCGGATGAGTCATTTCTGTAAACTGTGTTGCCCACATTTGATGCTGTCCCACATCTGTAACAATAATAGCATCTGGAAGAAGGACATTTGCAGTTTCTATTACCGTCTGAGGATTTACTCCAATTCCCTTTGATTCCATCTCCAGTGGATGCTCAGCATCCCATTGTTTGATTTCTTTTAGAAATTCAGCTGCACTCTCTACTTCATGCTGGTTTTTTGCAATATCGACCAGCACTTCTAATGCGTCTTTGGCATCTGCTACCAGCGGAACATCTACCGTTACATTCTTTGAAATTGCCGCAGTATCAATATCAATATGAATGATTTTTGCATTTGGTGCAAATTTTCCAAGATGTCCAGTAATACGATCACTAAAACGTGTCCCAATGGAAAATAACAGATCACATTCTGAAATTGCCATGTTCGCTGCATAACGTCCATGCATTCCCGCATTTCCAATAAACAGCGGATGATCTGTAGGCATAACACCCATTCCCATAATTGTCGATACAACTGGAACTCCTGTAATCTCAGCCAACTCTCTCATTTCCATATGGGCGTTGGCAATCTTTGCACCTCCCCCGATTAAGAATAATGGCTTTTTCGCTTTGTAAAGCATTTCAATCGCCCGATGAAGTTGTCCAATATGTACTTTCTTCTGTGGTTTGTATCCCCGGATATTAACCTCTTCTGGATATACCGGATCACCCAGCTGCGCCATTACATCTTTTGGAAGATCTACCAGCACGACACCCGGTTTCCCGGTTCTGGCAATGTAAAAAGCTTCTTTTATAATTCGTCCCAGATCTTCACGCTTCCGTACAGTAATTACAAATTTAGCAATATTTCTTGTACATCCTACGATATCTACTTCCTGAAAGGCATCATTTCCAATCAACGGAAGAGATACCTGTCCCGTAAAGCATACCAAAGGAACACTATCATAATTGGCTGTTGCAATTCCTGTTACCAGATTTGTGGCACCTGGTCCGCTGGTCACTAAACAAACTCCCACTTTTCCAGTGGAACGGGCATACCCATCTGCCTCATGAATTAATCCCTGTTCATGACGCGGAAGGACAATTTCGATATCATGATCCATTTTGTAAAGTGCATCAAAAATATCAATGGCATAACCGCCTGGATAAGCAAAAAGTGTATCTACTTTTTCTTCCACAAGCGCCTTTACCAGTAATTGATTCCCCGTAATTTTTTTCATATTTTATCCCTCCAACTTTTCTGTTATCATCATTCATTTATGCCGTCCAAAGATGGTATCTGGCCTATTAATTCCTCTTCCGGACTCAGAGGATAATTCATTTCTTCCTGTGCTTCCTGTCTAAAGTCCTCAATGATGGACGGGTCCACTATTGGCAATTCATCGATGTGTTCTACACCAAAACATCTTAAAAAATCTTCTGTTGTCTTTAATAAGATCGGCCGGCCGACCGCATCTAATCTTCCTGCTTCACAGACTAGATTATATTCCATCAGGCGGTTGATGGCATGATCGCATTTGACTCCGCGAATTGCTTCAATTTCCTGTTTTGTAACCGGCTGCTTATAAGCAATAATCGATAAAGTTTCCATCATTACATCCGTAAGTTTATATTTTTTTGGCTGTTTGACAACTTTAATCAGTGCATCGTGATATTCAGGCTTTGTACATAGTTGACAGGAATCTTCCAGTTCAATTAACTGAATTCCCCGTTCTTCTTTCTTGTAATCTTCCTTCATCTGTGTCAGCAATTCTGATAACATTCTATCATTTAAATCCAATACGTCCATCAGCTGTTTTTTCTTTACAGAACCGCCCATGGAAAATAGGATTCCTTCAATCATTCCTTTTCTTCGCAACATATAAAACTACTCCAAAATTCTTCCTACTCTTTTTTATTCCCCATACAGCATAACAGGATCTCACTTCCAATATCTTCTTGAAAGACATGGATTTCTCCAATCTTCATTAATTCTAACAAGGCAAGAAATGTAACAATAATCTCTTCCTTTGTTGCCTGTCTTTCTAAAAGCTTTGAAAAACTCATCTTTTTATGATTTTCTACTTTTTTCTTTATATAAGTTATTTTATCTTCAATTTTAACTTCGTCCTGCTTAATCTCTCCAAACTGACTCCGTATTGGATCTAATTTGTCTGTTCTTCTGCGCATAACGAATTCAAATACTTCTTTTAGTTGCAGAAGTGTCACGCCCTGATCGCGGATGATTGCTTCTGGATCTATGGGCTCCCGGTATTCTAAGACCTCTCCCGGCAATGTCGGCATCTTATACAGACACTTATTGGCTTCGATTTCTAAATCTTTTAATTCATCCGATGCATATTTATATACCTTATATTCAATCAGACGTTGTACCAGTTCCGCTCTTGGATCTTCTCCTTCTCCTTCTTCATTGATTTCTTTTGGAAGAAGCATCTGAGATTTAATTTTAAGAAGGGTTGCAGCCATAACTAAAAACTCACTCATAATGTCCATGTCAGCCTTTTGCATCTCTTCTATGTATTCTAAATATTGTTCCGTAACCACCGCAATGGGAATATCATAGATATTCACCTTATTCTTCTCGATCAAATGCAGCAGCAGATCCAACGGACCTTCAAATGCACTAAGTTTTACGTTTATTCCCATAATTTATGCCCTTGCTCTTCTTATAATTATACGAATTTCTGGTTTTTTTTGTGTCCTAAATTCTATTTAGTTTATTTTACTAAAAATTACTTAAAAAAACAAGGATAGTCAATATATTGTCAATAATGGCCCAATGCTAACATATCTGTAACGAAATATCAAGAAAGAGACAGAACGAATTTATGTTTCATTTCTGCCTCTTTTATATTCATCTCTTTTTCATATTGAATCCTATATTATATTCTGCGGATCTCCATCCATCCATTTTTTAATATTATCAAATACAATGACCGAACGTTTTTCAAACGCTTCTTTTGTCGCAAATGCAACATGAGGTGTTGCAATTACATTTGGTGCCTGTAGAAGTGGATGATTGCCTGGTACTGGAGGTTCCATTTCAAATACATCAATACCTGCTCCGGCAATTTTGCCTGCATATAACGCATCGGCAAGTGCCTGACTATCAATCACCGGTCCCCTGGATGTATTAATAAAAATACTTCCTTTCTTCATATGCGAGAATTCTTCCGCACCAATCATTCCTTTTGTTTCTTCATTCAATGGAACATGTACGGAGACAATATCACAGATTGATAACAATTCTTTTAGGTCTACATATGTAATATAATCTACATCTTTTACAGTACGGCTATATCCATATACTTCACAGCCAAAAGCATCCGCAATTTTAGCCGTTCTCATACCGATGGCACCTGTTCCAATAACTCCAAATTTTTTACCTGCCAGCTCACATCCAACAAGACCATCTTTTGTCCCCCGTGCTCTTATAACTTCATTACAAGGAAGGATATTTCTCATTAAATCGATGGCAAAACCAAATACTAAATCTGCAACCGCTACCGTGGAATAACCTGCACAATTACATACCATAATTCCTCGTTCTTTACAGTATGCCACATCCACATGATCCACACCAGTAAATGCTACACAGACCATTTTTAAATGATTGCATTGTTCCATAACTTCTTTGGGATATGGAAAATTTGATAATACAACTACATCTGCATCCTTGCTTCTTTGAATCAGTTCTTTTGCATCTTCTGTCCGTGTATCATAATAAATAAGATCCACAGAATCTCCCAAAACTTCTTTTCCCTTCTTAAGAAGCTTCTCTTTTTCCACTCCCAATGGTTCCAATATTACTACATTCATCCTTACATCTCCTTTTCTTCCCTCTGTACTAAAATAACCGTATACCAATAGTATATCAATATTATTCTCATTTCCAACTATTATTTTACTTTTCTTCTCTAAAAAGGGAACAGCAGTTATCATTTCTCTGTCCCCTTTCCCTTTTTATAATAGGATCATGAAGAAAAAAATTGCTTCAAAATCCTCTCCATACTTTTCTCAAGCGTCATTTCTTTTATATTTTTTTTTACCACAAGTTTTACTTTACCAATATAAGATCCTTTTTGATAATAAGTCACCCATCCTGCAGTATCCCCTTTTTTTAACGGTGCTTTTAAATTCTTTTTCCTCTGAATATTATAAGTAATTCCATCTTCCGATTCTCCATTAACTAATACCGTTTCAAATGATTTCTCACACATGATTTGAGCTTCTTCCTGTTCTCCTTTTGTAACAGGTACCGGTTTTAGTTTTTTATCCAGACTTGGTGCTGTATATTTCTTACAGTTGGCAAATCCATAATCCAAAAGGGTAGAAGCGTCCTTTACTCTTTCTTTCGAACTATTAGATGCCATAACAACTGCAATTAGGGAAATCCCATTTCTTTCAGCTGTGGCACTCAGACAAAACTTCGCCTGACTGGTACTTCCTGTTTTCAGTCCAGTACATCCCTGATATTGCTTTAACAATTTATTTGTATTACTCAGTCCGAATACAGATTCTCCTTTCTTCGTTTTGTGCGTAAATTCATCCATCCAAATCGAAGAATATTTTAAAACTTCTGGATATTTCGTAATTAATTCCCGGGACATCAGAGCAATGTCTTTTGCTGATGTCACATGATCGTCAACATCCAGCCCGCAGCAATTTTTAAAAGCTGTCTGTTTCATCCCCAGTTCTTTGGCTTTTTGATTCATCTGCGTTACAAAAGCACTTTCGCTTCCTGCGATATGTTCCGCCATAGCAACAGATGCATCATTTCCACTGGCTACAGCAATTGATTTTATCATTACTTCTACCGTTTGTACTTCTCCTGCCTCTAAAAATACTTGCGAACCTCCCATGGATGCTGCATGCTCACTGACTGTCACCTCATCCTGTAAATTTATCTTCCCCTGATGAATTGCCTCAAAAATCAAAAGCAGGGTCATGACTTTTGTTACACTTGCCGGAGGCAATGCCTGCGTACTATTGTCTTCATAAATAATTCTGCCCGTGCTCGCTTCCATAACAATAGCTGATTTTGCTGTCAATTCTAATTTTTCCTCAGCCGATACCGGAACCTGATAAGAAAAAGCTATTAAAAAGCACAATAAGAAGGAAACCACTCTTTTCATAAAAAACTCCTAGGAATATCTTTCTACTATTTTACTAGGAGCTTTTTTGATTTATTCTATTCTTTCCGATTTTCCCAAAGGGTTTTCAGCTGTGCCTGAGGATAATAATGTTTTAAAACCTCTTCATAAGTTTTTCCTGCTTCTGTCATATATTTTACCCCATTCTGTGACATTCCCACTCCGTGTCCATAGCCTCCGCCAGTGATTTCTATCCCATTTTTCTGTTTTTTTATAAGGAAACATCCACTTGGCAATAATGCTACATGTTTTACAATAGAGCCATCTTTCCTGATAATCTTAGAATTTCGGGGAGAAAGGAAGCTTCGTATTTCATATTCTCCCCAAATTTCCTTCACACCCCGGCTTCCGGTTATTCGAATTTTTTTGGCCACTCCACTTTTTCCACGTTTCACTACCTGGACATTTTGAACCTGTCCAATGCTTCCAGCATTAAGATCTTTAAACGAAATTGTGACTTTCCAGCGATACCATGGAAAACTACTGTCATATGTAATAAGATCACTCTTTAAAAACTGTTCCAGCTTTTCATCCGTCGATAAATTCAGTATTTTTTCTGACTCATTTTGCAGCCTTCCTGTTAAATATACAGGTGATGCTTCATCCTTGATCCACACATCACTACTATCGGCTGTATGTCCCCAGGAAGTAGAAAAAAAGTACGTCAGTATCGTTTTCCCTTTATATGTCATCACTTGCCCTGCCGTATCGATCACTGCCTGAATACTTTCTTTGCACTCTTCGGAGTTATTATAGACCTGACTCGATACGCTGTCATCCACATCTGCATCATATGAAGCAAATTTTTCACCCTTCATTTGCTTCACAGCAAAGCTCCGGGCACAGACCGCCTGTACTTTTAGTGCCTCCAATCCATAGGATACCGGCATTTCGCTGGGAAGAACTGCATAGAGATATTCTTCCAAAAGCAATTGATTTACCAGAGTCATCCCACTTTTCCTATATTGTACTTCCAACCTTCCTCTATAAGAAGGATATCCATAAGCCCTTTTAAATGACAATATTTTTAATTTTCCTGTTCCAGAAAACACGACCGTTTGTCCAGTTTTTTTCCTATTAAATACTAATTTTGTTTTTTCTAACGCTTTTTTCTTTTTTATTTTTCCATTGATATTCACATAATAAGGTTCTGAAGAAGTGATTGTAAGATATTTATGTATATATTTTCCCAGTGTTTGTCCACTAATTAAAACCCGGATCTCTGAAAAATCAGTTCTCTCTTCTTGTTTTTCTTCCTTCTGAGTCACTTTTTCCATCTGTTTCTCATTTTGCACCTGTTTTTGCGGATTTGTTGTTTTCCTCCATAAAAATGGTCCTGCAAAAATCCCTGTAAGCGTACTGATTACTAACATGCCTATCAATAATTTTTCTCCCATAACTGCCTCCCGTATTATTCTATGAGACACAAGATGAGGATATGTATTTTTTCCATACAAAAAGGCTGTGCATAACGCACAGCCCATGGTATCTTTTGTAACTTTCTCTTATGTATAACTTCCCAAAATGCCGTTCCCACGATTTTGACGCCTAGCCAAAGCTAGGTGGGCAATCGCACTTGATTTCTTGCCTTCCACTGCAAACGGAGGCCTGACATTCCATCAAGAATATAGAAATCCCGTTTCACGTAAATGTAGGTTCAAAATACGCAGGCTGTCGAACACCCCAGGAAGTTATGTTTTTTCTTTACACCTATTATACTAAAAGGATATGCAGAATGCAAGCTAATCATACTGACTAATATTTTCCTTTAAGTCTTTTCTGATATACCGTATCGTATAAGCTTCACCTTTCTCCGCATACATTTTCATCATCCTCTCCAGATATTTTCTGGATTCCGGATGCAGCAGATGACACCCGATTCCTTTTTTATAGTATTCATACACGCTTTCATTTCGAAATTTTTTGCCGTTATAAACTTTTCCCGCACAGACCCTGTCAATAAACATTTCTACCATATATTTTTTAGGAATCTTCATTCCGATCAAATGGTTTTCCGAACGATCCATACTATAATCTAACCAATATTCAAAATGATGTTTGTTGCGTCCTTTATGATGAAGCCATGCTTTGGAAATACCTGTTTTTTCTCTTTCAACAGAATTTGGGCTTCGATCACCAGCATAATAGCGGGCACCAGTCAGAAATTCCGAAGGCATATATTTTGACATGTCATGCAAAAGCCCCTGTTTATAAAGTCCAACCCGAAAGCACATCCTGGCAACCATATATTTATGATACGTAATTGTTTTAAAATGTCCTAAAGGATCCATGATTTTCTCCTTCTCTCTGATTTACTCTTTTTAATAAATCATACCAAAAGACAGCGCAATTGTCCAATTACAAGGAAAATACCCCTATTAGACAATTATTTTTATCTAATAAGAGTATTTCTATTCTTCAATGGTATCAATGATTATAGATTGGTATATCCCATCAATTCTAAGTCCACATCTCTGGCTACATCACGACCTTCTCTGATTGCCCATACAACCAATGATTGACCTCTATGCATATCACCAGCAGTAAATACTTTATCTACATTGGTTTTATATTTTCCTACTTCAGTTTTTACATTTGTGCGTTCATTTACTGCAACTTTAAATTCTTTTGTTACATAATCTTCACTTCCTAAGAATCCTGCTGCAATTAATACCAGATCCACTTCTACTTCATATTCACTTCCTGGAATATTTACCATCATCATTCGTCCGGTCTTTTCATCTTTTTTGCTTTCTAGTTTTACTAATACAGCTTTGCAGACTTCTCCTTTGTCATTTTTGATGAATTCTTTTACCGTAGTCGTATATACACGAGGATCGTGACCATATACTGCAATGGCTTCTTCCTGACCATAATCTGTCTTGCAGACTTTTGGCCACTGTGGCCATGGATTATCTTCTGCACGTTCATCTGGTAGTTTTGGCATCATTTCTAATTGCATTACACTTTTTGCTCCATGACGAACAGAAGTACCAACACAGTCATTTCCTGTATCTCCGCCACCGATGATCATAACACGTTTTCCTTTTGCGGAAATATTTTTTCCATCTGTTAAATTAGAATCTAACAAACTTTTTGTATTCTTTGTTAAAAAGTCTACCGCAAAATAGATGCCTTTTGCATCTCTTCCTGGAACTTTAATGTCACGGGGATTTGATGCACCACATGCAAGAACGACTGCATCAAAGTCTTTTAACAGTTGTTTTGCCTTTACATCAACTCCAACATTGACACCCGTTTTAAATACAATTCCTTCTTCTTTCATGATTGCAACTTTACGATCAATGTACTGTTTTTCCAATTTCATATTTGGAATTCCATACATCAAAAGTCCGCCTACACGGTCACTTCTTTCAAAAACAGTTACCTCATGTCCTCTTTTATTTAAAGAATTTGCCGCAGACAGACCTGCCGGACCAGAACCAACAACCGCTATTTTTTTGCCTGTACGATTTTTGGGAGGATTTGCTTTTGCAAGTCCTGTCGCATATGCACGTTCGATAATCGCTAATTCATTTTCTTTTGATGCTACAGCATCACCATGGATATTGCAAGTACATGCTGCCATGCAAAGTCCCGGGCATACTCTCCCTGTGAATTCTGGAAATGGATTTGTCTTTTTCAAACGATAATAAGCAGATTCCCAGTTACCTCGATATACTAAATCATTCCATTCTGGTACTAAGTTATTCAATGGACATCCAGATGCCATGCCGGCAATCATCATACCGGCCTGGCAAAATGGAACTCCACATTCCATACATCTTCCACCTTGTTTTCTCTGTTCCTTTTCACTAAGAGGAGTATGGAATTCATTAAAATTTTTAATTCTTTCTTTTGGTTCAATTGCTGCTGCTAATTTTTGTTCATAATCTAAAAATCCAGTTGGTTTTCCCATTGTTCTCTCCTCCTAATTATTTCTTTTTATTCTGATAGAACGCTTCAATCTTAGCCTGTTCACTGTTAAGCCCACGTTCTTCCATCTGAACAATTGCATTTAACATGCGTTTGTAATCATGTGGCATAACCTTTTTGAATTTTGGTAAATATTCTTCAATATTATCCAAGATCATCTTACCTTTTTCAGAATTTGTATAAGCAACATGGTCTTTGATCATGCCAATCAGCTCCAGAACATCATATTTATTAGAAAGAGGTTCAATTCCTACTAACGCTTTGTTCACACGTTTGTATAAACAGTTATTTTCATCTAATACATAAGCAATACCACCGCTCATACCAGCTGCGAAGTTTTTACCGGTTTCCCCAAGGATAACCGCACGACCTCCTGTCATGTATTCACATCCGTGGTCACCAACACCTTCTACAACTGCCGTTGCTCCTGAGTTACGTACACAGAACCGTTCTCCGGCAACACCGTTGATGTATGCCTGCCCGCTGGTAGCTCCATATAAAGCTACGTTACCAATGATAATGTTTTCATCTGCTTTAAATGTAGATCCTTTTGGAGGATATACAATCAGCTTACCACCTGAAAGTCCTTTTCCGAAGTAATCGTTACTGTCACCGACTAGTTCCAATGTCAGTCCTTTCGGAATAAATGCACCAAAACTTTGTCCACCAGCACCATTACAGATAACTGTATAGGTATCATCTTCCAATGTATTTTTATAACGTTTTGTAATTTCAGCACCAAAAATTGTACCAAATGCACGGTCAATATTGGTTACATCGACTGCAATGCTGCGCTTTTGTTTTGCATCCAATGCTGATTTTAACTGTTTTAAAAGAATTTTTTCATCTTTTGTCTTTTCCAGTTCAAAATCATATACATTTTTCTTATTGTACTGAATTTTTTCTTTCTTATTAAATGGGTTTGTTAAAATATTTGTTAAATCAATATTTTTACGTTCTGCTTCTTCATTTGGTTCTAAGAAATCTGTTCTTCCGACTAATTCATCGACTGTTCTTACTCCAAACGCTGCCATATATTCTCTAAGTTCCTGAGCAATAAATCTCATGAAGTTTTCTACATATTCTGGTTTACCCATAAAACGTTTTCTAAGTTCAGGATTTTGGGTCGCAACTCCAACTGGGCAGGTATCTAAGTTGCAGACTCTCATCATTACACATCCCAATGTTACCAGTGGTGCAGTTGCAAATCCAAATTCTTCTGCTCCGAGCATACATGCAATGGCTACATCACGTCCACTCATTAATTTACCATCTGTTTCGATGATAACTTTATTACGAAGATCATTACGAATCAATGTCTGATGAGTTTCTGCAAGTCCTAATTCCCATGGAAGTCCAGCATTATAAATAGAACTTCTTGGTGCAGCTCCAGTACCACCATCATAACCGGAAATTAAGATCACCTGTGCTCCAGCTTTTGCTACACCAGCTGCGACAGTACCAACACCTGCTTCAGATACTAATTTTACAGAAATTCTTGCATCTTTATTGGCATTTTTACAATCATAAATCAACTGTGCTAAATCTTCGATTGAATAAATATCATGGTGTGGTGGTGGGGAAATCAAACTTACACCAGGTGTAGAATGTCTTGTTTTCGCAATCCAAGGATATACTTTTCCTCCTGGAAGGTGTCCGCCTTCTCCTGGTTTTGCTCCCTGTGCCATCTTAATCTGAATTTCCTGCGCACTTACCAGGTATTCACTTGTTACACCAAAACGGCCAGATGCTACCTGTTTGATGGCTGAACAACGGTTTAACCCATCCGGACCTACACTCAGACGTTCTGGACGTTCTCCGCCTTCCCCGCTGTTTGATTTTCCACCCAGCCGGTTCATGGCAATCGCCAAAGCTTCGTGAGCTTCTCCGGAAATAGAACCATAGGACATCGCTCCTGTTTTAAAACGTTTTACGATAGATTCTACACTTTCCACCTGAGAAAGAGGAATTCCTTTTTTAGGATATTTGAATTTCATCATTCCGCGGATATTACCTGGTTCTAATTCTTCATCCACCATTTTTGTATATTGTTTAAATAAATCATAATTTCCAGTACGTGTTGCTAACTGCAATGTATGAATGGTTTTTGGATTGTATAAATGCTGTTCCTTACCACTTCTTACTTTATGAGAACCTGTACTGTCTAAAGAAATATCGTTTTCTAATCCAAGCGGATCAAATGCTGCTGTATGTCTTGCATTGACATCATCATAAATATCATCTAATGTAATACCACCAATTCGGCTGACTGTATTTGTAAAATATTTATCAATAACTTCTTTACTAATACCAATTGCTTCAAAAATTTGTGATCCCTGATAAGACTGAATCGTGGAAATACCCATCTTGGAAGCAATTTTTACGATACCATGGATAATCGCATTATTATAATCATCTACTGCTGCATAATAGTCTTTTTCTAACATACCCTCGTCAATTAAATCCTGGATAGTCAACTGTGCAAGGTATGGGTTGATTGCAACTGCACCATATCCCAATAAAGTTGCAAAGTGATGTACTTCTCTTGGCTGTCCAGATTCCAGGATAATTGCCATAGAAGTAGATTTTTTCGTACGGATTAAATACTGATGCAATGCAGAAACTGCTAACAAACATGGAATTGCCATATGATATTCATCTACATCTCTGTCTGTTAAGATTACAATGTTCGCTCCATCACGGTAGGCACGATCTGCTTCGATAAACAAGTGATCAATCGCTTTTTCCATAGATGTATTTTTATAAAAAGTAATTGGAATTTCTGCAACTTTAAATCCTGTATGCTTGATATTTTTAATTTTAAGCATATCTGTGTTCGTCAAAATTGGATTGCGTACTTTTAATACATTACAATTTTCCGGAACTTCCTCTAAGACATTTCCACCTCTTCCAATGTATACTGTTGTAGAAGTAACTACTTCTTCACGAATCGCATCAATTGGTGGGTTGGTTACCTGCGCGAACAACTGTTTAAAATAGTTGAATAATGGCTGACGCATTTTGGAAAATACTGCTAATGGAGAATCTGTACCCATAGCTGCGATTGATTCACTTCCAGTTTCTGCCATTGGAAGCACAGATGTTTTCACATCTTCATAGGAATAACCAAACGCTTTTAATAATTTCTGTCTATGTTCTAATGTATAGGATTCTACTTTTTTATTTGGAATCTTCAGATCGTGCAATTCAACAATCTGAGAATCTAACCATTCTCCGTAAGGCTGACGATTTGCATATTCTTCTTTTAATGTATCATCATCAATCATTTCTCCCTTTACCGTATCTACTAATAACATACGGCCTGGACGAAGACGATCTTTCACTTTAACATTCGTTGGATCAATGTCTAATACTCCGATTTCAGAAGATAAGATCAACTGATCATCATTTGTAATGTAATAACGGGATGGACGAAGACCATTACGATCAAGCACAGCCCCCATAATATCACCATCAGTAAAAAGAATGGATGCAGGACCATCCCAAGGTTCCATCATGGTAGCATAATACTGATAAAAATCTCTCTTTTCTGCTGACATGGTGTCGTTATTTTCCCATGGTTCAGGGATTGTGATCATAACGGCTAATGGAAGTGCCATTCCACTCATTACCATAAATTCTAATGTATTATCCAGTCTTGCTGAATCAGAACCATTCGGATCTACAACCGGAAGAAGTTTATGCATGTCATTTTTTAACGCCTCTGATTCTAATACTTCTTCTCTGGCATGCATCTTGTCTGCATTCCCACGAATGGTATTGATTTCTCCATTATGTACCATAAAACGATATGGATGGGCTTTTTCCCAGCTTGGTGTTGTATTCGTACTAAAACGGGAATGAACCATTGCGATTGCAGATTCATAATTTTCATCATGTAAATCTTTAAAAAACAAACGAAGCTGTCCTACCAGAAACATTCCTTTGTACACGATTGTTCTGCTTGATAAAGATACTACATATACATCTTCATTACTCTGTTCAAAGACTTTTCTTACAATATATAATTTACGATCAAAAGGAAGTCCCTTTTCTACATCCGCAGGTTTTTTCACAAATGCCTGTTTGATATTCGGCATACATTCTAATGCTTTCTTTCCCAGCACATCTGGATCAGTTGGAACATCTCTCCAACCTAAAAACTGCATGCCTTCTTTCTGAACAATAATTTCAAACATCTTCATAGACTGTTTGCATTTTAGTTCATCCTGAGGGAAGAAGAACATTCCAACTCCATATTCTCTTTCATTTCCAATTTCAATTCCAAGAGGTTTGCAGGCTTTCTTGAAAAAGTTATGTGAAATCTGCAGCATAATTCCTACACCGTCACCAGTCTCTCCTGCTGCATCTTTTCCTGCTCTGTGTTCTAATGTTTCTACGATTTTAAGAGCATTTTGAACAGTCGCGTGGCTTTTTCTTCCTTTGATGTCTACACATGCACCGATACCACAGTTGTCATGTTCAAAACTTGGATCATATAAACCAATTGGCTGATTATTCTGATTCATATATAAGCTCCTTTCTCTTCTCTTATTATATTTTGCAATTCTTTCATTCAAATATTTCAAATTCTTTGCTCGAACACTATCTTACTACACATTTTTTAGTTTGTAAATAGTTTTTTTCTTCCAATTGTCAGATAGTTAAATAACTTAATTTAATTAACTTTATTTTCTGACAATTATTTCCCAACAAAGAAAAAAGAGGCTTATTTTGCCTCTTTTTGACACAATTTTAGCAAAAGATACTAAAATTTATTTTTTTCTTTCATGAACAGGTCGTATCCCCGTTTTCTTAATTTGCATGATGGGCAATTCCCGCACCCATCACCAATTATGCCATTATAACATGTTAAAGTTTCATTTTTAATAATATCAAAAACTCCAAGCCTGTCAGCCATCTGCCAGGTTTCCTTTTTATCAATCCACATCAATGGTGTAATGATTTCAAATTGATAATCCATAGCCAATGTAAGGGTCACAGATAAGGATTTTATAAATACATCTCTGCAATCTGGATATCCACTGAAATCACTTTGGGAAACCCCGGTAACCAGCACATGAATGTCTCGCTGTTTTGCAAATACTGCTGCAAAAGTTAAAAAGATCATATTTCTTCCATCCACAAAAGTATTTGGCGTACCTTCTTCTGGCGCATCATGATCCACTTCCATATCTACTCTGGTAAGTGAATTCGGTGCCAATTGTCCCAAAAGACTCATATCCATAATATGATGTTCAATTCCATGTTTCTTACAAATTGCTTTCGCACACTCTAATTCCTTTGCATGTCTTTGTCCATAATCAAAAGAAACTGCGATAACTTCCTCATACTTTTTCCTTGCCCAGAACAGGCATGTGGTACTATCCTGACCGCCGCTGAATACAACGACTGCTTTTGTTGGTCTGCTCATTCTCCTCTTCCTTTCTCACTAACGGCACATCATCAGTAATTTATTCTGAAGCATTGAATCTGTGTCAAATCTGCCTCTAAATGTTGCTGTCATCGTTTTTGCACCTGGTTTTTTAATACCTCTTGCCGTCATACAGCTATGATTGCCTTCAATCAGAACTGCTACATCCTCTGACCCTGTGACCTTGCAAATAATCTGAGCAATATCGCTTCCAATTCGTTCCTGAAGCTGCAGGCGTTTTGCTACCATATCTGCAATTCTGGCCACTTTGCTTAATCCGATTACCTTATCGACCGGAGTATAGGCCACTGTCACTTTCATATCATACATCAACGCCATATGATGTTCGCAATAACTAAATACTTCAATATCTTTGATAATCACGATATCATTTTTGCCTTTTACTGTATTTTCTTCTTCAAAGGTCTTTCCAAACATTTCCGCAATTTCATCGTTTGTATAATTCATTCCCTCGAAAACTTCTTCGTACATTTTGGCCACTCTTTCCGGTGTTTCCTTAAGTCCCTCTCTTTCCGGATCATCGCCCAATGCAACTAAAATACCACGAACATGTTCTTTAATTGCTTCTCTGTCAATTGCCATTTTCTTACACTCCTTTCATTGCAGGATCCCATATCACTTTGTGCATCTGTATCTGAAGATTCACTCCAGTCAACTGATATTCTTTCATAAATTCTACCATTTCATCCGGCTCTATTTTTCCAAATACAGGACTCAGATAACAGGCACATCTGCCGCGTAATTTGTATTGCTCCATAATCTGTACTGCCCTCTTTAGATCCTCTCTGCTTCCAGATACAAATTTTACTGTATCCACGTCACGCAGCTGTTCTAAATTTGGAAGATACATATTCTTTTCCATTCCGCTGTCAGGAAGCTTATAATCCATGGTCATTATAACTCTATCACTGATTTTCAAATAAGCAGATATGTCAACACTGCCATTGGTCTCAATTTCTATTGTAAGCTTCTCATCTTTTGCCAAATATTGCAATAATTCTTTCATTCCCTGCTGCAGTAAAGGTTCCCCACCCGTTATGGTTACATTATCAGCTCCATAACGACAGATCACATCATAAATTTCTTCTTTCGTCATCCAGGTAAACTCTGTATCCGGTCTATTTGCCCATGCAGTATCACAATAGCTGCAATTTAAATTACATCCAGCAAAGCGAATAAAGCAGGCCAGCTGTCCCGCCCGTTTTCCTTCTCCATTAATACTTAAAAAACTTTCCACTACTCGATATCTACTCATCTGTTACTCCTGATATGTTGCACAATTATTCGGTGTTTCATATACCACCGTTTTTACGACCTGATATCCTTTTTCTTTCATATAATCATAAAAATATTTTGCAAAATTTTCTGCTGTTGGGCGTATCGGTAGTGAAATCATTTCAAATCCTTCTTCCAAAAGTGCTTGAACAGTACTATCTTTTAAACTTCCTTCTTCAATGATCAGTTTATGATCAAATTGATCCACCATAGTTTTTACATCTGACTTCAATTCAGAAAAGTCTACTACCATTCCTCTTGTATTTCCTTCAGATTTTAAATTTTCATTCCCTGCACTGACTACCACTTTCCAGCGATGCCCATGAATATTGCTGCATTTTCCATGATAGCCTTTTAAAAAATGGGCCGCATCAAAATCATGCTCTGTTTTTAAAATATACATATAACATTTCTCCTTATAAATAAAAGAAACAGGCATACTAACGCCTGTCCCTAAATTCATCATAATCTCAAATCATGGTCCTAGTTTTATTTTAAGACAGGATGGTACAAGCGAACTGTCTGATTCAATTCCTTTTTTATTCAAGAAAATCCCTGACACAATTATTGTTATAATACCACTATCGCAAACTTAAGTCAAATTTTTGATAAAATTCCCTCGACAAATTTTTTTGTATTAATTTTCCCCGCATAAGCTTTTGTGTCTTTAATATGTTGCATTTCCTGGCGTACTTGTTTAAAATCAAACAGACAGTTCGAATATTTCGAAAAAATAGGATCATAATAATCTTCACAACCAATTTCCGCCACATTACTCAGTGCTTTCTGAATCGTCCTTCGAATTCTCTGCTCCATATTTTTCTGATTCATGGACAGATGATCTTCTCCATACAATCTCTTGCAAACATCTTTATATATATCTTTCAAACGGTATTTTTGCATACGATTCGATTTTTGTGTCTGATAAACTTCTTTTAGCACTTCTTTTATTTCTTCTGTTCCCGAAAGACCAATGATGCCTATTTCTGTAAAGACAGTATCGATCTTCTCATCAATATCTATCCTTTTTTTGTCATCCATTCCCTGTCTCATTTCACATTGAAAAATCACACTTTTAATCATTGTAATTGACCGTTCTAATTCAATCATTTTCTTTACATGTCCAAGTACAGAAGCTGTTTCAATGGCATTGATCGGTTTACTAATATAAAACATTACTCCAAATTCATAAGCTCTTGAAATCATCTCTTCATCTTCCACACAGGAAATCATAACAATTTTTCCCTGAAATCCCTTATTTACTGCTTCATGTACAATTTCAATTCCTTCTTTGCCAGGAAGCAGCAAATCAACTAATAAAATATCTGGATGATAAAACAAGATATCTTCTACTGCATTATTCCCGCTTCCAAGCTGCGCAGTAACTGTTCCTAATTTATGTTTTTGTATTAAAAGGCTCAAAATCATTCTGACGCTTTTATCGTCATCAATTATCATAAAGTTCATCGTTCTCCCTCTTTCATCGGTATCCATATTAGAAATTTAGATCCTTTTCCTTCTTCGCTTTCCACATCTATGCTTCCTCCCCTTTTTTCTACTATCTCTTTTACATGACACAATCCAATTCCACTGGAAATATCACCGGTATGAGGATCAAATTTGGTAGAAAATCCAGGATCAAAAATACATTCTTTGATTCCTTCTGACATACCAACCCCATAATCCTTCACAGAAAAAAAGTGGCTTTTATCTATTTTATCATAAGTCACCAAAATTTCATCACCATTTTTACTAGCATCAATGGCATTAATGATCAGATTATTCAGTATTACAAAAATATCATAATATTGAATCATACTTCCTTCTGTCTTTTGCCGGAATACGACCAAAATATCTTTTCCCAAACTTTCTGTCTGATGTTCCATGCTTTTCTGCATAATAGAAAAGATTTGTCGCATATCCATAATTTCTGAATCGTCCACCTGATGAATCATGTGAGACAAGCCGCCCAGGAGGCGATAATAGTCTTTTTTGATTTCATGAATCTGAATCGCCACATCCAGAGCATCCTGATTTTTGCTTTCATTATAGATCTTATGGGAAAGCTTCATAGCTTCTTCCAAATCTTTCTGGGACTTTTTTAAATAAAACACTTCTGCATAAATATTAATAATAAAATCATTTAACCGTTCATATCTTTTTTCGTGCTCATTTTGAATGATCAGCATCCGGCTTCGCTCATAAGAAACGACCAGAACCCATATCGTACCGGTTCTTATGACCGCACATAACAATAACACCCGGACAGAAATGGAATCGATTCCGTTCAAAATCATGACTTCCACACAATTACTAAAAAAATCTATGATTCCGACAACAAGAATTTTTATTTCCTTTTTGTATTCCCCGATTTCCTGGAATAGGATACTGCAAAGGCTACCGTAGACAAGATAATAGATCATGGTAGAATATGCAATCTGCAACGTATCCTTCGAAGACAGATCATAAACAGGAAGAACGCGAAAAGCTGTCGTAAAAATGCCACCACATAGTGCAAGCAGCATAGGAGGATTTTTATGATTTGTTACCATGAAAAATCCCAACAGACTAACTCCCAGCGTAAGATAAAAATTCATAGATGTATTGGGGCTGATGTAAAGCTGTCCAGCGATTCCAATTGCCAGACTATATATAAACAGATCCGGAATCCGTTTCTTTCTTTCCATTTTCTTCTCCTTTTGTATATTTTATAGTACTTCATTGAGTGTTTTTTAGTATTTTTGTAGATTTTTGTATCCCTTATGTATAATTACTTATATCATAAGATTAAATTTACAAATCGTCAATGGTGCCGGTCCCTTTTTACATATTTTTGTAAATTGGGCCTGTTTTTTTCTTGATACCCTATTTTTAACAGTATACATAGAAACAACTTTCTATGTAATATATAATATTTTCTATTTTATTAAGGAGATGAAACAATATGAACAAAACAAAAATCTGGATTGCCGGTGCAAACGGGCAATTAGGAACTGCTATCTGTGACCAGATTGATTATGACAAGTATGCATTATTATCTACAGATATCGATTTGGATATTACAGATCTGGATGCTGTTAACTCTTATGTTAATATGACACATCCAAATGTTATTATCAATTGTGCTGGAATGACCGATTTAAATGCATGTGAGGAAGATCCTATTCAGGCTTATAGAGTTAATGCAATCGGTGCTAGAAATTTATGCGCCGCTTCCCGTTCTATTAGTGCAAAATTTGTGCAGATTTCTACCGATGATGTATTTGATGGAAAACTTCAGGTGGCATTAAATGAATTTGACGCGGTAAACCCACTGACTGTTTACGGAAAATCTAAATTAGCCGGTGAATCCTTCGTTCGTGAACTGAACCCAAAACATATCATTATTCGTAGTTCATGGATTTATGGTAATGGAAAAAATAATTTTGTTTCCCATATTTTAGAAGAATCAAAAACAAAATCCGTTATTCAGGTACCTTCTGACCAGTTCAGCACTCCAACAAGTGCCAGTGAACTTGCAAAATTCATTTTGCATTTATTAGAAACCAATGAGTACGGTACTTTCCACGCTTCTTGTGAAGGTATGTGCAGCCGTTATGAATTTGCAAAAGTAATTCTCAAGTTAGCTGGTATTACAAATGTTACCATTGAACCAGCATTTTCTACTGCAACGGAATCTGTCACTGGCCGCAGCCGTTACACGATCTTAGATAATCTTATGATGAAATTAACCGATTGTTATGAGATGCCTGCATGGAGAGATGCTTTGGCTGACTATATTGATAATTTAAATAAATAGGAGGAAACATTATGACACAGAAGAAAGAAACGAAAAAAATCGGGCTGACCACCATGATTTTTATCGCCCTGATTGCAGGAGCACTAACTGGTATTTTGATGCATTATTATGTACCTGCAGGATACATCCGTGATGACATTATTGTGAACGGTGTGTTCTATATTTTAGGACAAGGTTTTATCCGTCTGATGCAGATGTTGGTCGTACCTTTGGTATTTTGCTCTTTGATCTGCGGTGCTTCTGCAATTGGAGATACCAAAACACTGGGAAAAGTTGGTGTAAAAACCATTGTTTTCTATCTTTTTACAACCTCCTTGGCCGTTGCCGTTGCTCTTTCAGTTGCAAATCTGATTGACCCAGGAATTGGACTTGATATGTCTGCAATCGAAAAGAGTGAAACAACCATTGCAGAGAAAACAAGCTTTGCAGATACTTTACTGAATATTATTCCTAAAAATCCAGTAGAAAGTCTTGCCAATGGTGAAATGCTCCAGATCATCTTATTTGCACTGATTATTGGTATTATCCTGGCTAAATTAGGGGATAAAGTAGATACTGTTTCATCATTCTTCAATCAGTTTAATGACATTATGATGGAAATGACAAGCATGGTCATGGCTCTTGCACCAATCGGTGTATTTAGTTTGATTGCAAAAACATTCGTGGGAATTGGTTTCGATGCATTCATCCCAATGTTAAAATATATGGGATCTGTTATGAGTGGATTAGTCATTCAGTGTCTGGTAGTTTACATGTTATTACTGAAAGTATTCACTGGTTTAAATCCATTCCGATTCCTGAAGAAATTCCTTCCTGTTATGGGATTTGCTTTCTCTACTGCAACTTCCAACGCGACTATTCCATTATCCATCGAAACATTGGATAAAAAAATGGGTGTTTCCAAAAGAATTTCTTCTTTCACGATTCCACTTGGTGCAACCATCAATATGGACGGTACTTCCATCATGCAGGGTGTTGCTGTAGTATTTGCTTCCCAGGCTTATGGCATTCCTTTAAGTTTTAGTGATTATATCACAGTTATTGCTACTGCTACATTGGCTTCTGTCGGAACTGCCGGTGTGCCTGGTGTAGGTCTGATTACTTTATCTATGGTGTTTGCTTCTGTAGGTCTTCCAGTAGAAGCAATCGCATTAATTATGGGTATTGATAGAATTCTTGATATGTCTCGTACTGCTGTTAATATTACAGGAGATGCTGTATGTACTACAGTTGTTGCATATCAGGATAACTCTTTTGATAAGGCAGTATTTGATGCAGATGCTCCTTCAAAATAGGAGGGATATTTATGAAACACAAATATTTACGTTCACTTCTTTTACTGGTACTCATACTTTTATTCTGTATGACAGGCTGTCAAACAAATACTACTAAAAAAGAGGAAACTACAGAAGAAAAAGATTATAGTATTGAGATTACCGATGATCTGCAGGAAATCATCGACCGGGGATATTTAATCGTTGGATGTAAAACAGATGTTCCTGGATTTGGTTATTATGACAAAGAAACAAAGACATATTCCGGAATGGAAATTGATTTGGCTTATCAGGCAGCTGCAAAGATTTTTGATACAACACCTGAAAAAGCAAAAAAAGAAAAATTAGTCTCTTTTGTAAAAGCAACCGTAGAAAACCGCAGCACTTTGTTGGTAGAACACACAGTAGACTGTGTTATCGCAACATTTACTATTACAGATGAGCGTGAAGATACTTTCTTATTCTCTGAACCATATTATACCGACGCAATTGGTCTGATGGTAAAAAAAGACTACTCCGATAAGAACAGCTTAGGTTCTTCCGCGATTACATCTATCAAAAAATTAGATGGAAAGAAAGTAGGTGTTGCTAAAAATGCAGATACCAGATCTCACATGTTAAATTATATCCGACAACGTTCCCTAAATGTGTCTCCGATTTTCTTTGAATATTCTTCTTATGAAGCCCTTTATAAGGCGCTTAAGAATGGAACCATTGATGTATTCGCTGTAGATACAAGTATTTTAAATGGTTATCTAGATGATACCCTTACCATTCTTCCAGACCGTTTTGCTCAGCAGCCTTATGGTGTCGCTGCCACAAAAGACAGCCAAGGATTGATTGATGCAGTCAATGTTGTTATTGAACAGTATGGTTATTAAATATTTATCTTTATAATACAACAAACCCCGTGCAGATCATCGTGCACGGGGTTTTGTAATATTCCCAGATTCTTATATATCATTTCCAACTTCAATGCTAATTTCATTGAATTTATCTAAAATACGGTCAATTCCGACCTTTTTCTTATCTTCTCCCTTTAAATCCATGATAATCTGGCCTTGATGCATCATAAGTAAGCGCGTTCCATATTCCACTGCATAACGTAAATTATGGGTGACCATGACTGCAGTCAGATTTTTCTCTTTTACAAAACGATCGGTCAATTCCATATTAATATCTGCAGTCTTTGGATCCAGTGCTGCTGTATGTTCATCTAAAATCAGAAAGTCTAATGGTGTCATGGTAGACATCAATAATGCTAACGCCTGTCTTTGTCCTCCTGATAAAGATCCTACTTTAATATTTAATTTATCTTCCAAACCAAGATTTAATTCACTCAACAACTCTTTATAGTGATGAATTCTCTTTTTATTTGTTCCAAACTGAAGATTAAAGCTTTTTCCCTTGTTATCTGCCAATGACATATTTTCCAAAATTGTCATACTTGGGCATGTTCCCATGGCAGGATCCTGATAAACTCTTCCGATCTTTTCATATCGTCTGTATTCTTTTTCTTTTGTAATATCTTTTCCATTAATATAAATCGCACCAGCATCCGGTTCAATACTTCCACAGATCATGTTCAACATAGAAGTCTTTCCAGAACCATTGCTGCCAACAACAGCGATAAATTCTCCTTCATCAATGGTTAAATTAAAATCTTTGAAGAGGCACATTTCGTTAATAGTGCCTAAATTATAATATTTGTCAATATTTCTTAATTCCAGCATCTACTTCACCTTCTTCTTTCTATCCATACTTACAATTAAAATCACAAGGAACAACATAGATGTGATTAATTTCATATCTGTTGCAGATAATCCAAGCTCAATTGCCGCTGCTACGCATCCTTTATACAAAATAGAACCAATAACAACCGCTGATGTGGCTTTTAATTTTGATATATTCTTAAAAATATTTGTCCCAATGATAACACTGGCAAGACCAATTACCATTGTTCCTGTCCCCATAGAAATATCAAAGTAACGCTGCTGCTGACACATAACACATCCAGAGAGAGCAACCAGTCCATTGGCAATGGCCAATCCAACGATTTTTACTTTTCCACTGTCCTTTGCAAGAGAAGTAACTAATGTCTCATTATCACCAACAGCCCGTAATAAATAACCGGAACGGGTAATCAAATACGCATCTAATAATAACTTGCTAAACAACATTACAATAAATACAATAATCATAGTTTTATAAGGCTTTAGTCCACCTATAAAGATACCATCGATAAAACTATTTTTAAAGATTGTCTCATTTCCAAATAACGCTACATTTGCTTTTCCGGCAATCCTAAGATTAATAGAATATAATGCAGTCATAACAATAATCCCAGACAATAAATCACGTACTTTAAATTTTACATGAATAATGCCGGTAACGATTCCGGATAATGCTCCTGCTAATGTTGCGATTATTAAAGTTGCATAAGGATTTACGCCCCTAATGATCAACACAGCAGTGACGGCTGCCCCCAGTGGGAAGCTGCCGTCTACTGTTAAATCCGGAAAATCCAATATTTTATATGTAATATAGATACCCAGTGCCATAATCGCATAAATCAGGCCCTGTTCTAAAACTCCTGTTACTAAGGATACCATGGAAGATTCCTCCTAATTCATTTCTTTACTTTCTATTCATTGATTTCATCAAATGTTTCGTCCGCCTCAATATCATCACTGATTGTAACACTTAAATCTGCGGCTGCTTTTTCATTGATATAAATTTTCGGTTCTGTAATACTTTCAAAATTCATTTCAGATGCTTTTTTCTCACCTTTTAATACCTGTGCAGCCATTTTACCAGTCTGTTTCCCAAGCTCAACATAATCAAGACCTGCCGCTGCAATGCATCCCATTTTCACCTGTTCAACTTCAGAACCAAAAACTGGAATCTTCTTTTCATTTGCTTTGTCTAAAATGGTTGGAAGGCTGGATACTACTGTATTATCTGTTAAGTTTACTAAACAATCTACTTCTTTTAAAATACTATCAGTTGCGGTTGGAATATCCGCACTTGCACTGATTCCTTTTTCTACAATTTCAAAATCATAATCTTTTGCTAATTCCTGATAAGCTGCAAGCTGTGAATCAGAGTTTGTTTCACTTGTTGTATGTAAAATACCAATTTTCTTTGCATTTGGAAGTACCTGGCGGATTAATTCTAACTGTTTTTCATATGGATATGCATCAGAAGTACCTGTGATTTCTCCAACTGGTTTTCCATCTTCATCTGCTAATTTTGCAGCAACTGGATCAGAAACTGCTGTATAGATGACTGGAATCCCCTCTTCCTCTGCCACATTATAGCATGCCATGGCACTTGGTGTTGCAATTGCACACATTAGATCCACGTCTTCAGAAAGGAAATTAGTAGCAATTTGAGAAGCTGTTCCTGTATCAGCCTGTGCATTTTCAAATACAATTTCTAAATTCTCGCCTTCTTTATATCCTTCTTCTTCTAATCCTTCTAAAAATCCTTCCTTGCAGTTATCTAAAGAACCATGTTCTGCAAACTGCTGAATTCCAATTTTTACTGAATCAGCTTCTT
Organism: Lachnospiraceae bacterium; assembly: GCA_036311565.1. GTDB lineage: Bacteria > Bacillota > Clostridia > Lachnospirales > Lachnospiraceae > Fimousia. Next base: position 46,797 of record JAXJPR010000020.1, read on the forward strand.
CGTTTCCTCCACCACATCCAGTCAACATTGTTGCTGCTAAAACTACACTAAAACCTAACGCTAATAATCTTTTTTTCATTTTTCATTCTCCTTTTCCTGACTCATGACCATTCAATTCTTTCATCATTAAATTGTCCGTGAAAATAAGTATGTATGTTTGGTCCCCGAAATATTTTTATTCTAGAAAATAAAAAATCTCAAGCTAAATCTATAGCTTGAGACGAAAATCCTTCCGCGGTACCACTCAAATTGATAATTGAATATCCACTTTATCATATACTATCATATATGTCCACTTGATAACGGGTTGGAGTCCCGGCAGCTCCTACTGTATTCAAAGCTACCCTCAAAAGTCCATTCAATAAAAGTTCCCGTGCTGTATTCTCACCACCGACAGCTCTCTTTAACGTTCACAGATTATCTACTACTCTTTTTCAACGGTTTGTTCTATTTGTTGTGTTTATTTTATGCCGTTTTTCTTTATTTGTCAATCATAATTTTAAAAAAAATGAAATTTTACGATAATTACTTATAGAATGCATGTCCCTCATATTCAAATAACCTGGTTAATGACCGGTCAAACCAACTAACATTATCCGGATCTGCCAAGGAACGTTCTACAAAGTATAATGCACCTTCTGAATAATCTTCTCCTTTTAATGCTCGATCAACACTTTCCACTGAACTCTTTGTAATATCTACGGAATAATATCTTCCGTCAGCAGTTGGTGAAAACTGAACTGCACCATTTTCTCTTTGAAAAACTACCTCTTCGATGGTATCTGGAAACTGACTGGACTTCCAACGATTAAGGACCACATTAGCAACCAAAATTTTACTTTTCATATCTTTATCCGTAGCTTCCGCTTCTACAATTCTGGTCAAAATATTAAATTCCTGATCTGAAATATCATAAATCCGTTTTGCCGGAAAAGATTCGGCTTTTGCAGTCACGTCAATCTGATCCAATGTCTCCTGCAATGGTTCTGCTTCTTCTTTTAGCCGTTCACTTAACACGGTTTCATAGGATTTGCTGACTGCTAATTGATTCCATCCATTTTCAAAAGTTTTTGCTGAAATTCTGGCCGGAAAGGCCGATGCAAGAATAAGTCCACTGGCTACTGCCAGTCTTGCATACAATTTATAATTCATATTCATACACTTCCTTTTCATTATGTACTAATTAAATTGTATGCATATCCTCTTTTAAATATGTTACATTTTGTTCATTACTTTTACTTATATTCTTAACATTTTATTATTTTTTATTCACAAAAACCTTCGGTGACTGAAAGCTTCAAATCATTTCGGTCCACTAAAATCACACCCATCTCTTTTGCTCTATTTTTTATCGTGTTTTCTCTTTGATTAATTTCATTTGTCGTAATGATTACTGCTTTAGCTTCACTTCCTCCAAATCTTTGTGCATATTGTTTGATTTCGTTTAAGTCTACTGCATTGATTTTTCTCATTTTACAGGAAATAAAAATTGGAATGTTTCCTTTTCGAAGCAACAGATCAATTTCATTTTTTACATCAAAATCTTCGCCCAATATCCCATTCCAGTCGAGGATCACACTTTCCATTACTTCATCATATTCATAAGAAAGACACGCTGATATATATACATACATTTCAAGCCAGCTTCCCGTGACTAAAAGTGATTCTTTCGCAAATGCACTGCTATAAACAAAAGATATCTCATCTTCTTCGATGACCACTTCTTTTATAAGTCCAAATTCCTTCATCCGCTGGAACCAGTCCTCATTCGCTTTTACTGTAATATTATTCTGGATTACCTGCGCATTGCTTGTTTTTACTGCTAATGCATCATGCAATTCATTCTGTCTCATACAATTTTGCAAATATTGAGAAAACCTCATATAATCCTTCGGATTTTTCAAAATAAATTCTGCACATTCTAAAATCAATTGGTAATCCATTTCTCGAGGTACACGATGCATATTTTTTTCAATACATCCTCCATTTAACTGAACAATCATATCCAGACTAAGCGAAATTGGTTCAAATTTTCCTGCATATTCCATCGCAGAATCCCAGTTGGATACGATTCCATCTTCAAAATCAATACTGATGGTCGGAAGCCCTCTCAAAACGCAACTATAGAAGACCGCTATATTCAGCAATGGATCTCCACCGCAAATTTCTACAAGAATTTCATTATGCTTCTCACAGATCTGATTCATATGCAGGATCACTTCTTCTTTTACTGCATCCGTACCAGAAACTTCAACATTAATTGCCTTCAGCTCTGTTTCAGGACAATATTTATGTAGAAAGTTTTTTAATCCGTTAATTTTTCTTTCATCCGTTCCGAAAGGACAGAATGTATAAAAAACATCCGGCTGATACAACATACATGCTCCAATGTTTTCTTTTGTGTGTTCCTGGTCAAAAATTTCTATGAGACATTCTACCTTTTTTTTCATAACTTACTCCATTCATAACATTTAAATCTTTATGATAAACTCATTATAACAAGCAATATTATGCAAAACAAACTTAATTCAAATTCTTTAGAAAAGCTTTATTTATTTTATAAAAAACAAAAAGCTGCTGGGAAAATTTCCCAACAGCTTTCATGTTTTATGCTTTTTCTCGTCATCAGCAAAAAATCGAGCCAAACGATAAGCCGGGTTATGTCGTGAATGATCATCTATCTCGACTTACTGTTACCAGCAAGCTCTAGCGACCTACCTGAAAACAAGCCGGGCCAGCTTATGATTTTCATCTTGGTCTTGCTTCGGATGGGGTTTACATGTGCCCTGTCTGTTACCAGCCAGGCGGTGGGCTCTTACCCCGCCTTTCCACCCTTACTGACAAAAAGTCAGCGGTTTATTTCTGTTGCACTTTCCTTAGAGTCACCTCCACCGGACGTTATCCGGCATCCTGCCCTATGAAGCCCGGACTTTCCTCACCTGAAAACAGGCGCGATCATTTGTCTGACTCGAATTTACATTCTATCACAAATCACGTGCGAAAGCAACCTCCTCCGATAAATTCTCTCAAAATAGAACTTCTCGGAATGTCCTCACTTTTCACATTTAAAAAATAATCAAAAAATTTTAACAGCCTTTTTGCTTCCTGATATTCCATTGATTCTCTTGGAACCGCAAACAATAACGGTTCCGCATATTGCTTTAATACTGCAAGCTCATACACCTGGGCTGAATTAAACATGACATCCGCTTCTTCCTGATACGGAAAAATATTCTTTTCTTCTCCAGCTCGTACAGAATCCCACCTTGCAATAGTCGATCTGGCATCTACGCCTCTTGTACGGGCATCTCTGACAATTCGCCGAATCAGTCTTCCATCCGTTGTTGGAATTCGATTATGATTATCAATAGCCAGCTGTGTTAATGCACTGACATAAATTTTATATTTGCAATCCTGCGGCAAATCTTTTGATAATTCTTCATTTAATCCATGAATTCCTTCAATTATCAAAACATCATTCTTCTCAATCTGCATTGGTTTTTCCATCCGTTCACTCATACCGGTAAGAAAATTATATTTTGGCATAATTACTTTTTTCCCTTCCAAAAGGTCCGTCATACATTGATGAAATAACGAAATATCCAGACAATGAATGCTTTCAAAGTCATATTCTCCATTCTCATCTTTTGGTGAGTATCTGCGATCACGGAAAAAATCATCTAATGCAATCGGATGAGGACGTAAACCGTGTATCTTTAACTGTATAGCCAGTCGATGAGAAAATGTTGTCTTTCCAGAAGAAGATGGTCCTGCAATTAAAACAATTCTTTTTTGTTTCTTTACTATCTCCTGTGCAATTTTGTTCAATAAATTCTCCTGCAGCGCTTCCTGTACTAAAATCAGTTCCTGAATCTCCCCACTTATAATTTTCTCATTCAACGCCCCTACATTTGGAATATTCATCGTTTTTGACCATTCCTTAGATCTCTGCAGAACATGAAATAACTTTGGCTGATGCTTTAATGGAGGAATCTTAGATGGATTTCCTTTTTTGGGAAGGCGCAGTAGAAGATACTGCCCAATCATTTCTACACAAAACAGTTTTAATTTTCCTGTAGAAGGTACCATATATCCATAATAATAGTCTTCATAATCATCGATACGGTATAAATTTATTTGCGAAGACCGTCGGTATTTTAATAACTCAACCTTATCTGGCCGATTCTGCTTTTGAAAATACGCAATGGCCTCCTCCGTTCTCATACTAAATTTTTCGATTGGAAGATTCGCATCTGCCAATTCTTCCATTCGATTTTGAATTTTTTGTGCCAATTGGACCGTGATAGGAATATCTTCTCTGTTCAACTCATAAAACAACGCATTCCCAACAGAATGAAGAATGGTAACATCTAACTGCTCATCTTCTTTTAGCACATCATGAACAGCTTTAAAAAATAATAAATTGGCACTTCTTTTATAGGTCAGATACCCAGGTGCCGAAGATGCCGTTAAGAATTCGATTTCCTGATTTTCTGTAATTTCATTTTGCAGTTCTTTTAGTTTATTTCCCTTCTGAACTAACATAGCTTCTTCTTCCAGCTTAAGATCTCTGGCTAATTGTTCATAGGTCGTTCCTTTTGCAATCTGATATGTCCGGTTTTCAACCGTTACCTGAATCATCCACATCACTCCTTAGCATCTGCTTTTGCCCTTTTCATTAAACTACTTTATAAGGACTTCCTGATTTCACTGGAATAACAGTTAACGAAGTTTCTCTCTTTAAAAATTCTGTAACATAATCGATAAAGATATATTCGGTGCCATAATGACCTGCTTCAATGATTGACAGTCCCATATCCATAGCATCCAGCCCCTCATGATGGCCAATATCTCCAGTAATCAAAACATCTGCACCTGCAGTTACCGCTTCCTTTATCATACTTCGTCCAGATCCTGGGGAAATAGCTGCAATATTTACCTTTTTATCCATCTCTCCAAAAAGCATGACCTGCTCAAGCTTTAATGCTCTTTTTACAAAATCTGCACATTCTCTCAGCGTCATTTCATAAGGAAGTCGAGCCACCCTTCCAATTCCTTCTGGTTTTTCCCCGTCATCCACGGTTATTTCTAATGGCCTGGCATCTTTTGGAAAACCTAAATAATCGCCCGCCAGATCAGCCATACCAATCACATCAAAATTCGTATGCATGGCAAAACATGCAATTCCTTCTTCCAAAAGTCTCAGCAGCTTTCTTCCAAGAAAATCCTGATCATTGATTCGTTTTATTGATGAGAACAAAACCGGATGGTGCGTAATGATTATATCTGCCTGTTCTTTTATCGCTCTTTCTACTACCTCATTGGTTGCATCCAATGCTACTATCACTTTTTGTATTTCCTGATTCGTTCTTCCTGCCAAAAGCCCTACATTATCCCAGGAACAGGCATACCTTTGGGGTGCGAATTCTTCCAGTAAATTCATTAAATCCTTACATTTCATAATATGCCAGCGCCCCTTTCAATTGTTCTAATTGTAATTTAATTTCTTCTTTTCTTTGTTTTGCAGAATCAGTTTGGGAATCTGCCAGTTTTTTTATAATTGCTTCATAGGATCTTATCATCTCTTCTAAATATTGTTTTAAAACCGGATGCTTTTCTTGCAAAAGATACGGACCATACCACTCTTCCAACGTTCCCAGTTCTTCTCCCTGTCCCTGTCCTTTTCGTGCTTTTACCACTACATAATATTTCCCGTCTTCTTTCAGCATTTCCTCTTTTTCGATAAAATATCCATGCTTTTTTAGAAATTGGCGTACCTTAAACCATTCAGACTGAGGCTGAAGAATTAATTCTTCCGGTAATTTGTCTTTTCCTTCAGAAAGGATTTTTACCATTAAATCCCCGCCCATACCGGCAATCACTGCCGTATCCGCCTCTCCTACTTTATATTTTTCAAATCCATTAGAAAGACGGCATACTGCCTTTTCTTCTAAACAGTATGCCTGAATGTGTTCTATTGCACGTTTTAAGGGACCTTTTCCAACATCCATTGCAAGTGCCCAGGAAATCCGTCCATTTTGAATTAAGTAGATTGGTATGTATCCATGATCTGTTCCGATGTCTACCAGACGATTTCCTTCAGAAACCATATGCGCAATTGTCTGTAAACGTCTTGATAACTCCATAGATTTCACCATTTTAATCCAAATAATCTTTTAATTTGCGACTTCTGCTAGGGTGTCTTAATTTACGAAGTGCCTTTGCTTCAATCTGGCGGATACGTTCCCTTGTAACATTAAATTCTTTTCCAACTTCCTCTAATGTACGAGCACGTCCATCTTCTAATCCAAAGCGAAGACATAATACTTTTTGTTCTCTTTCTGTCAGCGTACCAAGAACTTCTACTAACTGTTCTTTTAGTAATGTAAATGCTGCTGCTTCTGCTGGCACTGGTACATTTTCATCCTGAATAAAATCACCAAGATGGCTGTCTTCTTCTTCTCCAATTGGTGTTTCCAAAGATACTGGTTCCTGAGAAATTTTTAAAATTTCGCGTACACGGTCCACTGGCATATTCATTTCTGCTGCAATTTCTTCTGGTGCTGGTTCTCTTCCTAATTCCTGAAGGAGCTGACGGGAAACACGAATTAATTTGTTGATTGTCTCTACCATATGCACTGGAATACGAATGGTTCTTGCCTGATCAGCAATCGCACGGGTAATTGCCTGACGAATCCACCATGTCGCATAAGTACTGAACTTAAATCCTTTGTCGTAATCAAACTTTTCAACAGCTTTAATCAGGCCCAGATTTCCTTCCTGAATTAAATCCAAAAATAACATTCCGCGACCAACATATCTTTTTGCAATACTAACTACCAGACGAAGGTTAGCTTCTGCTAATTTTTTCTTTGCGCGTTCTCCTGCTTCTTCTAAGCGCTTATATTCTTTTAGTTTTGCCTCATAGACAACTTTTTCTTCTTCAGAAGCGTCTTGCACGAGTTCTTGAATTTTAGCAATTTCTTCTTTTGCTTTTACCCCTTCTTCCATAGTCTTTGCAAGATTTTTTTCTTCTTCCGCTGTTAATAATGGTACTTTCCCAATTTCTTTTAAATACATACGAACAGGGTCTTCAATACTTACAGAATCTGGCACTGAAATATCAATTTCTTCAATATTTTCCTCCTCTAACTCCATTTCCATGTCATCGTCTTCTTCTGTAATAGTAAGCATATCGATTCCTTTTTCTTCCAAATAAGCATATATGGTTTCAATTAAATCTGGAGTCAGATTAAATCCGGCAAAATGTTTTTCTACTTGTGTATACTCCAGTGTATTTTTATTTTTCTTTCCTACTTTTACAAGTTCCTCTAGTTTTTGGGTGAACTTTAACATTGTTTCTTCCATGTTCTTCATCCTTCCATTTCTCTGATATTTTTAACCAATCTATAAAGAAATATGCAATTTCATAATATCGGCTTTTTCTTTGATTAACTGCTGCCATTCCAGAATATCCTCAGAACGGCTCATTTTAGATTCTATACTGGATATTTTTACTTTTTTTACAATATCCGTAATTGCTTTGTCATTATCTTCCGGAAGAGGTGCCATTTTCAAAGTTGTATTAAAAAGTCCTGCCACCTGTTTTTGTTCTTCGGCATCTACAAATTGATTAATAATTCTTGCAGGACATACTTTCCCATCTTCCTGATATTGTTCAAATAACATCATTGCAACTGAATGATACATTGGTTCCAGAAAATCATCGGCGGAAATAATTCCATTGATCCGTTTAAACAGCACTGGCTCATTGACCAACCATGTTAAAAGCAGCTTTTGTGGCTGTTTTTTGCTTTCTGCTTTTTCTTTTTTCTGATTTGCCTGGTTCGTTGGTCTTACATTTTCTGTTTTTCTTTCAAAACCAACCGTTCCATAATGATTGACCAATTGTTCAAGTTCTTTGATTGAGGCTAGATATTGGGAAGCAACCGCTTCTATATAATTTCTTCTCTCTAAAGGTTCCTCAATCTTTGCCAGCTGTTTTGCCATTTCATGGAAACATTTTGTCTTATCTTCAGGATCATTCATCTGATATTCTTTTGCAATCTGATCCATCTGGAACATAAGAGCACTTTTTGCCTGGGCAATTCTTTGTTCCATAGCTTCAATCCCTGCTCCCTTAATAAATTCATCTGGATCTTTATATGGACTCAGATCCAATACACGTATTGACAATCCTGCCTCTTTTAAGATTGGTATGGCTCTGTTGGCTGCCCGGATCCCAGCATCATCACTATCAAAAGATAAAACGACTCTATCTGTATATCTCTTTAATAGCAATCCATGACCACTGGTAAAGGCTGTCCCAAGAGATGCTACAGCATTGGTGAATCCTGCCTGATGCATAGAAATCACATCCAGATATCCTTCACAAAGTATGATCTCCTTTTTCCTCGAACTTCTCGCAAAATTAAGACCATATAAATTTCGGCTTTTATCAAACAATTTGGTTTCCTGAGAATTTAAATATTTAGGATTGCCATCTCCCATGACTCTCCCGCCAAAACCAATGACCCGATTATTTATATCCATAATTGGAAATATAACACGATTCCAGAATTTATCACTGCCTCCATGCTTCTCATCGATCGTTACTAATCCTGAATTTTTCATTTCACCATCCGTATATCCTTTTTGCTTTAAGAACTGATATAAATCATCGCGGTAAATATCTGCATATCCAAGCCCGAAATGACGAATCGTCTCATCCAGGATACCTCTTTGCTGTAAATAATGAAGCCCCTTTTCTCCTCTCTTTTGATGGAGTAATACATAAAAATACTGAGCTGCCAGTTTATTCATCTCTCTAAGCCTTGCTTTTTCGTCCGCTTCCTTTCTGGCTTCCTGTGATATTTCCTGCTGCGGAAGTTCGATTCCTGCTCTTTGTGCCAGCGTCTGCATTGCTTCTGGAAAGGTCATATTTTCATATTCCATCAAAAATGTAAAAATATTGCCTCCTGCACCGCAACCAAAGCAATAATACATCTGTTTTTCTCTGCTGACAGAAAATGAGGGTGATTTCTCATTATGAAATGGACACAAACCAAAATAAGAACTGCCCTTCTTCTTTAATGATACATAACTAGATATGACATCCACAATATCATTTCTGCTTCGTACTTCTTCAATTAAATCATCAGAATAATACATCTTCTCACCTCCCTGCAGACCATAACAATCATCCCTCTAATATATATTATTCTACAAAAAATGATATATTCCTTTTTTTTCTGAATAATGACTGTTTGGAAATTTTTATAATTTTTCACAGAAAAAACTCCAGGAACATAATTTCCCAGAGTTTTGCCTGTTTTTGTTTTCTTTTTTCCTAATAATACTTTTTATTTCCCCACAAATTACTTCGTCTTAATTCTGTGTACTCACGATACGCATCCTCAAGCATCTGCCTTTCATTAGGAAATTTCAGCATATGATAGGCTTCGTGATATTTATAATATCCTGAATCCAAAAAGTACTCTTCCTTTTGCGGCTTTGAATAATAGCTGTGTCCCATCATCAAATACCAATGTACATTTTTTACTATAGTATCATTGTAGGTTCGAAAAGAATATTGACTTTTTCCAATATATTTTATAATGGAAGCATCTACTCCAGCTTCTTCTTTCACTTCACGAAGTGCAGTCTCTTGAAATTCTTCTCCTTCTTCCACCGTTCCTTTAGGAAGTACCCAGCCTTCATACTTATGCTTATAATTTTTATACAAAAGAAGTACTTTTCCCCTATAAATTACCACCCCGCCACAGCTAATTGCTTCTGTCATAGCAAACCTCCTGTAACTGCAAGTGTCTCTTGTTATCATTATATCATTTACCTATCTTTTTTCAACAAATGAAGTATGTTTTTATCAAAATTTAATGATTTAACCCATTATTATAATAAGAATCGAACACTGCCTTCGCAATCGGTGCTGCCGTTTTTCCTCCATTTCCACCGTTCTCTACAAGTACGCTGACGACCAAATCTGGATCCTCAACATTTGACATACCTACAAACCATGCATGAGAATCTTTTGCGGAATTATATTCTGCAGATCCTGTCTTTCCTGCCACGGTATATGCAGATGTATTCAATACAGAGCCTGTACCTTCTGTAACTACCGATTTAAGCATTTCTTTCATTATATCGGCTTCTTCTTCTGATAATGCCTGCTTATATTCCGATGGCTCATACTGCTTAATAATTCCTCCATTATAATTTTCGATATAATCTCCCAAATAAGGTTTCATAATTATTCCATGGTTGGCAATGGCACACATAATCAATGCATTGTTCAGCGGAGTAATCTGCGTATTCCCTTGTCCTATAACTGTTTGAGGCATCAGGCTTTTATCTGTCCTTTTTGTAACTACAAAACTGCTCTTCTTACTTGCAATATCAATTGGAATCTTCTGATTGAACAGCAAACTTTCTGCCAGTTCGCGAAAATCTCCTCTGTTTAAGTCGCTTCCCAATTCTACAAATGCAGTATTACATGATTTTGCAATGGCCTGAGATAAATTCACCGTTCCATGTGCAGTACCATGATAACAGCTGATTTTATTGCTATTTTTTACAATTGTGGAATCGCAATCATAACTAAAATCTGAATAATTGCTATTTTCTCTCATATACTCCAACGCTGTAACCACTTTAAATGTAGAACCAGGTGCATACAATCCCTGAGTAGCACGATTCAGTAATACTGAGTCAGAAGATTCACTTAACTGTGCCCATATTCCTTCAATTTCATTGGGGTCGAAATCTGGTTTCGATACCATGGCTAAAATTTTTCCAGTATCAGGTTCGATGGCAATGACCGCACCATCGTTATCTCCTAACGCTTCATAAGCAGCCTTCTGAAGTCTGGTATCCAAGGTCGTATACACGTCATCTCCTATATTTTTATCTCCCGAAAGAGCATTTCTAATCTGCATAAATATATTAGAATTTGATGTCAAAAGCTGATAATTATAGGAGCTTTCAAGCCCTGACATTCCCTTTTTATCAAAACCTACCACATGAGCAAACATGTTGCCATATGGATATTCTCTTTCTTCATTTCCCTCACTATCTAACACTGTCTGAGCAAGGACCTTATTGTTACTGCTAATAATTTTCCCACGGATTACTTTCTCTGCAAATGAATTCTGTCTCTGATTATAGGCATTCGATATTACCCCATCGCTGTCCACAATCATGAATTTTACCATATAACCTATCAATCCTAAAAACAGAAATACAAAAATATATGTGATCTGTAAAATTTGTGTATTTGCTTTCTTTCGCTTTTTTCCAGATCTGGAAGGCTCTTCATATTGAATTATATCCTCCACATCGTCCTGTTTATCCTGTTTTTTATTCTTCCACAGACGCATTTGCTTTCACCTCTTTTTTATTGGAAATCATATATAGTCCCTGAACAATTCCAAACATGATCAGAGTACTGGCTACGGAACTTCCTCCATAGCTGACTAGCGGAAGAGTAACTCCAGTCGAAGGTATAAACTTGGTAACTCCTCCAATACATAAAAATACCTGAAAAATATAACAAACACCAAATCCCAGGCATAATAATTTATAGAATAGTCCTTTGATTCTGGTAGATATCTGCATGAAAGACAAAAATAAGCTTACGCAGATCAAAATGACACATAAACCAAATAATACTCCAAACTCCTCGCAAATTCCTGAAAAAATAAAGTCTGATTCATAAACTGGCACATCTGTAGGCCTTCCCTGATTTAGTCCCAATCCAAACCAACTTCCTGTTCCTATGGCAAACAATGACTGACAAATCTGCCACCCTTTCTGATCAATAATAGAAAATGGATCACTCCATGCCATTACACGTTCCCTTACATGACCAAAAATGAAATATGCAACTACAGAAGCTGCTGCACCTGCACCAAATCCTGCCAATAAATATTTTAGTTTTGCTGTGGCTGCATAAAGCATCATCATATAAACCATAAAGAAAAGAAGCGCTGCACCTAAATCCTTTTCGATTACCAGCACACATACATAAAGTGCCGCTACAATCGTAATTTTGACCAGATCCTTAAATTCCTTCGCCTTACTAAGCATAGATGCCACAAAGAAAATGAAAATAATTTTTACAAATTCTGATGGCTGCAATTCAATTCCTCCTATGCTAATCCAATTCGTAGCACCGTTTTTACTAACACCAAATACAAAAACAGTAGCCAAAAGCAAAAATCCCAAGATTGCATATACCCATCCCAGTTTATTCAAAAATGACATTTTCTCAATACAGACAGGAATCACTGCTGATATTAGGAAAGAAACTGCCACAATCGCGAATTGCCGGATTGCTAAATCAAAGGATAATCTTGTCAGCATAATAAATCCAATTCCCAGCAAAAAACACATGTTATTGACCAGTTTTCTGGAGCACCTGCGGTAAATTCGCGGATAAAGAAGCATAATACACTCAAAAAACACAATCTGCGCTGCAAAAAAGAACAACACTTTCAATTCCCACGTTTGAATGAACAAAACAAAATAACAGACAAAATGAAAGGAAAATAAATACCATACCTGGTTATCTAAAATCGCAATCGTTTTTTCTTTATCATTTCGGTTTCGAAAAACAGTAAAACTAGAAAGAGTGTAAATAAAACATAGAATTAAAATTAAATATTTTGATATAATTGTAATTAAACTAACCATAACATTCCCTATTCAATTCCTCTTTTGAAATGACCTTTCGTATACTTTTTGTTTTCTAATCTGCCTTCCAACACTGCTTTTGTTTCTTCTCCATTCTCAATGGTAAATTGATATACATATCCTCCCACACGCAGATTAGAAAGTTCTTTTTTCATGGATGTCAATAATAATGGATCTCCATTATATATCACATTATAACAATATCGGCAGAAATTTCTGACATAAAAATTTTTCTGGTAACGATCTTTCAGTATCAACTGTGTTTCTCTTTTCTTGCATCCCAAATGATTTTTTGTCTGACACTGAGCACTGATCATCAATGGCTGATGTCCATAAACCATAAAATCCGCATATGGTTCTTTAAGTCCTAAAAGTTCTTTTTCATTCAGTTCAACCGGAAGTGTTGTTCGAACTTTATGCCCTGCATAGTCTTTGTAAAACTGATATGACTCTGGATGATAAGTATACAAAGATGCTCCTAACACCATCACTTTATCAAACTCTAAAAAACTTCGAATCAAGGCAAATTCATCCATAGTTTTTACTACAATGCCTTGATGACTTCCCTTACAGATCAATTCCCGATGTGCCTTCCAATCATCTTTTGCTTTTTTATGAAATACATATGGCATAACATAATAAATTTCTTTTCCTGCTTTCAGGCATCGTCTGGAAAAATCTTCCCACTGATTAAATGGAAGTGCCTCTCCCAGCAGATAGATTGCATCCGTTTTTTCTACCTGCAATGCAGATTCCGCCTGTTCTATGGTTGATACCGATGCAATGACCTGATTTCTTAGAGGCTGACACACAGACTCTTTTTCTGCCTTTGCTCGTTTCTCCGGTACCATCCTTGTCTTACTTTTTATGATTTCTTTTTCCATCTGTTCCAATGCATTTCTCCTTAAAGCTTTAATCGCTCCCATCGGAAGAAACGCATCCTCATCCATACATATCTCTGTAATTTCTAAGTTAAATGGAGTCCCACCAGTTTTCATCATCTGTTCCACAATATGTTCTTTTGAAACTGGTTGTTTTTGGGCTTTCATCACCTCATCACCAGTTACGGTAATTGTCAGATTTTCATACCACACTTGCATCATAACAGGTTTTCCAACACAAAATGTGATAATTCCCTTAAGATTTTCTTTCTTTTCTCTTTGGATAATTTCTTCCTGAATAGATGAGATTAAAGTTTGATTTCTAGTACGGTATATTTCCATTCCTTTTTTTAATTTTTTCATCTGTTTTCCATTCAGAGTAATCATGGAACCTTTTTTTCCATCTAAAGGAGATGTCAGTTCTATTTTTTCATCCCTATTTATAGAAATTTCTAAAATATCCTGTTTGTGTATATCTGTTTCACATACAAAACGAATCTTATTCTTCTGAATATCCCTGACACGTCCCACGAAATATCCCATATGATTTGGACGTTTCATAGACATCATTTCACGGCCATTATGAGTAAGATAATACCCCTTTGTAAATCCACCACGATTATACAGTTCCATCAGTTCCTGCATATCACTTTTTTCAACTTGGAACTTATATCGATTTTCTAAATAAAAATCCACATACCAGCGATACTGTTTTGTTACTGCTGCCACATATTCCGGTCGTTTCATACGTCCCTCAATCTTTAAAGAATTGGTTCCTGCCTCTAAAATTTTTGGAAGAATCTCCAAAGAACACAAATCTTTCGGACTTAATAAGTATTTTTCGCTATTTTTATTTATTTGCCTTCCATGATCATAGAGATCATAAGGCAAACGACACGGCTGTGCACACCGCCCACGATTGCCGCTTCTTCCTCCCAGCATACTGCTCATCAGACATTGACCAGAATAAGAATAGCAAAGTGCTCCATGGACAAAGGTTTCTATTTCTAAATTAGTATCTTTTCTAATTTCTGCAATTTCTTGTAAAGATAGTTCTCTTGCAGGCACTACTCGCCGAAATCCAAGTTCTTCTAAAAAAGCTGCACCTTCTGCTCCCATAATTGTCATCTGGGTGCTAGCATGAAGATCCAGACCTGGAAATTCCCGTTTTATAAAGTTTGCCACTCCTGCATCCTGAATAATGACAGCATCTAGACCTTCTTGATAATATGGCAGGAGATATTGATACAATTCTTCCATCTCCTGCTTCTTAAACAAAGTATTCACCGTCATATAGATCTGCTTCCCATGTAAATGCACATAATCAATGGCCCTTTTCATATTTTCCAGATCAAAATTAGAGGCAAACGCTCTTGCTCCAAATTTATCTCCTCCAAGATAAACTGCATCTGCTCCTGCATGAATTGCAGCCTTTAAACTGTCAAAAGATCCGGCTGGTGACAACACTTCTATAAAATCTGGTGCGATGTTCTTGTTCTTTTCTTTATGATTCATTGACATTCCTCTGTTCTAAACGAATAATCTCTTTTTGTAATTCTGTAATTTGTTTCTTATATTCCAATACCATCTTTTCATAAGTCTCACATTGAATTTTAGAATCAATCAACTCATGCTTCATTTCATAAAGCTGTCGTTCCCTGCTGGCTGCTTCATCATCCATATGTTCAACTTCATCTTTGCATTTAAAATAATCATCAGCCAGATTTAATGCCAGTAAAAGATTCTGATATTCCGATGTCATTTTATCATAGCCGGCAGATGTTAATTCTGAAATTTTATGATCAATATGACGGGCCAGCATCTGCAAATATTCTTCACTTTCTGAGCCACTCAGACGATATACTTTTTTGTTAATAATTACTTCTATTGTGTTTTTTCCCATCGTGTCTGCCTCCAATCTACGCTTCTGGCATAGCAATGCCAAAATGGCCATAGGCACGTTTTGTTACAACTCTTCCCCTTGGTGTTCTCTGTATCAACCCATTCTGAATCAGATATGGCTCATATACATCTTCAATCGTTCCGGAATCTTCTCCGATTGCCGCAGCTAAGGTATCTAATCCGACAGGCTTTCCTTCAAATTTTTCAATCATTGTAATAAGCAGATTCCGGTCAATCTGATCCAAGCCTAATGCATCTACTTCTAATTGATCTAGTGCAATTTTGGCTACAGATTCATCGATATAACTATCAAACTGGACCTGGGCAAAATCACGCACTCTCTTTAATAAACGGTTGGCCAGTCTCGGCGTTCCTCTGGAACGTCTGGCGATCTCACAAGCTCCTTTTTCATCCACCTGAACTTCTAATACCTGAGCGGAACGTTCCACAATCGTCTTCAATTCCTCTGTAGTATAAAAATTCAATCGATTCACCACCCCAAAACGGTCTCTTAACGGAGCAGTCAACATTCCTGCCCTGGTTGTCGCACCAATTAATGTAAAATGCGGCAAATCCAAACGAATGGATCTTGCAGCCTGTCCTTTTCCTATAATAATATCAATGGCAAAATCTTCCATAGCCGGATATAAAACTTCTTCTACCTGACGGTTTAGACGATGAATTTCATCGATGAACAATACATCTCCTTCAGATAAATTATTTAAAATTGCGGCCAGCTCTCCTGGCTTTTCAATGGCAGGCCCTGATGTTATTTTTAAATTCACGCCCATTTCATTGGCTACAATTCCAGCCAGGGTAGTTTTACCAAGTCCTGGAGGCCCGTAGAGCAGGACATGATCTAAAGATTCTCCTCTATTTTTTGCTGCTTCGATGAATACTTTTAAATTATTCTTAACCTTTTCCTGACCAATGTAATCCTGCAGAAGCTGCGGTCTTAAGTTGCTTTCAATGGTCACATCTTCATCCATAAATTCTGTTGTAATAATTCGATCGATCATTGTTGTCACCTGCTAAAAAATCATTTTCTTTAATGCTGCTTTTAATAGTGTCTCTGTATCCATCTCATCCCTGCCTTCTACAGCCTGAATGCTCCGATACGCTTCTGAATTAGAATATCCCAAACTTACCAGTGCCTGTGCTGTTATTGAAATTACATCTTCGGCAGATTCCTCAAATAATTCCTCCTGCAATGGTTCTTCTTCAAACGCTTCCAGTTCTAATTTATCTTTTAATTCGATAATCATCCTCTTGGCTCCTTTGGGTCCAATTCCAGGAGTTTTACATATTGTTTTTGTATCATCGCTTAATACAGCAAATTTTAATTCCCTCACAGTCAAAGTTGATAAAACCGCCAGCGCCACCTTCGGTCCGATCCCACTAATAGCTATTAGGAGCTTAAAAGTATCTAATTCTTCTTTTGTCAAAAAACCGTATAAGCCAATCGCATCTTCTCTGACATACATGTACGTATAAACCATACATTCTTTGCCTGTTTTTGGCAACCGTTCTGTCATAACTGGTGTTTTAATGTCATAGCCAATTCCATGATTTTCTATAATAATACCGTCTGGAAAAACAGCCGTCAACGTTCCTTTTATATATGAAATCATTTTTCTTCCTCCGCTTTGCCATGTATAATTCGCATTTTGCCTGGCATTTCATCGTTTAATTCTTATAGTATACCATATAATCGAACATTTGTCCGTAACGAATTGTTTCTTGCCAAATGCAACAGAACCATCTATAATTTTTTTGAAAAGGAGGCTCTTATGATCATTACAAACACACAATTTCCATATACTTTTTCTTATCCTATTGACGAAGATACTTTTTTCTTATGTATAGATACTACCGGACTTCAGGCAGAAGTATCTGCAATTACCACAATTGGTATTGCCTGTTACCAAGATGGGAATCTAATGATAACACAATGGTTCAATGAATCTGGATTCGAACAAAAAGAAATTTTGGTTTCTTTTTTTCATAAAATTTCTTCCAAAAAAACCGTTATCACATATTATGGAAACCGATTTACCCTTCCATTTCTTGAGAAAAAAGCATTGGAATATTCTTTGGACAACCCTCTGCTTAGCATGCTTCATGATGATTACTATGAAATTCTTTATCCTCTTCGAAGAATTTTAAATCTTTCTTCCTGCAGACAGTCTACAGTAGAAAATTATTTCAAATGTAACCGGACAATTACCATGTCGGGAAAAAAATTAATCAAACAATATCAATCTTATTTAAAACAAAAGGATAATTGTATAAAAGATATCCTGCTTCTTCGTAATGAAGAAACGCTTAAAATTTTGGCCCGGTTTACCTCTATTTTCGCATATAGAGATTTAAAACAGGGCAAACTAACAAAATACAGCATAAAACACAAAAGTTTGGAAAAATATCAAATTAAATTTAGTTTTTCTCTTCCTTTTTCGTTATTTTTCCCATTGAATCACTCGGTAAATGATGTTACTATTTCCATAGTTGAAAAAGAAGGAATTATTACGATGCCTATGGATCAGAATTATATGATAAAACATTATTATCCAAATCCAAAGGATTATGATTATCTGCCACTGGAAGATCGTTCCATTCATAAAAGTTTATCTTCTTTTGTTTCGAAGGAATATAAGCAAAAGGCCACGGCAGATACTTGTTATGAAAAAATTCCTTATGACCATCCGGCATTGTTAAAGGAATCCTCTTTGAAACAATTTATTGCTGACACGATTACTTACTTATTACTAGAAAGAAAGGACGGAAGATTTTAACAATCGAATATTTATGCTATTTTTATTACAACTACTATTTGTATTTTTTATTTGTAAACTGGGAGAATTTATTTCTTCTTTACTGCCTTTTACATTTCCTTCCACTGTTATCAGCATGTTCTTATTGCTGATTCTTTTATTGACAGGCATTGTAAAGGAAAAACAAGTGGACAAAAGCTGTGACTTTCTTTTAAAGCACATGGCTTTTTTCTTTGTTCCTTCTGGTGTAGCTATCATAGAAAAATATGATTTATTAAAAGGAAATATTGGAATACTTCTCTTTATTTGCCTGCTTACTACGATTATTACCTTTGCGGCAACCGCTTTCACGGTTACTGCAGTGATGAAATTACAAGATAAAAGGAGAAAAAAATGATATTTCTTGGACTTATAATGGCACTAGTCACCTTTTCATTGGGAAAATATCTTCAAAGGAAAACCAAATTAAACATATTAAACCCGCTACTTGTATCAATCATTCTATGCATTGCCAGCTTAATTTTACTTGATATTCCCTTTTCTGATTTTAATATTGGCGGCAGTCTGATTTCTCTTTTTCTGCCTCCCGCTACTGCTTCTTTAGCACTATCCATCTATCGGCAAAAAGAATTATTGAAGAGACATTTTCTTCCAATTATTGCCGGATGTCTGGTTGGTTCTCTGGCTTCTATTGGAAGTGTCATTGTCTTATGCAAGATTTTTGATGTAAGTGATGTGCTGTCAAAAACGTTAATACCAAAATCTGTCACTACACCAATCGCTATGGAAATCAGCAAAAACCTGGGAGGCATTCCAGCGATTACTGTAGCGGCCGTTGTTGTAACTGGAATATTAGGAAATATTATCGGTCCTATGCTTATCCGTTGTTTCCATGTTAAAGACTCTTCTGCCGCTGGCATTGCCATTGGTACCTGTTCTCATGCCATTGGTACTACAAAGGCATTAGAACTTGGAGAAATAGAAGGCGCTATGAGCGGTATTGCCATTGGTATTTCTGGTATTCTGACTGTTATAATTGCATTATTTTTAATCTGATTATAAAAAATGGCAGGAATCTTTTTCCTGCCATTTTTTATAATGCCATATTAATTAAACCAATAACAAATCCTATCACTGCCCCAAGATTAATTACTGAATTTAATTCTTTTTCCATAATGGATAATACCAGTCCTTCTACTTGAAGAACATCCATTTCATTTATTTTCTCCTCAACTATTTGACTTATCTTCATCTGTTGAATGAATTTCTTCATCTGTGTCCTTACAAAAGATTCATACATCAATATTACCATATTTACGATGGTTTCTTTATTGTCTGCTGCTTTATTTGCATAAACAGAAATTTCCTGATTTAGGAATTTTTCTGCTTCTGCATTTAAAATTCCGGATATGAGCAATCGTCCATCATTTTCCATATAAAGATCAACATTTTCTGCAATCTTTTTTGCAATCGGCATTAACATATTATCGCTGACTACCATTGACAAAAATGTTCCCTGCACGTATTGTTTTGCAGCTTTCATAACCTCTTCGGCAACCAGATTACCCAGATAAATTTCCTTTAAATATAACTCAATCTTGTCCATGATCAAATCTCTGATTGCATCTTTCTTATCATTAATTTCTTCCTGCGTAATATAAACCAAAAGTATTTCATTGAGAGAGTCCTGATTTTCTGTCTGTCTACCCAAAAAATTCTCTACTTCTTTTCTAATCATTTTTTTCATAGAGTCAGACAACAATTTTTCTGTCAGCATCTCTTCCGTTAAAAGTTCTTCGCTCACAGTTCTTCCAATAGCTTTTGCCAGTCTTCCTTTTCCTTTTGGAATTAATCCAGGGGTAAATGGCAATGTAAAATTACCAATTTTTACCGGATACAATGGACGAAACATCATCTTCACTGCAATGCTATTTGTAAAATATCCAATGACTGCTCCTATGATTGGACCAGATAATATCATAAGATTCATGTTCTTTCCTCTTTTCTTCATTTGCTTTCAATATTATTATCTTTTTTTACAAAAAAATCAATAGAAAATTATAATTCTTTTTTATTCGGATATACTATTTCAGGAGGGATACAAATATGAAAGAAAAAGAACATCAGGAGAAACTGATTGATCAGCAGATGGACGAGGCGATTTTTAAACATTGTCATTCCTCTGCCACCGAATGTACAGGGTTAAAATATCGTCCAGCAGATTCTTTATATGAAGAAGAATCTTATGATGAAATTTATCATTTTCTTCCACCATCAGACACATTTGAATAGATAATTCTTTGAACGAAAAAGCGGAACAAATTCCTTAAGTAAAAAGGATTTGCTCCGCTTTCATATCTTAATTATTATGCATTTTCTAATGCTTGTTCTAAATCAGCAATGATATCTTTGACATTTTCGATACCCACACTGAAACGAATCAAATCTGGCTGCACACCAGCTTCCATTAATTCCTGATCGTTCATCTGTCGATGTGTATGACTAGCTGGATGAAGAACACAGCTTCTTGCATCAGCAACATGTGTTACAATGGCAATCAGTTTTAAACTATCCATCACACGAACACAGGCTTCTTTTCCACCCTTAATTCCAAATGTGATTACACCACAAGTACCATTTGGCATATATTTTTTCGCAAGCTCGTAGCTGGCATCAGATTCTAATTCAGGTGTATGTACCCATGCTACCTTTTCGTGGTTCATAAGATACTCTGCAACCGTTTTCGCATTAGCACAGTGCTGCTTCATTCTTAAATGGAGAGTTTCTAATCCAAGATTTAATAAAAAAGCATTTTGTGGAGACTGGATAGAACCCAAATCTCTCATTAACTGTGCAGTTGCTTTTGTAATATAAGCTCCTTTTCCAAATTTCTCTGTATAGATAATGCCATGATAGGTTTCATCTGGCTGTGTTAAACATGCAAATTTATCCCCATATGCTTCCCAGTCAAAATTCCCACTGTCTACAATGGCACCACCCACGCAGGCAGCATGTCCATCCATATATTTAGTTGTAGAATGAGTAACAATGTCTACTCCCCATTCAAATGGGCGGCAGTTAATTGGAGTTGGAAATGTATTATCAACAATAAATGGCACTCCATGAGCGTGGGCTGCCTTAGCAAATTTTTCAAAGTCCAATACTACTAAAGAAGGATTTGAAATGCTTTCTCCAAAAACTGCTTTTGTATTATTCTGAAAAGCCTCATTTAACTCTTCTTCACTGCATTCCGGATCAAGAAACGTCGCATCCACTCCCATTTTTTTAATGGTATGTGCAAATAAATTGTAAGTACCTCCATATAGTGCACTGGTACAGACAATATGATCTCCTGCCTCACAAATATTCATAATGGCATAGAAGTTTGCAGCCTGACCAGAAGAAGTCAGCATCGCTGCAACACCACCCTCTAAATCACAAATTTTTGCTGCAACCGCATCATTAGTTGGATTCTGCAGTCTTGTATAAAAATATCCAGATTCTTCTAGGTCAAACAATCTTCCCATCTGATCACTGGATGAATATTTAAATGTAGTACTTTGATAAATTGGCAGTATCCGTGGTTCTCCATTACCTGGTTCCCATCCTGACTGGATGCATTTCGTTTCAATTTTATAGTTACTCATCTTCAACCTCCCATTTCGTTTCAATTTTATAGTTACTCATCTTCAACCTCCCATTCCCATTTTACAATAAGAAACTTCTCTTATAATTGTAGATCATCCTAGAGTGTTGCAATCATAATTTCCATGCTTCCATCAAACACAGTTTCTTTCTGATCTGCACAAATGATAAAATGATCTCCCATTTTAACCGTTTGATTATCAATAGTTCCATCACCAGCAATAATACTTACCATCTGAAATGGAGCTTCATTTACAATTGTATTTTCACCATTCAAATGATAACAATCCACCTTAAAAAATTCACTTTCTACATAAGTTGTTTTTGTTCCATTTTCTAATTTCGCTTTTTCAAAAGATTGATTCTGTTTTATGTCAGCTGGTACATTCGTTACATCAATGGACTGTTTTACATGAAGTTCTCTTTCATTTCCATCTTTATCTTTGCGATGATAATCATATACACGATAAGTAATATCAGAAGACTGCTGTGCTTCATAGATTAAAGAACCACTGCAAATGGCATGCAACGTTCCTGACGGAATGTAGAAGAAATCTCCTTCTTTTACAGTGAATGAATTTAAAAGATTTTCATAATCATCTTCTTCAATCGCCTTTATAAATTCCTCTTTCGTCTTTGCATGGTGACCCATGACCATCTTTGTATCTTCATCTGCCTGCAGTACATACCAACATTCTGTCTTACCTAATGAATTTTCGTGAATACCAGCATATTCATCATTTGGATGGACCTGAACAGATAAATCATTCTTTGCATCAATAATTTTTACCAGAAGTGGAAAACCAGTTCCTTCAATCCCACCAAACAATTCTCTGTGGTTTTCAAATAACCAGGACAATGTTTTTCCCGCATATTCACTGTTTTCGATTGTACAATCACCATTTTTATGAGCAGAAATGGCCCAACATTCTCCTGTATGATCACTAGGGATATCATATCCATAAACATCTTTTAGCTTATGACCACCCCAAATCATTTCTTTAAACACGGGCTGCATTTTCAAAATATGTCCCATTGTTTTTCCTCCTATGATTTTTTCTTTATAAATTAAACACAATTATTTGTTTTTAGAAAATAATGCACGTTTTAAAACATCAAAAAATGAAAGTGAACGCACCATATGGTCTGATGCTACATATTTATTCATTGCACGCAATACTTCTTTTGGTTTTTTAGATGAAAATGTATATGTTCCATTTCTTTTTGTCCGAACTGCATAGCGTGGAATATACTTTCCTTTAAACATTACCGATGCTATCACATAATCAACTTCTGTCCATGGGATTTGAATATAATCTCCCTTACTACGGTTATTATAATACTCAAATCCTTTATCACCGATCATAATCTTCCCATAAGAGTTTAATCCCTGATAAGACGTTGCATCCATTACCAAATCAACTTTTGTATTTAATGACTGAATCATCTCTGACTGCATCATATCAACCCTCCATTTCATCAATTGAACCTATTATATCATAATATTGTATTTTATGTGAATACCTTTATTAAATGACAGAAAACAAAAAAGCCCGGAATCTCCGAGCTTTTTTATTTTAAATAAGCAGATTATAATAATCCGATTACATGTCCTCCGATACCAACGATAAATAAAGCAATGATGATAACAATTGGAGAAACATTTTTCTTAAGTAACCACATACATAATAATGTTAATAACAGTGGTATAAATCCTGGAATTAAGGAATTTAAGTTATCCTGTAATGTTGTAACTTTTTCTGGAGATAATGCTAATCCAGATGCATATTGTTCAAATGCCTGACGGATTCCTTCTCCTCCATTTGGAAGACTTGCCCAGTCAATATAAGCACCTTCACTTAATTTTACTTTAGATACAACTGGTGTGAAGTTAATGCTAACCCAACGTTCTACCAAAGCACCCAGGATGAACATACCTAAGATAGATGCACCTTTTGTAACTTTCTGTAATAAACCACCAGAAAGGTCTTCTGTGATTTTTGTACCTACGTTGTAACCAAATTCCTGTGTATACCACATAAATGCCCAACGAATTACGTTCCATAATACGAAGAATAAGATTGGTCCTAAGATGTTTCCAGAAATGGCAAGAGAAGCACCTAAAGCACCTAAAATAGGACGTAATGTGAACCAGAATACAGGGTCACCAACACCTGCTAAAGGTCCCATCATACCGATTTTAACACCCTGGATTGCTGCATCGTCAACTTCTGCACCATTTGCACGTTCTTCTTCCAAAGCAAGTGTAACACCAAGTACTGGAGAAGCTACGTATGGATGTGTGTTAAAGAATTCTAAGTGACGTTTTAAAGCCGCAGTCTGTTCTTCTTTTGTTGTATATAATCTTTTGATTGCTGGGATCATTGCAAATGCCCAACCACCATTCTGCATACGTTCATAGTTCCAAGATCCCTGAAGAAAAGTAGAACGCCATGCAACGGATAACCGATCTTTTTTACTTAATGTAATTTTTTCTGCCATGATTCTTACCTCCTTCAATCTTAATAATCATTCAGAATATCGCCTAATGGGTCACCGGTATTTGCTACGCTTCCATTAGAAGATCCGCCGCTTTCAGATAATTTTAAGTAAATTAATGCCATAGAAACAGCAATTGCACCTAAAGCGATTAATGTTAAATCAGAAACTGCTGCTAAACAGAAACCAATTGCGAAGAATGGCCATACTTCTGCTGTTGCCATCATGTTAATAACCATTGCATAACCTACAGCTACTACCATTCCACCACCGATAGACATACCGTCTGTTAACCAAGCTGGCATAGATTCTAAGAATCCCTGAACAGTTGCTGGTGGAATAACTAATAATGCTGCTGCAGGAATTGCAATACGAGCACCCTGCATACATACAGCGATTAAGTGCCAAATTTCAACGCCTCTGAAGTCACATTTTTCAGCAGCTGCATCCATACGATGTACGCATGCTACAGAAAGTGTACGAACTACCATTGTTAAGAATAAACCAGCTACAGCTAAAGGAATTGCTACAGCGATTGCTGTATCTACACCTTTAGTACCCTGTCCGCCAAGAACAAGGATAATAGCAGAAGCTACAGATGCTAAAGCAGCGTCTGGAGCAACGGCTGCACCGATGTTTGCCCATCCTAATGCGATCATCTGAAGTGTACCACCAAGAATTACGCAAGGGATTAACTGACCAGAAACTAATCCGATTAATGTACATGCCACTAGTGGTTGATGGAACTGGAATTCATCCAAAACCCCTTCCATACCAGCTAGAAAGGCAACTATAACTATTAAAATAATTGAAATAATGTTCATTATAATTCCTCCTATCCAATAAATATTAAGCTAATTCAGCCTTTGCTTTTTCGATAATGCTGTCCATATTATCTCTAGAATCGCTTGGTACTTTACGTACATCAAATTTGATTCCTTTTGCTTTTAATTTTTCAAAAGTTTCTACGTCTTCTTTCCCTAAAGATAATACTTTACTTACAGCAACTTTTCCGACTGTATGAGCCATGGAACCAACATTAAGTTCTTTAATGTCTACTCCGCCTTCGATTGCACGAAGAGCATCCTGAGGTGTTTCAAAAAGCAACATTGCTTTTGTAGCTCCAAAACGAGGATCTTTTGAAACTGCAATCATCTTGTCGATAGGTACAACGTGTGCTTTTACTCCTGGAGGTGCTGCCTCCATAATTAATTTTTTACGAAGATCATCACGTGATACTGCATCAGATACAACGATAATACGATCTGGCTGTGTAGATTTTGTCCAACCTGTAGCAACCTGTCCGTGAAGCAGACGAGAATCGATACGAGCTAAAACATATTTAATATGTCCGTCTCCTAATACGGTTCCTTCTGGGATAGCTCCCTGAGGTACTGCAGCAGCAGGTGCAGCAGCAGCTGTTTCAGTTTTTGGTTCTAAGGATTCTGGATAAACTTTAGCTCCGTCCTTTGCGCTTCCAACGATCTGAGTTGCGATTTCATGCGCTGTTTCCATTGACATACGTGAAGCGTATGCATCAATCAACATTGGAAGATTTAAACCAGCAACGATAGCCCATTTGTCTTCGTGACCTGCAATCAGCCCATTTGCCTGATTAAATGGAGTTCCACCCCAAAGATCCACTAAAAACAATACTTCGTCCTGATTGTCGAAAGATGCGATTGCCTCTTCCATCTTCTTTCTGACATCATTAGGTCCTTCGCTTGGCTGTAATGTAACAGCAGCAACGTTTGGCTGATCACCGAAGATCATGGAACCAGACTGCATGATACCAGTTGCAAACCCGCCATGGGTAGCAAGAATAATTCCGACCATTTTCATTCCTCCCTTTCTATGGTTGATAATATATAATAAGTACACCTCTGTACTTATGGTTAAGAAAAAGTATTTCGTTTGTTTTAGGTATTATTATGAATCATCTCTGATATGATTGTAGTTTTATGCAAACAAAAAAACCTAATCCAGAATTAAACTTATTTTATTGGATATACCCGTAAAAACAGTATATTCAGTAAAATAAATTTAATTCAAATTAGGTTTAGCCTGCATTACCAGTAACAATCCATAATATTCACTTTCTTAACACAATTAAATTCTAACATACTGACATTTTTTTGTCAACTTTTAATATTAATTTTATTTTTATACTTTTTATATTTGTTTAATATTACCTACTTAAAAAACATTTATCGGTCTGCAGGAAACTTTACTCCCATTTGTCTTCTGGCTTCATCCATCACTTCCAGCTCCCACAATGAGTATTGATTATGAACTTTGGCATCTTCTTTTTCCTGAATCATACGAATAAATTCTTTAATCTCATAGTACATATTATTGCTTTTCTTTGGAATTTCAATTTCTTCCCAGTTCTTATCACGATAACGTATTTTTAGTCTCACAGTATCTGGAATTTCCTCAATGATCATGGAGCCTTCTTCTCCCTGAATCTGACTTGGCAAAATTGCATCGGTAATTTTTGCATATAAAAGTTCTGCCTGCATATCTTCATACATAGCAATGATCGTTCCTGAAGCATCTACCCCATTATCAAGCTTTAAGCAATGGGCAGAAATACTTTTTGGAAGCCCAAATAATTTCACTAACGGATGCACACAATAAACCCCGATATCCATCAATGCCCCATTAGACAATTCCTGTTTAAATGCATTCTCAACAATCCCTGCTTTATAATTATCATATCGTCTAGAATACTGACAGTATTGAAATGTTGCCCTGCGGATTTTACCTAATTTAGGAAGATTTTGCTGTATTGCTTCAAATCCCGGATCAAATACCGGTCTCATAGCTTCCAAAACAATTACGTGATTGTCAGCAGCTGCTTTTAACATCTGCTCTAATTCTTTTTTATTAGAAGCAATGGTCTTTTCGCATAAAACATGTTTGCGATGCTGAAGCATCAAAATACTCTGACTGGCATGACAGGCATTTGGACTGGCAACATATACTGCATCAATATTCTCAGCATTTGCTAATTCTTCTAAAGAATCATAGCAATCTGATACACCATATCTTTCGGCATAACTTTTTGCCTTTTCCATACTTCTGGAATATACTGCCTGCAAATGAAAATCTTCACACTGTTTTGCTGCATCAATAAAATTATCTGTAATAAAATTCGTTCCAATTACTGCAAAATTAACCATATTTCCCTCCAAAAAACAACAAATCCATCTAAAAATCAAATAATACAATCTCCGATGATTTTTAGATGGATTTTTTTCTTATGCTAACATCATTCTATCATTGGCAAATTCGCCACCGCTGACTACTTCAAATTTATGAAGCAGGTCATCTACTGTTAATTTTTTCTTTTCTTCACCGGCTACATCATATATAATACGCCCTTCGTGCATCATAATCAAGCGATTTCCGATATTAATTGCATCTTTCATGTTATGAGTGACCATCATTGCCGTCAGATTGTCCCTTGCAATAATTTTTTCTGTTAATTCTAAAACTTTTTTAGCTGTTTTAGGATCCAAAGCTGCTGTATGTTCATCCAACAGCAAAATACTTGGTTTCTGCAACGTCGCCATCAATAAGGTAATTGCCTGTCTCTGTCCACCAGATAACAGACCAACTTTTGTAGATGTTCTCTCTTCCAGACCTAAATCTAACATTTTCAAGCGTTCTTTATACAAAGCGCGTTCTTTTTTTCCAACACCCCATCCAAGACCTCTGTTTTTTCCTCTACGATATGCCATTGCCAGATTTTCCTCAATGGACATATTCGCAGCAGTCCCCATCATTGGATCTTGAAAAACTCTTCCGATCAAAGAAGCCCTTTTATATTCTGGCCAGTCAGAAATATCTTTTCCATCCAAGAGAATCGTCCCCTGGTCAATTGGATATACACCGGCGATCATATTCAGAGAAGTAGATTTTCCTGCTCCATTTCCTCCGATAATTGTAACAAAATCACCTGGATCTAAATGAATTTCTAATCCATTCAAAGCTTTTTTTTCATTAATTGTTCCTTTGTTAAAGGTTTTATGTACATTTTTAATATCTAACATCTTCTAGTCCTCCATCTTTATGCCGGTATTCTTTTTACTGACAGTTTCTTTTTAATATTTGGAATACCAAGTGCTGCTGCTACAACTATTGCAGTTAATAATTTTAAATCGTCAGTAGACAATCCTAATTGCAATACTACTGCAATAATAATACGATATACGATGGAACCTAAAATAACCGTTGCTAATACATATCCGAAACTTGCTTTTTTCCTCTTAAAAACTTCACCAATAACGATAGATGCAAGCCCAATAACGATAGATCCCTGTCCCATTTTAACATCAGAATATCCCTGGCTTTGTGCTACCAATGAACCAGACAATGCAATCAATGCATTAGATAAAACAAGGCTGATCATAATAGTCGTATTGGTATTGCATCCTAATGCACGAACCATAAATGGATTATTTCCTGTTGCACGGATGGCGCTTCCAATTTCTGTTCCAAAGAACCAATACAAAATCAAAATCATAATTACAGCAAAAATAATACCGACCACCAGTCTCATATTAGACTGTGATAATCCAGTAATTTCCATTAACTGAGTAAAAATAGTATCAATACCCAATAATGCCTGACTGGCACCTCCAATGACTCTTAAATTAATTGAATACAATGCGATCATAGATAAAATCCCAGAAAGAATTGCCGGAATCATTAATTTGGTGTGTAAAATACCTGTCACAAGACCGGCTAGCATTCCTGCTGCTACGGAAGCCAGGATTGCCGGAATTGGATGCACTCCGTGCACCAAAAGAGCTGCTGTCACACATCCTCCTAAAGCAAAACTTCCGTCACATGTCATATCTGGGATATCTAAAATTTTAAAGGTGATATAAACACCTAAAGTCAGCATTCCCCATAATACCCCTTGAGAAATTGCATCCTGAATTGCATATACGATAGCCATAAATCATTCCTCCATCCAAACAAGACTACAGCAGGAGCCGCAGCCCCTACTGTGATTCTTGTCATTTATTATATTACTTTTTTATTCTTCACTTTCTGCTTCTGTAATTGTTTCAATATATCTAGCTTCTTTGTCTAAATCTTCTGGAACTTTTACTTTTAATTTTTCAACCGTATCTTTGTTGATGATCAATTCGCAGTTTTCCTGATATTCAATAGGCATCTTAGAAATGTCTTCACCTTCTAATACTTTCACTGCCATTTCAGCTGTCTGCTGACCTAATTTATAATAGTCAATACCATATGTAGCAAGACCACCGCCGCTACACATGCCTTCTTCTCCTACGATAACAGGAATTCCAATTTCATCTGCAACCATAGATACTGTTGTCATACCTGCTGCAATTACGTTATCAGTTGGAGAGTAGATTGCATCAACTTTACCTTTTAAAGATTTTACAACCTGTTCAATTTCATTAGAATCTGCAACTGTTGCAT
This sequence comes from Lachnospiraceae bacterium, assembly GCA_036311565.1. Lineage (GTDB taxonomy): Bacteria > Bacillota > Clostridia > Lachnospirales > Lachnospiraceae > Fimousia. The sequence continues at coordinate 76,675 of JAXJPR010000020.1, forward strand.
CTACAGTCTCTAAATCCAATTCTTTTGCTGCTTCTTTTGCCATTTCAATCTGGAATTTAGAGTTTGCTTCTGCAGAGCAATACAACATTGCAACTTTTTTTGCATCTGGAACTAATTGTGTCAATAATTCCATCTGTTCTTTACAAGGTGTTAAGTCAGATGTTCCACTTACGTTAGTTCCTGGTTCTTCATTAGATTCTACTAATTTTGCATCTGCAGGATCTGTAACTGCAGTTACTAAAATTGGAATATCTTTTGTTTCATTTGCTACTGCCTGTGCTGCTGGAGTTGCAATTGCAAGGATTAAATCTTTATCATCTTTTACCAATTTGGATGCAATAGTCTGACAGTTAGACTGATCAGCCTGTGCATTCTGTAAATCAATTTCAATGTTTTCTCCATCTTTATAGCCAGCTTCTTCTAATCCATCTACAAATCCTTCATATGCAGCATCCAAAGCATCGTGCTCAACATATTGTGTTACCCCTATTTTATAGACTTTGTCTTCGCTGCTTTCTTCACTTTTGCTTCCACATCCGGTAATCAAACTCATAGTTAATACAGATGCAATTCCTAATGCTGCTATCTTTTTCATTAATTTCATAGTACCTCTCCTTTACCTCTTATGCTTCATCATCATCCGTTTGAAACTCGCTTTTTTGCTTCATCGCTTTTATGTACTAAAGTATAACCTGTAGTAAAGCGATTGTCAACAACAAAATGAATAAAAAAGTACATTTTTTATTCATTATTTTAAACAATTTTCTCAAACTTCAAGAAGCTTCTTAAGAAGTAAAAAAGTGCTTCACAAGGAAACACTTTTTTATAAGAACAAATTTCATTTTCATCCAATCATTATTTTGTTAAAATTAATACATCTTCTGATTCAAGGTGAATTTCAATCTTTTTATAATCCTCAGTATTGCTGACAATGACTGGTGTTGTAACAGAGAATCCTGCTTTTCTGATTGCATTCGCATCAAAGGTTCCAACCAGTTCTCCAGCAGTAACTTTCTGCCCGGTTTCTACTTTGATATCATAATATTTTCCTCTAAGCTGCACAGTATCAATACCTACATGGACCAGAATTTCTGCTCCATGCTCAGAAATAAATCCAATGGCATGCTTTGTATCAAAAATAGCAGATACTGTTCCAGTAACCGGAGCATAAATTTCCCCTTTTGTTGGTTCTACTGCAAAACCTTCTCCTAGCATTTTTTCAGAAAATACTTCATCTGCTACCTGTTCTAATGCTATTCTTTTCCCCGGCAGAGGCGCTTTCACAACGTCTATAGCAAATAACGAATTTTCTGCTTTTTCTTCGTAATCAGCCTCTCCTGATAGATATTCTTCAAAATTTGACTTAATGACCGGAACCGTTGGTCCATAAATAATCTGGACACCATTTCCTCTGCGAATAATTCCCCGGGAACCACTTCGTTTTAAGATGGACTCATCCACTAAATCCGGGTTGTAAACAGTACATCTTAACCGTGTTACGCAACAATCAAGATCGCTAATATTGGAAGCTCCTCCTAACCCTGCTGCAATCAGTACCGAGGTTTCATCCCCTTCCATTCTGTTCCGGCTTCCCTGCATTTTTGCCATATTAACATCTGCCCGTGTATATAATTTCACTTCTTCATCATCCCTGCCCGGTGTCTTAAAATTAAATTTCATAATTAAAAATGTAAATAAAAAGTAATAAACTGCAAAATATATGACACCAACCGGAATAATCATCAACCAATTGGTTTTCTCCTGTCCTTGCATGACTCCAAACAGTATCATGTCTATAACACCACCAGAAAATGTCATTCCAACACAGACATTACACATATGCATCAGCATATATGCCGCTCCTGCCAAAATACAATGAACGATATATAATCCCGGTGCTACAAATAAAAAAGTAAATTCCAATGGTTCTGTAATTCCTGTCAACATAGATGTTAACGCCGCAGATATTAAAAGTCCTCCAACTTTACGGCGCTTTTCTGGCTTTGCACATTTATACATAGCCAAAGCCGCGCCCGGAAGTCCAAAAATCATCAATGGAAATTTCCCTGTCATAAATCTGGTTGCTTCCACTGTAAAATGTGTAGTACTTTTATCTGCCAGTTGTGCGAAGAAAATATTTTGAGCGCCCTCTACGATGTTTCCACCAATTTCCATGATTCCCCCCAGGGATGTCTGCCAAAACGGAAGATAGAACACATGATGTAGTCCAAACGGCAACAATGCCCGCTCCATAATCCCATAAAGAAAAGTCCCAAGATATCCTGAAGCTTTTACCCCTCCACCAATAGCATACATGGCATCCTGAATTGGTGGCCAGATAAAAAACATCAATACTCCAACCATGACATAAGCCACAGATGAAACAATTGGCACAAATCTGGTGCCGCCAAAAAACGATAAGCTATCTGGAAGTTTTATTTTATAAAAACGATTATGTAAATAAGCCACTCCAAGACCTACGATCACGCCTCCAAAAACCCCCATCTGCAGAGAATCGATTCCAAGCACAGAATCCATAAATCCAACTTTCATCTTCTCTGCTGCATCATTAATCATAATCATCGTTGACGTTGCTGTATGCATAATTAAAAATGCAATTGCCGAAGAAAGAGCGGCAACTTCTTTTTCCGCCTTTGCCATCCCTATGGATACCCCTATTGCAAAAATCAATGGTAAATTTTCAAACACAACATTTCCACAAGCACTGCATACGGATAAAATTGCATATAATGCAGTTCCTGGTCCCATAATTTTTGTCAAATTATATGCATCAAGCATTGCGGCGTTGGTAAAAGACTCACCAATCCCTAATAAAATCCCCGCTGCCGGAAGTATCGCGATCGGCAGCATAAATGAACGTCCTACCCTCTGTAATATACTAAAAATCTTGTCTTTCATTTATGATTCTCCTTAAGGTTTTCCCTTATTTCGGCAGCCACCATTAGTCCATTTCTATATCAGTAATCAATCTTTTGATATGAACGGTGATGTATGTCATCTCTTCATTGGAAATTGTATGCCCACATGTCTTATAAATATACTCTTTAATTTTTAATGTACATTCATATGCATCTGGATATTTTGTAGTAAATAAGATCAACAATTCGTCATCTGACTTATCTTCATAAATTGTTTTTCCTGTAAATAATCTCTGAGAGAAAAATTTCAAATGTCTGACAAATCGTTCAAAATAAATGGAATTTCTATTCAATCTTATCTTAAAATGACCTTCTACAATATCCAGAATATCCTGAATCATTTTTGTCATCGAAACCATACGGCTCATATCCAGCTTTAATTCTGCATTAATAATATGCAATGCAATAAAAGATGCCTCATCTTCGCCAAGTTGAACTCCCAGTCTCTTCTTTATAATATTAACTGCATATTTACCAATTAAATATTCCCGGTAATAAAATTTCTTAATTTCCCATCCAAATGGGTTTTGAAATTCTACCCCTTCCTCCATCCGTTCAATAGCAAGATTAATATGATCAGTCAATGAGACATAAATATTATCACTTAATTCTTTTTGCAAAGATTTTTTTGCATATTCAATGATCTCATCGGCCACATGAATTCGTTCAATCTTAATATCATTTACCAGTTTTTGAAAATTAGTATTGGATTTTTCATCATTAATGGTAAATGTTTTTTCTATTTTGGTATCTTCGATCAAGTCTCCGGCCTTTTTCTTAAACCCAAGGCCTCGTCCCATAACAACCGCCTCTTTTTGGTTTTCATCTAATGATACGACAATATTATTATTAATAACTTTTAAGACTTCCATATCATAATCCCCAATCTTTCCTGAAAAATTACCAATATATAATTACAGCCACTCTCAAAATATAGTTCGGTATTCCATTCCCTATCCATTATTTTGTAAGTGGCCAGCATCTTATTAGTATTTTTTTACAAAAATAATCCTCATTTCACGCCCTATTTTGGTAAATTTTAACACTGCTTTTTCTTTTTGTCAATGCCATTTCGGCTTTTTATAAGATTTGACAATTGATTTTTGTGAAAATTTAAGGATTATTTTAATAATAAAATAATCCTTAAATAATATTTTAAAGTTTTTCTACCAAACGTAAATTAATTCGTCCCATCTTATCAATTTCTAATACGTTAACTTTTACTTTGTCTCCAATGTTTACCACATCTTCCACTTTATTTACTCTTTCTTTTGCAAGTTTAGAAATATGAATCATTCCGTCTTTATTTGGAGATAACTGTACAAAAGCACCAAAGTTCATAATACGAACAACTGTACCTTCGTATTCGCCGCCTACTTCTAAAGGCTCAACAATTATCTTGATCATCTGCATTGCTTTATCAATCATTTCTGCATCAGAAGATAAGATGTCGACCCTTCCTTCATCATTGATATCAATTTTAACACCTGTTTCATCAATAATTGTATTGATTGTTTTTCCCTGTTTTCCAATAATTTCACTGATCTTTTCAGGATCTACCTGCATCTGTCGGATTTTTGGTGCATACTGTCCAACTTCTGCTCTTGGCTTAGAAATAACTGGATTCATAACTTCATCTAAAATATAAGTTCTTGCTTCTTTTGTTCTTGCAATTGCTTCTTTGATGATTTCATCTGTCAGACCATGAATTTTAATATCCATCTGGATTGCAGTAATCCCTTTATGAGTTCCTGCTACTTTAAAGTCCATATCTCCAAAAAAGTCTTCTAATCCCTGAATATCTGTTAATACAATATAATCATCATCGGTATCACCTGTCACTAATCCTACAGAAATACCTGCAACTGGAGCTTTGATTGGTACACCTGCTGCCATTAATGATAAAGATGAAGCACAAATACTTCCCTGAGAAGTAGAACCATTGGATTCTAATACTTCAGATACTGTTCTGATCGCATATGGGAATTCATCTTCTGTTGGTAATACTGGTACCAGTGCTTTTTCAGCCAAAGCACCATGTCCGATTTCACGTCGTCCCGGTCCTCTGCTTGGACGTGTTTCCCCTACAGAATAAGAAGGAAAATTATAATGATGCATATAGCGTTTTGTCTTTTCTTCATAATCCAGACCATCTAATCTCTGCGCTTCTGATAAAGAACCAAGAGTAGTCATAGTCATGACTTGTGTCTGTCCACGCTGGAATAATCCGCAGCCATGTACACGAGGAATACAATCAATTTCTGCAGATAATTTACGAATATCTTTAATTCCACGACCATCTGGACGTTTATGGTCTTTTAAGATCATTTTACGAACTGTTTTTTTCTGGAATTTATATACTGCTTCATCAATATAACCGAACCATTCTTCATTTTCTGCATAATGTTCTTCTAATTTTGCTTTGATTTCGCTGATATTGGCTTCTCTTGTCTGTTTATCATCAGTAAAGACTGCTTCTTCCATAGCTTCTGGTGTAATAAATGCAACCATATCTTCAAACATGTCTTCTGGTACATCAAAATGTTCATATTCATGTTTTGCTTTTCCACATTCTTCTACCATTTTTTCTGTAAATTCAATTACCTGCTGGTTCACTTTATGCGCCGCAAAAATTGCCTCTAACATCACATCTTCACGAACTTCATTAGCACCAGCTTCAATCATAATTACTTTTTCTTTTGTAGATGCTACTGTTAATGATAAATCAGATACTTTTTTCTGTTCTGCTGTTGGGTTAAATACGAATTCTCCGTCAACTAATCCTACCATAGTTGATGCTGTAGGACCATCAAATGGAATATCTGAAATTGCAGTTGCCATTGCAGAGCCAAGCATTGCAGTCAATTCCGGGCTGCAATCAGGATCAACTGATAATACCAGATTGTTCAAAGTTACATCATTTCTATAATCTTTTGGGAACAATGGTCTCATTGGACGGTCAATGACGCGGTCTGTTAAAACTGCATTTTCACTTGCCTTCCCTTCACGTTTCATATATCCTCCTGGAATTTTTCCTACTGCGTACATTTTTTCTTCATATTCTACGCTTAATGGGAAAAAGTCGATTCCATCACGAGGTTTTTCAGATGCTGTTGCTGTTGATAATACTACTGTTTCACCATAATGTAATAATACAGCGCCGTTTGCCTGTGCTGCTACTCTGCCAATTTCTGCTTTCAGGGTACGACCAGCCAGTTCCATTGTAAATGTCTTTGTCATTTCATCTTCTCCTTATCATTTCATTCTAATTATGGAAGACGCCGAAACAACTAAAAAAACCACTGCGCCAATGGGCTTTTTAGTAGTCTCGGTTAACGTCTTCCCACAGTATCCGTTATATTATAGCACTGTTATTATTACTTTGCAAGCACTGGAAGCATGTCTCCAATGCTTGCATTTTTGTATTTTTTGTATTAAACTCTCATTATTTCAGACATAATGCAGACTCCCTGGGCTCCAGTTCCCATTACTTCTTTGATCTGCTCTTCCTCCAGATGAATTCCGCCAATTCCATAAACTGGAATTGTAGTATTCTCACAGATTTCTCTTAAAAACCCTATTCCTCTTGGCAAAACTCCTTTTTTACAGTCCGTTGCATAAATATGTCCTGCTATTAAATAACTGCTCCCAATCCTTTGTGCCTCTTTTGCTTCATCCAATGAATGAACGGATGTCCCGATCACTGAAAATTTTTCTTTTGCATCCTCTGGCATTTCTCTTAATTTCCATAATGGGAGATGAATGGAAGAAATGCCTAGTTTTAACGCTTTCTCCCAGAAAAAATGCAATCTGCACTCAACTCCATATTGATGCGTGATATCACATACTTTTTTTGCTAATTCCTCATATGCATCTTCTGAAAGATCTTTTTCTCTTAAAATAATTGCTTTCGGATGAAGTTCACAAATCCGTCTAATCTGTACAAGAAAGTCTCCTTTACTCAAATGACGGTTCGTCACTCCGATTATATTATTATACATAGCACTATTCTCCACTGATATAATCACTCATAACAGGCTGCAAATTCATTCTTTTTAAAGCATCATAAACTTCCTGAACAGAACGCCCATCTGAAATTTCAAATTGTTCATCTCCCTTTTCCTCAATTTCTTCCACATGGCTTCCAATTCCTGTACTTACACCAGCAGATATTTTCGTCGCTGCAATATTGACCATATGATCTCTGACTCTTTCACATTCACGGGTAGAAATTGTGATGCTAGCAAATGGCAAAAACAGACGATATGCCATTACTACCTGCAAAAGCTGTGCTTCATGAACATCCATTGGATTAATCTTATCATTATTGATAATTGGACGAAGTCTTGGACAGGAAAAAGCAATTTCTGCATGGGGATATTTTCTCTGGATTAAGTATGCATGCATGCCGGTCGCAAATGCATCTTTACGAAAATCATCCAGGCCAAGCAATGCTGCAAAACCCACACCTCTCATTCCACCTTTTAATGCACGTTCCTGAGCATTCAGTCGGTATGGAAAAATTCTTTTATGCCCTTCCAGATGCAAGGTTTCATATTTGTCAGAATGATATGTTTCCTGAAAGACAGTAATATAATCTGCCCCACATTGATGTAGGTATGCATATTCATCAGAATTCATTGGATACACTTCAAGTCCAATGACGCGGAAATATTTGCGGGCAATTTTGCATGCTTCTCCAATGTAAGTTACATCTGACATATTTCTGCTTTCCCCTGTTAAAATCAATATTTCCTGCAGCCCTGTTCTGGCAATGGCACTCATTTCTTTTTCGATTGCTTCTGCATTTAATTTTGCACGTTTTATTTTATTATGACAGTTAAAACCGCAATAAATGCAATAATTTTCGCAATAATTAGCAATGTAAAGCGGTGTGAACATCATAACTGAATTACCAAAATATCGTCTGGTCTCTTTTTGTGCGCGCTGCGCCATTTCTTCTAAGAACGGAAGTGCTGCCGGAGAAAGAAGTGCGCCAAAGTCATTAGGAGAAAGATGCTCTTTTTGTAATGCTCTTTTAACGTCTTTGTCAGTGTATTTCTCATAATCGTATTCTTCCATTGCCTGAAGAACTTGTTTGGGTATCTCAGATTCCAGCACTTCCATTCCCGGCAAATATGACATATGATCGATCCGTTCTTTTTTTTGATCTTTCTTGATTTCACTGCTTAAAATGCTTTCATTTATATGTTCCTTCATTTATATCTCCTCCTATTCCTGCAGAAATCCAGTCAGAGGAGAAGATGCACTGGCACCTTTTTCCATCACCTGCCCCAGACCAGCCAGATAAGCTGCCCTGCCTGCCTCTATCGCAAGTTTAAATGCCTGTGCCATGGCTGGAATATCGTCAGATGTTGCGATTGCAGTATTAGCCATAACAGCAGCTGCACCCATTTCCATTGCTTCACATGCCTGAGATGGTTTTCCAATTCCTGCATCTACAATAATCGGGAGATCCATTTCATCAATTAGAATCTGGATAAATTCTTTTGTAACAAGTCCTTTATTGGATCCAATTGGTGCCCCAAGCGGCATAATGCAGGCTGCTCCAGCCTCTTTTAGTTCTCTGGCTGCGTTTAAGTCCGGATACATGTAAGGCATGACCGTAAATCCTTCTTTTACAAGAATTTGTGTTGCTTTTACTGTTTCGTAGTTATCTGGCAGAAGATATCTGCTGTCATGGATAACTTCCAGTTTTATAAAATCAGTACCACAAATTTCTCTTGACAGACGGGCAATTCTCACTGCTTCTTCTGCATTTCTTGCACCTGATGTATTTGGTAGCAGGACCACGTCTTCCGGAATATAATCCAGAATATTTTCCAATCCCCCTTCATTGGCTCTTCGCAAAGCCAATGTTACCATCTGAGCTCCTGCTTCTTTTACGGCTGCATCAATCAACTCTAACGAATACTTTCCTGATCCCAGAATAAATCTGGAAGCAAATTCATGATTTCCTATTTTTAATATATCATTTTTCATCGCTTTTTCCTTTCTGCATTTCATTCTTCAAGAATAATTTCGATAATTTTATTGGCCTGATGCGCAGCCCCAATAGCAACTCTTGGGGCTGTCAGACCCATTCCCTGTTCAATTCCAGTTTTTTCGTCACCACAAAGATAAAATTGTCCCATTGCTTTTCTTGTTTTAATGTCATTACTTCTTCCATACCCGGCTATTCCAGAAGCTCCCACTAACGGTTTTTCTGGATAAATTTCCATAACACCATTAATCAGCATTGCCTTTTCTTCCGGTACATCAAATGCTTCACAGATAATGTCATCTCCGCATAATAACATTTCCAGATTATTAACATCAATCTTTTGAAAATCCGTTTTTATTTTTAAATATGGATTAATTTCTTTCAACTGTTCTTTTAATGCTTCTGTTTTCTTTTTTCCAATGTGCTCCAGGCGATACTGCTGTCGATGCAAATTTGCAAGATCTACAAAATCATAATCAATCAGGTGAAGATTTCCTACTCCTGTACGTGCCAGTAAAAATGCCACGTGTGATCCTAATCCTCCTAATCCTGCTATGGCAACTTTTGCTTTATCAAGCTTTTCCTGTACTGGTTTTGTATGACGAAGATTTAACACTTCCCGTATTTGTTCTTTGCTTATTTGGTTTTTCATTTTTCAGCCTCCACCTACAAAACATACAATCTCAATTTCATCATCTTGCTGCAGCATATAAGTTTCATAATTTTTCTTTGCAATAATTTTTCCATTAATCTCCACTGCGATACGATTTTTCGAATAATTTTCCTTTTTCAGAAACGAATCCAGAGATTGTGGACCATTCAAAATGACTTCTTTTCCATTCACAAACATGTTATTCCTCCTTCCTAAGTTAAGAGCAACAAAAACTGTAAAAGTTCTTATCTATCAAAAAAGAGTTCAAAAAGTAATACACCCGTGGTGGTGCACCCCTTCATGAACTCTTATTCACTCTCAACTTTACTTTATTAAATTATTCCTGATCCTTCCATCGTCAAACAAATCATTTCATTTTAAATGCGGCATATCTTATTTATAAGAAATATTCTCTTCATAAATAAAAAAGTGGAATGCCACTGGCACTCCACGTTGCTATCCTCGTTCGTCCCTACGTTGGCATTATCCAAATCAGGTTTGCGGGTCGAAGTTTTCAACTTCCTCTCAGCCTATCTATAAGCTCCCCGTATCTGTTTACTCTATTGATTATAGAAGATTCTTCCACATTTGTCAATCATTAAGAAAAAACAGCCAGAGAATCCTCTCCGGCTGCAAAGAACAAAAAATTATTTTCTTAATCCTAATCTTTCGATTAATGAACGATATCTTTCGATATCAACTTTCTTAAGGTATGCTAATAAACCTCTTCTCTGACCTACCATTTTAAGAAGACCTCTTCTTGAATGATGATCTTTTGGATGAGTTTTGAAGTGATCCTGTAAGTCATTGATTCTAGCTGTTAATAAAGCTACCTGTACTTCTGGAGATCCTGTATCTCCTTCACTTCTTCCATATTCAGCAATGATCTGTGCTTTTTGTTCTGTTGTAATCATGATTATTCCTCCTAATTCTTTTATAATCGCCATATACTAGGAACCGGTTGGAGTCTCCTGATTCTTGGTACATGGTTCAACACCTAGATGAGTATACCATATGAATTTTCATATGTAAACTATTTTTTTTGCTTTTTAAACTCCACGGCATTTGTCAGCGCAAACTTTCATCGCTTCCATCACACTAGAACGGAATCCTTTTTTCTCTAATTCCATAACTGCAGCAATAGTAGTTCCACCTGGAGAACATACCATATCTTTTAACTCACCAGGATGTTTCTCTGTTTCCAGTACCATCTTTGCACTTCCTAATACTGCTTGTGAAGCAAAACGATATGCCTGTGCTCTTGGCATTCCTTCTGCAACTGCCGCATCAGCCATCGCTTCTATCAGCATATAAATATATGCTGGCGAACTGCCGCTAACGGCTACAACCGCATCCATTAAACGTTCTGGAACAATCTCTGTTTTCCCAAATCCGTCTAAAATATGGCACACCTCTTTTACTTCTTCTTCCGTAATAAATTCATTGCAGCATGCAGCTGTCATACCTTCACAGACCATAGCCGGTGTATTCGGCATGGTTCTAACAATTTTCATATCTTGTCCAAATAAATATCCAATTTGCTCTAAATCAAATCCTGGTGCAATGGTAACAATGATCTGTGATTTTTTTACATCTTTGGCAATTTCTTTAATTATTTCTTTGTAAAAAATTGGTTTTACTGCCAGCACAACAATCTCAGACTCTTTGGCAACTTCTACATTGTCCAAAGTCGTATGGATACCAAACGCTTTGCTGGCTTCTTCTAATTTTCCTTCACTTCGATTTGATGCAATAATCTGCTCTGGCGTCAAAATCTGCTGTTTTACAATTCCACCAATCATGGCAGATGCCATATTGCCGCATCCAATAAATCCTAATTTATACTTCATCTGTCTTTCCTGCCTTTCCAGTCTGTCTATTTATCATATTTACCCGGTAACTCTAACGAAGTTTTTCCAACAACTGTTCAAAGTATTGGGGTAATGGAGAATCAAATTCCACATATTGCTTTGTAGTTGGATGAATAAATCCTAATACCTTTGCATGCAAACACTGCCCTTGCAATGAAAACGGGCTTTTTTTCGGTCCATACACTTCATCCCCAACTAAAGGGTGATGAATATGAGACATATGCACACGAATCTGATGGGTCCTTCCTGTCTCCAAGGAACATTCAATATACGTGTATTGGTTTTGCAATCGTTCTAAAACTTTATAATGAGTAACCGCACGTTTCCCATTCTTATCATTTACAGCCATTTTTTTTCGATCATTTGGATTACGTCCAACAGGTGCTTCTATACTCCCTTCATCTTCCAGAAGATTATGATGTACAATCGCATGATATTTTCTTGTAATTGAATGTACTTTCAGCTGTTCGGCAATAAAATTGTGAGCATAATCATTTTTACAAATTACCAGCAATCCGGTGGTATCTTTGTCAATCCGATGAACAATCCCAGGTCTCAATTCCCCATTAATACCTGACAGCTGACCTTTGCAATGATACAACAGCCCATTTACCAATGTTCCAGAGTAATGTCCGGGACATGGATGAACTACCATATCCTTTTGCTTATTCAAAATAATAATATCCGCGTCTTCATATATGATGTCCAATGGAACTGGCTCAGCTATAATATCCACTTCTTTGGGTTCTGGTATTTCAACTGTAATTTCATCTTCTTCAGAAAGTTTATAATTGGGCTTTACTGCCCTTTGATTTACCAGCACATTTCCATCTTTAATTAATTTTTGAAGATAAGACCGGGAATGATCCGGATATTCTTGAGATAAGTATCGGTCTATTCTAATTCCTTGTTTCATGGTACTCCTTATTTTCATTGCTTAAAAATTGCAATTCTTCATCCTTATATACAAATAATACTAAAATGATCAATAATACAGCTGCAATTGTCACATAACAATCGGCAATATTAAAAATTGGAAAATCAATTGCTTTAAAATATAAAAAATCCACAACATACTGTTGACGAATACGATCGATCATATTTCCCGCTGCTCCTGCTAATAGGAGCACATCCGTTATTTTTAACGGAAGGAACCGTTTTCCATCTGGTATTTTCCCATATACATACATCATAGCTAACATGGCTATGAATGTAATTGTTAAAAGCATCACCTGTTTTCCTTGAAAGGATCCAAAAGCTGCTCCTGGATTTTCTAGATACCTCAATTCAAAAATTCCTTTTATCAAAGGAATTGCAGCCTGCCCCTTCAAATGCAAAACTGCCAAATACTTTGTATATTGATCGAACAATAGCAAGAATACAATTGCTGCTCCTGCCTTACTATATTTCTTTACCATTTCTGCTCCATCTTCCAGCATCTTATTATGCCTGTTCTAAATAAATCGGTGTATCAGGACTGAAAAACGTCCCTTTTTGGACTGTCCTCGCACTTGGGAAACTATCATTTTTCCCATTCCTCTTACTGAGATGATATCCCTTTCTGTCACATTCTTCCCATTAGACTCTGCCAACCTTCCGTTGATAAATACTCTTTTTCCCTGAATTAGAGCCGAACTTTCTTTTCTGGACAATGAAAATCCCAAACTGATCACTGCATCCAGACGAAAAGAGGCTAAAAAACCTTCGATTGGCTTTAATTTAGGCTTTATGTCCAGTCCCATGGTCTCTATTTTTTCTGTGCATACCAGTGTATGTTTAATTTTCCTGATTTCTTCCTGTAAAAAATCTGCCATATGATCCATACAAAAGACATAAGCACCTACCTCATCAACTAAAAGATCACCAATACACTCTCTTTCAATTCCCAAATTCAAAATAGCACCCAGATAGTCTCTATGGGTTAACATTTCACTAAATTTCGGTGCCAACGGTTTGATCTTAATGCATATATATGGTGGTCTGCAAGTATATCCCAATAATTCTTCCGAACCAAAAATCAGTACTTTGCGCTCAGCATAATTATGACCGCCAAGCAGCCTTCCCTGGGCATAAGATACCTCTTTTTCTATTTCATAATAAAGACTTTGCTGGGCTAATGACAAAAACGAAGTGTGGGTATAGAGTGATTGCTGATATGATTTTTTTGCCAATTCTTTTATTCGCTTTTTTAATAATTCATCTGCTTCCATCCAACTTATGCCTTTCATGCAAATAAACGAGAAAAACAAAAACTATGCTTTTCTCGTTATTTCTTTTCCTATTCTGAAATTCTCGGAGAAACAATATCATCATTCATGATTTCATCTCTCAAATCGCCACTTACTTCAATATTATCTGGTGCAGCAATAAAAATATTCTTAGAAATAGCCTGTAATGTACCATCGACTGCATAGCATGCACCACCAATAAAATCAATCGTTCTCTGGGCTTCTGGATTTGGAACGCCTTCCATGTTGATCACAATGGTCTTCCCTTCTCTAAGATAATCTGCTGCCTGTTTTGCTTCACCAAAATCTACGGGTTTAATTACTTGTACTTCCACACCCTGGCCGTTCATAGATACCACTTTATTAGAAGTTCTGCGGTACTGCTGGCGTTTTGGTGTTTCCATTACTACTGGCTGAGGTTCTTCTTCTTCCTCTTCTTCAACTTTTCGATCTCTTCTAAAAGAAAAAATTGATTTTTTTTCTTTTTCTTCATCTTCATCTACTTCTTCATAGTCTTCATAATCTTCGTAATCATCTTCGTAGTCGTCATCATTCAGTCTCATAATACCAAGTAATTTATCCACTTTTCCTTTCATATGGAACCTCCCTGCTTATATCTGATAATTTCGGGCACCAAAGATTCCGGTACCTACCCGGACCATAGTGGCACCCTCTTCAATCGCTACTTCATAATCATTGGTCATACCCATTGATAAAATTTTCATAGTTACATTATCGATTTTTTTCTTATCAATGTCAACAAATAATTGTTTTAACTGACGGAAATATACGCGATTATCTTCTGGATCATCTACAAATGGAGCAATTGTCATTAAACCCTGAATAGAAATATTCTGCAGTTTGGCAACTTCCCGTACCAATTTTATGACTTCATCTGTTTTTAGTCCAAATTTTGTTTCTTCTTGCGCAACATTTACCTGAATCAGAATTGGTACTACAACTTCTTTTTTTACAGCTTCTTTACTAATCTGCTTTGCCAATTTCAGAGAATCAACCGAATGAATCAATTCTACTTTATCAACAATGTATTTTACTTTATTGGTCTGGAGATGTCCAATCAGATGCCAGCGCACTGGTTTTTCAATTTCTTCGTATTTTGAACAAAGCTCTTGCACTTTATTTTCTCCAAAATCCATCACTCCATACTGTTGAAGTTCTACTACATCACTTAAGGGCTTTGTTTTACTTACTGCAATAATTGTTACTTCTTCTTTTTTTCTGCCAGCCCTATGGCATGCATTTTCTACTTTTTTTGCAACAATATCATAATTTTCCTTTAACATTTTTATTCACCTATCCTTAATATATTATCTCATCTTCATTGATATCCTCACCATTTAATACGATATGATCATAAAGAGAAATCCCATGGACCGTATCAGTCTCCACTAGAATATAGTCTTCACTGCTGTTGATTTTCTCAATGGCACAAAACTGTGCAAATCCCTGATTGACACAGTAGACTCCCTGTTTCTTTACTGTTTTTTCCAAATACATCTGTGCGGAATTCTTATTTCCATTGGCAAATAAAACGGTATCCTTTTCTACTTCATCCGCATCTAAATAAAAGTATTTGTCTTTATCCTTTTCAAATTTATAAATAGAATAATTTTTTATAGATGCTGTTTTTTCATTTCCAGATTTGGCTAAAACACGATCTGTAGTAGAATTTCCTCCTTTTGTTAAATATTCGATTGGGACAGCATAAAAATCTTTCTCTACTACCGCACTTTTTGGTATTTTATATCCATCATTCGAATCTAGGGAAATTTCAATATCCAAAAAGCGATCATTGATATATCGTATCATGTATTTTGATAATGAAAGATAACCATAATACTGGCCTCCATCTTTTCTTACCTTCACAGAGGCATTCGTAGTAATGTTGTCCTGCAAAAATGTAACCCTGACCGTATTCATATCTTCTAATTCTTCATATTCTTCTTTTGAAAGCATCAAAACTACTTCCCAGTTTTCATCCTTTACAATGCGATATACTTTGTCTCCAGATGAAACCTGCTTATTCGAAGATAACTGTTCTTTTTCATAATTATTCTGCTGAAAATCTGATTTCTTAATATTCTTGGCTTCTTTTTTTTCAAAATTATCAACGGTATAAGAAATTACGCCACTATCTGTACTGTTTATGATTTGATATGCGTCTTCTCCGTATTTATCTTTAATTTTTTCTAATGTTTCTTCAATATAATCCCCATTCATATTTAAGACTGAATGATCTAATTTTTGTTTTAAGCTGTAGACATCTTCAAAATTTGAATAATCATACTCTTCCTTAAAATCAGAAATCGTCGCATTTATATTCGAAATATTTTTATCTGCCGCTTCCGAATCCTCTTTCATGGTTTCGGCAATATAGTCTTTTATCTTACCATTGGAATCTAGTGAATATACGGTTTCTCCTTTATAAACTTTTGATACATCCGAAACATAGTAATTGATATAACCGTCTCTCTTGGCTTTTACAATTTTTTCATCACGGATGGCAATCCCCGTTGTAGAAATTACATCTGTCATCTTTCCGGCCTTTACTTCATACACAGACACGGGATCTTTCAATACAAATCCTATGATATTAACAAGGATATAAACCAAAATTCCAATAAAAATAACAAGACTTAAACTCAAATGAATCTTCTTCTTGTTCTTTTTCATTATTCTAACTCCCATCTATCTAATGCTGCGCCGTTTAAATACTGAAAACGGCACCCCTGTTTATAATTCTTTTTTTCCATCCACATTTCAAATTCATCTTTTAATTTCCACCAACTGGTTCCCCAGTTAGAAAATTCTGCATACTCTTCTGGTACACGGCTGAATAGCCGTTCTACAACAATCTTTGGAGATAAGTATGCCAAAAACTCCGTAAGGCGCTCCATATATTCTTCTTTTGAGCATAACGTAATTGTACCATCAATGTATTGTGTATACAACTGTGAATTTTTCGGAATATACAACGAATGAAGTTTTACAAAATCAATTTCTAAGGCAGATAATATTTTTGCTCCTTCAATTGCATCATCCAGGGTATCCCAGGGCAGATTTAAAATCATATGAGTGCAAATAGAAAATCCATATGTTTTGATTACAGAAACTGCCTGTATAAATTCCGCAAGCCCATGTCCCCGATTGATCTTTTTTAATGTATGATAATTGACAGTCTGCAATCCTAATTCAAAATTAATCTCAATTGCAAATTTTCTGGCTACTTCTTGTAAAAAATCTAAATATTCTTTCTTAATACAATCTGGCCTGGTCGAAATTGATAATTCTACAATATCTTCTACTTGTACTGCTTCCAAAACATATTGTTTAAAACGTTCAAAACCTAAAAACGTATTCGTATAGTTTTGAAAATATGCAATAAATTTCTTAGCTTTGTATCTTTTTGCTATTTTCTCTCCGGTTTTTTCCAATTGTTCCTTTACTGATATCTGCGATGACATCGCTTCAAACCCAGTTCCTACATCCGCACAAAATGCACATCCCTTTTTTCCATTCATACGGTTCGGACAAGTAACTGGAAGATTCACGGGAAGTTTGTATACCTTTTCTCCATATTTTGTTTTTAAATAATCAGAATAAGTACGATAATACATGATTTCCTCCACACAAAACAAAGAAACTGCCACATTACTGTGACAGTTTCTATTCACGTTCTTATAAAGATACTGTAACAAGTCCCTGAATACTTTCAGGCATATCAGATTTATCACGAGATGCACTAATCACAAAATCAACATCATATTTTTCAGACATTTCCTGAATTTTTGTAACTGTTGCTTCTACATCTGCATCATTCGCTACGTCAATACTGGCAATTGTTAGAAAACTTTCTAAATAAATTTTTTCAATGTCATAATTTTGAGATAAAATTCCTGCTAAAAAGCCAAGAAACATATCTGTATTTGTGATTCCATATTCTGGAGATACGATAAAACGAATGCGATTACTAAGTTCATACATATGTTTGTTGCTTTTATCAATATAAACAATATCGCCCTTTGCAACTTTCATTGCATCATTTACTTTTTCAATCAAAACTTTCGTTTTACCTTTTCCTTTTACTCCTGCGATAATTTCGACCATCCTTATCTCCTCCTTAGAAAGAACATTTTTATTATATATATTGTATAATATATGCTACAAAATAACAACCATTATTTATGAGTTTTTTCTAATAATTCTGACATAGTACGGTACAAAATATCTTTTGTTTCGGCATTTAGTATGACGGATATATATTGATTTCCCTTGCTATTTTGAGTGAGAATAATCAAACAGGACCCTGCTTCACTGGTCGTCCCGGTTTTTCCTCCAATCATAAAAATATCATCTGGCAGATTATAGTCTCCCAAAATATAATGATTTGTCGTCTCCATCGGAATGCTCATCGGTATTCCTGCAGCTGTTTCATAATCCAAAGTATAATTTGCTTTTCCAATAATATTTAAAAATGCATCATATTGAACTGCTTCTTTAAAAATCAAATATAAATCATAGGCTGTTACATAATGATCCTTATCATGCAGCCCATTAGTGGTCACAAAATTACAATGTGTCGCTCCTAACTCTTTTGCTCTCTGATTCATCATATCTGCAAATTTTTCTGTAGAACCAGCAATATGCTCTGCCAGTGCAATTGCACAATCATTGGCAGACTCAATCAGTAATGCATTTAAAAGCCCTTCTACTTTTACTTTATCACCTTTTTTTAATCCTACGGCGACCACCCCTCCCTCATCAAACGTGATATTTTCTTTTATCGTAACCGTATCAGTCAAATTACAATTTTCCAAAGTAAGGAGTGCTGTCAATACCTTTGTCGTACTAGCTGGATAAGCCTTTCCCAAGGCATTTTGGGAAGCAAGTACCTGATTGTTTGATGCATCAACTAATAATGCGCTCTGCACATCACCTTTAAAACTCTGATCATCTTCTTCCTTTAAAACCGCAGCGTGTTCCCCCAATCCATCCAGGGAGGTTCCATAATATCTGGAAAACATTTTTTCTTCAGAATTTTCAAAATGTTGTTCATATGACTGACCAGCTGATACAGAAACCGGACAAAGTGATATGGTCATAACTATAATCAGAAAAATTGCTGTAATCTTATTCTTCATTTGCTTTTCCTTTCTCTAAATTCAACAAAGCATTTTTCAATAATAAATTCAGAAGTTTCTTACTATATGAAAAAGAACCCCGCAATGCGGGATCCTAATCGCTGTTATTTATACATTTCTCTCCAATCCAAATCACCACGTTCTAATGCTTTTACAAGCAGTTCCGCAGTTGCTAAGTTCGTAGCAAATGGAATATTATGCACATCACACAAAGCTAATACATTATATACATTGGCTTCCTGTCTTTTCTTAGCTTCTGGATCTCTTAAAAAAATAACCATATCAATTTCATTATGCTCAATCTGAGCTCCCAGCTGCTGGGATCCCCCTAAATGTCCAGCCAAATATTTATGCACATTTAAGTTGGTTACTTCTTCTATAAGATAGCCTGTTGTTTCTGTTGCATATAATTCATGTTTACACAAAATCCCTCTATATGCGATGCATAAATTCTGCATCAGTCTCTTTTTTGTATCATGTGCAACTAAACCAATATTCATTGCCATCCCCCTTTTCTAATATTTTTTACTTTGAAGCGATATATTCAGCACCATTCCCATTCCGATCATAATGCTTAGAGCAGAGCTCAATCCATAGCTGATAAGCGGTAGTGGCAATCCAGTATTAGGCAAAATCCCAGTTGTAACCCCTATATTAATAAAAGACTGGAATGCAATTAACGCTGCAACTCCTGTTGCAATCAGTTTTCCATTTAAATCATTGGCTTTCTTCGCTACTAATATACATTGTACCATTAATAATGCCAACAATGCAATAATAAATACACTGCCAACAAATCCGAACTCTTCTCCTATCACAGAAAAAATAAAATCTGTCTGTTGTTCTGATACCAGTCCAGTATCTCTTACAGTAACGGAAACATCTGATATAGTATTGGAATTAAGTCCCTTTCCAAACAATTGACCAGACCCAATTGCCATAATAGAATTATTGGTCTGATATGCAGTGGTAGCAGCATATTTTTGTGGATTAATAAAACTCATAATTCGGGTCACCTGATACTCTTTTAATAAAATTTGTCCAGGTGTTTGTATATACCAGATAAATATCACAAATGCCGGTATCCCAATGGCAATCACCCGTCCAACAATCTTTAAGCTCAATCCTCCTACAAAAATAATGGCACATAATATCAATACAATATCTATGGTCGTGGATAAATCTGGTTCTTTTACCACTAAAAGTAATGGGATCAAACAAATGACTGCCATTTTTGCCAATGTTCTTACTTCATTTAAATGTTCTTCATGTTTGGATATAAAAGCTGCTGCTGTCAATATCAAAGCAATTTTACAGGTCTCCGACGGCTGAAATGTTAATCCTCCAAAAGCAAGCCAACGCTGAGCACCCCCAACTGTTTTTCCTACTAATAGTACTAATATCAGTAATATGATATTTCCAATATAAACAATAGCAATATTATTTGAAATAAAATTGTAATCAACCACAGATAATAATAACATAATACCTGAACACAAAACAATTCCTAACAACTGCTTTGATGTATACGACGGATTGGCACTGTTAATAAATAAGATTCCCAATCCACTTAACAGCCAGACATTTAACAACAGCTTTATATTGTAGTTTTTTAAGTCATATTGTCTCAGCATTCTATCATCCTTATTTCTTCAAGTCCCTGATTGGAATATTCGCATATAAAGCAGGAACTTTTTCTCCGCCTTCTTCCGTTTCTGTCTGAGTGATCTGAATATCCAGACCAGCAGCATCTATTTCCATATATTTAGAGATTACCTGAATAATATCATTTTTAATCATTTCCATAAGTTCCGGTGAACAACTGGAGCGGTCAGAAACCAACAACAGTTTCAGACGATCTTTTGCCACGTCTCCAGAACTTTTTTTTCGGAACCAATTATCAAAAAATCCCATGAGAAGTTCCTCCTTTGTTTATCCTTTAAATACCTTCATTAAACGGGCAAAAAATCCATCCACTGGAAAATCCATAAATGGTACATTCTCTCCCAAAATTCTTTTGCAAATATTCATATAGGCCTTTCCAGCCAGACAGTCATTACCTACCAGTGGTTCTCCCTGATTCGTTGCTACAACAATGTTTTCATCATCTGGAACAATTCCAAGGAGATCGATCGCTAAAATATCTACAACATCTTCCTGTGACATCATATCTCCTCGTTTTACCATATCCATACGAATTCGATTGATAATCAATTCCATTTTTTTTATTTCATTGGCTTCTAGTAACCCGATAATACGATCTGCGTCACGAATTGCAGATACTTCTGGTGTTGTAACAATCATAGCTCTATCTGCACCCGCAATGGCATTTTTAAATCCCTGTTCAATTCCAGCTGGACAATCTAACAATATGTAATCGAATTCTTCTTTTAACTCATCTGTTAACTTTTTCATCTGCTCTGGGGAAACACTTGTCTTATCTCGTGTCTGTGCAGATGGAAGCAGGAATAGATTTGAATATTTTTTATCTTTGATCAATGCCTGTTTAATTCTGCAATTTCCTTCTACTACATCAACCAGATTGTATACGATTCTATTTTCCAGTCCCAGAACAACATCCAAATTTCTCAATCCAATATCAGTATCAATCAACACAACACTATATCCTAATTTTGCTAGTCCTGTTCCTACATTGGCTGTTGTAGTAGTTTTTCCTACTCCGCCTTTTCCTGATGTAATTACAATTACTTCACTCATCTTTTTTCTCCTCCATCTATGCCTTTTATATCATCAGTTCATGAATCAATGATTTTGAAACCGGTTCCACATAAATATGTCCGTTCTCCACAAATGCCATCTGAGGCTCTGTTGCTTCTACTTTTTTCTTTTTCTTCTTCATAAAAAAGCTTTTTTTCATCTCTTCATCAGAATTTCTTGCAATTTGATTGCCAATACGTATCTGCATCGGTTTCATTTCCAGCGCAACAATCACAGTATTGTCATTACCATCTGTACCAGCATATGCATACCCTTTCAATGCTCCCAATACGACTACATTTCCTTTTGCACTCACTGTTGCACCAGGATTTACATCCCCTAATACCACAATGCTGGAATCACTTTGAATGCTTTGTCCAGAACGTAGTGTACCACGATAAAACATGCCATCTTCCGGTTTTTGACGTACTTTCTCTTCTTCCAGCCGTTTTCTAACCAATTCTTCTTTTTGGATTTCTTTTTCTGCCATAAGTTGCTGAAATTTCGTTTCAATCGCACTATCCTCATCAATAATATATGCGATCTGCAAAGAGGTCACCTGTGAAATTCCTTCTAAAATTTCAGAAATCTGATTGTGATTTAACTCTTTTCCTTCAAATCTCAATGCAATAGGCTTTGAAAAATTGAAAAAAGCAGCAGAAACCTGAAATTTTCGCATTATCTCTTCGATTAATTCCTCATACTGAATCTCCGGATCCAGCCACAAAGTTAATCCATATTTATTTCCTTTAATCATTACGGATTGATTCATATTATATTTCTCCATTCTTA
Source organism: Lachnospiraceae bacterium (assembly GCA_036311565.1). GTDB lineage: Bacteria > Bacillota > Clostridia > Lachnospirales > Lachnospiraceae > Fimousia. The sequence continues at coordinate 99,041 of JAXJPR010000020.1, forward strand.
GTCTGATGAACCGGAAGCAGCACTTCCTGCTTTTTCAACATTCTCTTCCAGATTTTTCTTCACACTATCATTGTTAAAGTAATACTGATAAACATCCTTTGCCACATTGCAGGCATTTGATGATGTATAAGCAAACGGAAGAACGACCGTAACTGCGATTTCCGGATCCTTATACGGTCCATAGGAAATAAACAATGCATGATTGGGACGGCTCTTATCTTCCTGTGCAGTTCCTGTTTTTCCTGCAATTTTTACATTTTTCAGACTTGCAAAAATATCCTTATGCTCATCATACGCAACTCCATACATTCCTGTATGTACCAAATCCCAATAACTACCATCCTTTAATGTTACTTTGTTTTTTATTTCTGTTTTAAATTTCTTTACGGTCTCACCATCTTGATTTGCTATCTTGTCCATCACACTTAAATCAAAGACTGTACCACTATTTGCTAATGTAGTAGCATAATTTGCAATCTGAATCGGAGCATAGTTATTGGTTCCCTGTCCAATAGAAGAAGGTACTACATATTCATCAGAAACGTGTGGGGAAGATTCTGTTAATTCCACACCAGACTTTTTATTTAACCCTAAAAGTGTAGCATATTTACTTAGAATTTCCAACCCCTGAGTATCGTTCAATTTTCCACTTTCCGTTAATCCCAAACGATACCCAACTTCACAGAAAAAGTCATTACAAGAATGAGTCACCGCCTGTGATACTGTTTCCCAATTATGACTGCTTGGATAAATCCAACAGTTTACCGATGGACTAATTTTGTCAAATACACCATCACATTTTACTGATGTTCCTGATGAAATTATACCTTCATTTAATCCTGCAATAGCAACCAATGGCTTGAAGGTTGATCCTGGTGCTGTATTATGGTTCAATGCCTGATTATATAATGGTCTTGAATCATTACTAACTAACTGACTATAATAGTCACCATCGATTCCATTGGCAAGACGATTACTGTCATAACTTGGATAACTAACTAATGCCTTAATTTTTCCGGTTTTCGTATCTGTAATGATAATAGAACCTGAACAAGGATCCAGGCCTAACTGTGCAGGTGTAATCTCTCTATTTGAGATTTTATCTCTCATAAAAGAGTATGCACTCATACCACCAGACACTAATCCTTCGTAATCAGATTTGTCTTTCTTTTTGTCCAAAACATCCTGCTCATATAACAGACGACATACCGATGTTCCTGATAATTCACCTGATTTTATCATATATTCACATATTAGTGTGTCGAAACTTGTATCATCGTTTAAGCTTTCAATGACATAATTCGCCAATGCTTCAAAAATTTCATCTGTATTATAATAAGTAGATTCCATTTTAAAACTAGAAGTATCGATCCATTCCTGATTAATTGCATAACGTAGGAATTCACCTAAACTGATTTTTCCTTTTTTCCATTTTTTGTACACACTGTCTTTCGTATCAATGGAACTACTTAGTAAAATTTTCTCATCAGATAGTTTATCATATACATATTCTGCATATGCCTGTTTTTCATCTGAAAGATCCTCATGAGGTGTTGTACTATTCAATAAATCCTCTTTCAACGTTTTTAGTTGTTTTGCTTCATATTTCGATATTTTTTTATAAACATTTTTTTCATAATCGGTAGCATCATCATCATTTAATTCTGAAATATCGATTACTTTGTTTTTGATTAAAGAATAGTACACATCTTTAATTGGAATCTTTTTATTATCACTGCTTGTACCTGTAGAATCACTGCTTGTTATTTTAGAGAGAACAACTCCTGCAAGCTTACTTTCTAATAAATCATAGCAGTATTGCTGCAAATCAGCATCGATACTAAGTGTAATATCATTTCCTGTTCCAACTTCTTCTTCATCAGTCACTTCCAAAACTTTTCCTATCTTATCTACTAACATCGTCTCACTTCCACTGTTTCCATGAAGATAAGATTCATATTCTTTTTCAATTCCTGACTTTCCTACAATATCATTGGCTGTATAATAGTCCTTATCATCTTCATCTTTGCCTTCATTTAATTCTTCTAATTCAGATTCAGAAGCTACCCCTGTGTAGCCGACTACGTGTGCAATAGCCTCACTGTTATTATACACTCGTAATGATTCTTCAGAAACATCGATTCCAATCAATTCATCGCTAGCTTCCTCAATTGCTGCAATGCTTTCATCACTGACTTCACTGGCAATGGTCACTTTCATATACTGGGAAAATCTGCTTAAGTACACATTATAACGGACCGCCATAATTTTTAACGCATCTTTTTCAGAATATTCATCGGAGATTCCAAACATTTCTCCCACTCCGGTACCTCCGGTTCCATCTTTAAAATACTGGTACATTTCTTCTGCGGTGGCATTCAACTGTTTTTCCCGCTCAGCCAGTTCTTCTTTTGATAACTCTGAGGTATCACTTCCAAGTCCATATGCATTTCTTTTAAACGTTTCTAATTCAGATCCGGAAACGGTAAATTCAAAATCTCCGTCCCCTACACGTTTAATTGGGAAGTCCGTAGTAATTTCATCATTATTTTTTTCTAATATTTTAATTACCTGATAAATTACTTTATTTTTCTCTTCATTTTCCGTTGTACCATTTTCCTGTGCTAAAGTTTCAAATGCGGTATCATTCTGAAACGTGACTGTATAAGCAAGTTTGTTATATGCCAGCAATTTCCCATTACAATCATAAATATTTCCACGAATACCATTCTTTGTGATTGTTTTTTGTATTTTATACGTAAAATTTTCCATGTGTTCTTCTCCTTCAATAATCTGAAGAACAAATAGACGATAAATAAGCATTCCAAATAAAATAAAACTAAAAATCACTAATACAAGAGGCCGATTATTTTCCACAAAATCCAAAAAACCATCTTTTAGTTTTCTTTTCATTAAATCACACCTCTTTTCTCTCGTTCATCCAATTTACTTAAGATTAGTAACAATACCCAATAAACCAATATTGCTACAATCGCTGTGTAAAGAGCTTCCGGAATAATCAACTTACCCAGAAAATACCAAAATCCCAGTCTTCCCCTCAATAAGAAAAAGAAGAAATAAATGAGCAGATCATATACTAGCGCATTGATTGCCAAAACAGCAAATGGCAATATAAAATCATCTTCATAATAAATCTTATGAATAAATCCATTAATATAACCAATAACAACATAGAGCAGCGCATACTGCCCAAGTACATTACCATAAAATATGTCAATTAATAATCCGCAGAAAAATCCTATTGGAACTGCTTCTTTTCTTCCTCTCATCATTGCTATGCAGACAACAAAAATCAACATAACATTCGGTGTTGTATCCGCTAATTTTAAAAATTCAAATACTGATGTCTGCAATAAAAAACTGATAATAATTCCAATTGTATAAATAATTCCTCTTACTACCATTTTTAACTATTCCTTTATGCTTTCATCTAATACAACAGTTTCTTTAACCTCTTTTATTACCAGGACCTCTTTTAAATGCTGAAAATCAACGATCGGCTCAATTCTGGCTGTCTTAGTCAATCCACCCTCATTTTTCTCGACTTTTGTTACTGTTCCAATAGTAATTCCTTCCATAAATTTAGAACTGATATTGGATGTTACTAATTCATCCCCTTTTTTTATTTTAGAATTTTTGTCCAGATATACTACTTCCAGATAACCTTTGTTCATGGTTTCGGTACTTCCTTTTACAATACAATTATCCTGAGTAGATAAGACCATAGCACTGACCATACTGGTATCATTGATAATCGAACGAACTTTTGAATAATGATCACTCACTTCATAGACAATTCCTACTAGTCCATTGCCTGCAATCACATTCATATCTTTTTTAATTCCGTCCTTGCTTCCTTTATCAATTACAAAAATATCGAACCAGTTTCCAGTTCCTTTACTAATAACATTGGCACCAGTCTTTTCGTAATCAGAATATTTTTTATCTAATTTATATAATTCTTCCAGTCTCTGTAATTTATAGGTATCCTGAGAAAGATTCTGATTTTCCATTTTTAACGCTGATACAAGTGCTGTAAGTTCTTCATTTTCTTTACGAAGTTCTTCATTTTCCTCTTTTGCATTTTTCCAGTCTACTAATCCATTTCCTACTAAATTAATTCCTTTCTGCATCGGTACAATGGTCACTCCGGCAATTTTCGAAATGAAAGAAACTTTATCTGCAGCAACAGTGCTGACTGCCATTAATAGAACACAAATAGAAACAAATATACACAATATATGCTTTGCACTTAATTCTTTCCTTCTCTTATACTTCATTCTCTTTCCTCACTCAATTTTTCTATCTTTGGTTATCCACTGTCTCATTCCCAATATTGCAGCATCCTCTTTATATTTTGCATTCCATACCGGAATTCCAAGTTCTTTTTCCAGATATGACGCCATCCCTTTGGACTTTGCTCCTCCTCCGGCCAGACAGATGCCTTGTTTAATCAAATCAGCTGCCGCAGCTCCGGGAAGCTTTTCAATCAATTCTTTGATACTGTCTTCCGTCATTTCAAAAAATTCTTCGAAAAGTTCCCCAATCCATAAAACGTTTGCTTTTATCTCGATTGGCAGCCCCGTTGTCAAATCAAGTCCCTTGATTACCTGAATTTCCTCTGGTTCTAACTTCAAACGCTGCCCACTTCTTCTGCCAATTTGAATCTGATATTTCTTTTTCACCTGTAATGCAATCATGCCATCTAACCACTGACTTCCAATCCCAAATGTTTTACTGGCGATGATGCCTTCTGATGCGACTACCGCAATTTCCGTAGTATGACTTCCCACATCCACAATCGCCTTTGCAGCGGGACTTTCCAGTTTCATTCCCGCACCTGCTGCAACAGCCAGCGGACGTTTTAGCAGATGCACATGCTGTCTCTTTACTTTTGTTTCAAGAAACACTTCTTCATATGCTCTCTGCTCAATTTGTGATATTTGACCTGGCACTGCTAAATAAACATCATCATTTCTTCCAATTCGATACTTCTGTACAAATAAAGCCGCCAATATTTTTAAGGACGCCAGATCATAAATTTTTCCTTCCTGTACTGGCATTACCACCCGGTATCCTTCCGGTGCTTTTTCATAATACTCATAAGCTTCATTACCAAAACAGACCAGTCTTCCTTTCGCCATATCTAATACAAGCATTGTTTTTTCATGAAAAATTTCCTGATTTCTTCCACAAATTTTTGTCTCATAACTACCAAAATCAAATCCTGCACATCGTTGTCTCATAAAGCATTCCTCCATGTTTTGTTACAGAAGGTTCTGCTCCCTGAAACTTACATAACAACAGTCACCAATAATGATGTGGTCAAGGACCGGTATTCCCAGTAATTCGCCTGCCTCTTTCATCACTTTTGTTGTCTGAATATCCTGACTACTGGGAGTAGGGTCTCCAGACGGATGATTATGAAGTAAAATCACATAAACTGCCTCATACTTTATTGCTTCTAAAAAAATTTCTCTTGTAGACGCCAGGGAAGCATTGACTGTACCTTCTGAAATAATGATTTCTTTGATAGCTTTATTCTTCCCATCTAAAAGAATTAGAATCATTTTCTCTCTTTTTTCATGACGTAACTGCTCCATATAGTATTCGGCAATGGCTCTTGGAGACTGAAAAGATAATCTTTCTTTCCTTTGCATCTTTGTCAATCGTTTTGCCAGTTCTGCAATTGCCAAAAGTTCAACTGCTTTTACCGTTCCAATACCAGTAATCTTCATTAATTCTTCTTTTGTCGTATAAAACAGTCCCAAAAGTCCCTGATATTCTGATTTGTGATTCAAAATCTGATGAGCCAGTTCAATGGAACTTTTATTTTTGCTTCCCGTTCTTATGATAACTGCCAAAAGTTCGGCATCTGACAAACGTTCCACTCCCTGTTCCATCGCTTTTTCATATGGCCGCTCAGATATTGGCCATTCTTTGACTGTTCCATTCCTTTTCATAATTATGACTCCTTTCGCTTCGCAGGACACCAGGTTTTTTCCCTTAGCAAAAGGAAATTACAAAACTCCTCTTTCTAATCTTACCACATGAAATTGGCATTGTATACAAAGTTAATCTTTAACTTTCTTAATTTTTTCTTATTCAAAGCTGAATCAAATCTTTATCCACAATCTGCTGCAGAGATTTCATAATTCCTAATTTTGCGTGATAATAGGTAAGCCCTCCCTGGAAATAAACTGCATACGGAGGTTTAATTGGTGCATCTGCACTTAATTCAATGGATGATCCTGATACAAAAGCTCCCGCTGCCATAATAACATCACTGTCATATCCCGGCATCGGCCAAGGTTCAGGAACTACATGGGAATCTACCGGTGCAGCTGCCTGAATTCCTTCACAAAAAGCAATCACCATATCCTTATTTCCAAATTCCACAGCCTGAATAATGTCATGGCGGGACTCTTTTCCATTCGGTACTACTTTAAATCCAAGTTTTTCATAAATATTTGCAGCAAAAATGGCTCCCTTTACAGCTGCATTTACAACCGTTGGGGCAAGAAATAATCCTTGAATAAACTTTTCATTCACTCCTAAGGTTGCCCCTACTTCTTTTCCAAGACCTGGTGTTGTAAGACGATAGGATGCATTTTCCACACATTCCTTCGTTCCACAGATATATCCTCCGATTGGTGCCAGTCCTCCTCCTGGATTCTTAATCAAAGATCCTACTACCATATCTGCTCCTACATCACTCGGTTCTAATTCCTCAACAAATTCCCCATAACAATTATCTACCATACAGATTACTTCTGGTTTAATAGATTTCACAAATGCAATTAGTTCTTTGATCCTTGCAATTGACAATGTTGGTCGTGTTGCATAACCTTTTGAACGCTGAATTGTTACTAATTTGGTTCTTTCATTGATTGCATTTTTGATTCCTTCAAAATCAAAGGAACCGTCTTCTAATAAATCTACTTGTGCATAAGTCACTCCATATTCCGCCAAAGAACCTTTAGATGGACGGATTCCAATGACCTCTTCCAAAGTATCATAAGGTTTTCCTACTGGAGATAAAATTTCATCACCTGGACGCACATTAGAAGCAAGCGCAATCCCAAGCGCATGGGTACCACAAGTAATCTGAGGTCTTACAAGAGCATCTTCTGTATGAAATACATCCGCATAAATCGCTTCTAGCGCTTCTCTCCCGATGTCGTTGTAACCGTACCCGGTCGTTGCTCCTAAATGCGCTTCGCTTAGTTTATTTTTTTGCATTGCCTTTATTACTTTTAATTGATTGTATTCCGTAGTCTGGTCAATTTTTTCAAAACGTTCCTTTAATCCTGCTTCTATTTCCATACAAAATTCATAAACATTTTCGCTAATGCCCAGTTCTTTATAATATTGCTTTAACATAATATTCCTCGTTTCTTCATAATTACAAGCATATCATTCAGAATTTCATCTTCATCCTTATATGCCTGTTTTTCTATCATAATCACATCCCGCTCTCTGCCAAACCATGTCAGCTGTCTTTTTGCGAAATGTCTGGTATCCCGCTTTAGTAAATAAATCGCTTCTTCTAATGAGATTTCTCCATCCAAATAACTTAGTATTTCCTTATAACCAAGCCCCTGCATTGACACAAGGCTTCTGTCATATCCTTCTTCTTTCAGATGAGTCACTTCTTCTACCAGTCCTTGCGCAACCATCAAATCTACCCTTTTATTGATTCGTTCATACAAGATATCCCTTTTTTGCGTCAAGACAAAATACGCAAACTGATACGGAGATGTTCTCTGCCGTTCCCGTTCATTATGAGCAGAAATTGGCTCTCCTGTTTCTTTATAATATTCCAATGCACGGATTACTCTTTTTACATTATTTTGATGAATTGTTCTGGCACTTTGTGGATCCACTTCTTTTAATTTCTCGTGTAAGGCTTGATTACCATACTCCGCTGCAAATGCCTCTAACTTTTTCCGGTATGTTTCATCTTTTTGGGTATCCGTAAATTGTATATCATAAAGTAATGCCTGAATATAAAATCCAGTGCCTCCAACGATAATCGGAATCTGCCCTTTGGCATAGATTTGTTTTAGCGCTTCTTCCGCCATCTGCTTAAACCGGGCAACATTAAATTCTTCTTTGGGATCCAGGATATCTATCAGATAATGATCCACACCATTCATTTCTTCTGGCATGATTTTTGCTGTGCCAATATCCATCTTTTTATAAACCTGCATAGAATCGGCTGAAATAACAGCTCCATTCACCGCTTTTGCTAACGAAATGGAAAGATTGGTTTTTCCAGCAGCCGTTGGGCCTGTTAAAATAATCATTGGTTTCATATTCTTCCCACCTTTCTACTTTAAATTCGTACTTTAAGCAACCAGATGCTGTCACCTGGCCAAACTATACAATACGTTTAAATTTTTTCTCAATTTCTGTTTTTGTCATAGAAATCATGGTTGGTCTCCCATGAGGACAGGTATACGGATTTTCACATTTCATCAGCTCATCGAGCAAATGCCCGGCTTCCTGTTCACTTAAGGTCTGATTTCCTTTTACTGCCGCTTTACAGGACATAGTCGCGATCTTATCTGTAATCATATCCATGTCAGCCATAATTCCTTCTTCCATTACAGAATCTAATAATTCGATAAACAGTTCCTGTTCTCCAAGTCCATATAAATTTGCAGGAACTGCACGAATACAATATTCTTTTCCTCCAAATTCCTCGATTACAAATCCAAGACTAGAAAATGCCTGATCATACTTTTTAATAACTTCCGCCTCTTTCATGGATAAACTTAAAATCAATGGAGGCGCCAGCTGCTGGCTGTAAATTTCTTTCTTTTTTAATGCATTCATCAGTTTTTCATAATTGACTTTTTCATGCGCAGCATGCTGATCCATAATATAAAACTTATCTTCCAATTCCATTAACCAGTACGTCGCAAATAATTGTCCAATAATTCGAAATTTGGGGTTCCATTTCTTTTTTATATCTTCCTGCTCTAAAAAAGAAATCTGTTTTTCTTCTGTGGTATAGACCACTTCTTCCTTCATCTGTTGTCGAATTTCTTCTTTTATCTCATTTTTTATCTGACGAGAAACTTCTTCCGGCTGTTTCGGTGGCTGTTCCTTTCTTTCTGTCTTCTGTCTTTTTTCTTTTTCCATAGGAACGGACGGTATCAACTGATCAATTTCTTTTTTTGACTGCTCTTCCAAATAAGCATCTCGAATTGTCTGTTTTCTTCTTAAGATTTCAAATGGTTCTGGTACTGCCCTTTTTATTTCTTTTGTTTCCTTTTTTTCTTTTTTAGTATCAAATCCTACACTTGGAATTAAATTTTTCTGCATCAGTGCCTGACGCACTGCTTCCAGAATGGTTCGATAAACCTTTTCTCCTTCTGAAAAACGTACTTCCATTTTCGTCGGATGCACATTGACGTCCAAAGATTCCATTGGCACTTCAATCATTAATGATGTAAATGGATACTTGTGCACCATATTATAAGTTTTATAAGCATCTTCAATCGCCCGGCTTATTATGTTGCTTTTTATATATCTCCCATTAACAAAATAATTTTCATAGCCCCGGTTTCCTCTGGAAATAACTGGTTTTCCGATGAATCCACAAATTTTCACTTTTTCTGTATCCACTTTACATTCAAGAAGATTTTTTGCAATGTCTCTTCCGAATATATGATAAATCACATCTTTTAGATTTCCATTTCCCGGTGTCGCAATTTTATTTTGCTTATTATGAACTAATTTAAATGCAATTTCCGGATGACTCATAGCAAGCTGTCTGATTAATGCCTCAATATAAGAAGCCTCCGTCATAGCCGTTTTTAAAAACTTTCTTCTGGCAGGCACATTGTAAAATAAATTCCTCACAATAAATGTAGTTCCTTCCGGGCATCCGATTTCTTCAAATGCCACTTCTTTTCCTCCGTGAATTTCATAACGGGTTCCTGAAAGACTTTCTGCTGTCTTACTAATCAGTTCTACCTGTCCCACTGCTGCAATACTTGATAGTGCCTCTCCCCGAAATCCCAGTGAAGAGACTTTCATTAAGTCATCCACATTACGGATCTTACTCGTAGCATGACGCAAGAAAGCAGTAGGAATCTGATCTTTTTCAATCCCAGTTCCATTATCTGTAACACGGATAAATTTAATTCCGCCTTCTTTAATTTCTACGGTAATGGCATTTGCTTTGGCATCCACTGCATTTTCCACTAATTCTTTTACAACAGAAGAAGGACGTTCTACTACTTCTCCTGCTGCAATGTTATCAATGGTGTATTGATCTAATACTTTAATTTCTGCCATCTATTATCACCTACTGTTTTGCTCTTTCCTGTAATTCAAATAAATAATTCATTGCTTCCATTGGCGTCATATTGGATAGATCTACGTCTCGCAGCTGTAAAATTACCGGATGCGGCTGTTTGGCAGGATCAATCTGGTCAAAGAAAGATAATTGCTGTACATCCTCCACATATCCATCCATTTCTTTTGCTTTTTGCATCATATCATTGTCATTTAACTGAGCTGCGATTTCCTTTGCACGCTGAATCACCATATCTGGCACACCTGCAAGTTTGGCTACCTGGATACCATAACTCTTATCTGCTCCGCCTTTAATGATCTTTCTTAAAAATACGATGTCATCTCCTTGTTCTTTTACTGCAATACAATAATTGTTGACCCCGGGAATTTTTCCTTCCAGCTCCGTTAATTCATGATAATGGGTCGCAAATAATGTTTTTGCTCCCAAAAGCTTAGAATTACTAATATATTCCACCACTGCCCACGCAATACTAAGTCCATCAAATGTACTGGTTCCTCTCCCGATTTCATCTAAGATCAACAGACTATGTTTGGTTGCATTGCGTAAAATATTTGCAACTTCACTCATTTCTACCATAAAAGTACTTTGCCCGGAAGCCAGATCATCCGAAGCTCCCACTCTGGTAAAAATACGGTCAACTAAGCCAATCCTTGCTGATTTTGCCGGCACAAATGAACCAATCTGTGCCATTAACACAATCAATGCCGTCTGTCTCATATAAGTAGATTTTCCCGCCATATTCGGACCAGTGATAATGGAAACTCTGTTTTTACTGTTATCAAGAAATGTATCGTTTGCGATAAACATATCATGATTGATCATTTTCTCCACAACCGGATGTCGTCCATCTTTGATATCGATAATGCCTTTTTTATTCAATGTTGGTCTGACATAGCCATTTTGTTCCGCTACCAGTGCCAAAGATGCAAATACATCCAGTTTGGCAATGGCATTGGCAGTTTTTTGCACACGTTCCATCTCTGCTGCCAGCTTTTCCCGGATTTCTACATAGGTTTCATATTCCAATGCGTATAATTTATCTTCTGCTCCTAAAATTGTATCTGCTAATACGTCCAATTCATCCGTCGTATACCGTTCTGAATTGGCCAGTGTCTGTTTTCGCATGTAGGTATCTGGTACCAGATTTTTATACGAATTAGTCACTTCCAGATAATAACCAAATACTTTATTAAATTTTACTCTTAAATTCTTAATCCCAGTTGCTTCTCTTTCCCGTTCTTCCAGCTGGGCAAGCCACTGTTTTCCTTCCGTTTTTGCTCTCTTTAGCTGATCGATCTGATCTAAGTATCCATCTTTAATAATGCCGCCTTCTTTGATCACAATCGGTGGTTCTTCCACGATAGAAGCCTCTAATAGCTCATATAAGTCTTCCAATGGGTCTAATTCTTCATAAATTTCTGCCAGCAGACCTTTTTCATAATCTGCTAAGAGCATTTTAATTGTTGGTAATAATTCCAATGAAGTTTTAAATGCAATCAAATCTCTTGGATTGGCAGAACGATAACTGACTTTTGTCATCAACCTTTCTAGATCGTAAATAGGATTTAAGTATTCTCTTAATTCTTCTCTGGTAATGACAGAATGATTCAGTGCTGAAATAGCATCCAGACGCGCCTCAATTGCATCTTTCCGCACCAATGGCTGTTCAATATAATTTCTAAGCAGTCTTGCCCCCATAGCTGTTTTAGTCTTATCCAGCACCCATAAAAGAGAACCCTTTTTTTGTTTCTCCCGCATAGTCTCACAAAGCTCTAGATTTCTGCGGCTGGCACTGTCGATCAGCATATAATCGGATGTTATATATGGAGTAATTCTTGTCAAATGTTCCAGCGAATGTTTCTGCGTCTCATTAAGATAACACAACAATGCACCAGTCGCTACCACGCACAATGGGAACTCTGCAATTCCAAGTCCATCTAATTTTTCCACATGAAATTGTCTTTGAATCATACGAATTCCATTGTCTTCATCAAAATAATAATTATCCACACTAGAAATACTAATATGAAGCTTGTCCTTTAAAAATTCAAAATTCATTCCGCTGATTAAAAATGCATCATTACAGACAATTTCTGCTGGTGTAAATTTAAAAATCTCATCCTGCAGTTTCCCTAAATCGTCAATTGTTGTTGTCCGAAAGTCTCCCGTTGTAATATCCACAAAGGAAACTCCATACATATCATCACCTGAATAAATACACATAAGATAATTATTCTTCGTTTCATCCAAATTCTGTGTAGAAATATTGGTTCCAGGAGTCACAATCCGAACAACTTCCCGTTTTACGATTCCTTTTGCTGCCTTTGGATCTTCTACTTGTTCACAAATTCCAACTTTATATCCTTTTTCGACTAATTTATTTAAATAAGAATCACAGGCGTGATAAGGCACTCCGCACATAGGAGCCCGTTCTTCCTGTCCACAATTTTTCCCCGTCAATGTAATTTCCAGTTCTTTTGATGCAATCAAAGCATCTTCAAAGAACATTTCATAAAAATCACCCAACCGGTAAAATAAAATACAGTCTTTGTTTTGTTCTTTAATCTTTAAGTATTGCTCCATCATAGGAGTGAATTTAGCCATTAAACCTCATGTCCTCCTTAAGCTCGTTCTCCAATATAATAAAAACCTTTTGCTTCTTTTAATACGACTGGTACAATTTTACCAATTAGTTCTTTTCCTCCTGGGAAATGAACCAAAACATTATTGGTCAATCTTCCTGTCACCAGGTTTTCGTCATGGTCATTGACAGTTTCAACTAAAACATCCATGGTTTTTCCTACATAACGGTCTACATTTTTCTTAGATGCTTCTCCCACTATCTTTAATAAACGATTAAAACGATCTTTAATAACATCATCCGGCACAGAATTTTCCATCACTGCAGCTGGTGTTCCGGTACGTTTTGAATAAATAAATGTATAACAGCTGTCGTAATTTACCTTTCTTACAACATCCATTGTTTCTTGGAAGTCTTCTTCTGTCTCTCCTGGGAAACCCACAATAATATCAGTTGTAAATGATACTTCTGGTACTTTTGCACGAATCTTTTCAACCAATTCTAAATATTGCTCTTTGGTGTAATGACGATTCATCTTTCTTAAAATTTTACTGCTTCCAGACTGTACTGGCAGATGCACATGATTACAGATTTTCTTAGATGCAGCAAGTACATCAATTAATTCATCGGACAGATCCTTTGGATGCGGTGTCATAAAACGAATTCGTTCTAATCCATCAATCTGCTCAATTCTCTGCAAAAGCTGTGCAAAAGTAATTGGTTCTTTTAGATTCTTTCCATAAGAGTTTACATTTTGACCTAAAAGCATAACTTCCACAACACCATCTGCCACTAATTCCTTAATTTCATTAATAATATCTTCTGGATTTCTGCTTCTTTCTCTTCCCCTTACATATGGTACGATACAATAGCTGCAAAAATTATTACAGCCATACATAATGTTCACACCACATTTAAAAGAAAATTTCCGTTCACTTGGCAGATCTTCTACAATCTGATTGGTATCTTTCCAGATGTCTACGATCATACTTTTTGAATCCACACGGTTTTTCATCAATTCTGCCAGTTTAAAAATATTATGGGTTCCAAAAATAATATCTACGAACTTATAACTCTCTTTAATTTTTTTCACGACCAGATCTTCCTGCATCATACAACCACAAAGTCCAATCATCATATGAGGATTTCTCTCTTTGATTTTCTTTAAATGACCCAGATGTCCATACACTTTTAAATTGGCATTTTCTCTTACTGTACAAGTGTTAAATAAAACAAAATCAGCAGTTTCATTCTCTGTTTCTTCATAGCCCATTTCCTGTAAAATTCCTAATAGTTTTTCAGAATCTTTTGCGTTCATCTGACAGCC
>JAXJPR010000021.1:0-4388 GCA_036311565.1 Lachnospiraceae bacterium
AAAGAACTTTTATGAAAAGATTCTTTTGTTCATAATTTCATACAAGAAATACTGCTAAATTTATTGCTTTTTTTACATAGTATGTTAAAATATTAACCAAGTAGGAATTTATTAAAATATTATATGTGGGAGGAAACTATGTTATCAAATGACGCTACTATTTTTCAAGTAAAGCATGTACTAATGAAAACAGTTGCAAAGTATGCTTTTGAAGGAATTTACGAAGAAAAAAGAGACCAGATTCCTTATGAATTATCTCCTGGCCCAAATGCAAACTTTCGCTGCTGTGTATATCGTGAACGTGAAGTACTAAGAGAACGTATTGTTTTAGCTGAGGGTGGAACACTCCATGAAGGAGATTACAACATGATTCAGGTTATTCCAGCTGCTTGTCATGGATGTCCTATTTCCAGATTCAGCGTAACTGACAACTGTCAGAAATGTATGCAGAAAGCTTGTCAGAATGCCTGCAAATTCAACGCAATTACTATGGGTGTTAGAAAAGCAATTATTGATCCTAATATTTGTAAAGAATGTGGACAATGTGCAAAAGCATGTCCTTATAATGCAATTGCTGATCTTGTTCGTCCATGTAAAAAAGCATGTCCAGTAGATGCAATCCAGATGGAAGAAGATTCCGGAATTGTAAAAATTGATAAAGATAAATGTATTCAGTGTGGTGCCTGCATCCATAGTTGTCCATTTGGTGCTATTGGTTCCAGATCTGGTATTGTAAAAGTTGCAAATGCAATTAAATCTGGAAAACGTGTTGTTGGATTGGTTGCACCTGCCGCAGAAGGTCAGTTCGGAAAAGGTGTTACTATGAGCAGCTGGAGAACAGCATTAAAGAAACTTGGTTTTGATGATATGATTGAAGTTGCTTTAGGTGGTGACTTAACTGCTCAAGCAGAAGCGGAAGAATGGGCAGAAGCATACAAAGAAGGTAAGAAAATGACTACTTCTTGCTGTCCTGCTTTCGTAAATATGATTCACAAACATTATCCAACTTTAGTTGATCATATTTCAACTTCTATTTCTCCGATGTGTGCAATTTCTAGAATGTTAAAAGCAGACGATCCAGATGTTGTAACAGTATTCATTGGACCATGTGTAGCTAAGAAGAGTGAAATGCAGGATCAGAAAATTGAAGGAAATGTTGATTTTGTTATGTTATTCAGCGAAATCCTTCCAATGTTAGAATCACAGGGTATTGAATTAGAACCAGAGGAATACGATAAACAGCAGGCTTCTATTTTCGGAAAACACTTTGCACATAGTCATGGTGTTACCGATGCCGTTATCCAATCATTAAAAGAAAGCGGTGAAAGCACTGATCTTAAAGTTGAAGTATGTAATGGTGCTTTAGAATGTAAGAAAGCATTGCTTATGATGAAAGCTGGAAAATTAAAAGCTGATTTTATTGAAGGTATGGCTTGTCCAGGTGGATGTATTGCAGGTCCAGGCGCAAGAAAAACGATTCCTCAGTTTAAGAAAGACCGTCAGGATTGCTTAAGTAAAACAGAAGATATTGGAATCGCTGACAGTATCAAAAAACATGTTGGCGAAAAATTAAACTTCTCTATGCATAGACACTAAAACAAACAAACATATATACGAAACAAAGTGGAGGCTTTCTAGTCTTCGCTTTGTTTTTTTATTGATTAAATTGGTATTAATATTTTTCTTTATGCATATATTCTATTAATTTCATTTAGGAAGCATCTTATGATCTATACGGTAAAATCTGGTGATACTGTAGATTCCATTGCTTATGAACACCAGATTTCTGCAAATTCAATTATCTATAATAACCAAATTCCCTATCCCTATCAGCTTACACCAGGGCAATCACTTTTTTTATCTTCCTCAGTCACTCCACTGGAACCAGCTCTCTCAATTTATGCTGGTGGATATGCTTATCCTTTTATCAGCCGATGGGTACTAACTCAGACACTCCCTTTTTTGACTGATTTATATATTTTTTCTTATGGATTTACAGCAGAAGGATATCTGATTCCTCCCATTATTGATGATACTTGGATGATAGAACTGGCAAAACAATATCATACATCACCGATCCTCACCTTAACACCGTTTGGAGCTGATGGGCAATTTAGCAATTATTTAATTTCCCAGGTAATCCATAATAAAAGTGCAATGTCCAGATTGAGAGATGAAATTATAATTCAAATAAGAACTCGAGGATTTGAAGGTCTGGATATTGATTTTGAATACATACTTCCAGAAGATAAAGATGCTTTTGTAGCATTTGTTTCATACATGAAAGATGGAATTGGAAATTTGGGTTATCCAGTTTCTGTTGCCCTGGCACCGAAAACTTCCGATGAACAAAAAGGTCTTCTTTACGAAGGAAAAGATTATAAAAGATTAGGTGAAATTGCAGATTATGTTCTTTTGATGACCTATGAATGGGGCTATACATACGGACCTGCCATGGCAGTTGCTCCTATCAATAAGGTCCGGGAAGTTTTAGACTATGCATTGACCGTTATTTCTCCTGATAAGATTCATTTAGGGATTCCAAATTACGGATACGACTGGACTTTGCCCTTTATCCGTGGAGCGTCCAAAGCTAGAACAATTGGAAATATTGAAGCCGTTCAAATAGCAATCCAATATGGTGCAGTCATTTCATTTGATGGCCTGTCACAATCTCCCAATTTTCATTATACTAATCAAAATCAGCTTCATGAAGTTTGGTTCGAAGATGTTCGCAGTATCAATGCAAAATTTGATTTGATTGAAAATTATAAACTTCGTGGAAGCAGTTATTGGAATATCATGCAGCTATTTCGAGGAAATTGGCTTCTCATGAAAGAAAGATTTAAAATATGCAAATAAATGGATATTTATATCTTGCGAAAAAGATATGAAGAATCCACAAAAAATAACCATCCAAAGAGCAAAATCATTAGGTTATAGTGCGTGTAAAAAATGTTATTAAAATTAAAGCATTGCATTCTATCCACAATGAAACAAAAGAGGATTCCGAATAATTGGATTCCTCCTTATTCATAAATTCATTGTTTTGATTATCTGTTCAATCCGCCGTTTCTAATAGCTTAACTTCTTACTATCTTCCTACTTGCAGTCATATTTGTCTCTCCATCGTTTATAGACTTTGCCAGCCATATAGGAGACAACTACAGCCGCACCTACTGCTATAATTAGTTTGATTTCCATTTCTTTATCCAGATGAGCCAATCCCAACTCCTGCATTTCTTCTTATACCTTTTGCTCATCTGTTTCTCACCTCCTTATATATAATAATGCCACATGGTATACAATACATCAATGATTATCTATAACATTTCTATCGATTGCAGTCATAAAGATTTGATAGAGATCAATAAGTCTGTCGAAAATATGGTTGAAAAAATTACAAATCTAGAAGTGGTTTTAAAGTCAAAGCTAAAAATGGTAATCCCTCTTCTAAACGATTGTGACCATAAGTCCAAAAAAACTTCTGATTGTTAGTTGGTAAGTAGGTTTTTTCCCTACTTGCCGCCATTCATTTTCTTTTTAGTAATTAACTTGGATACATGAACCCATTTCCACCGCTCCAATCCAATCTTTTTATTATAATTCTACTTTTTTCTTTCACATCCCTTATCGCTTGTCATACATTAAAAGAAAAAGGAATTTTCAAAATGTATAATCATCAAAATTGCTCTAAAGAACAAAAACATGTTCACGAACTAACTGGAAGTACAAGAATTTTTAATGAATGCGACGATTGTCATAATCATAGATTCTGCACAGTAACTGGTGAAGCTATCTACCGCAAAGATAAACAAGATCACTATCATGAAGTAAAATTTCATACCGATTTTTCCGATGAACATTTCCATGAATTTTGTGGAAAAACCTCTGGTGCTATTGATGTCGGAAATGGAAAACATGTCCACTTCATTAAAGATTTTACCGAGGAAGAAGATAACCATCAACATGAATTTCAGGCCGCTACACTAATTGACAGTCCTATCGATTTTAAGTGCAAATAGTTTTAAAATACCTTGGAACAGCTCCGGAGTATTTTCCTTATCATAAATTTTTGGTGGGAAAATGATGGAAAATTAGCATTTTTACTATTTCCAGACAAAAAAATAAATCCTAGGAAATGGCTTATTTCCTAGGATTCTTAACAGGGGCAGTAGGATTTGAACCCACGACCTGCGGTTTTGGAGACCGTTATTCTACCAGCTGAACTATACCCCTATCTTGTATTAAGGATGTACCTTAAAAACTACATACAGATCCTATAACTTCTTCCATCTATCTTTTCAGTACTTCAAACATCTACAGCCATTCTGGTTAAGACCTCGACCGATTAGTGACAGTCAGCTCCATGTGTTGCCACACTTCCA
>JAXJPR010000022.1:0-1685 GCA_036311565.1 Lachnospiraceae bacterium
ATCTGGTCGGCGCCTTATTTCCATTTATGAATATCGCGGGATGGAGCAGTCTGGTAGCTCGTCGGGCTCATAACCCGAAGGTCGTTGGTTCAAATCCGGCTCCCGCAACTTTAGAAGCGTCAGGAACTACAAAAGTGGTTTCTGGCGCTTTTTCTTTTTATTTATAATAATCAATAAAAATAGATTATAATAAGTAGCACAAAGGAGATCTTCAGCCTAATACCTGGATTGGTATGTGTGTGATGGATCTCTATTTCATTGCAGATGATAGCAAGAGGATGGCTCCTGTCGGTCTTCCTTACATGAGTAAATCCGGCTCTGTTATCCGTTTGCAGGATCTTTGGCTGATAGCCAAAGTAAGTGATTGCACGTTTGAGAAAATCTACGGTTGAATAGCTGCTCTGCCCCCTATATGGATAAAGAAAGTGTTTCCTGGATGCTTCATCAATTACTGTATATTTGGAAGAATTTCTGATGGAGCGTTCCAGAATAGCAGACCGTTGGAACCCATGTGCCATTTGATGCTAAGCCCAGCCGGGGTATCATAAGGCTGTGGTCTGTGTTTCTTTTTGGTAGAAGGCGCATGGCTGGAGTAACCCAGTCGGGGATAGGACCCGGTATAGAGAACCAGGATGGCGGGAGTATCCTTTAGCAGTCCGAAGTTTACCATAGAGATCATAGACAGAGATCTTAGGATTGCATCATGATAATTCCTGATCCATTTCAATTCTTCATCCGTATGGGCGTTGAGATGTTTGGAATGAGAACGGTGAGATTTCTCCAGCAGGGATTCTCTGGTCCCATCAAACTTTTTATGCCATCTCATAAGAGATGATTTAAAAATATGATAGCGACGGCAGACGAAGGAGACGCCAAGGCCTTGCGGGATTAAATTGACCTATTGATTGTTTATATTATATTTCAAAATATTCTAATAGAGAGAAAAATTGTCAAAGTAAGCAATGCAAAAAGGTAAACAGAGATATTTGTTCTCCGACAGGATTTGGTCAGTATGGACATCCGGTCGAACTTTTTGAAGAGGACATGAGGCATATTGGCACTGGAAAACAATCAAAAGAAATGGAGAATACATAGGGATGAAAATTTAAACAGCGTCAGAGATTACAAAAAGTGGTTTCTGGCGTTTTTATATGTAAGCAGTATAATATGCACATTATATTAGTAATGCCATTATATGTGGTGGAAATTAGAAAAGATTGTTGGCGGAGAATATAATATTTATACACATACGGATTTGTGGACAAAAAAATAAAATTCACAAAAAATAAAAATATGTCTTGACAGTTATCCACAAATTTGGTATTATATCAAAGCTGTCGCAAAAACAGCACCACAAAAATCATAAAATGTAGTCAGAATCCTGCTTTGAGTAGTCGAGGATGAAAAAATAGTTAAAAAAACTATTGACAATAAAATGGCAATGTGGTATATTTTAAAAGCTGTCGCAAAAAACGACAGAAAATAAAATAAAAAAAGTTCTTGACAAACAAAAAAGGTTTTGATAGAATATAAAAGCTGTCGCAAAAACGATAGCAGGCGGTCAGAAAGCCTTCGAGAAAAAAATAGAAAAAAGTTCTTGACAAGGAAAAATGACTGTGATAAAATATAAAAGCTGTCGCAAAAAACGACAGCGTCGAACTTTGAAAACTGAACAATCACAGATC
>JAXJPR010000023.1:0-6819 GCA_036311565.1 Lachnospiraceae bacterium
GATCTGTGATTGTTCAGTTTTCAAAGTTCGACGCTGTCGTTTTTTGCGACAGCTTTTATATTTTATCACAGTCATTTTTCCTTGTCAAGAACTTTTTTCTATTTTTTTCTCGAAGGCTTTCTGACCGCCTGCTATCGTTTTGCGACAGCTTTTATATTCTATCAAAACCTTTTTCGTTTGTCAAGAACTTTTTTTATTTTATTTTCTGTCGTTTTTTGCGACAGCTTTGTTAGAATACCAGAATTAAATAGAACTGTCAAGTACTATTTTCAATTTTTTTAAAGTTATTTATAATCCTATAAAAATACCCGCTTTTTATAGGACCATCATCCATAATTGCTTGAGATATTGGATGATTTGCTGAATCATTTCCATCACGCCTGGTATCTTTTGCCATAGTATATCCATATACATTCCATTATATACAGCATAGACTAAAAATGCCGCAAATACCAAAATTCCACCTTTTAAAAATCCAAATACAGCCCCAAGAATACGATTGATGGTCCCTACAACGGGAATATTAGATATAATTCCAGAAAAATGCATAATAATATGACAAAAAATCTTAATGAACACAACTAATAATAAAAATAAAAAAACATACGCCGCCAGCTGTGCAAGATCTGGACCTGTAAATTCTTCAAAATATGCTGCAAACTCTTTTATTTTTTCTCCATTTTTTGCAAACTCCCGAACCAGCAATGCAGAACCTGCAAAAGAGAGTATCCAGGAAATAAGCAAAAGGACTGATTGAATCAGTCCTCTCTTATACCCCAAAATTGTTTCTATCACTAAATAAATAATCGGAACTAATAATACTGCTTCCATATGTACTCGGCACAAAAAATGCCTTTCCTCCTTCTTATTTTAATTCAATCATTTCAATTCCATCTTCATATGCAACAAAATATTGGTTGCCGTTTTTCGCTGGAACCATATGCACCAGACGTTTTGCAAAATTATAATTAAACATTTCGGATCCTTTTGTGGTAATGATCTGACAATGATATGCACCATATAATAAAATTTTATCTCCATATAAACACATAGAATTATAATCATCTTTTATTCCACATATTCCGACTTTATTTCCATTCTTACTAAAGATCTCTAATGTGTAGTTTCCTTCTGTTTCATTCACATCCCTTTCTCTAACAATTGCAAAATGATTTTCATCAAAAGCAATACTCTTTATGGATGTATTCACTTGAATTTCTTTCTTTAATGATGGTTTATTTCCAATATGATAAATGGATATCTTGTCATCACCAAATGCGCATACCGTCTGTTCCCCTAAAAAGGTAACTGTTGGAACAATAGTATCCTCATAATCGAATCCGCCAAGAATATTTTCCGTCTTTGCTCCATTCTCACTAAAATCATAAAAAGTCAGCCGGTTTTTTGTTGTAACACCGTCAACAACAAAGTAACTTGCGCATAAAATCTGACCATTTGGAGATAATGCAATATCCAGCGGATATCCATTTTTATCTATACTGGTCTGAATACTTACCAGCTTCTCTCCTTTTAGATTATACATTTCAATATAGTTGGTGTTTTTGGAAGATAAGGCAACTGCTACCACTCCCTGTTTGGCAACTTCAGCATCTGTAATGGAATATGCAGTGGAAAATGTATGCATTTTTCCCTTTTTATTAAATACGTATACCTGATTTCCATCCTTGTCCATGATCATGGCATAATCACCACACACCTTGATAACTGGGTTTTTGATCGAATACTCCTGTGACCATACCATTTTTCCATTGCTATTATAATAAATCACCTGATTTTCATTGTACTTAATAATTCCGTCTTTATAAACCTCCATATCTTTTTTCTTGGTTCCTTCATCTGAAATTGTCTGTACCACCATGAATCCATCAAATTTTCTATGCTGATAAGCAACTACTGCTGCCAGCAACAAGAAAAGAATTGCTATGGCCAGAATAATTCTATATTTCATATAGAGCTGTTTGCGCCTACGGGCCCGCTCCATTTTTTCTGCACTATTTACATAAATCGAAAATTCTTTCATTTGTATACCCCTTTAGCATGATATTGCCAATATTCGTTATCATTTTATTATAGCATAACGTATTTATTTTATCACTGGTATTTTTAATTCCTGTCCGGGGTAAATAGACTCTCCTGTTTTTAGGCCATTTTCCTCCATTATTTGTGTGACATATTCTTTCGAACCTAATAACGCTTCGCTAATTTTTGTAATGGTATCTCCGCTTTGTACAATATAGACTTGTCCCTGGGACATGGTCTCTGTTTCTGTTTCTTTTTCCGTATTCGTTTCTTGTACTTCCGTATTATTTTCTGCTGTAAAAACTGCAGAAACAGAATCGTTCCCTGTCTCAGTTCTTTCCCCAATCTCTTTGATTTTATCAGAAATAGTAAGTACCGTATCTTTTGAAAATACTCCTTGTCCAAACAAGAGATAAGTGCCAGAAGCCCCAATGAAGAACATCACCAATGCTGCTGCTGCCGTTTTTCTAAAAATATGCTCTGTTTTTTTCTTTTTCTTAGAAAGTTTTTTTCTTGATTGACACACGATTTTTTCATCTCTTTTTTGTTCCATCATTCTTTCATAAGATGCTGCTGCTCTGTTTTCTTCTCTACGGTCAATCAAATACTCCTGCATCTCTTTATTTTTCACATAATAAATATAGTATCCATTTTGGCGCAGTAAGTCTTGTCCCCGATACGCATACATAGCCTCCTCTTCTTCCAGAGGATCTCTGACATATAAGATTTTTCCGTCTCCTGGGAAATTTTCAAAGTGAGTTTTCTTGATCTTATCATTTAACCGCACAGACATTCCCATTCGGCATAAATACCATCCAATTACTTGCGCTTGTCCAAAATATTGTTCTTTCGTATCATAAATTTTTTTCCATACCTCATCATCAAAAACAGTTTCATCCAAATCCAGCTCAATATTTTGAGCTTCCATGGCTCCCTTTACAAATACATACGTATAACTGTCTTCTCTTTGTATTTCACCAAACAAAATAGCTCCCCGCACATAAGTCCTGCTATCTTTTGTAATTGCAGATAAATACGTCATAACATAATCTTCTATATAAATTTTAGTCAGTCCTGCTGCTTCCCCAATCTGACGAAAGTTTTTTGGCAATTTCACTTATACTCCACCTCTTTCTTATTCTTAAGAGAGAGCATAGCACAATTCGTTGGGAGGCCTTGCCAGATTCCGTCGAGAGAGCCTTAAATTTTATCTGATTTTTACGACATTTTTTCTGTTTAAATTTCTTCCTTACGAGAATACTAATGAAGTATCAATTATTTGCGGAGGTATTTCAGTGAAAAAAACACTTTATTTTCATCCAGACCATAAGGCCGCTCTGGATGATTTTTCAAACCAGCTGCTTGGATTTATTAAGAAAACAAAAAAAGACAGCCAAACCATTGTCCTTGTCTGTATTGGTACAGATCGGGCAACTGGTGACTGCCTTGGTCCTTTGGTCGGCCATTATCTAAATCAGCAGATACCTTCCAAACTCCCTTTTATTTTCGGAAATCTGTCAAAGCCGGTACATGCTGCCAACCTGGCTCAAACCATAAATAATATTCATGATGATATTCCATCGCCTTATATGATCGTCATCGATGCCTGCCTGGGCTGTTCCAGCCACGTAGGATATGTAACGCTGTCCAATCATCCTCTCTGTCCCGGAAAAGGCGTAGACAAAAAGCTGCCTGCCCTTGGGCATATTTCCATAACTGGAATTGTAGATTGTTTCGGCGAAGAAAATTATTCCACAATCCAAAATACACGTCTGCATCAGGTAGTGCACCTTGCTTCTTTTATTGCAAACGGCATTCAAAAAGCCTTTCCTGATTAAAGATCCAGTTTCATATCTCCATCTTTAATCAGACCTTTTTTGCGCATCAGCTCTGCAATCACATAAGTTAAAATGGCTGGTGCGATCATATGCATGACTATAATTTCCGCCAATACCACGTTACTCTCCAGGCCGCTGGCAACCATCGTCTGATATCCCATAATCTGGCCTACTAACCCTGCGGTTCCCATTCCAGAACCAATGGCATTATTAGTCATCTTTAAAACGACCGTAGAAATCGGCCCTAAAATAGCACTTGCTAATACTGGCGGAACCCAGATCAATGGTTTTCTTACAATGTTAGGCACTTGAAGCATAGAAGTTCCGATTCCCTGCGCTACAAGACCACCAAATCTATTTTCTTTAAAACTTGCCACTGCAAATCCTACCATCTGAGTGCTGCAGCCAACTGCTGCTGCACCTGCAGACAATCCTGATAAATTAAGTACAACACCTAATGCGGCCGAACTAATTGGCAGTGTTAAGATCATTCCCATTAAAACGGACACAATAATTCCCATTAAAAATGGCTGCTGTTCGGTTCCCCACTGAATCATAGCACCAAGCTGTGCCATAAAATTAGAAATTGGAGGACCCACCAACAATCCTGCCATTCCTCCTGACAAGATTGTAACCATCGGCGTTACCAAAATATCCAGTTTTGTTCTTCCTGATACAAGATGCCCAAGTTCAATCCCTACATAAGCGGCAATAAAAGCACCTAATGGCTCTCCTGCCCCTGCCAGCTGTATCACTCCATCTCCAATGACCTGTCCTGCCAATAATTTGCTGGCAAAGGCTCCAATCATCCCTGCACTGGCAGCGGATACCGTAACTAACGGTGATTCTCCATACTTATGTGCAACACCTACTCCAATTCCTGCTCCAGTCAATACTTTAGCCACAGATGCCATCATAATCAGATATTCCCCTACCTGTCCGCCGATCATCGTACCGATCTGACTGATAATCGTGCCAACGATCAAGGTAGCAAATAGACCCATTGCCATCCCGGATAATCCATCAATGAACACCCGGTTCAACCATTTTTTAATCATGTTCTTCCTCCACTAAAAATCCTTTTTCTCTTAACGTATGTACAATATCTTCCATAATCTGTTCATTTTCCGCCTCAATTGTATGAATATGATTTCCATTGGTCAGCGTAAATAATGGAACGGTGTGTTCCTCAACTAATCTTCTTAGAAAATCATCTGCTTCCCTTCGATTTTGAATGATCAAATCTGCTGTAATCATTCCATATACACTATGATATACAGAGACATCCAGCATCTTTCCCCCATTATCCACAATCGTATAAAGTTCCTCGCAAATTTCATCCTCATTATGAGAAACCTCCAGCACCCGTTTCACCATACTTTTATCTTCTTTATATAGAAGATATCCTCTTGTTGTGGAAATGATATTTTTATCTGTCGCCCTTAAAAGTGCCATATCCTGCACGATCACCTGACGGCTGACTCCCATCTTTCCCGCTAACACAGTGCCCGATACCGGTTTTACAGATGTTTCCAATACTTTTATAATCTGTTTTCTCCTCTCCTTACCAGTCATAGATACCTTTCCTTCTGTCTTGTCTGTTAACATGCCACTTGAATAGTCTATTTATTATATCATAGATTCCTTTCTTTACAACCTTCGAAAAAATGGATATACTAAAATTGACAGAAGACTCTGTCTAAATTTAATTTTAGGAAAAGGAAAGAGAGGACTTCTTATGTTCCGTATGTGGGGGAAAATATTTAAAAATAACCGCCTCGTAAAAGATACTGTAATTGTATATGAAAATACTGATATGACAAGAACGCAAAAAGTATATGCTTCCCTTGAAGATATTTGTTATGAATTTGATTTAGAAAAGCCTATGTGGTTAGAGTCTACAAAAATGGATTTTCTCTATCACAGCAAAACCAGGTTTACCAGCGATAATTTTATTGAGTCTATTGATTTTGATTACTTGGAAATACAAATGATTGAAGAAGACTAAACCATAACTATAGTAAAATTTATATCTCTCTTTTCTATAATATTTATTATTACACGAATCCACCACGAGGCAATATAACAGATAGAAAAGAGGGATATTTTTTGCTCACAAAGGATAAAGACAAACAAGAATATATACGAATTCAGAAAATTGAGGCTGCCTACCGCAAATATGGCAAAGTCCTTATTTCTGAATTACAAAAACATTATTTTACGGAACATCAAATGGCAGAAGATATTGTACAGACTACTTTCGAACGAGTCATTAAGTATGGACATGACTTTGGAAAATATGATGACAAGGTTGGTTTTCGTTTTCTTTATACAATTATGAAACACGAAGCCTACAAGCAGAAGAAAAAGTTAGAACATAATTTTGTGATTAGTAACATCGATCAAATTATGGATGATCTAACTAACACTGCAATTGAATCTGCGACCAATCCTGAGTTTCTCTATGTGGAACGAACGATTGTGCGCGAAGCAATCAAACAATTACCTGATGACTATGCATCTATCTTGTATCTTCACTATTATCATGGATATAAATTTAAAGAAATCGGTGATTTTCTGGGCATTTCAGAAAATACTGCCATTCAGAAATGTTATTATATCCGCCAGAAATTGAAAAAAATACTTATGAAGGAGGGATTTCAAGATGGGCAAGACAGATAACTTTGAAGATAAGATTTTGGACAACCTGTTGACCGATTCTATGGAAGATTTATACGACCTTGATGAAATCCCCTTTGATAATCTGGAAGAACCAACGAAAGAATTTTCTTCTTCTATGGATGCTATGTTTCAGTCTGAATATAAGAAATTGGCCCGGAGGCGCCGCCGTCGAACGCTTCCAAAGATTGCAGCTGTAGTGTCAGTATTCTTTGTCGTTGGCCTGTTATCCATCAGCCGTGTGACTGCATGGAAGGAACCA
>JAXJPR010000024.1:0-33034 GCA_036311565.1 Lachnospiraceae bacterium
AAATGGGTTTCAAAAAATTTATTTCCATCGAAGAAAATAGGAAGATCAATCATTATTTCAAAAACTGAATTTGAAGAGTTTATAAAAGAAAAGGCAGGAGAAGGAGTATATTAATATGGCATCAATAAGAGAAAGAAATGGGAAATACTGTCTTATATATTATTATAAAGACAATGATGGTAAGAAGCATCAGAAGTGGGAAACATATGCTACTCAGGCTGAAGCTAAGAAGCGTAAAAAAGAGGTAGAGTATCAACAAGAATTGGGCGTCTTAGTTGTTCCACAGTGTAAAACAGTAAAAGAACTTATGAAAGAATATATTGTATTGTATGGGAAAGAGCATTGGGGAGTTTCTAATTATACCAAAGTAGTTTCAATGATTAATAATTATATTATTCCTACAATTGGAGATCAAAAGCTTACAGAAATCAACACTAGATATTTGGAAAAGTTTTATCAAACGCTTTCAAAAATGCCAGGACGAAAAAATCCGATTTCAGGAAAAGCAAAAGATTATGTTTCTCCTAGCACAGTAAGAGATGTTCATAAAATTTTACGATGTGCATTTCAACAAGCTGTAAAATGGGAGTTGATGGAAAAGAATCCAGCTGCAAATGCTACACCTCCAAAATGGAAAAAAGAGAAAAGAAAAATATGGACTGCTGAAACAGTAATGTATGCGTTAGAAGTGTGTGAGGATGAAAGACTAAAATTAGCGATTAGCCTGGCATTTTCTTGTTCTTTACGAATGGGTGAATTGCTTGGTTTGACCTGGGATTGTGTTGATATATCTGAGGAGGCTATTGAAGAAGAGAGAGCATTTATTTTTATAAATAAGGAAGCGATGCGTGTAGAAAAAGAAGCAATAGCAGAATTGAATGGAAAAGGTATATTGTTAATATTTCCGGAAAAAAGCACATTGAATAAGACGGTTTTGGTATTGAAAAATCCGAAGACAGAAAGCAGTGTACGAAAAATATTTTTACCTACAACAGTTGCTAATCAGTTAGTAGAATGGAAGAAAAAGCAAGATGAAACAAAGGAAGTGTTAGGGGATGCATATGAAGATTATAATTTAGTCATGACAACATTGCTTGGAATGCCTGTAAGTGATGGTTCAATACGAAAATCATTTAATAAGTTAATAGAAGAACATAATCTTCCAAAAGTTGTTTTCCATAGTCTCAGACATACAAGTGTGACTTATAAATTGAAATTAAATGGTGGGGATATCAAAGCCGTTCAGGGAGATTCTGGTCATTCACAGATTAATATGGTAACAGATGTGTATTCTCATATTATTGATGATGACAGAAGAAAAAATGCAACCATGTTCGAAAATGCATTCTATAAAAAGAAGAATTTAAATCCAACTTTAAAGAAGAATGATGCAGGTGAAACATTATTAACTGTTCCGGAAGGAATTGATGCTGAGCTTCTTGCGAAAGTGCTTACTAATCCTGAGATGACAGCACTTCTTGCTTCGTTTGCAAAGGCAATGAAATAGTAGTATAATATAAAAAGATTTAGTTCAACTGAATATGGTCTTAACATTTCTAGTACAAATTAGAGATGGTGGCCGATTATTTTTTTTAAGTAAACTTGGTGTGGAACTCTGATATTAGCAACGGTTAATAATTTGCTAATGAAAAAGGTTGACTCGTGTTTACAAAAGCTTACAGTACCTGGAAAAGTTCCTAAGCTGTAGTTCTGGGTTGATTCCCGGTGGGAACGTTGATAAGGTGCATATAGAAAGTACATATTCATAATTCTTAAGATTTGATTTGTTGTCATTATATTTTTAAGTGATAAAATTAAATAAACAAATAAGCAATGTAGAGATGGTTTACATTGGACACCTAAAAAACAAAAGATAGCCGCTTTATCAGGTATGGGTAAAGGAGCTGTCTTGCTCGGAAACGAAGAAGGATTAGTACCAAATACTTCTGCAGTAGCTTATCATTGTGAAAAATGTAAAGTTGTAATGATTCCATATGGTGAGGAAAATAAATAATGCAATATAAAAAAATAAGGATAATATTTTTAGTACTACTTTTGAATATATTATTAATTGGATGTTCTAAAGAAAACATGGAAAATTATAATGAAGTTAATTTTGAAGGAAAAGAATATGAAGCATTAAAATATCCGGCAAATGAATTTCATTATGATTATAATGGAAACAGTCATGATAATTTTGAAGAACCGGATGGCAGATATTCTATTGATAGTCCACAGTGGAATATGATTTGGAATGCGGGGGATTTATATTGTGCTGCAGATCGTGTAGAGGAAGCTGAAAACTATTACTCTAATGAGGATAATTATGACTGGTATATAGTTATTGATACAGAGGATGATGAACTGTATTATCCAATAGATGTGAATGCTGATGAATTGGAGAGTATTTATAAGCTAGAAGAAATGGAAAGAAAGATTTCCTTGTTTTGGGAAGAATTTGAAGCCCAGGGAAGCTTAATAAAAATAAGTAAAGATGGGATTGTACGAGGAACTATTTCTATCGTAAAGTATGATGACTGCTGGTATTGGAAGAGTGAAGTTATTGACGAAAGCAGAGAAAAAGATGGAAACTGGCCAGAATATGTGCAGCTATTGCCAAAAACTCTTGATAAAAAAATAAAGGAAGTTGAATAAAAGAATGAAGAATAAAAACATTACACTTTCAAAATTAAAGGATGATGATCGTGAACAGTTTATTTTAGATAATCAGTGGGCATTTAAATATGGCGCTACGATGGAATTTGGTGAACGTGATAATCATCTGGATAGTGACGGAGAAATAATTTCCAGAAAGACGATAGAAAATTGTATTGATGATGAAAAAAGTGAAACATATCGTATTATGGCAGATGAGAAAAAAGTAGGCGGAATTATTGTAAAGATAGATAAAGAGACTAATTGTAATGAACTTGAAATTTTGTTTACACTGCCTGGTGAGCACAGTAAAGGGATAGGTTTTGCTGCGTGGCAGGCAGTGGAAGAACTATATCCGGAAACAGTAGTTTGGGAAACATGTACACCTTATTTTGAAAAACGTAATATTCATTTTTATGTGAATAAATGCGGTTTTCAGATTGATCAATTTTGGTGTCAGTATTTCGAACCGGAGAATGAAATGCAAAATGATGCAGAGCATTCTCCGGACGAAGGACCAGATGAAATGTTTCATTTCAAAAAAGTAATGAAATAATTAGATTGAGTCATCGGATTCTTTTTCATAACGAAGTATCGCCCAGAAGAAGATACCATAACCAACAAAAGACACAAGAATACCAATAGACCTAAACTGATTGGGATCATTGGTTGCATAGATTATTCCACCCCATGACAGGATGATGCTCAGCGTAAAAATAACCGCAGTACAGATTTTATGAAAAGTATCTTGCTTCATACGATTTGCTCCTTTCCGATGTACCAATCCATTCGCCATACTTCACCTGTATTTCCTCGACCTGAGAAAGTTTGTATAGCAGTTCTGGTCTGAGCTGCATTTGCTCTTTCTCGAACAGTAGGATGATGGTAGACCCGGCAAGTTCAAAATGTCCCTTTTCCATGCCTTTGGAAAAGCGCGAATTTTCTTTTTCGTTGAAGATGCCGCCGACTACCAGTGCACCAATTTCACATTGCACAACCGGTCCAAAGTGCTCTGTTGTCAGTAAACACCAGCTTCTTTTGTTCAGTACGAACACAGGATATGTTTCGTAAGCAATGGGCTGAACACTATGAAGAACACCGGGAATAAAGTGGTTTTCACCTTGGTAGCCGTCGTCGATGTAGTAATAGTGATGGTAATCTGATACACATAACCGAAAAATCAGGCAGATGCCGCCTAGATAGTTTTTTGCAAGTTCTGTGTCCTGCAAGAAGTCGCTGACGCAATAATGAGAGTTTTTGATGGAAAAGCAGCTTTTTTCATCAATAGGAAAGGCACTCAACCAGCCATCACAGGGACTGATCAGGTGTGAAGGCATGTTATCGAATGACAGAGCCGTTTTCTTTCGTCTAAAAAAATCTCTAAATGAATCAAATAATTTTAAATCATCTTTAGTCATAGGAATATTGTTATATTTGACATACAGGTAAATGACAGGTTTTGAAAGTGGTGAACATAAAAAGCGAACGATTAAATGATCAAGGTGAAACTTCATTATAATTTTTAATAAAAAACGTCCTACTGCACTTTTGTATAAAAACCGAACCATTAAGGAAGAATCTTTCATAATATAACTCCAATCATAATTATTGCCAGTGTAATTGTGCCAAATACCAATATTGCAGCTTTACCAGCAGCTTTTGGTTTTTTTAATTGAAAAGGCGATATAAAAGCGATAGCTGTAAAAATAAGCAGCCAAGGTGTTACTTTACCGATTGATAGATCCAGTATCATCGAAAGTCCAATGAAAAATGGAAATAATAAAGCAGCCAAAGTAACTGGTAATCCTAAATAAATTTCACGGCTTCCACTTTCTTTTTCCTGACGATTTTCTTCGTCTACGTTAAACCAGGCGAGACGAATTAAAGCGCATAAAAGATAAGCACAGGAAATTATAATATGTAAAATAGTTCTGTCAGAACAGTAATATCCAATTAAAGAAGGAAGAACACCAAAACAGATCAAATCGCTAAGGGAGTCAATTTGTACGCCAAATCTTTTTTCATTCTTTGTACGTTTCATAGTCGAAGCAACTTTCCCGTCAAACATATCACAAAATCCTGCAACCAATAATGCTATTAACGAAGCTTTTAAGTTATCACTCCAAATATATGTGATACCTAAAAATCCAAAAAATGTTCCTATATATGTCAATATGACTGTGTAATTATAAAATCCAATCATAGTGTACCTCCTGTAGTTAAATAAAATAGGCAAAAAAGATGCTGTAAAATAAAATGCACCAAGGTTTCGCAGTAATAATTATAGTGATGAATTTTTTTGAAGACATGTTCATAAGTCCGGAAAAGTAGCAAAGAAAATTGTCCGGAGCCATGGGAAGCAAAATGGCAAGAAAAAGTAATTTCGGATAACTTTTACTCGTATTGATTTTCTCAATATAGGATTCATATTTTTGCATGGAAAGCATTTTCGTAACAAATTGGATACCAAAATATTTCGCTAAGAAGTATGCAATAATAGAACCGGCACAGATTCCAATATAGTTTGTCCAAAATCCACCTGCCGCGCCAAATAAAGCAGCACCGGCAATACACCCGGTAAAACTTGGGCAAATTGGAAGAATTGCTAATAATAACTGGATAAGAGTCAGAATAAGCGGTGCCAATATTCCGTAAGATGAAATGTAATTTCGAAGAGTATCTATAGAATGAAAATGCCTGCCAATCCAACCTTTTAATAGAACGTAAGCAGCTATACTTAAAAGGAGTGTTAAAGAGAATATAATTAAAGTTTTCAAAATGGTTTCTTTTGATTTCATAAAGAGCCTCCTGATTTCATCATAATTAATATATATAAGAAAAATAAAATTCTACTATGAATGAATATGAAGAAATATGAAGATTGGATGAATATATCTTGAGCTAATTTTTAATGAAGATATAATGGAAAAAAAGGAGGTGCATTTCTTGGAAGATAAAAGAATACTTTTTGCAGACGATGATTCGGAAATAAGAGAGGCTCTTCGTTTATTGCTGACCTGTGAAGGGTATGAAACGGTAGAAGCTTCCAACGGGAAGGAAGTACTTGAAAAGATGGATCATACCATCGATTTAGTGATACTGGATGTGATGATGCCGGAAATGAATGGATATACTGTGTGTGCAGAATTACGAAAACGATATACAGTTCCGATATTATTTTTAACAGCGAAATCGCTGGATTCAGATAAGACAATGGGATTTTCTGCCGGAGGAGATGATTATTTAGTAAAACCTTTTTCTTATAATGAACTGATAAATCGTGTAAAGGCAATTTTACGAAGATATTATGTGTATGGAGCAAAATTGTCTGAGCCTAGTCCAATTATTTATTGTTGTGGAAATATCGAAATAGATACCAGTCGCTGTCAGGTGAAGAAAGAAGGAAAAGAAATTATATTTACAGATATTGAATATCGAATATTAGTATTGCTTGCTTCACATAAACAAAGAATTTATTCAGCACAAATGATCTATGAACTTATATGGAATGAACCATTTACTTATTCATCAAATAATACTGTTACAGTTCATATTCGAAATATACGACGCAAACTAGGAGATGATCCGCAAAATTGTCAGACGATACGAACTGTATGGGGAAAGGGGTATCGTATTGAATAAGCGTATTGCAGAGCATATAAAAATAGAATTAATTTGTGCCGTGTTCTTCTCTCTTTTTATTGGAATTATTGGATTTGGAATCCTCTTTTTTACAGGGCAGGGAGTATTGAGTAAAACCGTATATGGACAGGCTTTCACAGAACAGATGGAAAATCAGCAATTTTCAAAATTACAGGATTATGTAAAAAAAAAATCGATATCTTTGGATAATTTACAAAGGATTAATGCATGGTGCAGCCGCGGAGAAAAAGTATATTTAACGATTTATAATAACGGAACACTGGTATTTGAATCTAATAATTTAGATATAGATTATGATGAATCTGAATTGCAGGCATATAATCCAGATTATGAAGATCCAGAGAGAGAGTATGAACTTATACTGCAAGGAGATGTAAAAGTGCGTGCATTTCTTTATTATTATGCAGGAGATGCTTTTTATTTCTTAGTAACAATTATATCGGGATTATGCGCGTTCTGTTTATTTACGTTTTGTTTTATGTCGATAATAAATAGAAAAATCACATATATCAGTCTGTTAAAAAAAGAATTGGATATTTTGTCTGGCGGACAGTTAGAATACCCAATCACCATCAGTGGGAAGGATGAGCTGAGTGAGCTGGCTCGTGGAATAGATCAAATGCGTCGTTCCATTATTAAGCATCAAGAAGTGGAACAGCAGATTAGAAAGGCAAATGCTGAGCTCATTACATCAATGTCTCACGATTTAAGAACACCACTTACATCTCTTCTGGCATTTCTTGAAATTATAGAAAGGAAAAAATATACAGATGAAGAGCAGATGCATGATTTAATACATAAGAGTTTGAATCAGACCATGCGC
Source organism: Lachnospiraceae bacterium (assembly GCA_036311565.1). Lineage (GTDB taxonomy): Bacteria > Bacillota > Clostridia > Lachnospirales > Lachnospiraceae > Fimousia. The sequence goes on from JAXJPR010000024.1 coordinate 7,142, forward strand.
ATCAAATATATGGCAGATCAGCTTTTTGGGTATTTTCGGGAACATTCTACGGAGTGGGAATATGCGGAAATGGAAGAAATAGATGTGGATCAGTTTTTAAATCTAATTATGAGTGAATACGCATATGCATTAGAAAGTAAAGGAATACATGTTAAAACTGAATTTTCACAAACTTTCTCAAAAATAGAAATAAATATGGATCTGTTTCAAAGAGCAATGGATAATATTTATTCTAATATTGTAAAATATGCGGATGCAGAAGAGATTGTATTTATTTCTTATAAGAAAAAAGATTCATATGTACAAATTTCTATATCTAATGTAATTTGCAAAAATAAAACAAATCATGAAAGTACAGGAATGGGACTTAATATATGTCGTAAAATTATAGAGCAGCATAAAGGGTGCTTTTCTACAAATGAATCTGATGGAAAATTTTATGTGGTAATAGATATTCCAATAAAAGAATAAAGGGAAATACCCACGAATCATATATGATATATGATTTGTGGGTATTTTTTAGGAAAGGGTTATCTAAAATAGAAATTGACAATTTCATTCAGTTTATCACTGTTATTGTATTTTTTAATGAAATTTAATAATTCATCTGTTGTTACAGTCTTCATATAAAATTCTTTATAATAATCTCGTACAAAATCCATAAATCTATCATTACCCAGCAGAAGACGAAGCTCTTGTAAGAAGGCATAGCCTCCTTCATATTCGGCAGTACCATAAGATTGCTCTTCAGGATATTCATTAGGAGGTACATTAAGGTGAATATCCTGATAGAGTTCTCTGGAATAATCTAGAATTTCTTTTCTGATATTTTCCTTCTCTTTCAAACTTGGATAAGTCGGTTCAACCTCTTTTACAAGTTTATGTGCTTCACAATCGGCCAGTCCATAGATATCTTTTTCAAGTAATGTGGCAAAACTTTCGTCTAGCCATCCTTCCTGATATTCTCTGTTTCCAACAGCAGCGTAGAACCATTGATGGGCAATTTCATGAGAAATCTTATCTTCTAAAGAAATCGCATCACGAAAAGGTCCGTCAAAATAAGAGGATGCATTTGCCATGATCAAACCCGGATATTCCATGCCGCCATAGCCAAATCCAAACAGACATGGAACAATGTCTAGTTCTTTGTAAGGATAGGTTCCAATTTGTTCTGTAAAGATGGATATACTATCAGAAGCAACTGCTTTTGTTATTCTTTTATACTCATCTGCGTGTTCTCCAACAAGATAATAATTGTTAATTTGTATTCCTTTTACTTCAAAAGAATCTTTTTTCATAAAATCACAAGCAACAATTGCGAAATCACGCATGTTTTTGGCATTTGTAATGATTGTACCGTTTTCACGTTTTTCGTTGCCTGAAATAGCCACTTCATAAGTATCAGGAGCATGAAATACAACAGAATAGTTGGCCAAATCGCTGCTTCGGCTTTCACCATCATCAAAAAATGGATCTAAAATCCATTCACCATTATCATTATCTGCCAGATATGGAAAACAAAATGACAACGCATATAATTTTCCTTTTTCGGTTTCACGATAACCAAATCTGTCTTCGCGATTTGGAATATCTGTTTTCATTTGAATGGTAATAAATGCTGTTTCGTTTGGTTTAATGGTATTTTGGTCATCTAATTGAACATATAGGATACTTTTGTCATTTCCAAATTTATAAGATAAAGTTTCATCAGAATTTTTTAGTGAAATAGAAATAATCTGTGTTTTTAAATTTTTATTATCTATAGAATAATTCTCCTCACAGTACTTCAATATTTCCGGCGTCATATCTCGAATACATAGTTCAGAAACAGTTTTTTCTGTATGATTTTTAATTTCCATAGTGACTTTTTCAGTTAAGCAGTTCTTAGAAGTATTAAGCCATAATTCCATTTCATATGCTACGGCATCTATACATTTTTTATCTGTTTCTGTTGTACTAATATTTGTAGAAGTATTTGTTTTTTCTTCGTGTGGTTTTTTTGTAATGCCCCAAATAAAAACAAGTACAAGTATAATAGCGATAATATACAAGTAAATTCTTTTTTTGTGTTCTTTCATATCTGTAATCCTTTAAATAAAAGCATTGAGTATACCAATGATAAATGTTATTGCAATGATAAACTGTGCAATTTTAAATTTATGCCCATAATCTTTTGTAATTAATATCATAGTTGAAGTGACAATGCTAATCATACATATGATTCCACCGATAATAGTTTGTGTAAGAAACAGTCCATCCCCGATTCGAATACCGATATAACCTGCATAAATACAAAGAATTGATAGAATGTAATAAGAAATTTTTTTTAATTCTAAATTCCGAGTCAAAAACATTAAACAAATGCAGAAAAGGCTAACTGTAACTAAAACCATAAAAACAATTACTAATAAATCAAGAAAAGTATTCATATAAATAACCTCACTTTCATGCTTTGTTGATATTATCATAGCAATGATTTCTAAAGATTTATTTTAATGAATTATAAAGAATTATGAAGAGTGCAAAAAGTAATATTAGTTTACTAAAATCTTTATTGGATGTATTGGTTGCTTCATTTGCAAAGGCAATGAAATAGTAGTATAATATAAAAAGATTTAGTTCAACTGAATATGGTCTTAACATTTCTAGTACAAATTAGAGATGGTGGCCGATTATTTTATTTTTAAGGAAACTCGGTGTAGAACTCTAATATTAGCAACGGCTAATAATTTGCTAATGAAAAGGGTTGACTCGTGTTTACAAAAGCTTACAAGAATTAACTAAGTGAATTTGAAAAGGTGCGTAAATTCAAGGTTTCTGTTATCTATATTGATCTATTGTTTACAAGGGATGACAGTACCTAGAAAAGCTCCTAAGGGCTAGTTGCAGGTTCGAGTCCTGCTGGGAGTATTTTTTTTGTTCGTAAAAACAAAGTAAAAAGAAAACAGGAGGAATACAAGGATGAAAAAGGCGTTATTTGTAATTAATCCGTCTTCAGGGAAACAAAATATTATGTCTACTGTTGAGACAATCATTGCAAAATTAGTAATGAAGCAGATTGTAAACCATGTAGATGTATTTTACACAGAGAAAAAAGATGATGCGAAGATTCATGTACAGGGACTTCTTCCTGATGAATATGATTTTGTAGTAGCCGTTGGCGGAGACGGGACACTAAATGAAGTGGTCAATGGTCTATATTTGAGTAAGAGTAACATTCCTCTGGCTATTATCTCTGCTGGAACAGTAAATGACTTTGCAACCTATCTGGATTTGCCACAGTCACCAGATAAATTTGTTGATATGATTGAACAATTCAAGTTAAAAGAAGTAGATTTGGGTAAAGTAGATGAAGAATACTTTATTAACGTATTGGCTGGTGGTCTTTTGACGGATATTGCTTATAAAGTACCAAAAGATCGTAAAGCAGTACTTGGAAAACTTGCATATTATCTGGAAGGTGCAGTAGAATTACCAAAACAGATGATTGGGTCAAAATTAAAACTGAAATTTGAAAGCGAAGAGTTTTCTGATACAATTGAAGCATTATTAATTTTAATTACTAATTCAAAAAGTGTTGGAGGATTTGATAAGGCAGCTCCGGAGGCATCTGTTTCTGATGGATATCTGGATGTTCTCGTGTTGAAAAAAGTAACTTTACTAAATACACCAGAATTGTTGTTAAAAGCTTTACAGGCAGAACATCACAATCATCCCGATATTGAATACTTCCAGACCAAAAAAGTACGAATCGAGTTGGTAGAAGGAGAAAATGTTGCCATTGACTATGATGGAGAATTTTTAGAAGATGGATTTCCAATCGAAGTTTCTATTATCGAAAAAGCAATTAAAGTAATTATTCCATAGATAGAAAAAAATGGTTCTGTAAATTTCACAGAACCATTTTTTCTATCTATTGTATAAAATTCAAATCATTTCTAATTAGTGGTTACTTTCATAGAGAAAGGAACGGAACCAATTTTTTCATCTTCATAGTATAAATTCAATACATTTGTTTTTTTCTTTTCATTATAAGATATTTTTCGTTCTATCTTAGAAAAATCAGTATCTTTGTCTGCAACGACGGAATAGCTGGTATCGATATCTGTAGAAACTTTGTATGGAGTTAACTGATTGCCAGTTTTAATGATCAAATCCTCAGAGTCTGACGTTGTCTTGATTTCTTCCATATCCGTAAATGGAGTATCGGCCTTAAAATTATTAAATCCATAATTGAATAATTTTACAGTATCGTTGTAAGTCTCATATCCGTTGTCTTTTAAAGTGACACAGATCAATTCCATTCCGTCACGTTCGGCCCAGGTAACTAAAGTATTACGTGCCATCATAGTAAATCCAGTCTTTCCGCCTTCAACACCGTCATAAACATACATGGTCTTTTTCACCATTTTATGATGGTTCCAAAGTGGACGCTGATCTTTTTGTTTATTGGTACTTGGAATCGTATAGCTGACAGTAGAAGCAATCTTTCGGAATGTTTCATTTTCCAGAGCAGCTTTTGTAATCAATGCCATGTCGTAAGCAGTTACATAATGTTTGTCATCATGAAGACCATTTGGATTCATAAAATGAGTATTTTTACATCCTAACTCTTGGGCTTTTTCATTCATCATATCTACGAAACCTTCAATAGAACTACCAATATGTTCAGCTACACCATTACAAGCTTCGTTGGCGGATTCTAACATAATGGCATATAAACTTTCTTCTAAAGAAAGCTTTTCGCCAGGCAGAATATAAATCTGGCTGCTGCCAGGTTCAATACTATTAATGGCGTTTTCCGAATAGGTAACCGTTTCATAGAGAGATTCACAGTTTTCGATAGCAACTAGTGTTGTCATAATTTTTGTAATACTGGCAGGATAACGTTTACTGTTTATATTCTTGGAATATAAAATCTCACCAGAGTTTGCATCCATCAAAATGGCAGATTTTGCAGTAACCGAAGGCTTGTTTGATCCTTCTAAATCTCCAATGGAAGTGCCTTGGGTACTGGCACAGACAGGGAAAGCAAACATCTGAATCAGCATCACAAAGACAAGAAAGATACTTAGCTTTTTCATTATATATTTTCTCCTTTTAATATGATACTTAACATTGTAAAGAAATTGTCGAAAAAAGTCAACGCAGGGGCATTTTCAATTTCAAATTTCTATGTTAAAATGATTTAATTCAGGCTAATTTATATGTACAAAATAATAGGAGAAAGAATATGAGATTAAGAAATGTAAAAGGTGCAAGGGAGACGATTGCAGCTAATACGTATGTAATAAAAAATGCGGAAGATCAAAAAGGAAAATGGAACCAAGTATTTGGCAATGACAATCCCATTCATTTAGAAATCGGTATGGGAAAAGGAAAATTCTTAATGCAGCTGGCAGAGGAGAATCCGGATATTAATTACATTGGTATCGAAAAATATTCCAGCGTATTAGTACGGGCATTAGAAAAAAGAGCCGAATATGAAGGAGAGAACGTATATTTTTTAAGAATGGATGCAGAAGAAATTCCAAATATCTTTGCTAAAGGAGAAATTGACCAGATTTATTTGAATTTTTCAGACCCATGGCCAAAAGACCGTCATGCCAAGAGAAGACTGACCTCCAAAGAATTCTTTGCAAGATATGATCAGATCTTAAAGCAGGATGGAGTTGTTATCTTTAAAACAGATAACCGGGAGCTGTTTGATTTTTCTCTTGAACAGGTACCATTAGCAAGATGGAAATTAAAAAATTATACTTATGATCTTCATAACAGCGAATATGTAGAAGGAAATATTATGACAGAATATGAAACGAAATTTGTCAACGAAGGAAAGCCAATTAATCGTCTGGTAGCATATCGGGAAGCAGCGGAATAAGATAATAAAAAGGGGTTTTATTGTGAAAAAGAGATGGCTGCTTTGCATGATTCATTTTGTATATGAAAATAGGAGAATGAAATGTTTTGTCCGTTCTTTATGTGAATTGGAAGAAATTCTGAATCGTAAGTAAAAAATACTTGCATTCTGGCAAAGAATCATATATAATATATCTTGCGTTGAAAAATGTATGCACCATTAGCTCAGTTGGTAGAGCAGTAGACTCTTAATCTATTTGTCTAGGGTTCGAATCCCTAATGGTGTATGAGAAAAGACAGAGATTTTTTAATCTCTGTCTTTTTTACTTTATAAGAATTTCTTATAAATAAAAATAGCTGGTATCAGATAAGCTACACCTGATCGGAGGTATCGGATGCTCCATAGGAAGTAAAAAAGGTAATCAAGTATAAACCACAGATACCCACCAGACCATAAACGATTCTGGAAAGCCAGGTCATGCTGCCAAAGAGAAGGGCAACAAGATTAAAATTAAAAAATCCAATGAGTCCCCAGTTGACAGCACCAATAATTGTGATTGTTAAGGCAATATAATCTAAAGTTTTTAATTTCATATAAAAAATTCCTCCTTTGGAGTTAATGTGTGTAAAAAAAGGAGGTTTTATACGTAGAATAAAAAAACACTTCATTGGCGCATGAAGTGTTTTTTATTAATTCATGCGTTCTTTCATCTGATAAACTATTGAAAACAATAGAAAAAAGAGTATTCACACAAACAAACATTAAAAGAAGAAAAAAGATGCATGAAATTAATAGCAACAATAATTTTAGTGTAGCATAAGAAAATAAAAAATAAAAATTGAAAATAGTCAAAATTTCTATAGATTTAAGATATAGGTTATGTCAAAAAAAGGCTGAAAACAGGGCATTTATAAAAAAGATAACGAGGGCATATACTTTAATTTTAAAAGAAAATTTGATATAATAGATATCTATTATTTGGAGGATATGATAATGAGAAAATGGATATATCATTTATTTTTAGTAATGATAGTATTAGTAAATATAGTAGTGCCAGTATCAGCAGAAGGAAATAATTCCGTAGAAATCAATGGAGATTCTGCTATCGTTATAGATGTAGAAACAGGGGATGTATTATATGGAAAAAATCAGCATAAAAAGCAATATCCTGCCAGCATCACCAAAATTATGACTGCACTGATTACGTTAGAACGCAGTGATCTGGATGAGAAAGTAACATATTCAAAAGAAGCACTCTATTCTATTGAGTCAGGAAGCAGTGCCGCTTATATTAAGCCAGGAGAGATTATGACGGTAGAAGAAAGTCTATATGTTATGATGCTTCACTCAGCCAATGACGTGGCACATGGATTGGCCTATTACGTAGGCGGAGATTTAGAACAGTTTGCAGATCTGATGAATAGAAAAGCAAAGCAGCTGGGATGTCAATCTACACATTTTGTCAATGCAAGTGGACTTCATGATGATGATCATTATACTACAGCAGACGATATGGCAAAAATTGCAAGAGCTGCTTATGAAAATGTGATATTGAGAAAAATCATGAGAACAGTAGAATATGATCTGGCACCTACTAATATGTATGACAGTACCCGCAGCTGGGTCAATGGAAACCGAATGATTCGCAGCAGCAGCGAGTATTATTATGAACCATGTCTGGGTGGAAAAACTGGTTATACTACTACAGCTGGAGGGACTCTGGTTACTTATGCACATCTGCATGATCGAGTTCTGGCATGTGTTGTTTTAAAAAGCCAGAATTCAGCGACTGCATATGTAGATTCTACAAATCTTTACAAATATGTAGATAAAAATGTAGATTTTTCTGTTTATGAGAAAAAAAAAGAAACGACAGAAAAAATAACAGCAACAACAGAAAAAAACTCTGATGAAGAAATCGTGTATGAAGTAGAAAATACAACATTAGAAAAAGTTATTTTTGGAGTAAAAATAGCAGTTGGAGTTCTGGTAGTTTTATGTCTGGCTGTAATCTTAAGAATTATCTACGTGCAGAATGTAAAAAGAAAAAGACGGATACAGAAAAGAAAAAGAAGACAGCAGCAGATGCGAAAACGAAGAAGATAGTTTTATAAAAAGTAAAAAATATGTATAAATAATAAATTTATCTTGTGTGACACTTTTGATTCTATTATTCTTAGGGGTATATTTTCATTTTATCAGGGAGACAATTGTATTTAGAGGAAAAGGAACTTGTAGGCAAGGTGGATGTATATCATTCCGGAGAGGATTTATTAACATCAGAAGGAGAATATCATATTTATATTCTGGATGTTGTTATTTTCATTTTTGGCCTCATGAATACATTAGAGTCTATTTTTAAGATAATGTCCTTGAAGAACTATAATGTATATTCCTATCTGGAAACTACAAATTCTATTATATTAATCTGTCTGATCGTGATGATATGTACAGACTCAAAAGAGAAAGAAAAATAATCAAAAGCGGGAGATTTTTAAGAAAATCTTCCGTTTTTATTTATGAAATATGACTTTTTTAGCAGGAAAATTTTACTATAATAAAAAATGTAATTATTAAAAATATCTAATGGAGAAGTATATGAGAGAGAAAAATATAAGAAAATTAATTCAAGTATCCATGATATTTTTTGTTTTTGGAGCGGTAGGAAGTATTTTTATTATGAAGATGGACAATCTTCCGACGCAATTTATGATGGAAAGTCGTGTGGAAGGATTGTTGTTCCTAATGGGAGGCATTCATTTGTTTATCTGCGTAATTGGAATGATCAGTGAGATTATCTTTTGGCGTACATTAAAGACGGAAAATGACGGGGTGAAGAAAGCAGTTACCATTGGTGAGATTATGATTCATGGATGCGTATGCTTAGAATACTTGTTATTGTATGAGTGGATCGTACCAGTATTCTGTGCCATTTTTTATGGAATTTATATAATATGTATGGTGTCTTATTTGAGAAATGGAATTCCTTCCAGAAATCATACACAGCATATATAACAATTGTATCATTGCTTAAGGGGAGTAATAAAATAGAGAAAATGCCTTTTCATGAGTAAATTTATGGAAAGGCATTTTCTGCTGTATGTTAGAATGTAAAAGATAATTGTTCGTAATCAGGTTCTTCTTTATAATATGCGGCACGTTTTTTTAGGTCTTCCACGCTGATATTATTTTTTCGTTTGTAGTGCAGCATGCGGTGACAGTTGGCACACACAGGAATGAAATCATGTTCGATATCCAGATGTTTCTCATGCTTGCTGTTACCAATATAATGAATGTCGATAAAATCCTTGGCAATGTCATTACCATAGGCACGGGAATAATTAAAACCACAGATGGCACAGCTGCAGCCGAATCGTGCTACGACCTGTTCCCGATTGTTAATATCACGTTCGCATTTTAAGTGATAAGTCAGCTCTTTGGCGGATTGGGACATAACGTCTAAGCTGACAGAAAGATTTTCGTCATAATGAATCAAATAGTCTAATAATGCCATATCATCTTCGATGGATTCAAAGCTTTCAATAAAAAATTCAAATTCACTGGATTTATCTTCGTATATCCAGCTTTGAATTAAATGGACCTTTCCCAAAAAAGTAAATGGAAGTGTGTGTTTTTCACGATAAAAAAGATAAATCTGGTCTTTCTTTTTTGTCTGGGTATTTAAAAGTATCTGGTCTGTACCGTGTTTATCCGCACCTTCGATTTTAATAATATTGCCCCGAAGTTCATTCTTGAACTGAGTACTGCCAGGCTGGCGTTCTTTCGTAACAAATAAAATTAAAATATCGGATCCTTTTGGATGAAAAACCCCCTTTACCAGGGCATGATGGCTCTTATACCCCCATAAACTGGCCAGTTCTTTTGCAGTATAGGTTTGATTCACAGTTAATAAGCTCATATCTACGGTACTCATGAAAACCTCCTATTTATCGACAGAAATTTCTATTCCTAGTATATCACAATAAAAGGGCATTTTACGTGTTTTCTTTCTATAAATTCATGATAAAATAAAAGTAGTCTAATAGGGAGGGAAGTCTATGTATTTAGAAGAAGAAAATTATGAACAAAATATGAGAGAAAAAGTGCTCCCATATTTAGACTCTATGAAAATCTCTGGTTTTTGCAGAAGAATTCATCGGAGAAAGATTTACTATGAAGGATTTCTACCAGAAAATTTTCAGGCAACAGTTATCATCATCCATGGATATTCAGAATGTATGGAGAAATTTAAAGAAGCAGCCTATTATTTTGTCAAACATGGATACCGTGTATTTTTATTGGATCAGGTGGGACATGGAAAGTCACACCGTTCTGTTACAGATCCATCACTGATTCATGTAGATCATTTTGAAGAATATGTCATCGATATTTATTATATGATAGAAAGTGTAGTGAGAAAATATAGCAATGAGAAATCAATCTATCTATATGGGCATTCCATGGGAGGGGCAGTAGCGGCTTATTATCTGGAATTGTATCCAAATGCTGTTCAAAAAGCAGTGTTATCAGCTCCTATGATGCAGATCAATCTTGGAAGATATCCGGAACTAGCAGTGCGCATCTTATCTGGATGGAAGGTACGCCGGGGACATAAGCAAGACTATGTATATGGGAAAAAGCCGTATGAACCAAAAGAAAAGTTTGAACGCAGTAGTGCAGATTCAAAAGCCAGATATCTTTATACATATCATTATATCAAAGATCATCCGGAATATCAGACATGTGCACCAACTTATGGATGGATGTATCAGGCAATTCGGGCATGTAGAAGAATCACCAGTCCTATATGGGCAGGAAAAATCAAAGCACAGGTACTGCTCTTTCAGGCGGGAAAAGATCAGACAGTAAAAAAACGGGGACAGATGAAGTTTTTTAAATACACTAGACATACGGTTCTTGAAAAAGTTCCAGATTCCAAACATGAAATTTTTATGGGAGATACCGGACAGATAACTGCTTATTGGAATAAGATAGTTGAATTCTTGGAAACATAAGGATATAATATAAATAGCAGGGAGAAAAATGAGGTGTAAAAACCTTGTATTCTTAATAAAAAAGTCGATTATATGAGGAGGTATGGTTATGAATAACAAGGCGATGTTTAAAATTGGGTATGGGCTTTATATTCTTACTGCAAAAGATGGTGAAAAAGACAATGGATGTGTCATCAATACAGCGATGCAGGTAACATCAACACCAAATAGGATTTCAGTAACTGTGAATAAAAATAATTACACCCATGATATAATCATGAAGACGGGAGTTTTTAATGTGTCTATATTGTCACAAAAAGCGACTTTTGATGTATTTAAACATTTTGGATTCCAGTCCGGAAGAGATGTTGATAAATTTGCGGATATGAAAAATGCAAAACGCAGCGAAAATGGACTTTATTATGTGACAGGTGTCACAAATGCATATATTAGTGCACAAGTCATTCATAAGTTGGATTTAGGAACACATACAATGTTTATTGCTGATGTGACAGATGCAGAAGTATTAGATGATGCACCGACAACCACCTATGATTACTATCAGAGTCATATTAAACCAAAACCAGAAGTGAAAAAGAAAGTAACGGGTTATGTATGTAAAATTTGCGGATATATTTATGAGGGAGATCCTCTTCCAGAAGATTTTATTTGTCCAATTTGTAAGCATGGGGCAGCAGATTTTGAAAAAATAGAACAATAAAAAATCCATGGCTGAGGATTTTCAGCCACGGAATAAATATTTAGTAACAGCAAATAGTTCACGAATATAACAGTGAAGGAGTAAAGGTGTTGGAGTTTTGGCTCCAATGCCTTTTATGTTTTTGTAACCGCATGCAGCAGCAATTTTTTTGGCCCGATAGAGATGAAAATCACTGGTAACAACGGCTGTCGTTGGTTCCAGACGGGTCATATAGTCTTTGGAAAATTGAAAATTTTCCAGTGTGGTACGTGCATCGCTTTCTACCAGCAGGCGATAGGCTGGAATTCCCATTTTACGCAGCTCGTTCTGCATGCATTTTCCTTGTGAAATAGATGCCTGAGGATTTTGATAGCCGGTTAAGATGGCAGTGGTCTTTTCATGTGTCTTTAAATATTCATATGCCATATCAATTCGTTCTTTCAGGGCACGGGAAGGTGCCTCATCCCGGACATTGGCACCTAAAACAATCAGATAGTCTGTTTCCACACAAGAATTAGAACGGCATGTTAAGATTCTTAAGAAAAGAATCAGAAAGAAAAGGATGACACCAGCTGTCAGGAGTTTTAAAATAAAACTAACGATACCAGGCAGGTTTAAGTAAAAGCTGCTTTGTAAAAATACTGCAAAAAAGGCAGACATCATGGCAGCAACTGGCCAAAAATGGGAAAATGATGTCTGAAGACCAGAATAGCCGATGATGATGCCGTAATAAATGATACAAAAAACAGATAGAAAAAATAAAAAGATAGAAATCATAAGCATTCTCCTGTCATAATAATAAGTATCTTATTATTATAGTTGGAAAGAGGGGGAAAAACAACCAGATTATTGTAAGAAAGCTATGGAAAGAAGGAGGTTTATGAAAAAGCGAAAACGTAGAAAAAAACAAAAGACGACCCATTTAAAATTTTTGATTGTATTACTAATTTTGCTCATTGCAGGCGTTTATTATATACAGAAGTCAAGCATTCAGGTAGAATATGGAGATAAGGTGAAAGTCATTGATGTATCCGTATGGAACGGAAAGATTAACTGGTTCAAAGTAAAAAATCAAGATATTTATTATGCTATGCTTCGAATTGGACGAGGGGATACCGGGAAAGATGATATGACAGAGGATACATATTTTGGACGCAACTATCGTAGTGGGAAGCGTTACAATATGCGTATGGGCGTATATTTTTATTCGTATGCGACCACAGTAGAAGAAGCGAGGGAAGAGGCCGAATTTTGTGTTCAGATTCTGAAAAAGTATAATATCAAATCTGGAGATCTGGTACTTCCGGTGGCATATGATGTGGAGGAAAAGAGCATTTTGGCCACAGGACGGGAGAATGTTACCAATCTTACGGTTGCTTTTTGTGAGAGAATCAAGGAGGCTGGCTATACGCCGATGGTGTACTCTTCTGCATCCTATTTACTTCGGTATTTTAAACATAGCGAAATCAAAAATTATAAGATCTGGGTGGCCCACTATGGAGTAGAACAAACAGGACCAAGTTATCCATATAAATATCATATGTGGCAGTATAGCAGCAAAGGCATTGTGCCAGGAGCAAATACGAGTAAGAGGGATGATAAAGGATACTGTGACCTTAATTACTATATTATAGAATAATGGAGAGAAAACATGAGAGAGATTAAGACAGTTGCATTGATAGGGTTAGGAGCAATTGGAGGATTTGTAGCACCAGGGCTGCAAAAGCAGTTGGGAGACAAGTTTCGCGTCATTGCTGGGGGAGACAGAAAATCACGTTTGGAAACACAAGGTGTCATCATTAACGATGTGAATTATAAATTTCATATTGTAGCACCAGAAGAGGAAACTGAGTATGCAGATTTTGCCATCTTTGCTACGAAAAACACACAGCTTTCCCAGGCAATTACGGATATGAAAAATCAGATTGGACCAGATACAATCGTAATGTCCCTGTTAAATGGAGTGACCAGTGAAATTCGCATTGGAGAAAAGTTTTATCCAGAAAATATACTGACTACAATTATCCGTCTGCCATCTTTCAATCAGAATGGTAGAATTTCTTATCCGGAGGGAAAAGGAATCATTTCTTTTGGGGAAGAAAAGAATGAAACACTTTCTGAGAAAGTAGAGGCAGTAAAGAATCTGTTTGATATGACAGGAATACATTATGAAGTTCCTGAAGATATGTTAAAGACGATGTGGATAAAATATATGACCAATGTCAGTGAAAATCAGACGTGCGCTATTTTGGGGACGCCTTATGTTGGATTCCGTGTCAGCGAACACATAGAGTTTCTTCGTGAGAATGCAGCAAGAGAAGTTATTGCAGTCGCACAAAAGAAAGGAATTGATCTGACAGAAAAAGATCTGATGGACCACAGAGCATATATTCATAATCTGATTCCTCATGGAAAACCATCAACACTCCAGGATATTGAGGCTGGAAGAAAGACGGAAGTGGAAACTTTTGCTGGAGACATGGTTCGTATGGGAAAAGAACTGGGAGTAAAAACTCCATATAATGAAATTTTCTATCATATGATTACTGCGTTAGAAGAAAAAAATAATGGAAAATTTGAAGTATAAGATGAGAAAAAGGGGCTTTGTGGATAACCACGCAGCCCCTTGCTTTGGGTAAAATATATTTATTAGTATCGGATATAAATACCTTGTTCTTCTATATAGTCCTGTAGTTCATAGCTGGCTTCTAAAGCCCAATCTGTGTGCAGGATTTTTTCATCGTTGTTTGTTTCTTCGATGTTTGCTTCCTGAGTTTTCGTTGTTTCTTTTTTTTCTGCCATTATGATCACTCCCTATATTATACAGTTTTTTGTTGACCTGCAGTTGATATTCTAAAATATGAAAGAGAAAATTAGTAAAACTAGTTCATAATAGGTGGGGTGGAAAACGATGGTGTCCCTTTAAAAGGAATCGGACCTTTCACGTAAAAGAATATCAACATGCAAAAAGGTGCCGCTATGAAGCGACACCTTTGTCTGTAATCTTATTTTATCACGATTGTAGTACGAAAACAATAGAATTTTAAAAATTCTGATTAAACGATGCCCTGAGCGTTCATAGCATCTACAACTTTTTCAAAACCAGCGATGTTTGCACCAACAACATAGTTTCCTTCGAAACCATAACGTTTTGCAGCGTCATCTAAGTTGTGGAAGATGTTGACCATAATGTTCTTTAATTTAGAATCAACTTCTTCAAATGACCAGCTTAAACGTTCGCTGTTCTGAGACATTTCAAGAGCAGAAGTAGCAACACCACCAGCGTTAGCAGCTTTACCAGGAGCGAATAAGATTCCGTTTTCCTGTAAGTATTCGGTAGCTTCTAATGTTGTAGGCATGTTAGCACCTTCAGCAACTGCGATACATCCGTTTGCAACTAATGCTTTTGCATCTTCTAAGTGTAATTCATTCTGAGTAGCACATGGAAGAGCAACATCACATTTGATGGTCCATACTCCACGTCCTTCATGATATTCAGAATTTGGACGGTAGTTTTTGTATTCTGTTAATCTTGCACGTTTTACTTCTTTGATTTCTTTTAATGCTGCAACATCGATTCCTTCTGGATCGTAAACCCATCCTGTAGAATCAGAAACAGTTACAACTTTTGCTCCTAACTGCTGAGCTTTTTCTGTAGCGTAGATAGCAACGTTACCAGAACCAGAGATACATACAGTAGCACCTTCTAAAGATTTTCCATTGCATTTTAACATTTCATCTGTTAAGTATAATAAACCGTATCCTGTAGCTTCTGTTCTTGCTAAAGATCCACCGTAAGATAATCCTTTCCCTGTTAATACACCTTCATATAATCCACGAATACGTTTATATTGTCCGAACATGTATCCGATTTCTCTAGCGCCTGTTCCGATATCACCAGCTGGTACGTCAGTGTCAGCACCGATGTATTTGCATAATTCTGTCATAAAGCTCTGGCAGAAAGCCATAACTTCGCGGTCAGATTTTCCTTTAGGATCGAAATCAGAACCACCTTTACCACCACCGATTGGTAATCCTGTTAAAGAATTTTTGAAGATCTGTTCAAAACCTAAGAATTTAATAATACCTAAGTTTACAGATGGGTGAAGACGAAGTCCTCCTTTGTAAGGTCCGATTGCACTGTTGAACTGTACGCGGTAACCTGTGTTAACCTGTACCTGTCCGTTATCGTCTACCCAAGGTACGCGGAATTTAAACTGTCTTTCTGGGTTTACAAGACGTTCTAATAAAGCGTCTTTTCTGAATTTTTCTTCGTTAGCTTCTACAACAACACGAAGAGATTCTAAAACTTCCTTTACAGCCTGGTGGAATTCTGGTTCCGCAGGGTTTTGTTCAATTACTTTTGCAATTACCTCATCAACATATGACATGTGATAGTCCTCCTTCAATGTTTGAATTTCATATATTTTTTAATTTCGTACAAGGGTGCATCTTTTGCTTTTTGATTATATTAAAAAAGTGTACGACAACGTACACTTTTATTCCGACACCATTGCCATGGGTGTATTATACAAAAAAAACTTTAAATTTACAAGTTTGAATTTCGAAAATTGCAAAAAAATTCTAAAGCCACTTAAAAAAATTAAGAAACGGCTGTTTTTAAAAGAAAAAAATTAAGTTATGAAAAATTCAGATGAAAAACTTTCAAATTACATGTGGATACATGTATTTTTATAAGTAAAAACATGTGATTTTTACAGTACAAATTGTTCGATTGCGTACGCAACTCCATCTTCTTCATTTGTTTTTGTAACAAAATCACAGATTTCTTTCATTTCTGGGTCAGCATTTCCCATTGCAACAGAGAATCCTGCTTTTCGAAGCATTGCTTCATCATTAAAGCTGTCTCCGCAGGCCATGGTCTGTTCATGTGGGATGTTCAAGATATCCGCCAGTGCCAGCAGAGCAGTTCCTTTATCAGCAGTAGCTGCGTTTAATTCCAGATTATTATTTAATGCCCAGGTGGCCAGATAATCGGGATGTTTTTTATATTTTTCACGCATTTCTTTTAAGAAATCAAAGTCTCGAAATAGTATATGAAATTTTTCGGCAGCTAATTGATTTTTGCGGATAAATTCTGGAAGATTTTTAACTGGTTGTCTTGTTTTATGAAAATAGGCTTCTTGAATTGGACTTGTAATAAAATCTTTATAGCGGTCTACCAGATTTTCATCAATAAAACATTCTCCATTAATGTAAATATCAACGAGAACGTCTTCTTTTAATAAATCTTTCATCTTAGAAGCTGCCATTTCATATGAAATATAGTTTGTATAAATTGGTCTTGCAGAAGCAACTTCCACAACAGCAGCACCATTAGAGGTAATGGCATATTTTACACCTGGAATTGATAAAAATTCTTCCGGCAGACCTGAAAACTGGCGTCCGGTACAGGGAACTACGGTAATTCCACGTGAAATAGCCTTTTGAATGATTTCTTTTGTACGATCGGTAATGTGTTTATCATCGGTAAATGTGGTACCATCTAAATCAAGTGCAATGATTTTAATGTTCTTTTTCATAGGTAGTCCTTTCTAAATGCGTTAAAATCTAGTTTCTTTTATTTTAATTATATGAGAGTCGATGGAATCGCACAACATTTTTTATAAAAATATGGTATGATAACCTAACACGGGAGTAAAAGGTAAATGAGGTGAATGCATGAAAATAGTAAAAAAATATCAATATGCGGCAGCGGCATTTTTTATTCCATTTTTTCTTATGGTTCTTATTATGATTTTAACCCAAACAGCACCATTTGGAGAAAATAGTTTTATGATTGTAGATGCCCTGCATCAGTATCTGCCATTTTTTGCAGATTATCAGGAAAAATTGAAGAATTTGGACAGCTGGTTCTATTCATGGAATGGAGGACTTGGGTATAATTTCTTTTCTTTATGGGCCTATTATTTATCCAGTCCGATTAATCTGATCATAGCACTTGTTCCGAAGATGACCATGATTTCAGTGTTAAACTGGATTATTGTATTAAAATTTTCCTTATGTTCACTGGCGGGATTTGCTTACTTTACCCATCAGGAAGGAAGAGCCAGTTTTTCCAATGTAGTATTTGGATTGTGTTATTGCTTTAGTTCTTATATGACGGGATATTATTGGAACGTCATGTGGCTGGAAGTCATGATTTTACTGCCCGTTATTTTGATTGGCATGGACAAACTGATGAAACAGGGAGATGGACGGATTTATTGTCTTAGTCTTTTTGGTTCTATGTTCTGTAATTATTATATGTCATTTATGGTATGTATTTTTCTGATCTTCTGGTACTTGTGTTATCATTTTGAAAATATCCGGGAGTTCTTGAAAATGGGAATACGTTTTGTCATGTATTCTATATTGGCAGCTGCAATGGCAGCGATGGTACTGTTTCCGGCTTATCAGGGACTGATGGCAACGTCATCTGCAACGTTGGATTTTCCGCAATGGCAGTGGTATGAACAGACGATTTCCTTATTTTCTACTCACATGGCTGCAGTAGAGCCATATAATATGTCGGTAGATGACGGTCTGGGAAATTTATATTGCGGAGTTCTTCCAATGCTGTTACTGGTATTGTATGTCATTGATAACAAAATTTTATGGAAAGAAAAAATCCGAAAAATTGTGTTATTAGTATTTTTGGCAATCAGTTCTCAGATGGAAATGCTCAATTATATCTGGCACGGTTTTCATAATCAATATGGAATTCCAAACCGGTTTGCTTTCCTATATATCTTTTTAATCCTCATTATGGCATATGAACAGTGGAATTTAATGAAACCGGTTCCGGTAAAAAGATGGAAAGTCTGTGGCGCATGTGTTATTTTGTTGGCAGCTATTGGATATCTGTATGTAAATGGAAAAATGGATACGAAAGTTCCATATATTATTACAGCTGGCCTGCTGGTAATATATATGATTGGATTATGTATGAGAAAACAATTGGCAAAAAAAATCATATGTCTCATTACGGTCATTGAAATTGTTGCCAATACCTATTATGCATTTGACTGCAGTGGACAGGCAGATGCTTCTTATTATTTTGCAGAAACCGAAGAAGTAGAAAAAATAAAAGAACGGCAGAATCCGACCATAGAACAGAGAATGGAATTATTAAAGAGTAAAATGTTAGATGAAAGTATCTGGCATACAATGCCCAATGCAACCATGTTTGGTTCTACGGCTCTGGGTAATACCGTAGAAGCCATGGATCAGTTGGGATTTTATACAGGTGTCAATGAATATCTGTATGAAGGGGCATCTCCAGTGACGGACTTATTGTTAGGAATAAAAAGTGTTCTGGTTCGTAATGGTGATCGCATGTATCGGACTGGTTATGAATATTTGTATTCCAAAGATGGAATCAGTTTATATGAGAATGCCCTTCCAACCGGACTTGGTTATTGGATGAATAAAGAAGTATGGAAGTGGAATTATCAGAATGAAGATCCATTTGAGGTACAAAATGAGCTTATTAAGCTGGCATATCAATGTCCGGAAGTTTTTAATAAGGTTGAAGTAACGGCACCGGTTGGAAATGATTGTGATATCACAGACCATCATAATGGAAGTTACTTTGTCGAGACAAAAAAAACACAAAGAGATAATGTTGCTTTTGTTTTTAATATAGAAGAAAACCAGGATTTGTATCTGCATTTTGATTGCGGAAATGTGGACAATACAGTTATTTATGTCAATGGAAGAGAACATCAGAGCGGGCGCTTAAATTCTCAGATCGTATCGGTGGGAAATGTAGAAAAGGGAGATACGGTTACGGTAGAACTTCAATTAAAAGATGGCGAAAATCGTACTGGTACAGTGACGATGAGGGCAGCCTCTTTGAATCAGGAAGCATTTCGTTTTCTAAAAAAACAAATGAAAAAACATAAATTTGAAATGATTTCTTATAGCAGTAATGAAGTAAAAGGAATCGTCAATGCCCAGGAAGATGGAATGGTATTTTTCTCTATTCCGTATGATGAAGGATGGAAGATTTATATTGATGGAAAAGCAGCAGATAAAAAAGCAGTAGCAGAAGGCTTTTTGGCCATAGATATAAAAAAAGGAGAGCATGTAATTACGCTTTCTTATATACCTCCGGGATTTTTGATTGGATGGAAAGTTTCACTGATTGGATGGGCGATTTTCTTATGGATTAATTGGAGATGTAAGAAAAGATTCAGAAAAAATTTATATTTATCGAAAGAGAATATGCTATATTGAAAACATCTTAAACGATGAGGAGGAGCAAAGGATGAAAAGACGACTTTGTAAAATAGTATCAATTGTTTTATGCATGGTAATGCTTATGAGTCAGGCGGTTTGGGCCGATGGAATTTTTGGTGGGAACAAAGAATATGTATCTTTAGGTGCAGATTTGACTGACAAAGAAAAGGATACGGTGTTAAAACTTCTTGGCATTGAGAATCTAGATGACTACAATGTCGAGTATATTACCAATGAACAGGAACATGAATACTTAGATGAATATTTATCAAAATCAGTTATTGGGACACGGGCTCTTTCTTCTGTACATGTACAAGAAGGGGGAGATGGAATTGAAGTAAAGACCTATAATATCTCTTTCTGCACGGAAGGAATGTATCGAAATGCTTTAGCAACTGCTGGTATGGAAAATGCACAGGTTACAGTTGCAGGTCCATTTAATATTTCAGGAACCGCCGCCCTGGTCGGAGCAATGAAAGCCTATGAATCTATGACTGGTGAAAATATTTCTGAAGAAAATCTGGATGCAGCTAATCAGGAATTAGTTGTTACTGGTGAAGTGGCAGAGACCATTGGAGAAGAAGAAGCAGAACAATTAATGGCTTTAATTAAAGAAAAAGTAGTTTCTGAAGATGCCAATACGGTTGCCGAAATTGAACAGATCATTGATGAAGCGTCCCAGGAATTGCAGGTCAACTTATCTGATGAAGATCAGGCAAAAATTGAAGAGTTAATGAAAAAAATCAGTTCTTTGGATCTGGATATCAATCAGTTAAAAGAACAGGCAAAAGAAATCTATACGAAACTGGAAGATATGGGACTTTCTTTAGACGAAGGATTTTTCAACAAAATTAAAAACTGGATTTTTTCCTTGTTTGATTTCTTATAATAATAACTGCATGAACCTCCTTTTTCAGGCATAAGTTTGAAAAAGGGGGGTTTTTTATGTCTCAAAATGAAATGATCATGTTAATTGTAGGAAGTTTAGCAGGAATTTGCTTCTTATGGGCAGTGATAAAAAGACCGGGATATAGTCTGATGGTAGTGGCAAGGGGCATTTTTTGTGTGCTTCTTCTCTATGGAATTCAACTTTGCTGTCTTAAGTTCGGATGGGGAGAAGGGGTGTCTGTGAATGCTTTGACAGCAGCTGTCAGTGGTGTGCTGGGGCTTCCAGGTATTATCCTGCTATATCTTATAAAGTGGTATTGCGTTTAAGGAATATATTTCATATAATGGATAAAATACGGAGGAAAAAATATGGTAGAGTTTTTAGTAAAAAAATTTGTTCCAGATAAGGATAATGTTCATGATGGAACAGTACGTCAAAGATATGGAACATTAGGAAGTGCAGTAGGAATTTTATGCAATGTGGTCTTATTTGCAGTAAAATTCATTGCAGGATTGATGACCGGATCGATTTCGATTATGGCAGATGCTATGAACAATTTATCAGATGCAGGATCATCGTTAGTAACTTTAATTGGTTTTCATATGGCTGGAAAGCCTGCAGATTTAGATCATCCATTTGGCCATGGAAGAATTGAATATTTGTCAGGGTTATTTGTGGCAGTTGCTATTTTATTTATGGGTGTGGAACTGTTAAAAACATCTATTGATAAGATCTTACATCCACAGACCATGGAAGTGACTCTCTTTTCTATTGCAGTATTAATTCTTGCAATTTTATTAAAATTCTGGATGGCGCATTTTAACCGGGTACTGGGAGAACGAATCTCATCCGAAGCAATGAAGGCAACGGCAGCAGACAGCTTAAGCGATTGTATTGCAACAGCAGCAGTTCTTGCGGGTGTTATAGTTACTCATTTTACAGGAAAGAATATTGATGGATTTGTAGGAATTATTGTTGCATTATTTGTATTAAATGCCGGTTATGGCGCAGCAAAGGATACCATCCAGCCGATTCTTGGAACAACTCCAGATGGTGCGCTCATTGATGGAGTTCAAAAATGTGTTATGGATTCAGAAAAAGTATTAGGAATTCATGACATGGTGGTACATGATTATGGCCCTGGACGAAGAATGATCTCTCTTCATGCAGAAGTATCCTATAAAGAAAATTTATTAGAATTACATGAAGAAATTGACAGCATTGAACGAGAATTAAATGAAAAATTTCAATGTGAAGCTACCATTCATATGGATCCAATCGTGACCGATGATTTAGATGTTTTAAAAGCAAAGGATATGGTAGAAGCCATATTAAAAGGAATGAATGAAGAATGGCAGTTTCATGATTTTCGGATGGTAAAAGGCAAAAGAAGTTCAAATCTGATTTTTGATGTTGTCATTCCGATGGAACAGATGAAAGAAAAGGATGCAGTTGCTAAGCAGATTCGCAAGACCATTCATGAGAAACATCCGGAATATTATGCAGTGGTCAATGTAGAACAAAGTTATATTTAAGTGAAAAGAAGAAAAAAAATTAAAAAAATAATGTATTTTTTTCAGTACTTGCATATAAAAAGAGAAAGGACTATAATGTCCATAATTTTCAAAGGATGAAAGGAGTACCTATGAGTTTTTATAGTTTGAGTTTACCAAGTTATTCAATTGGAGAAGGCTGTTATAATGAAATTCCTTATGAAGCCAGATTTTATGGAAATAAAGCAGTTGTCATTGGTGGGAAAACTGCGATAGAAAAAGCAAAAGACAAGATTTTAGAAGGAATTGGTGGATCAGAATTAGAGATTTTGGACTTTTTATGGTATGGTGGAGATTCTACTTATGAAAACGGAGATTCCTTAATCGCACAAGATACAGTCAAAAACGCGGATATTATTTTTGCAGTGGGAGGTGGACGTGCCTGTGATACATGCAAATACATAGCTGATAAACTGGATAAGCCATTATTTTGCTTTCCAACAGTTGCATCAAACTGTGCTTCTGTGACAGCAATTTCTGTAATATATAATCCGGACGGATCTTTCCGTGAATATTATTATCCAAAACAGGCAGATCATACATTTATTGAATCTTCTATTATTGCAGATTCACCAGAAGAACTTTTATGGGCTGGAATCGGAGATGCATTAAGCAAAGAATGCGAAGCCGTATTTTCTTCAAAAGAAGATTCATTGGCACATACAGCTATGCTGGGAGTACAGTTAAGTAAAATCTGTACAACGCCATTGATTGAGTATGGAAAGCAGGCATTAGAAGATATTCGTAATAAAAAAGTATCTTTCGCCTTGGAACAGGTTACTTTAGATATTATTATCAGCACAGGACTTGTTTCTAATATGGTCAGCAACGCTCCAGATTATTATTATAACTCTAGTCTTGCACATTGTGTTTATTATGGATCCACAGTGACAAAAAATGGACATAAACATCTTCATGGAGAAGTCGTTGCCCTTGGTGTATTGTGTCTCCTTACATATGCAAAAGAATATGAAGAAAGAGATCGCATTGCCAAGTTAAATATGGAATTAAATCTTCCAGTCTGCTTTGACGATATTGATATTACAGAAGCAGAATTTGATCTTATGGCTGAAAAGGCAATGACAACGACAGAGTGGGCATTCACACCTGAATATGCGAAAGTGACAAAAGAAAGCTTTATCCAATGCTTGAAAGATGAAAATGTATATGGAAAAGCATTAAAAAATAAATAATATCACAAATGGGTTTCTTATATATAAGAAATGAAATTTATGATCGTAAAAATCCTCAATCTGATGTAGAGATACATCTAATTGAGGATTTTTTTGTTATATAAAAGTCTCTACTCAATTTTAAAAATTGTAAAAAATAGGAAAATAATAATTGACAGATTCTTCCAAATGAGGTATAGTCATATTATAAGAAAAGGAAAAAAATGGAAAGAGAGGTAAAAATGGTAGTAAATTTATATATGATGCTGGGGGCAATTTGTGACTGGAGATTTTATCGGATTCCCAATGTACTTTGCTTTTGTACTGCAGTAACAGGAATCTTTTTTTCCTATCTGCAGGTTGGGATGGAGGGAGTGAAATGGTCCATGATTGGGATGATAGAACCGGTGATTTTATTATATTTGTTGTTTTATTGTAGAGTATTAGGGGCTGGAGACATTAAGTTATTAGCGGCTGCAGGAACTTTTTTTGGAAAACATACCTGGAAAGTGATTTTTCTTAGTTTTTTATTTAATGGAATAGGGGCATTGGTCAAGATGTGCCGATGTGAAAGTCTTATGCAGCGTTATTATTATCTAAAAGGATACTTGAGAGATTGCAGACTGGAGGGGCGATTATTGACAAATTATCATGGAGAACCAGAAGACAAGATTCATTTTTCTATTGGAATTTTTCTGGCTTCCATGATCTGGTTTTTAACTGCTTATCTTGCAGGGAATGTATCTCTGCTTTCTGGAATCCCATATAAAAGATAAGAAGACGAAAAAGATTTTTATCAATAAAAAGTTAAAGTGCGGAATTGTCTGCGTTGTTCTTTAAGAGGAGAGTATTTATGGAAAAATTAAGGGTTGCAATCTATGATCACAATACGGAATATAGCTGGCGTCTTATGAATTATCTGAATGGTAGGTATGGAGAGTATATGGATGCAGTATCATTTACCCAAAAGGAGCAATTAATCAAAGAAATCGAAGAACAAAAATTTGATTGTGTGGTGGCTGATGATGAAGAAGGAATGGGAGCAGCTTCGGTAATTCGAATTTGTGAAGAAGATTGCGAAGAAGGATTTTATCGTTATAGTTCTGCAAAACTGTTGGCGAAAAAGATGCTTGAGCAGATTCGGGAGGGGAAGGAATACAAAGCAAAAAAGGGAGAGATGATAGCCGTTTATTCTCCGGCAGGCGGAGTAGGGAAGACAAGATATGCCTTGAATAAAGCAGAAGAGCTGGATGGAATTTATATGGGAATGGAAGATTTCTGCAGCATAGAGACCGGGGAATATTGGATGGAACAGATGTTGTTTTTGATAAAAGAACGAGAAGAGGAAATATGCAGTCAGATCGATAGTCATCTTCAATGGATGGAAGGGGTAAGAATTCTCCCTTCTGCCCGATGCTTTTTAGATTACCGTTATATGAATCATGAGGATTATGGGTGGTTTTTAGAAAAGTTAAGAGAAGAAAAGTACCAGACATTTGTCTTTGATATTGGTGTAGGGAGTCTTGCGGATTTAAAGATACTGGATTTATTTGACCGTATTATACTGATTACTTCAGAAGAAAAATCAAAACAGCAAAAGATTCAACTGTTTTTAAAGCTGATGCAGCAGATCGTACCAGGGATCAGGAGTAAGATTACCTTTGTGGCAGAGGAAAAGTGATGATGAAAGAAACTGTAATTCAGCAAGTAATGGAACAGATCGATTTAAATGAGGAGATATCCGATGAAGAAATCCGCAATCAGATACGACAGGCGGTATTTCTTGAAACAAGAAAAAAATATATTCCTTTGGATAAAAAGGAGCAGATTTGCAATGAGATTTTTCATTCTTTAAGGCAGCTGGATATTTTACAAGCATTGTTAGAAGATGATTCCATAACCGAAATTATGATTAATGGGTATGACAAGATTTTTGTAGAAAAACATGGACAGTTATTTTGTACGCAGGAACGCTTTGGCTCGAAAGAGAAATTTGAACAGGTAATTCAGCAGATTGTGTCCAAGAACAATCGGATTGTAAATGAGTCATCACCAATTGTTGATGCCAGGTTAGAAGATGGTTCCCGTGTTCATGTATTATTAGAGCCAATCGCAATTGATGGTTCTGCTGTAACAATTCGTAAATTTAAAAAAGAGATTACAAGTTTAGAACAATTGTTAAAATTCAACTCGTTAAATGAAGAAGTGATGGATTTTCTCTCACTAATGGTGAGAGGATGTATGAATATCTTTATCTCCGGAGGGACGGGAGCAGGGAAGACTACATTACTAAATGCGCTTTCCAACTGTATTCCCAAAGATGAACGAATTATAACCATAGAAGACTCCGCAGAGCTTCAGCTCTATGGAATTAAGAATCTGGTCCGGTTAGAGGCCAGAAATGCCAATCTGGAAGGAGAAAATAAAATTACGATAAAAGATCTGATTAAGGCAAGTTTGCGGATGCGCCCTACTAGAGTA
>JAXJPR010000025.1:0-18540 GCA_036311565.1 Lachnospiraceae bacterium
CCCAAATATCAACTCTGTATTTCCCAAAGACACCTAAGTGCTTAATCTACACCGATTTGTGTCACCATTGGTGTCACAAATACAAATCACTTATCTTTGGCAACAAATATTTTTCTAAAAGCATAAAATATAAAATGGCAGATAATCCGTGGACTATCTGCCATATAAAATAATATGTGTAAAATTTTAATTATTCAAACTCGTCTCACAAGAGATTCATCCCAGTGTTTTTAATAGCGTTTGCGCTACTTTTTATCACTATATTCGCCATATTCGCAGGAACACTTTCGACTGGCATAAAAATTGTACTCAAAATGTACTCACCTATTTGAATAACAGAAAAATATTCTTTATTCATGAGTCTTATTTTAAATCCAATACACGTTCAATTTTCTTTTTCTTCTCTCTAATCATTCTTGCAATAAACTCTTCATAACTTTCTTCGGGATACAATGGAATTTTTTCACTAACCAATTCCCCCTTTAAAGAATTAACCATCGCCTTCATTGTTTCTCCTAGAGACTGTGCAAAACCATTTCGATAATAGCTTTTAGTTGGATTAATTTTATCATATAATTTTTTAAGTTGTTCTAAATGCTCCTCCAATTCTAATGGTTTCCCCGAATTAGGATATTCATAGTTGACTCGTCTATTGATCACTTCTCTGATTTCTGCCTGATTAGCCTCCTCACACGATGTTCCTCTACGCACATAAATCCTATTCATCTTTAAGTCATTGCTATCCTTTTTTGCTAGAAATGGCAAAAATTGAGGATTGTTTTCAATCACCATCATTTGATACTTATGGTTATTTAACTTATCATACTCCGATGAATCATAAACAAAGTCATATACTTCATACTTAAGGTTAGAAGATATTAAATTTTTGACTTCATTCGATACAACCGCTTTGTCTTTTATTTCCTCAATACCTGGAAATTCAAACGATTTATCTTCATTTTCATGAACACCAAATATTATTATACCACCGCCAGAATTCGCAATCGCCAACATTTCTTTTGCAAGCTTTTGCTGTTCAATCCACTTTTCTTTAAAATCTATGGTATTATGTTCTCCAGTTTGTCCTCTTAAAAACTCACGAAAATTGTCTAATGTTGGCTCTTGAAGTAATCTGTATACTATATCTTTTATCTGTTTTGGAAATTCCATACCAATATTCTCTCCATTTCTAATAAATCACTTTATTTGCATTATCAAGAAATATTTCTCTTTTGCTGAACTTGGAAGCCTTGATTTTACGAGATTTTTCAGATGTAGTTCTACAAACACGCTACATACACAGGTTTTCTCATTACTCCTCGTCGCACCTTAGATGTATTATGAAAATACACCTATACAAACAGGAAATAAAGCTATCACTTGAATATTTCACGTATCGAACCTGATAAAACGGCCACCTTAAAATGCCTGCCACATATTTCGATGTCTACCTCACCATTTACTTGCTTAAGTGCATACAAACTACAGTTTACCTTTTTATCTCCAAGCGTAACCTCCATGGTTGAAGAATTCATTTTCACAATCGGCATGATATTTTGGGATTTATCAGGTTTTATTTCTACACAATAGTCATTATTTTTTTTAGGCAATGAACGTTGATTTTCCAACACACGAAATGTAATCATATCATCCAACTTAACATCTTCAATATTACAAGGTGTGTTATCCCGTAAATAGGTTTCAATATGATAAAAATATAAGCACTTATGCATATAGGTTAGCAATGCTGCTGCTCTTCTTTTATAACCATATCGTTCCAATAGGGTTCTGAATTTCATACGAATATAATCCTGCTTACCAATAAACAGCATTTTTAATCGCATTTCAATAAACATCTTACTGATATAATTAAAATCCTCTGTATCATACTCTAATTCATCGCTTCCAATTGCATTCAAGTCACGATTGACAGCATTCGATTCCGCATCTATATCCTCACAATGAAACAAATAGTTTGTTTCATTCATTACATCTTTAATAAATTTTTTCTTATCTCTCTGGTGTTCTGCAAACAGAAAACACTTTTCATTTTCCCAAATCTGTACCAATAAATGATTTGCTGTTCGTTCTGCCAAATCCAAATCATATATAATCTCTGCCAAATAACTTGGCGAATATAGAAAGGATCTCATTTATTTATCTCCCTTTGTTCCATTACATCTTCTACATAAGATTTGCAAGTTTTCTGGTTTTGTTTTTCCACCTTGATTCATTGGCACAATATGATCAACCTGAAACGGGATACGATTGGATGCAGTCTTATGACAAATAGCACATTCATAAAGTCCATTTTTATTTTTCGATTTTTTAAAGGTTTCATCTCGTAATTCTTTTTCATAATCGGGACGTACTTTTCTAATCTCACTAAGAGACATATCTTCTAATTGTCGAACCCCATATGTTACATTTTCCTCTTCCTCATCATAATTTCCTGCAATTTTCATGATTTCAATATCTAATTGTTTCAGGAAGTACGTTTTTCTACCAAAGAACATCTTCAACATATTTTCATCTGAGTTATTCCACAATTCATTTGTATATTCTGCTTTCTTTCTCGCTCCCATATCCTCATCCCAAATATGTTGTGCAATCTTAGAAACATCAAGTTTATTAGCATCTATCTCGTCAAACGTATAGAATTCCGGAATCGCCTCATACTGCGCATAATATTTTAATATATGAATGACATCTCTCGTCTCATATGGCGGAATCATTTCTCCACAAAAAAATGTATCATGACAATGTTCCTCCATCTGTTTTAATATTTCCATATCCGGATATTCTTCTTCCACACCATACTCAGAGAATAAAGTTGGCAATGATAACATCAACTGCTTATATGCTTCTTTAGTACTATCATACACCATCACCTGGTAGGATAAATCCATTCCATTATCTTGCAAGTAGGAAAAAGCATACATTCCAATCGGAATTCTACTGATAAACGGAGCTTTTTCCAGAGCAGTTGTATCAACCGTTTCATCCAGCACAGAGGCAAATTCTTCGATTTTTGAAATAGCTATCAAATTCAGATCTCTTCTCTCATAATCTTTTGTATCATCCGAAAATTCCCCGTCGCCATCAAAGATGCTCTCTGGATTACACCAGGAAATATGCTCATTCCACTGATCTACAAAGGAAACAATATATGCTTCAGATGTTCCACCCGCAGCAGTTCCCCTTAACGCACGACCAACCATTTGTGTCATCAATATTTTCGACACAGTAGGTCTTGCAAGAAATACTGTTTTCGTTTGAGGTAAATCCACACCTTCTGTTAAAATATTTACATTAATTAATACCTGTAATTTGCCATCACGATAATCCTGCAGCTTTCTTTCATTATCCTCTCTGGATATTGTCACTCCTGTAACAGCATCTTTTACGCTTGAAATTATATAATCCGCAGCAACACCTGCATTATTAAACAATTTGCTCAATACAATTGCATGTGCAATATTTACCGCAAACACGATTGTTTGACCATATTCATTGGCTTTTTTCAAATAGGTATCAACAATCAGTTTGTTACGAACTGCGCTTTGCGCCATTCGGTCTGCCAATTCATCAGGGATCACATCCAAATACTGGATTTTTTCAAGTGCATCTAAGCCAACCTCTTTCCCATAATCTTCATCCGTAAAATTACTTTCAAAAATCGGTTTTGATAAAATTCTATTGTTAATTAGATCCTTCAAACCGATTTGATATGTAATCCCAAGATCATTTTTTACTACCTGATCCTTATTATTTACTCCATCTTTATAAATTTTAGCCAAAAGACCGGCTTCACTCTCTGATGTTCTAAAAGGAGTTGCCGTAAGTCCAATCAATTTTACATTCTCAACTTTTTGCTTCACATAATCAAGGATTTTTCTATACGTCTTCGCAGTAGAATGATGTGCTTCATCCACAATTACAAATAATTCCTTTTCGCCTTTAAGCCAACAATCAAGTCTGTCGAGGTTTCTTCCAATACTGTCTTTGCTCAATATTAAAATATTATCTTTTGCTGTAATATCAACACTTCTATCATGACTAGAAGCACCGGAGACAATGCGATATGTAAATTCTGATATGTGTGGCATCGCCTCCGCATATGCGAATTTTTGAAATGACTCTGCAGCCTGATCTAATAACATTTGTCTATGTGCGATCCATAAAATCTTCTTTTTCTGATCAATTGCATTCTTTAACAACCATGTGGAAGCCGTATATGTTTTTCCTCCACCCGTAGGTAACACAATCAATGTGCTAAATGATTTCTCCTCATTTATGATACTAAGCTTTCTCATAGCTTCTTTTTGATGCGGATATGGAGTTCTCATATTCGTTCCTTTTTTTGCTCTGATTCTCCCATTTGACTTTACTTCAATATAATCATTCATTATCTTTTTCTCCCAAAATTACATGTCCATTCTAATTGTACATTTTCTCATCTTCAGAATGTAATTAATGTCTATTTTTATATATTTATTATACACCACCCCTTGCCTTATTTCATCTTATTTAGCATTCACTTTCAAATAAATCCAGTATCAACAACAACGTAAGCTATTTCAAAAAAATTGCTCACGCAAAAACACCCCGGATTAACATTTTAACTTATTATCCGGAGTGATTTAACGATTACCTTGCATCTCGTTGCTTTCTTTTCAGCAACTTACGTCTTTCTTTTTCCACCTCTTCGTCCACATGTTCCTGTTCTTTCACTTCTATCAAAATCCTGTCAATCCGTTCTTCACCAAAAACATTGCGAATCCTACCATAATCTTCTTCCACACGTTCCAGTGTCTCTACCTTCTCCTGCAATATCTGATTTTGTCCCTGCAATCTTTCCTTTCTTCTCCAAATATCCGTATTCTCCCGTTCCAATTGTTTACATTTATCTTGTATCTTACAATACGCAACATACAATGACAGCACCTTATCCATAAGCTTCTGGAAAAATGGAATCGCTTTGTTTTCCCGATAACCTTTTCCAGTTTCAAACCTCCCCACCTCTGGCAATAATTCCGCTGCTGGTCGGGTATAATCTCCAGCAAAGTTCTTTACTTTGCTTACCAATGGTGCTACATTTTTTAATTCTTGCTCTGCCTTATCCACTTTTTTTCGGACATTCTCTGCTTTTTGAATCGCTTCCGCTTTCTTTAACTCAACATCCTCTATTTCTGCTTCCGACACTTCCAGCATCTTCTGATTTTCTTGTAGCATATGATTTAAGTTCTGAATATCATTCTTTTTTTCTTCCAGCAAATTTTCTAACTCCATCACTTCTTTCGCCCGCTCTTTTTTCTTATACTCCAAAACGGACAGATGTTCCTCATGTGTTCCTTTTTTCTCCCATTCAATGCCATGCCGCTCCATTACAAGAGCCAATTGCTCTTTCTCTGCATTGATCCACTGATTCAGTTCGGTATCTCCCCTGCTTCCACCCTTGAATCCCAGCGCACCTAACGCCTGTTTTAATGAAACTCTGGTATCTACCCCACGTTTACTTTCTGTAATATACGGAACAAAATCAATATGAAGATGAGGTGTTGCTTCATCCATATGCAAATGTGCCGAAAACACTCTAAGTGTCGGGTTCCGCTGTTGAAAATCTTTCATATATTCATCCAAAACCTTTGCTGCTATAATCCCATTTCTTGAATCCGAGACACAATCTTCTTTATTTCCAATTTGCATAATGATCTCATGAAACAGTTTTTCCTGTTTGCCGGAACGTATCTTTTCATAATAATCATCAATACATCTGTCCTTTCTTGTCTGTTTTGCATTGTATCTTTCTATGGCTTCGTCAAACAATTCATGATAAACTTCTTTTATGTTTTCATTGCAATATTCCACATTGAGATAACTCCGTTCTGGATCTGTATTTTCCGCATGGAATTTTCTGCAATTATGATTGATAGAACCTTTTCCTGTCATTCCACTAATCGTTCTTTTTATACGCATCTCCTCCAATCTTTTGTACTTTTAGTGCCGGACACGGCACATAAATATCTCTCGCCGGATACGGCAGTTTTGTTACTTTTGTCAAAAGTAACGCAAAAGCACTTTCGACAGCCGTTCCGCCCATCAAAAGTTGCCCTTGCGCCCTGCGGGGCTATTCCTCTCTATGGTCGGGATGAAATATCCTGCAGAGGATGCCCTAAGTCAACGCCCCCTTTCCACTGTTGTCCTAAAAACCTCCGTCCTCTCATCTGCATTTTCTCTTGTCCGCCATCTATACAGGAGCGTGTCACGCCCCTGTCAGAATGGTAATCAGGAAAGAACTACCATCGGAAGTCCTTCTGTATCCCCCGCTTGTCTAAATACTCCAGCCGAGCTTTTTCCCGTTCTTCCTCCGTTGGGGCAGTTTTTGATTTCGTATATAATTCACGCTCTACCATAGCATTCATTTTCTGTTCCAACCCTTTTTTCACATCGCCGATGCAGCTGTCATCATCAAGCAAATGATATCGGAGCAGTTTCATAAATAGTTCCTGCGATATTTGTACATTTTTCATCCATGTCTCCTTTCAAGATAGCAAGATTCCCTATTCTTAAAGAAATGGTAATCTTGCCATCTTCCCAATATTATTCCGGCAACATCCAGAACCATTGACTCCCTATCTTCACAGAATCAATCTTCAGTTCCTTCTTCGCATTCCACAGTGTTTTCTTTTTAATTCCTCTGCTTTCCGCTTCTTCTGCCACTTTTGTCTGTGCCATTGAACCAGATGCCAGTATTTCCTTCAGGAACTCTTTTGCTGCATGGGTTTTCTGCCCACGATTATCTCCACTTAACAAATCATCTGCGCTGATATCATATTCTCCAATCCATTCAAATCCTTTATCTTTATCCAAACGGAATGCAATGGATTTTCCCTCTGGTGCAAGGGAACTTTTCACATGACAGACAACACGGATTTCTGGTTCATCCTTGATTCTGCCAACGATTAGAACACTTCTGGCTGCTGCCTGAAAATCTATAGAGCCAAGCCCACGATATGATGATTTCCCATTGCTGTTTTTATTCATATGACCAATCAGAATAATCGCACAATGATATTTTTCAGCAAGCACCGCTACACGTTTCATAAGCGGACGAATTTCATTCGCTCTGTGCATATCTACATCAGCCCCCAGAAATCCCTGTATCGGATCTAAAACCACAAGTCGTGCTTTTGTCTGTATAATGGCTTCTTCCAGTCTGGCATCCATCATAGTCAATGCCTGATCGTTATCATCAATCACCATTACTCTGGAACAATCTGCTCCAGCCGCAAGAAGTCGGGGCTTGATGGTATCGCCCAATCCATCCTCTGCAGTCTGATAAATCACATTTACCGGATCCAGAGCCATTGTTTTACCCTCTAAAATAGGTTCATCACTGCCCGGTAATACAGGCTCTCCTTTCGTCAGCTTTGCGATAATCTGAAGCACCATTGTGGTCTTGCCCTCACCCGGATCCCCCTGCACAATCGTAACTTTTCCAAAGGGAATAAACGGATAAATCAGCCAGTCTATTTTTTCCACCTCAACCTGTTCCATATTTATCAATTTTAAGTTCGGTTCATTTCTTCTGTTATCCAAAATTACCTCCATTTTCTGTTGAAAGATAATGGAGACTTTGGTAGAATAACTTTAGTAATTGATTTGGATTTTCTACCAAGTCTCCGCCTTTAGGTGTTTGCCGACACTTAAAGGCTTTTATTTTTCATCTTCCATTATCTC
Organism: Lachnospiraceae bacterium; assembly: GCA_036311565.1. Taxonomy (GTDB): domain Bacteria; phylum Bacillota; class Clostridia; order Lachnospirales; family Lachnospiraceae; genus Fimousia. Next base: position 7,744 of record JAXJPR010000025.1, read on the forward strand.
TGTTTTAAAATCACTTGCTGTCCATTCGGCTGAACAATCATTTCCTGTGATTTCAATTACCTGTTTCATTAGTGCCCGACAATCTGCCAGTAACTCATATAAATTCTCTGTTTCCAAATAATCCAGACGTTCCCACAATCTCCGTATCTCAAGGCTTAACCGATCACTCTGATATTTGCCAACCGCAATCTTTATTTCCTGATGAAGTACTGACTGAATAAAATACTTTCCTTTTGGCAGTCCACTTACTGTAATACGGGCTTCTAATTCCCTGCGCTCTTCCGGTGTCATCCGAAAGCAAACTGTCTGGTTTCTTTTTCTGTTTTTATCTAATCCACTCATTACAACTCCTCCCTGTATTCACTGTCCAGCCGATCAGCCAGTTTCGTCTGCTTGTTTGGATAAAGATGTGCATAGGTATTCAACGTAGTTTCCACTTTTTCATGTCCCAGCCGATTTGCAATTTCCAATGGTGAAAATCCAAGCTCAATCAGTAGACTTGCGTGTGAATGTCTCAAATCATGCAGCCGTATCCGCTTTACACCACTTTCTTTAATTCCTCTCTGCATTTCATGCTCGAGATAATATTTTGTAATGGGAAACAGCCTGTCGTCCTCCTGCAAATCATATAAGCTATCCATATAATCCTTGATATCTGCAGCTAGAAACTCTGGAATGGTAATCACTCTCTTGCTCTTCGGCGTCTTTGGTGGAGTAATCACATCTTTCCTGCCAAGACGCTGATAAGATTTTGTGATAGAAATCGTTCGTTTTTCCAGGTCAACATCTTTTGGAGTCAAAGCCAGCAGTTCTCCCAAACGCATCCCCGTCCAGTACAAAGTCATAAATGCCATATAAGAAAGCCTTTTGTTCATAACGCTGTCGATAAACTTCCTAAATTCCTCTCCTGTCCAGAAATCCATTTCTTCAGCTTTGCTCTTTCCCATGCTTCCAGCCTTTGCACAGGGATTACTTTTCAAATCGTAATATCTGACTGCATAATTAAATATTGCACTCAACTGGTTATTAATTGTTTTCAGGTAAGTAGGTGAATACCCCTTTTTAATCAACTCATTCTGCCATTGCCTGATGTCCGCTGCTGTAATATCATTTACCCGCTTCTTCCCGAAATACGGAAGAATTTTCAGTTCCACAATATACTTTTTCGTTCTCATGGTATGCTCTCGCAGACGAGTCTCCATATCTGCACAATACATTTTCCAGAATTCCTCAAATTTCATATCAAAGTCCGCATTCTGCGTAATAAGGAAATTTCGCAGCCATTCCTCCGCCTCTCTTTTGGTCGCAAAACCTCTTTTAGTAGATTTCCGGCGCTTTCCCTGCCAATCCGTATAACGATACTGAATCAACCATTTTCCTGTTTTCTTGTCTTTTTCTGCTCTCATTCAAAACACCTCCTACACGCTGTAACCATACCAGCGTTTTTCAAAATAACGTCTGGGAACTTTTCCTGCAATCACCAGAAATCCTTCTTTTTCCAATTCCTGATTTAGCTTACGAATCAGCTTGTAAGCATGACCCACGGAAACACCCAACATTTCTGCGAGTTCATTTGCAGTAATATAAATCTTGTTATTCTGTGCCATATGAAATTCCTCCTTTTCTTTCCGTAGCGCATCCGCTACTTTTTATATTTTTATTATATGTAGCGACATCGCTATTGTCAAGTGTTTTGAAATGCCTGTAGAAAAATTTTTTCATACGTGATATAATGTAGCTATCTCGATACATGGAGGGCGATTAAAATGACCGTAGGAGAAAAAATCAAATACTGCCGAAAACAAATCGGAATCACACAAGATAAACTGGCTGAACTGACCGGCATCCATCCGGTGTCCATCCGAAAATATGAAACAAATAAAATGCAGCCACAACCTCCTCAGTTAGAGAAGATTGCAGCCGCACTCGGTGTCAGTTATAATGCTTTGAACGGCAGTGATAATGCCGGACTTCGTCTGGAAACAGTCGGTGATCTGATGGGAGTACTTATGGTGCTTTGTAATTCCGGCATCCTACAGATCAACGGAGAGCGTGGAGAAGATAAACTGTTAAAGGATGAAACGGTATCTATCCAGTTCAATCCTATCCTTTCCTCTTATCTGGAATTTGGCTATAGTTCTAGAGGAAAAGAGCATACATTATCTTTGCAGGACGCTTTGTTAAATATCAAAAGTTATAAGGTGTTTAATGACTTGTTAAAATGGGAAAAGATGAATTACCTCTACCAGAGTGCTTTGAAATCCGCTGGTGATAATCCAAATGAAGCTACACTGGCAGCTATAGATGAAATTGCTGAGACAAAAGAAAAAGTAGAATTGGAATTACAGAAAAGTCAGATGTTGCTTGATACATCTGATTGTATTTAGTTCAATATTTCACTCATCAACAAAGACTAATTTTCCAGGAGTAATACAATGAACAAAAATAGAGATGATTTTTCACAGCAGGTAAAAGATACTCTGGCCAAACGTGTCGGATATCATTGCTCAAACCCAAATTGTCAAAAGCCAACTATCGGAGCCCAAGAGGGCGATACCAAATCAATTAACATAGGAATCGCTGCTCATATAGCTGCAGCCGCACCAGGTGGGCCACGTTATGATTCTTCTATGACATCAGAAGAGAGGAGCTCCATAGATAACGGCATTTGGTTATGTTCAAACTGTTCCATCATGATTGATAGAGATGAGCACAAATATACTATAGAATTACTAAAAAAATGGAAAAAACAAGCAGAGGCAATTTCCCATGCTAATATTGCTCATTCCACTATCGAACATCCGACAACAACTATCTCTTTAGATATATATAATCTTTTATTATTTAGAAAGGATTTAACTAAATGTCTAAAATGGCTGTCCTTATTTAAGGAATCGCCTCATATTATCCTTGATTCAAGCAATTTTCCCTTACCATCTAATTGGGAAAAATTATTAGCCGATAATAATTCATTTTTAGGCATGGAATTCACTATAACACTTCACGAAATATGTGAATATATTGATAAATTAAAACTGATTATGGACGAAGAAAGAGAACGAGTAAGCAAACAATATCCTCGTAGAAATAGTGGACATATTGCTGATATAGGAGCTGTAACATACTGTAATCGTCTTGATGATATTACATCGTTCCTGTTAGATAATTTCACTCAGAGCATTTTAGACACACTTTCACAAAAACTAGAAGAACAATAATTTTCTTCTCAATCTATACTTAAGCAACATAACAAGAGTCCCCGAAACCGCATATAGAAAATATTGGCTTGTGTAAATCTTCTTTGATATAAGATATAAATTTACATTTTAACATAAAGAGTCCTTGGGTAATAAAAGCAATGAAAGGATAAAACACAATGGATATTTATTTTTTATCATCTAACAAATTTAAAATAAATGAAGTACAAACAATCTTGAATTCATCTAACATTACCATACATTCTGTTTCTAAAAAAATAAATGAGATACAGAGTAATGATATGACTGAAATTGCCTTAGACAAAGCCCTTAAAGCATTTCAGCAAATCGGACGTCCGATTTTAGTCGAGCAAACAGGTCTATTAATAAAAGACTTTGGAAATCTACCTGGAGGATTAACTCAGATTTTTTGGGATTCATTAGAAGCAGACAAATTCAGTGATATATTTTCAAAAATAGGTTCTGCTGAAGTTACTGCTAAAACCGTATTAGCTTTTTGTGATGGAAAACAAATTCATACATTTGAAGGAGCAGTTGATGGTCACATTGTATGCCCTCCTAGAGGAAATAAAGATTTTCAATGGGATTGTATTTTTGAACCTCTTGGATATAATCAAACCTTTGCAGAACTAGGAGAACAAAAAAATGAAATTTCTATGCGGAAAATAGCTTTAGAAAAGCTCAGAACATATTTGGAGGAAATCAAATGATTGATGAATTAAAAAAATCTATAAAAAGTAAAAATACTATATTATTTGTTGGTGCAGGTATTTCAGCCACTTTAGGACTTCCCACTTGGTCAGAGTTAATTTCCCAAATTGCTTCAGATTTAGGTTATGATGATAAACTTTTTAAACAATATGGTGACAGCTTAACTCTGGCAGAATTTTATTTTATAAAGAAAGGACGTATAGGAGAATTAAGAAGTTGGATGGATCGTCACTGGAACGTTCCTGATACTGTAATTAAATCCTCAAAGATTTATGAAGCCATTGCCAATCTAGACTTTCCTTTAATCTATACAACAAATTATGATCATTGTTTAGAAACTGCACTGAACTGTTGGGGAAAAAAATACAAAAAAATCGTAGATGTAGACGATTTAGTAAATCTTGATTCTGATACAACTCAAATTGTCAAATTTCATGGTGATACAATTTCTGACGAATCTATTGTATTAACAGAAAGCAGTTACTTTAAACGCTTAGATTTTGAATCGCCTCTTGATATTAAATTACGTTCGGATATGTTAGGAAAGTCTATCTTGTTCATAGGCTATAGCCTTTCCGACATTAATATCAGACTCTTAATTTATAAATTGGATCAGTTGTGGAAAAATAGTAATGAAAGTAAACGTCCAGCATCATATATTTTTTTACCCACACCTAATCCTATACAAGAAACAATTTTACAAAGTCGAGGAATTAATACAATAATTGGCGAGGGACTCGATAAAAAAGAAAGTACTGAAAAGTTTTTAACAAATCTACTTTAAACAATAAGCACAAAATTGTACTCATTCTGTACTCAAATCACATAACAAGAGCCCGGAAACCCGCATAAATGCTGGATTTCCGAGCTCCATTTTTTTACTCAAACTCAATCGTTCCAGGTGGTTTGCTCGTCAAATCATACATGACCCTATTGACACCTTTCACTTCATTGATAATTCTTGATGTTACCTTAAACAGTACTTCATAAGGAATTTCTGCACATTCTGCTGTCATAAAGTCGCTTGTATTTACCGCTCTTAATGCAACTGCATAGTCATAAGTTCTAAAGTCTCCCATTACTCCTACAGATCTCATATTGGTAAGTCCTGCGAAGTACTGGCCTAATCCTTTATCTAATCCTGCTTTTGCAATTTCTTCACGGTAGATATAGTCTGCATCCTGTACGATACGTACTTTTTCTTCGGTTACTTCTCCGATAATACGGATTCCAAGTCCTGGACCTGGGAATGGTTGTCTATATACTAAGTATTCTGGAATACCTAATTCCAGACCTGCTTTTCTTACTTCATCTTTAAATAACATACGAAGTGGTTCGATGATTTCTTTAAAATCAACTACGTCAGGAAGTCCTCCTACGTTGTGGTGGGATTTGATCACTGCTGATTTTCCTAATCCACTTTCGATTACGTCAGGATAGATGGTTCCCTGTACTAAGAAATCTACAGAACCGATTTTCTTTGCTTCTTCTTCGAATACACGGATGAATTCTTCACCGATGATCTTACGTTTTGCTTCTGGTTCTGTCACACCTTTTAATCTATCATAGTATCTTTGCTGTGCATTCACACGGATAAAGTTTAATTCGTATGGACCATCTGGGCCGAATACTGCTTCTACTTCATCTCCTTCATTTTTACGAAGTAAACCATGGTCTACGAATACACAAGTTAACTGTTTTCCGATTGCCTTTGATAATAATACTGCTGCTACAGAAGAATCAACTCCACCGGAAAGTGCACAAAGTACTTTTCCATCTCCGACTTTTTCACGGATAGATTTGATGGTTTCTTCTACGAAAGATTCCATCTGCCAGTCACCTTTACATCCGCATACATCATATACGAAGTTACGAAGCATTTTCTGACCTTCCTTTGTATGCATTACTTCTGGATGGAACTGTGTTGCATAAATTTTGCGTTCTGGGCATTCCATAGCTGCTGTCGGACAGGCATCTGTATAAGCGCTGCGTACAAATCCTTCTGGTACTTCTGCAATATAGTCTGTATGACTCATCCATGTGATTGTCTTTTCTTCTACATCTTTAAACAATACAGACGCAGCTTCTACTGTTGTTTCTGTATAGCCATATTCGCTGACTGGAGCTGTTTCTACTTTACCTCCAAGCAGATGAGCAACTAACTGGGAACCGTAACAGATTCCAAGAATTGGTACTCCAATGTTAAAGATTTCTTTATCATAGACCGGTGATGCAGGATCATATACGCTGTTTGGTCCACCTGTAAAAATGATTCCTTTCGGATTCATTGCTTTAATTTTTTCTAAATCCAATGTATATGGATGTACTTCTGCGTAAACATTGCATTCTCTGACACGTCTTGCAATTAGCTGGTTATATTGTCCTCCAAAGTCAAGGACGATAATCATTTCTTTTTGCACAAAAAGTTCCTCCTTTTGTTTTATTATTTTCTTATTATAAAGGAGAAAAATTAGTTTTACAAGTAGTTTAGAATAAACTTCTAAAGGAAAAGCATGTTACAAATACTTTTGAAAACTTCCTAATAAACTTTCTTTCGCTTTCCATCCGAGGAATTTTAAAGTTTCTTCCAATGCCGCCATAACTGCAAGCATATCGGATATATTGGCATTGGCACCCATATGCCCGATACGAATGACTTTTCCTTCCAATTCTCCAAAAGATCCTGCTAACATAATGCCATGTACTTCCTGCATATGTATTAAGATTTCTTGCGCAGTCAGATCTTCTGGCACCTGGAAGACCGTTACCGTATCTGAATAACCGCTTTTTAGATGTAAGGTAAGACCCGCATCCGTAATCGCATTTCTTGTTGCTGCTGCAATTTTTTTATGACGATGATATAAATCCTTGTCATTTTTAATATTTTCCATCGCAGCTCCTAAACCATAAATGTCACTGATCGGCATTGTATATGGAAACCACTGATTTTTATAATAATCTTTGAATATGTTCAGATTACAGTAGAAAGAAGCAACTGGTACTTTTCGATTTTCCATGACTTCTTTGGCATTGTCGCTGATGGTAACAAAGGTAAGTCCTGGAGGCGCTGATACTGCCTTTTGGGATCCACCGCATAACAAATCGATTTGTGCTCTATCCACATCTAATTCATTTCCAAACATGCCGGATACTGAATCCACGACTGTCAAGATCCCATAAGACTTTAACAAGGGGCAAATGCGGTGAACATCATTTAACATACCACTTGGAGTATCACAATGTACAATTGTGGCATATTTAAAATCATGATGTTCTTTCAGATAAGCATCTAACTCCTCTACATCAATTTCATTTAAATAATCAGTGGTATAAAGCACTGGCTCGCCGCCGTACATAGAAACAAAATCAGCAAAACCTGCTCCATAAATACCATTATCCAGAACCAATACTTTATCCCCTGGTTCTGTTAGAGAAGCACAAGCTGCTTCCAGACCTAAGATTCCTTCTCCGCTTAAGATAAGCGTCTCATTTTTTGTGTGAAGCAGATTACTGATTGTTTCACAGATCTGCTTATATTCATCAAAAAATACTGGATCTAAATCTGCATTTGTAGTGGAACGGCTTCTTGCCAGTCGTACATTTTCTGGTACCTGTACTGGTCCTGGGGTCATAATCTTTAACATATCCAAATTCCTCCGTTTCTATGCAAACTGATGAACACCAATCTTACCTGCAGTTACTTCAAGTGGACGAATTACAACACATACCACTGCTGCTGCCACACCAATCTGTACCAGATTTCCTGGAATGGATGCTACTGGAGCAATCCAGTTTCCATAAATAATTCCTTCAGCAATATAATATCCTACGATTTTTATAACACATGCAACTGCCATTGCAACTAATTTCCAGGAATATCCGCTGTGTTTTTCGCAGATAGCTCCTACGGAATATCCCATAATTCCTACAACGATCAATGTAAATGGTGCCCATAAAGTCCATCCAGATAATAAATCGAACAATCCCATACCAATTCCTCCGGCAATGGCTCCTGTCTTCTTGCCAAATAACATAGCCATAATAAATAATGGTACATTACCAAGATGAATCAGCCCACCATTTGCTGTAATTGGTAGTCTTATGTTTACAAATGCCGTAAATACATAGGTCAAAGCAATTGCCATTGCTGTTATTGTTAAAAATTGAATATTTTCTTTTGTCTTCATCGAAATCCCTCTCTTTCTATCCAAACATAACTTCATTTTCATATATTATATACTTTTTATTCACTGCAGTGTTGTTGTGTACTAATGTAACAGAGAATTGGCTTTTTAAAAATGGCCAGTTTTTTAATAAATAACAGTACCAGATATTAGATACAACTAATCAGCCTATTTTGTGAAATAAAAAAAGATACAAAAACATGCAAATTTGCCTTTGTATCTTTCTCCGACTGTCATACTAATTTTAATAAATTTTTGTTACCAATTTTTCTCCGGTTGTCATATTTTCCGTTATCTGTATCTTCATCTGCTGTCCATCGGCTGCAGTCTTAAAGATGGCAAGCAATTTTGGATACGTTACCTGATATGTCTGTTTGTCACCATCAATTTTCATTTCCACTTCTTCTTCGCCTCTCATACCAAGAAATGTACCTTCCACCTCGTAAGACAATGTGCCATCCTCATTTTTACTTTTGACATTTTCAAGATTTTTAAATCCATCATAGGATTTTCCCATTGGAAGGGTAATCTTTAATTCATCAATGGTAAGAGGCGTATCATCAGCTCCCCAATAATAGATGTTCATAGTCTCTCCATCTTCTTTTAAATTATAACGAAGAGTTTTTTTAATACTGTCCAATACAGACTGATAAAAATGTTCTTTATATGGAATATAAAATTCATCTTCTTCATCATTTTTCTGACCCATATACATCACAGATTTTTCAGAAAAGCAGATAATATAACCATCTTCTCTTTTGGTCACCCGCTTATTCAGGGTAAGATTCCATCCTGTTGTCTTTTCAATTCCCCGAATCAGCTTTCTTGGAGTCAGTTCCCCTCTATATGCCCACTGGTATCGTCCATAATCACCTTCTTTTCCAATGAACAACACTGCTATTTTTATCTCTTCTTCCGTTGTTTCTGCTTCTTTTGTTGTTTCCGTGGCTGTTTCCTCTTTTTTGCCGCCGCATCCCGTTCCCAGGATCAAAAGTCCAATCATAACGAAAAGCATGGCAAACAGTCGTTTTCTCATAAAGTATCCCTTTCTATTTTCTATTCGTTTTCTCATCATCTGTTATTCTTTATTATATCAGATTTGTTATGTGAATCCAAAAACTTTACACAGGATTCATAGAACTATTTATGCCAAACTGCCATTTTATGTTATAATAAACAAATTGAAAGGAGATTGCTATGATTTCTTTTTTATCAAACCAGAATTCATATACAAAAACAGAAAAAAATATTATTAATTACATTTATCAGAATACCAATACTTTCCTTTCTTCCTCTATTTCACAGCTGGCAAAAATCTTAAATGTATCAGAGGCAACGATTTCCAGATTTGCAAAACATGCCGGATACCGTGATTACAAAGGACTTCGTGCCGCTGTTGCTGCTTCTTTGGAAACGGCATCTCCCGCAGTAAAAATGGCAGAATCAATTGAAGGCGCAAAGGAATCGGATATTCATTCTTTTTTATCGACGCAGATGCAGTATATTGGGAAAACAATGCATCTATTAGACCAGAAGGATTTAAAACGGGCCGTAGAACAGATTGTGAACGCTCCCCATATTTACATTCACGGAAAAGGAGCTGCCTATTCTCTGGCGCATTTGCTTTCCTTCCGTTTAAAGCGATTTGGGAAACAGGTATTTCTTCTTCCTTCTGGCGGTACCGAATTATTTGAAGATCTTGTACATATTCCAAAAGATAGTTTAGTCATTGTATTTGGATTTCAAAAACTTCCACGAGAAGTAAAAGTATTGTTGACCCATGGAAAACAAGCGGGATACCATACTATTTTATTTTCCAGCCGTTTTTATACCGAAGAAGATTTATCTGCAGATTTAAATTTGTTCGTTTATCGTGGAGAACCAGAGGAATATCATTCCATGACTGCTGCTATGGCAGTGATTGATGCCATTGTCGTTCAGACAGCTGCCCGCATGGAGCAAAGTGCTGTAAAAGAATTAGACCAGCTTACAAGGTTAAAAAAGCAGTATGAAGAAGAACTTCCAGGTTAAACGGGAAAACGAAAAGGGTTCCTCATACCTTACTTAGGTATCAGAAACCCTTCTTTTATTTCTGGCACAAAGCCTTTTTTAATTCTTTTTCATTTTTTACCCATGGAAGCTCCATAGGACATCTTCCCAGGTCCATCCTTTGATGAAAATCACTTCCTATCGTTTGAATCAAATGCGGATGCTTCGCTGCCGCTTCTAATGCCAGTTCATTGTGACTGTCGTGCCGCGGATTCCCATTTTTCACTTCGATCCCATTTAAATACCTGACATCTGCCAGATGACAGCCTGGCCGAAATGGATGCGCCTGAATCACCAAAACACCTTCCTGCTGACACAGTTTATAAAATTCTTCCAATGTCCGCTTATGAATGTCCGGATGGGCATACAGAAACTCCGGCGTCATGCCATACAATAAATAATCATTATCACAATCCAAAAGACGTGCTTCTATTCCAAAAAATACTTGCAGCCCCTGCTTTTTTCCCTCTTTTTTTACCGCTTCGTATCCCTGAAGCCACTGATCGACCTTCTCTGCATCGGAGCCGGCAAATTGCTCTATATTTTCAACATTATAGTGATCTGTAATGACAACCGCATCATACCCTGCTTCTTTATGCATACGAACTAATTCTTTTGCTTCCACTTTTCCACAG
>JAXJPR010000026.1:0-18830 GCA_036311565.1 Lachnospiraceae bacterium
GCCGCTCTGGCCTCTCGCAAGCTTCCCTTGCTCGCGGCGGGGCTTTCGCCCCATATGCGCGACTTTTGGCTTTTCTCTTGAGCCGCTCTGGCCTCTCGCAAGCTTCCCTTGCTCGCGGCGGGGCTTTCGCCCCATATGCGCCAGAAAAAACGCCGGGAAATAAACCTGATGGCTTATTTCCCGACGTTCTTTTCTAGCACCTGCGCGGCTCATTAATATGCCAGTTTTTCGTCGAAGTATGCTTTTAAATCTGTGATTTTGATTCTTTCTTGTTCCATTGTATCTCTATCACGTACGGTTACTGCTCCGTCTTCTACAGAATCGAAGTCATATGTGATACAGAATGGAGTTCCTATTTCATCCTGTCTTCTATAACGTTTTCCGATGTTTCCTCTGTCATCGTATTCACAGTTATAGTATTTGCTTAATTCCTGGAATACTTCTGTTGCACCTTCATTTAATTTTTTAGATAATGGCAATACTCCAATTTTTACTGGAGCAAGTGCTGGATGGAAATGCATAACAGTACGTACATCTCCTGGTTTAATTTCTTCTTCATCATATGCAGAACATAAAAATGCTAAAGTTACACGGTCTGCACCTAAAGAAGGTTCAATTACATATGGGATGTATTTTTCTTTCTTTACATCATCAAAGTATGTTAAATCTTCTTTTGAAGTATTCTGATGCTGAGTTAAATCATAGTCTGTTCTGTCTGCGATTCCCCATAATTCTCCCCATCCAAACGGGAATAAGAATTCGATATCGGTCGTTGCTTTTGAATAGAAAGATAATTCTTCTTTATCATGGTCTCGAAGACGCATTTCGTCATCTTTGATTCCCAGATCTTTTAACCAGTTGATACAGAAACTTCTCCAGTATTCAAACCATTCTAAGTCTGTATCTGGTTCACAGAAGAATTCTAATTCCATCTGTTCAAATTCGCGAGTACGGAAAGTAAAGTTTCCTGGTGTAATCTCGTTACGGAAAGATTTACCGATCTGTCCAATTCCAAACGGAATCTTTTTACGAGATGTTCTCTGTACATTTTTAAAGTTTACGAAAATTCCCTGTGCTGTTTCTGGTCTTAAATAAACCGTATTTTTAGCGTCTTCTGTAACGCCCTGGAATGTTTTGAACATTAAATTGAACTGACGGATATCTGTAAAATCATGTTTTCCACAAGATGGACATTTAATATCATGTTCATCAATATATGCTTTCATCTGTTCCTGTGTCCATCCATCAACAGATGATTCTAATTCTAAACCATTGTCATGGGCAAAATCTTCAATTAATTTATCTGCACGGAATCTTTCATGACAGCTCTTACAGTCCATCAATGGATCTGAGAATCCTCCTAAATGTCCAGAAGCAACCCAAGTCTGTGGATTCATTAAGATTGCACAATCAACTCCTACATTGTATGGGCTTTCCTGAATGAATTTTTTCCACCATGCTCTCTTTACATTATTTTTTAATTCCACACCAAGATTACCATAATCCCAGGTATTTGCTAATCCTCCATAGATTTCAGAACCTGGATATACAAATCCTCTGGATTTTGCTAACGCTACAATTTTATCCATTGTTTTTTCCATATTCATTACCTCACATTGTTCTTTTCATGTATAGTATGTTCTATTGTACCTACATTTTCCCAGTTTTTCAATACTTAACATCAATAAATTCTAGTGACTTAAAGGAATACTCCACGTATGCAGCAATAAAATCTCTGCAAATTTCTCTCAATTGACGCATGACTTGCGTCGATACATGGAACGTATATAATGTTTCCACCGAACTACTGATAATATATTGAATCGTATACAAGGTCGACTCCCCTAGCAGGAGGCTTTTTTCTTTTTTTCCACAGTTATTACAAAGAACTCCTCCTGCATGACTATTAAAATAGGCCAGTTCTTCTTTTTTTCCACAGCGTATACAGCGAAAACTTTCGATTGCATATCCATAAAAAGCCAATACCTTAATCTCATAAATACTTCGGATCAGCGCAGGTGGAATCGTCCCTTTTTCTAAGGCGCGCAGTGTCTGATACAATAGTTTTAAAATTGCCATTTCGTCATTATTTTCCCTTGTCAGATAAGAAGCAAATTCACAAAAATAACTTCCATAATATATAAGTTCCAAATCTTTTTTTAAAGTATCAAAGTAATTTTCGACTTTTGCATTCATCAGATTAAAAGAATTTCTTCCTTCATATAACACAAAATTTCCAAAGGTAAATGGCTGACAAACAGCTACAAATGGACTGTTTGCCTTTCTGGCACCTCTTGCAAAAATTGAAATTCTGCCTCTTTCTTTTGTCAGCATGACAATTCGTTTATCATATTCTCCGACAGGTCCGGCAGACAGAATCATCCCTGTTACTGCAATTTCCTGCCCCATATCTGCTTACACTTCCTTTTTATTATAACCGTAGTTCTTTAATAAGAAATCACTGTCTCTCCAGTCCTTCTTTACTTTTACCCATATTTGAAGATTTACCTTCATACCAAGTAAATTTTCCATTTCACGGCGGGCCTGACTGCCAATTTTCTTTAGCATCGCCCCTTGTTTTCCAATAATGATTCCTTTGTGAGAATCTTTTTCGCAAATAATTGTTGCATCAATATCGATGATATCTTTTCTTCTTCTGCCTTTCATAGAATCGATGACCACAGCAATTCCATGAGGAATTTCTTTATCCAGAAGACGGAGTGCTTTTTCACGAATTAATTCTGCCACAATCTGACGTTCTGGCTGATCTGTAATCGTATCTTCATCATAATACTTTGGACCAGGTTCTAAATATTTAAAAATAGTCGTGATGACATCATCGGTATTTTTATCTTTTAATGCAGATACTGGAATAATTTCAGCAAATTCAATCACATCTTTATATTTATTAATAGCTTCAAATACTTCCTGTTCTTCTACAGTATCAATTTTATTGATAATGAGTAAAATAGGAGTTTTTACTTTTTTTAGCTGTTCAATGATATATTCTTCTCCTTTTCCAATAAAGGTAGAAGGTTCTACCAACCAAAGAACCACATCTACTTCATTTAATGTACGCTGGGCAACACTTAACATATAATCCCCCAGTTTATTCTTGGCACGGTTAATGCCCGGAGTATCCAGGAAGATGATCTGCCCTCTTTTGTCAGTAAATACTGTCTGAATGCGGTTTCTTGTCGTCTGTGGTTTGTTTGATGTAATTGCAATTTTTTGTCCAATTAAATGATTCATTAATGTAGATTTTCCTACATTTGGACGCCCAATTAAAGTTACAAATCCTGATTTAAATTCCTGCATAATAATCCTTTCTAAAATACGTGTTTTACTTCGTAGAAGTTTTCTTTTGCTTCTTTCATTTTATCTTCATTTCCAATGGCACAAATGAGTCCCTGATTTGCTACAGCTGCCACAATTGGTTCTAATCCCCTTATGGTTTCCTGTGTGCAGGAAAGTACTTCATCTCTTTCTTTTTGCAGCATTTCTTCTGTAATCCCTGCCAGATAAGCACCAAAACTAAATTCCCCTTTTGCAGATGGCTCCATTGGCACATCCATATTACTGATGGCCCCAATAATATATTTTGTCATAGTACGATTATCGGCATCAAAGGAAGCCACATAATTTCTGGCATTTTTATAAATATCATAGGTTTCCATTAATTTGGGATCACGATAAGATACAAAATATCCATCTCCATTTCTTGAAAAACTGCACATACATCCATAAGCGCCGCCTTTCACACGGATATTTTCCCATAAATAATCATAGGAGAACATTACCTGCAATACTTTTAATGCCCCATGATACTGGCATCCTGCATCCTTAAAATTACCTGCTGTTGCCACATATTGTACCTGGCTTGCAGTTGCAAATCCTTCATTTAATACTTCTGGCACCAGTGGTTCATACTTTGTTTCTTTTGCTGGATACAACTGTTCCTTAAATGCTGCTAGTTCTTCTTCGAAAATGGATTTCATATCCTGATCATCCGTAATGCTCACAATTAAGTTTTCTTTTGTAAAAATCACTTCTTTTGCTTCTTTTAATCCTATAATAAATGCATCTGCTTTTTCATCATAATTTTTATATAAATCATCTAAAAATTCAAAGAATGTGATTCCTTCCATGATTTCCTTATAAAGACATCCTTCAGACACATAAGACAATGCTCTTCCTGCTGCTGTTTTATGTCCTGCTGAGGAGAATTCCATCTTCAGTTGTGTATGAATTTTGGCAACAATTTCTTTTAATCGTTCTTTATCTTCCAGATCAGATGTAAAAATAATCTCTTTCATTAATCGGAATGCATCTGCTATTTTGTCATAAAAACACTTTGTTTTTACATCCCATGCTGCAATAAGTGTTCCCTTTTCATCTGCTGCCGGCATAATATGATAATTGCATCCAATTCCGCCTGTGCTGATATTAATTTCATTTGCCAGCTCATTATAGGTATAATGTTCTGTATTTACATAGCGGAAAATTCCAGTCAGCATAGATGCATATGGAATGAGTGCTACTGGAAGATTGTTCACCTGAAAAGCTAATGTAATATAGGAAATTCCATTGGTAAAAATGTTATGATGAACTGCTTTTAATCCTGCCAATTCCATCTCTGTATTATAAAGTTTCTTCGCTTCTTTTCCAATATCATCAATAGACAATAATGGAATCTTTTCTAAATCTTCTTTCTTCGTTGGTTCTTCCTGATATGCTTTTAATGCTCTTGTCTTATCTACTAATTTTTGTACTTCTTCATTAGACAAACCTTTTTTTAATGCATCTAGTTTTTCTTTTGTCTTTGCTTCTAATCTGGTATTTAATCCCTTTTCTGGTTTTAAGACTACGATTGTCTTATGAGTATTAGTTAGAAGATAATCAGAAACCAGACTTTCAAAATAGTCTGTATTCAGTTTTTCTCTTAAAATTTCAAAGGTTTCATTGGTCTTTACATGGATAAATGGTTTCTCATCGTCATATAACCAGCTGTCGTACATATTCAGACCATAAATCAGCCCTTTCGGAAATCTTCCAAAATTTCCTTCTTTATATTTAAATTCGTAATTGGTCAAAGCTGCTTCTAATGCCCGTTTATCAATTCCTTTTTCTACCGCTTCTTCTAATGCATTTTCAATGGTCTCAACAAATTCTGCTTCCTGTTCTAAATTGGCATTCTGTGCCACAATGGAATATACCGGCTGTTTGATGCCATTATCATAAGAGCTGAAGACATCTGCCCCAATACCTTTTTTTATCAATGCTTCTTTTACTGGTGCTCCAGGTACCCCAAGAAGAACATAATCCAGAATCTGGAATGCCAGATATAATTCCCGGTCTAAACTATCTCCAACAATAGCATTATACGCAAGATATGTTTTATTTTCTGTTTCTTCATTTTCAGAAATGGAATACGATTCTTCCACACGTTTTGTCTGGACAAATGGCTGCTGTTTACAAATTTCAGAATCTACAGATAGATAATCGAATTTTGACAAATATTCTTCGTCAATAAATTTCAAATTTTCTTCCACATCCATATTCCCATACAAATAAATATAACTATTGGATGGATGATAATAAGTTTTATGGAAATTGATAAAATCTTCCTGAGTCAAATCCGGGATATATTCTGGATCTCCTCCGGATTCAAATCCATATGGCGTATCTGGAAGAAGGGATTTCTGGATAATTCTCATCAGCTGCTGCTCTGGAGAAGAAAATACCCCTTTCATTTCATTATATACTACACCATTATAAACTATATCATCTTCTGGATTTTCAATGGAATAATGCCATCCTTCCTGCTGCATGATTTTCTCATTTTGATAAATATTTGGATAGAACACTGCATCCAAATATACATGCATCAGGTTATGAAAATCCTTGTCATTGCAGCTGGCAATTGGATAAACCGTTTTATCCGGATAGGTCATGGCATTTAAAAAGGTATTTAGGGAACCCTTCACCAATTCTACAAATGGGTCTTTTAATGGAAATTTTTTAGAACCACATAATACAGAATGTTCTAAAATATGAGGAACTCCGGTGTCATCCGTTGGTGGAGTACGAAATCCGATCTGAAATACTTTATTTTCATCTTCGTTGGAAACCACTACTACTCTGGCTTTTGTCTTCTTATGTTCTAAAATGTAACCAATTCCATTTAATTCTTCTAATGATTCTTTTTTCTTTAATTCATATGCTTGATTCATTTATTTCCCTCGTTTCATTCTATTTGATTTTTATATAAATATTATTCTCCTCTTTTCCCTTGGAAAACATTCTAACACAAAGAGAATAGAAAAGACAAGTACACTGAGAATGTACTTGTCCTCCTAATCATAGCCATCCAGAATACCACAGCCGCCAGTACCAGATTGACTGACCCTTCACTTCCATTTCTTAATATATGAAAAAAGAGGCTGTTTCCCAAAAGAAACAACCTCATTATTGTGCAATATATTTATGATATTCTAGTGTTTAAAATGTCTCATTCCTGTAAATACCATTGTAATTCCATATTCATTACATTTATCAATAGAATCCTGATCTCTTACAGATCCACCTGGCTGAATAATTGCTGTAATTCCAGCCTTATGAGCAGCTTCTACACAATCATCAAATGGGAAGAATGCATCAGATGCTAAAACTGCACCTTGTGTTGCATCGGCTCCAATCAACTCTTCTGCATGTTCGAAACACTGTTTGGTAGCCCAGATACGGTTTACCTGTCCTGGTCCAATACCTACAGACTGTTTATTCTTAGCAACTGCAATACCATTGGATTTTGTGAATTTCACAACTTTCCAGGCAAACAGCATATCTTCCATCTGCTCTTTTGTTGGTTTTGTTTCTGTTACCACTTTTAAATCTTCTTCTGGAAGAAGTTTACTATCAATCGTCTGTACGATTAAACCACCATTTACTTTCTTAAGATCTAATGCAGTTGCAGGCTGAGGAACAGAAATATCTGCTAACTGTAATACACGAACATTTTTCTTCTGCTGTAATAATGCAAGACCTTCGGGATCATATTCTGGAGCAACAATAACTTCTAAGAAAATTTTCTTAAGTTCTGTTGCCAATTCTAAAGTAACAGGACGATTGATGACAACGATTCCACCAAAGATAGATGTTTTATCTGCTTCAAATGCTTTTGTCCATGCATCCATGATATTGTCTGCACTTCCAACTCCACAAGGATTTCCATGTTTACATGCAACTACAGTTGGTTCTGTAAACTCTTTTAATAACTCTAATGCACCGTTTGTATCGTTGATGTTATTAAATGATAATTCTTTTCCATTTAACTGAACAGCATCTACCAAAGAACCTGCTTTTTTGCCAATTTCACGATAAAATGCTGCTTTTTGATGAGGATTTTCCCCATATCTCATATCCTGAACTTTTTCATATGTAAGTGTTAAGGTTTCTGGAAGAGAATCATCGCCTCTTTCCTGTTTTAAGTAAGCAGCAATCATTGTATCATAATTTGATGTATGCATAAATACTTTGTGCATCAAATAGAATTTTGTATCTAAGCTTACTTCGCCTTCTTCTCTTAATTCTTTTAATACTTTTTCATAATCTGCAGGATCAACAACAACCGTAACATCCTGGTAATTCTTTGCTGCTGAACGAAGCATCGTTGGTCCACCGATATCGATATTTTCCACTGCTTCTGCACGGGTCACATCATCTTTTAAAATCGTCTGTTTAAATGGATAAAGGTTTACAAATACAAAATCGATGGTATCCACATCTAATTCTTTTAACTGTTTCATATGTTCTTCGTTGCTTCTCATAGCAAGAAGTCCAGCATGTACTTTTGGATGTAATGTTTTTACACGTCCATCTAAGCATTCTGGAAAACCAGTAATTTCAGAAATTTCAATTGCAGGAACGCCTTCTTCTTTTAATTTATGATATGTTCCTCCTGTGGAAATAATTTCAACTCCCAACTCCACTAATTGTTTTGCAACATCCACAATGCCTGTTTTGTCGGATACACTAATTAATGCTCTCATAAATATCTCCTTTACAATGCTAAATAACTATATACGGCTTGCCCAGGCGGTCGGCGTTCAATCGGCTATGCTCCCTGTAGTTGGTTCTACTAATCCGCCAGTCACATAGCCTTCTGTTTTTTAAGATACACTATCATTTTCTATTTTTCAAGCCTTTTTTTTACTTTCCCTAAAAACCATACAACAACTTTTTGAACTAAGATAGTAAAATTTATGCTTCCTCCTGTTTATATGGAAAATAAATTCTAAAGGTGGTTCCATAACCAAGATTACTTTCTACTTTTATGGTTCCTCCATATAAATCTACAATATGTTTAACAATAGAAAGTCCAAGACCCGTTCCTCCCTGCTTGCGGGAACGACCTTTATCTACCCGGTAAAACCGTTCAAACAGTCTTGGCAGATGTTCTTCTGCAATGCCAATCCCTGTATCCATAACTAAAATATGAAGGATGTGGTTCCATTCAAACACACGAAGGGTGACAGATCCTTCGGATGTATATTTTAACGCATTATCCACAAGATTAATCAATACTTCTTTCATATGAGCCTCATCACATGGATAATCCGGTATATCATCGCCTATTTCTACCAACAGTTTTACTTCCGATGGTTTTTTCCCTGCCTTTTTCAATTCTTTTTTCTTCTTTTTCATCTTCATATGGATGATTTCTTCTACTTCACTGACCGTCTCAACCACATTACAGTAAATAATCTCTCCATCTTTTCTCTGTTCGATTTCAGACAAAGACAAAACATCACTGATCAGACGGGATAACCTGGCGGATTCAATATCAATAATATCTAAAAACCGCATGGCTACTTTTTCATCATTAATAGCCCCCTCCCGCAAAGTATCTACAAATCCCCGGATAGACGTAAGCGGCGTTTTTAATTCATGAGTAACATTGGACACAAACTGTGCCCGTAATTCTTCCATTTCTCTTAATTCTTCGTTCTGTTTTTCCAGCGTTTTCTGATTATTTCTAAGACTTTCCACCATATGATCTAAAGATCGGGACAAACGATAAATATGCCCGGTACCAGTAGGTCGAATGTGTATCTTATAATCTCCTGCAGCAATCTGTTCTGCTTTTTCTGAGATATCATATACTGGGTCCGTTATTTTTCGTACAAAATAATAGGCCAAAAGCATTGCCAAAGTCAGACAAATAATGGAAATTGTTATAATAGAAATGGCTAATTGATACACCAGCTGATTCACATTTTCCTGCGGCATGGCAATTCGGACGATATAATCTACCCCATTATTGGTCATTTTTACAGCTGTATAATAATAAGAAATTCCAGTCGTCGCAGAGCCTCGAATGTCTCTTCCTACCTTTCCTTCCATCGCTTGCATAACTTCTTTCCGATGTTTATGATTCTCTTTTGTCTTGGAATCTGAATCAGCAATAACATATCCCTGTCCACTGATAATACTAATTCTGGCATCAATTCTCTGGGATGCATTTTCTACAAAAGCATCCAGGGTTTTCTTATTTGTCATATCTTTTTCTGCCAGTTCTCCAGCCAATAGATATACTTCCTCGCCGAAACGATTGTAATTTTCTTCTTTTAAATAGCTGTAACCAAGGGAACAAAAGGCAATACTCGTACCGAGTATTGCCAAAATAATTACAGCTAAATAAGAATAACATAATTGTTTTCTCATAGCTTCTCCTAATATCATTGTGGATTAATTGAATTTATATCCAACTCCACGTACCGTCTTAATATAATCTGGTTTCGTGTCATCAATCTCTATTTTCTTACGAAGATTTCGAATGTGTACATCTACGGTTCTTGTTTCCCCATAATAATCATATCCCCATATGGTATCTAGCAGCTGATCTCTGGAAAATACCTGTCCTCTGTTCTTTGCAAGAAGATATAACAGTTCAAACTCCTTCAGCGGTAAATGAATGACCTCTTCTCCAATGGTTACTTCTCTTGTGCGTCTGTCAATGGTCATATCTCCAACTTTAATCTGCTGACTTTCTGTTTCTTCATGACCTCCTCGCTTTGTTCTTCGTAACACTGCTTTAATTCGTGCAATGAGCTCATGAACTCCGAAAGGTTTGGACATATAATCATCTGCTCCCAATTCCAGACCAAGTACCTTATTAATTTCTTCCCCTTTTGCAGTCAGAATAATCACTGGTAAATCCTTCGTTTCTTGCATCTGTCGCAGATGTTTTAGCACATCCAGGCCATCCATTCCTTCCATCATCAAATCCAATAATACCATATCTACTTTTTTATCTTTGATGATTTCCAGTGCTTCTTCCCCGCTTTCCGCCGTCAGTGCATGAAAACCATTCTGGCAAAGATTATATTCGATTAACTCCAATATATGTACTTCATCATCGACTGCTAAAACCGTAGCTTTTTCACTCATGAATTGTTCTCCTTCCAGCATAATGGTATCAGATTAATTAGAAGCCAGTTCTCCTGTAACCATATACTGAATCCACTCTGCGATATTAATTGCATGAGCTGCCATTCTGCTAACAGATCGGGCAATCATTAAATAATCTACAGACTGTGCAATCGTTTCTGGATGCTCTTTCATATTCTGCACTAATTCATCACGGAGTACAGCAAAATACTGGTCTAATACCTCATCCTGCTTAATTATTTCTTTATTTTCCTGCATATCTTTTATAATAAAGTTTTCTATTACATCTAACACCATTTTTTTCGTCAAGTCAATCATTTTTTGCAGTGTTTCTGGAGTCTCAATGACCTTTTCATCACACAGCATGATAATATAACGACAAATGCTTTCACAATGATCCGCCATTTTCTCGACTTCTTTTCCAGCTCTCATGACGGCAACTACATTTCTGACATCTTTTGCAATTGGCTGCTGTCTTACGATTAACTGAATACAATCGCTAGTAATTTTTCTTTCCAGTTCATCAAACTGATCATCTTTTTCAATAACATTTCTTGCCACATCTTTATCTAATAAATCAGCTGCTTTTACAGTCATATCAAAAGACTGTTCCAGCAATTGTCCAAGTTCAATAAAATGTTTGTTCAGCTGTTCTAATTCATAAATAAAATTAATTCTTGTCATTTCTTTGCTCCTTTATGCATCAACCAAATCGTCCAGTAATATAATCTTCTGTCTTCTTATTCTGTGGATTTTGGAAAATATCCATTGTCTTACCGTATTCGATTACTTCTCCTGTTAAAAAGAATGCTGTATTGTCGGAAATACGGCTTGCCTGCTGCATATTGTGAGTAACCATAATAATCGTATAATTTTTTTTCAGTTCAACGGCCAGGTCTTCTATTTTCAATGTAGAAATTGGATCCAAAGCAGAAGTTGGTTCGTCCATTAAGATAACTTCTGGTTTTACTGCTAATGCACGGGCAATACAGATTCTCTGCTGCTGTCCACCAGAAACACCCAGTGCACTTTTTTTCAATCTGTCTTTTGTTTCATCCCAAATTGCAGCCTGACGAAGAGATGTTTCTACAATTTCATCTAACTGTGATTTTTTCTTGATTCCATGAATTCTTGGTCCATATGCAACATTGTCATAAATAGACATTGGAAACGGATTTGGCTGCTGGAATACCATTCCGACTCTTTTTCTTAATGCAACCACATCAATATCACTATAAATATCAATTCCATCCATGCAGATTTTTCCGTCAATTTTTACACCATCGATTAAATCATTCATTCGGTTAATGGTCTTTAGAAATGTAGACTTTCCACACCCAGATGGTCCAATAAATGCTGTAATTTCTTTTTCTTTAATATCCATATTGATTTTCTTCAATGCCTGAAAATCGCCATAATACAAGTCTAAGTCTCTGACTGTAAATTTATTTTTATGTTCCATATCTTTCTCCTATCCCTGCTGTTTCTTCATAAAACGTGCTGTTACCGCTTTAGAAGCAATGTTTAACACAATAATCAGCACAATCAATACAACACCGATTCCACAAGATGCTGATACATCTCCAGTTTCTTTTAAAATCGTATATGCTTTAATGGTCAAAGTTGCTGCTGCCGCACCTTCACCAGTTAATGCAGTCGGAACTGCTGCAACTGTACCAGCTGTTAATAACAAGGCAGCAGATTCTCCTACGATTCTTCCGATACTCAAAATAACTGCTACTAAAATTCCTGGCAGTGCATTTGGCACAACCACTTTCATTGTTGTCTGCAGCTTCGTTGCTCCCAGTCCTAGAGAAGATTCTCTAATCCCATTTGGAATTGCCTTTAAACTTTCTTCTGTTGTAGAAATCATCGTTGGAAGCAAAATAATAGAAACCGTCAGTGCTCCTGCTAAAATAGAATACTGCATTTTGAACATCTGAACAAATACCAGGGCTCCAAATAAACCATAAATAATGGATGGAATCCCGGACAGGTTTTGAATTGCAAAACGGATCAATGTCAAAATTTTTCCTGCTTTTGCATATTCATTTAAATAAATGGCAGATAAAATTCCAATTGGCGCTGCCACTAAAAGAGAAAGCAATACCAATAATAAAGTAGAAATGAGCATTGGCATAATACCGCCGCCAACTTCTGTTACTTTTAACCGCACATGATTTGCATCTTCACTTTGAACGCTTGAGATTACATCTCCTTTAGAAATTTTTTCAGATTCTCCACTCATATTAATTACTTCTTTTGCGGTCGTATTTGATGCAAAATCAGTAACTTTCATACTTTCTCCATCTTCTTCCATTTCATAGTATACACCAATTTCAGAAAGCAGATTTTCTCCTGATTCCTGCTCATCCTGTGGAATTGTCTCTGCAATCACATAGGCTGTTTTGTCTTCATAAGCAGATGTCAGAAAATGCATATTAATCTGTGGAATTCCTTTTACAAAGATGAATCCAATAATAAATACTAAGATAAACACTGTAAGAGCTGCGGATGTGTAAATACAGCCTTTTAAAACACCGTCTTTTATTTTCTGGTTTTGTCTCATTTACTGATTCCCCGCTTTCTTTGTAATGGTAATCATGACCATATTTACAATCATAATAAAGATAAACAATACTACCCCTGTTGCAAACAACATTTCCTGCTGCTGTCCAGAAGCATATCCCATTTCAATAGCAATATTCGTTGTCAGTGGACGAATCTGATCCCAGATAGAAGAAAGCATTCCTGATTCTGGATTTCCTGCTACCAGCATAACTGCCATAGTTTCTCCAATTGCGCGTCCTACACCTAATACTGCCGCTGATAAAATGCCTGATTTTGCAGCTGGTATTGTAGCACAAAAGATCGTTTGAATATGAGAAGCTCCCAATCCTAAGGAAGCTTCTCGGTAACGATCTGGAACTGCGCGTAATGCTGATTCTGATAATGTAATAATAGTTGGTAAAATCATAATTGTTAATACGATCATAACTGCCAGAATGGATTGTCCCTGTACTTGAGGAGTAATTTTTAAGATTGCAGGTACAATCACACCTACACCAAACACCCCATACAATACAGACGGAATCCCTGCCAAAAGCTCAACGGCTGGCTTAATAATTTTTACCAGTCTTTCGTCTGCGATTTCTGATAAGAACACTGCTGTCAGAAGTCCAATTGGGACTCCGACAACAATTGCTCCGCATGTTGCAACAACAGATGCTACAATCATATGTAAAATTCCATAAGTTCCTTCCCCTGGAGCCCATTTTGTTCCAGTAATGAAATCAATAAATGAGTATCCATTTTCACCGAAGAATGGATGTAATCCTTTATAGAACACGAATACAATAATTGCTATTACAGAAACTACGCCAACCAAAGCGCTTAGTAAGAATATAGCCTCAATGATGCGTTCATAAGTATCTCTTACTTTGTTGCGTTCCATACGTTTTCTCCTTTAACTTATTAAAAGTTGGTGATTATTCCTGTGCTGCTTCTGCTGCTTCTTCTTCAGCTACAGTGATTCCGTTATTATCTGTTACACATTTCTGTCCGTCTTCAGATACTGCAAATTCTAAGAATTCATCTACTAATTCGTTGTCGCTATCAGATTTTACTACGAATAAGAATGGTCTTGATAATGGATATGTGCTATTTTTTACATTTTCAACAGTACCTTCTACTCCTTCTACTGTTAACTGTTTTACTGTTTCATCAATGTAAGCGAAAGATACGTATCCGATTGCATTTTCATTTTTTGCTACTGCTAACTGTACAGGACCATTTCCTTCAGATACTGCTGCTGAACTTGTTAATCCATCTGTTTCTTCTAATTTAATTAATTCTTCGAATGCACTTCTTGTTCCAGAACTTTCTTCTCTGGATACTACATAGATTTCTGCATCTTTTCCACCAAGTTCTTTCCAGTTTGTGATTTCACCAGAATAAATTTTCTGAAGCTGTTCTAATGTGATATTTTTTACATCATTTGCTGGGTTAACTGCAATTGCAATTCCATCGTATGCAAATACTGTTTCTTCTAATCCTTCTTTTTCGTCATCTGTTAATTCACGAGAAGAAGCTCCGATGTTGTTTACATCATTGATTGTATCCTGAATACCGGCAGAAGAACCATTTCCTGTATACTGGATTGTTACATCTGGGTTTAATGCTTCATATTCTGTTTTCATGGCATTTACGATTGGTTCTACAGATGTGGAACCTGTAATTGTAATTGTTCCTTCTGCGCTTGTGCTTGTATCAGATGTGTCTTTGTCATTGCTGCCGCCACATGCTACTAAAGAAAATGTCATTGCTGCTAAAGCTGCTGTTGCTAATAATTTCTTAATTCTCATTTTTGTTTCCTCCATCAAAACTTTGTGTTCAGATTTGCAGGCTAGTAAATACCGAATCTTTTGTAAAAATAAAAAAGACTATATTCCCTTTTGCCTGTGTCAATTACAAAAGTTAATATAGTCTTTGATTGTTAACATTATATATGTCTTTTGTTAAGTTTTGTAAAGTCATTGTTAATCCTGACCTTACCATAAATCTTTTTTCTTTAAAATATATACCGCAACTATGCATACAATAAGAGAAAAAATTCCAATGATTACAAATCCCCATGGATGTGTTGCAAATGGCATTCCATCCGGATTTAGGTTCATTCCATAAAAAGCAGATATCAATGTCGGAAGTTCTACAACAATGGTAACAGCTGCTAAAAGCTTCATAATCTGGTTTAGATTATTATCGATTACAGAACCAAACAACGACATCATACTTCGCAAAATATTATGATAAATAGAAGTCATTTCCATAGCCTGTTTATTTTCAATAATAACATCCTCTAAAAGATCTTCATCTTCTTCATAATGACGGATACTATTTGTCTTTAGCATCTTCTCCATTACAATTTCATTTGATTTTAAAGATGTGGTAAAATAGACCAGACATTTATCCAATTCATATAGCTGTATCAAATCCTGATTCTTTGATTCTTCTAATAAAAGTTTTTCAACTTGTTCCGTCTTTTTATCAATAACACGCAAATAATGCAAGTAAAGTGCTGCATTGTTATAAAGAATCTGATACACAAATCTTGTTTTTTTATATGTACAAAAATCAGGTACAAGACCATCCATAAATTGCTTTAATATTTTTGTTTCTTTTAAGCAAATCGTGAAAATTACTTTTTCTGTTAAAAAAATACCCAATGGAATCGTTTCATACCAGTCTTTTTCATTTCTTTTTTCAATAATTGGAATATCCACTAAGATCATGGTATATCCGTCTTCTTTTTCTAAACGGGAACGTTCTTCATCATCCAAAGGAGCTTTCAAATCATCAATATCTATATTAAATTCCTTGGATATTTTTAAAATCTCTGTAGCAGATGGTGCAGTCATTGCAACCCATGATTCACGTTCAATAGAATCGATTTGTTCGGTAATTCCAGTCTCTTCATAGGTCTTAAAGATTTTAATCATGACTGTTTCCCTCCTTCGCTTTTTAAAAAAATATATTCGTAAGCTGAAAAAACGCCCCTCGCGGCACGTCATTTTTATTATAACGTAGCGATTGACGTCTGTAAAGTCCAAAGACTTTCTTATCTATTCTTTCTCTTGTTGAGCGTCAATTAAATATTGGCTCAGTGCTGTAACAATATCTTGATTTTTTTGATTCAAACGATAATAAGTTTCAATCCACTCTTTCAACTTTGGATCTTCACTCTCTTCTACGAACTCACTAAATCTATCATCAGAAACTCCCAACAGATACGCAATAGAAACATGAAAATATTTTGCCAGACGAAGAATGATATCCTCTGTCAATGTTGATTCGCCATTTTCCACTTTACTAATATATTGTTGTGAAACATGAATATCCATGGATAACTTCTGCTGCGTAATATCTTTTTCTTTTCGAAGAGTTTTCATTCGATTCATTTTACCACCTCATACTCCATTTTATCTTTTATCTGTTTTTGTGGTACTATACCTGTAGTTCCATGTACTTTATTTAGAGTTTTTAGGTGTATTCTGAAATGAAAATAAGTCAAAAATATAAATTGCAATTTCTTAATAAATGGATTACAATATCTATAAAAGTATGAACAAAGAAGGTGAAAAAATTGAAAAAAAATAATTGTTTTATCTCTAAACTTATAAAATTTGCTGCAGTTGTTGCTTCTATTGCTGGAGTTTTATATGTGTTTAAAGATTCTGTCAAAGATATGATTGCCTCTGTAAAAGAAAAGCTTTCTGATGACGACTTTGATGATTTTGACGATGATTTTGATGATGATTTTAATGACGATGAAGTCTTTGAAGACAAATCTGACCGTGAATATGTAAGTATTAATATTACAGATGACAATGATGAAGAAGATTCCAAGGATTTAGAAGA
This sequence comes from Lachnospiraceae bacterium, assembly GCA_036311565.1. GTDB lineage: Bacteria > Bacillota > Clostridia > Lachnospirales > Lachnospiraceae > Fimousia. The sequence goes on from JAXJPR010000026.1 coordinate 16,867, forward strand.
TCCAGAAGAATTATATGATGATGACGAAGACGAAAATGCATAAATACGAAAAAGGAGGATTGTTCCTCCTTTTTTATTTATAAAAAATACTCTTTTCTTATCATTCAAATATGTTTTTATCATCTATAATCCTGATCAATTTTTGTAAACATTTTAACACCTCCTTAAACCATCGTATCATTTTTGATGCAAAAAACAAGGCAGTACAAATGGAAACACACCATTCATCCTGCCTATAAAGCTTTCTATTTTAGTTTTGCGAAATATTTCTTGGTTTCTGCAACAATAACTCCATTCAGAGCTAAGATTGCAATTAAGTTCGGAAATGCCATCAATGCATTAAAGATATCTGCAATGGTCCAAACTGCTTCTACTGTCATAAATGGTCCAATAAATACTGCTAAGATATATAACCAACGATATACTTTTACAGCTTTTAAATTTCCATTCATTAAATATTCCAGACATTTTTCTCCATAATAATCCCATCCAAGAATTGTAGTGAATGCAAAGAATACTAAACACAACATAACTAAAAAAGCGGAGACCTGAGTTGGCAGAGGAAGTCCTGCCTGGAATGCATGAGTCGTGACTGCTACACCTTCTAATCCTAATGTATGAGATCCTGTTAATACGATACACAGACCTGTCATTGTACAAACTACGATAGTATCAATAAATGTCCCTGTCATAGTAATAAGCCCCTGTCTTACACATTCATTTGTCTGAGCTGCTGCTGCTGCAATTGGTGCACTACCAAGCCCTGATTCATTAGAGAAAATACCTCTTGCAATCCCTTTCTGCATTGCTACGATCATAGCTCCTAATGCACCGCCAGCTGCTGCACGTAAACCAAATGCACTTTGTATAATTTCAATGATTGCTGCTGGGATTTCTGTAATATTTAATAAAATAACAACGATTGAAATAACAATATAAGTTACTGCCATAAATGGTACTACAATCTGTGATACAGAAGAGATTCGTTTTAATCCTCCGATAATTACAGCACCAACACAAAGAGTTAAAACAATTCCTGTAATAATAATTGCCCAGGAATATTCTCTTCCCATAACACTGACTACATGCATAGAATTTGGATCAAAGAAATCTCTGACTGCAGTTGCAATACCGTTTACCTGTGTAAATGTACCAATACCGAATAAACCTACACAAGCTCCAAAAAATGCAAAAAGTTTTGCAAGCCAGCGCCATTTTATGCCCATACCATTTTCAATGTAATAGAAGGGTCCACCAAGGACATGTCCATCTTCTTTGATCACACGATATTTAATCGCCAAAAGACCTTCCGCATATTTTGTTGCCATACCAAAGAATGCTGCAACAATCATCCAGAACAACGCCCCTGCTCCTCCGGTTACAATCGCAGTAGCAACACCGACCATATTTCCGGTACCAATGGTCGCTGACAAAGCTGTACAAAGAGCACCAAAGCTTGTTACTTCTCCATTTCCGTCATCTTCATTTTTAAATATGTACTTTAATGCTTTTGGCAAATGTTTTACCTGCAATAGTCCCAAACGAATCGTAAGAAAAATTCCAACAGATAAGATTAATACAATCAATGGGACTCCCCATACTGCATCGTCCAGCCATAATAGAAAATCATTCATTTGTTTTAACATATTTTATTCTCCTTCTCTTTTCTATTGTATCTCCTAATTTCAAAAAACAAAAACAAAATGACAGCCTTTGGCATACATTTGTTTTTCTAATACGGACAATTGTAGCATATTTTTTTCCAATCTTCAACCCCAGATATGTTTTTTTTCCAGAACATACCCCCGTCCTTTTTATTGAAATAAAAAAAAGCGGATAAATCCGCTTCAGACTGTAGACAAAGCGACACCGAGAACATCGTTCTCGGTGTCATTTTTCTCTGTATTGACAACTTTTATGTTTCTTACCATAAATGGTTTGTATTTTAGACTGTTATTAGCTCC
>JAXJPR010000027.1:0-6874 GCA_036311565.1 Lachnospiraceae bacterium
AAAAATATAGTCATTGTAGTACAGTATCAAAAAAACTTTGCAAAAGCAAGTTTGAAAAATATTTTTATATGTGAGTTGATTTTTGATGTACATTGACTTATAAAAAATGGATAATTATAATGATATCTAAATCATCCGGATTTTTTAGACGATATGGTCGTAAAAATGAAAATGGAGAAAATAAAACAATGAAGGAATTAATTTGTAAAGAACTTATTCGGTTCGTAGAAGAGGAAGAAAAAAATAGAGAAGAAAAACGTTTTCAACAGCCATTGGTCGGATTTGCAGATGCTTATCATCCGTATGTAAGAAATTTAAAAAAAATCGTTCATAAAGAGCATCAGATGCCTGAAGATGTTATCAAGGATGCTACGGCTGTGCTGGTATATTTTTTGCCATTTCAGCAATGGGTGGCAAAAAGTAATGAACAACAGGGATTGGCTTCTAAAGATTGGGCAAGAATCTATGAAGAAACCAATGCATTTTTCTTAAAGATTAATGAGCATATGATACGGTTTATTGGACAGCTGGGATATAAGGCCATGATGGCTCCGGAAGCGGCTGTTTTTTACCGGGAAGAAGTAATCAGCCACTGGTCTTTTCGTCATCTTGCATATGCAGCAGGATTGGGAACTTTTGGCTTGAATAATATGCTGATTACAGAGCGTGGGTGTGCAGGGCGTTTTAATGTATTAGTAACGAACCTTCCGATTAAATCAGATAAACCGAAGGAAGAAGAGTTTTGCCTTTACAAACGGAATGAGGGCTGTGGACTTTGCATCAAGCGATGCCCGGTTAAAGCATTGACGACAAAAGGTTTCGATCGTTATCGATGTTTTGGTCAATGTCTGGAAAATGCAAAAGTACATAACCAATTTGGAAAATCTTATGCTGATCACTATGGAGAAGAAGCAGCAGATTCTGGATCAGAAGTATGCGGAAAATGCCTGACGGGACTTCCATGTACATTTCATCGTCCATAGCGACAAGAAAAAGGAGATAGAAAAATAGAATAGCATGAGTTATAATAGTTTCAATAAAGAAATGAATACTAGGAGAGATTTTAAGTGAAATTTAAAACAAAAATAAAAACAAATGAATTATTTCAATTTTTAATCCGTCATTCCTATGCCGGATTAAGCGGAAAAATAGGTCTTGTTATTAGTCTTTGGGCGGCAGTGATGTTCCTGAAAGGACTGCCAGAATTTGCAGGTAATGAAACAAAAATGATCGTACTTGGATTTCTTGCTCTGTTGTTTACCGTGGTAAATCCTGTTATGTTGTATACAAAAGCAAAGAAGCAGAGTCTGACTAATCCTGCATATAAGAATATCATGGAATATGAGCTGGAAGAAGAAGGAATTAAGCTTTATGTAGGAGAACAAGAAGGGGGTATTCCCTGGGACAGAATCGTACAGATTAAAGAAAGTGGTTCCCTTTATATGTTATATACAACAAGAATTAATGCATTCTTATGGCCGAAAAAAGATATGGGAGAACAGGAAAAAGAAATTATGAATTATGTTCTGGATCACATTGATCGGAATGCAGTACAATTACCAAAGAGAATGAGAGGGTAATCATGATTATTGAAAGTTTGAATACAAAAGATACCTATGAATTAGGTAAGAAACTTGCGACAGAGGCAGGGACGGGACAGGTATTTTGTTTATATGGAGATCTGGGCGTGGGAAAAACTGTTTTTACTCAGGGGTTTGCCGAAGGATTGGGGATTAAAGAACCTATTAACAGTCCTACTTTTACCATCGTACAGGTATATGAAGACGGTAGAATCCCGTTTTATCATTTTGATGTATATCGAATTGGTGATATAGAAGAAATGGATGAAATTGGTTATGAAGATTATGTCTATGGAGATGGGGTATGCCTCATTGAATGGGCAAATTTGATTGAAGAAATTCTTCCAACCCATTATTTGACCGTGACCATTGAAAAAGATTTAGAAAAAGGATTTGATTATCGAAAAATTACAGTGGAGGAACGATAGATGAAATTATTAGTATTAGATAGTTCCGGACTGGTTGCATCTGTAGCAGTTATGGAAGAAGAAACACTCATTGGAGAATATACCATTAATCATAAAAAGACACATTCACAGACATTACTTCCAATGTTAGATGAGATAGTAAAAATGACAGAAGTAGATTTAAATGAAATTGATGCTATAGCCATTGCAAAAGGACCAGGGTCTTTTACTGGGCTTCGTATCGGATCTGCCACTGCAAAAGGACTTGGACTGGCTTTGGACAAACCAATTGTATCGGTTCCTACAGTAGATGCCATTGCTTATAATTTATATGACACAAAGGCATATATTTGTCCGATTATGGATGCCCGTAGAAATCAGGTATATACGGGTATTTATTGTTGGGAAGACGAAGAATTTAAAGTAGTAGAAGAACAGTGTGCCAGAAGCATTGAGGAAACCATTGAAGCCCTGAATCAATTGGGACAACCGATTGTCTTTTTGGGAGATGGTGTACCAGTATTTAGGGAGACCATTAAGGAAAATATTCAAGTGCCAGTGTCTTTTTCACCAGCTCATTTGAGCAGACAAAGAGCAGGGGCAGTAGGAGCGTTGGCTATGGAATACTATAAACAAGGAAAAATCGAATCTGCCAGAGAACATGGACCGGAATATCTTCGTAAATCTCAGGCTGAAAGAGAACGGGAAGCAAAAAATGCTGGTCAGAATGTATAAAGAAAATGATTTTCCACAAATTTTACATTTGGATCAAGCTTGTTTTACCAGTGCCTGGAGTGAAAAAAGCTGGAAAAACTCACTTTCGATGGAACAGTACCGGTGCATTGTATTAGAAGAGGAAGAAACGATTAAGGGGTTCCTTCTTATATCATCTGCGGGAGACGAAGGTGAAGTACAGAAAATCGGAGTTTTAAAAGAAGAGAGAGGCAGGGCTTATGGGAAAATGCTTTTAGAGAAAGGTTTTTCCTATTGGAAAACAAGAGGCATTCATTCGGTTTTTCTGGAAGTAAGAGAATCCAATTATTCGGCCAGAAGATTATATGAAAAGCTGGAATTTGGGAACATAGGAATCCGGAAACGTTATTATAAAAATCCAGATGAAAATGCAGTGCTTTATATGAAACAATTGTAAAAATAAGGATGTCAGCATTTCCCACTAGAAAAGCAGTCATTAGGCAGATATAATGAGCTTGTAAAAAACATCGAAATTTGTTTTTTTACAATTTCTATTTATCGGGAGGAATTATTCATGAAACAGATTTATATTTGTAATGGCTGCGGAAGAAAAATCAATGATAAACAACAGGATTTTTTACATGTAAAAAAGGAATGGGGATATTTTAGCAGCAAAGATTTGGAATTGCATGAATTTTGTCTTTGTGAAGAATGCTATGATAAATTACTTTCTGTATTAGAAATTCCTGTGGAGGTTAAAGAAATAACAGAGGTATAAATATGTTAGATATATGTTTACTGGGAACAGGAGGGATGATGCCCCTTCCTTACCGCCGTCTAACGGCACTGATGGCCAGATGTAATGGAAGCAGTGTTTTGATTGATTGTGGAGAAGGAACCCAGGTTGCGATTAAAGAGAAAGGATGGAGCGTAAAGCCGGTAGATGTGATTTGCTTTACTCATTATCATGCAGATCATATCAGTGGTCTTCCAGGTCTGTTACTGACTTTAGGAAATGCAGAACGAAAAGAGCCAGTACTTATGATAGGGCCCAAAGGGTTGGAAAGGGTGGTTACTGCATTGAGAACCATAGCACCGGATCTTCCATTTGAGATTAAATTTTTGGAGTTAAGTGAAAACAGTCAGACAATACCAATGAATGGTTATGAAATCGAAGCATTTCGCGTGCAGCATAATATTATCTGCTATGGATACAGTATCAAAGTAAAGCGTGCAGGTAAATTTGACGTTGAGAAAGCAAAAAAGAATCAAATACCAATGCCATATTGGAGTCGCCTCCAAAAAGGTGAAACGATAGAAGCAGATGGTATTATTTATACACCAGACATGGTGCTTGGTGAAACACGAAAAGGGCTGAAAGTAACATATTGTACAGACAGCCGGCCGGTTTCTAACATTTCTGATCATGCCCAAGGTGCAGATTTATTTATATGTGAAGGTATGTATGGTGAAGAAGGAAAAGAAAAAAAGGCCAAAGAATATAAGCATATGACCTTTTATGAAGCTGCAAGACTGGCAAAAACAGCTGACGTAAATGAAATGTGGTTGACCCATTATAGTCCGTCTCTGGTACGTCCAGAACCATTTATGGGAAAAGTAAAGGAAATTTTTCCAGCAGCAAAGGCGGGCAAAGATGGAAAGTCAGTAACGCTGTTATTTGAAAATGAGGAATGTTAGGAGAAGAAGATATATGGAAGAACAAGTAAAAATTTTAGCCATTGAGTCTTCCTGTGATGAAACTGCAGCAGCAGTTGTAGTAAATGGAAGATATGTAAAGTCAAATATTATTTCGTCACAGATTGAACTTCATAAATTATATGGAGGTGTTGTTCCGGAAATTGCATCCAGAAAACACATTGAGAAAATTAATCAGGTAATTGAAGAAGCTTTAGAAACTGCGGGTGAAACCCTGGATACTATTGATGCAGTCTGTGTCACATATGGACCTGGACTGGTAGGGGCACTTCTGGTAGGAGTAGCAGAAGCAAAAGCGATTGCTTATGCAAAGCAAAAACCATTAGTAGGTGTCCATCATATTGAAGGGCATATTTGTGCCAATTATATTGAACATCCGGATTTAGAACCACCATTTATGTGTCTGGTCGCATCTGGAGGACATTCTCATCTAGTAAAAGTAGTAGATTATGGCGAATATGAAATTATTGGCCGAACCAGAGATGATGCAGCAGGAGAAGCGTTTGATAAAGTAGCAAGAGCCATTGGCCTTGGTTATCCAGGAGGCCCTAAAATAGATAAACTTTCAAAGGAAGGAAATCCAAAAGCGATCGCATTTCCACGGGCGAAAGTGGAAGGCGCACCAAATGATTTTAGTTTTAGTGGTTTAAAATCAGCAGTACTAAACTATCTTAATAAATGTAAAATGCAGGGGGTAGAAATCAATTGTGCAGATGTGGCTGCTTCTTTTCAGGAAGCGGTGGTGGAAGTTCTTTCAGAACATGCTGTTAATGCAGCGATTGAACACGGTATGAATAAAGTAGCGATTGCAGGAGGAGTTGCATCCAATCAGGCATTGCGAAAAAAAATGATAGAAAAATGTGAGAAGAATCATCTGAAGTTTTATCATCCTTCTCCTATTCTTTGCACAGATAATGCGGCCATGATTGGTGCAGCAGGTTATTATGAATATAAAAAGGGAGTTAGACATGGGCTTGACTTAAATGCTGTACCGAATCTGAAAATTGGAGAGCGTTAATATTGGTACATGCAAAGGGTGCATGCAGAGTGCCCAGGGAGGAAGTACAAATGAAGAAAAAAATTGTTGCAATTGTATTAGCTGCTGGTGAAGGAAAACGAATGGGGAGTGGAATACCAAAGCAATATATGATTATTAAATCACGCCCAATGGTATATCATTCATTGAAAACATTTCAAGAAAGTGAAGTAGATGAAATTGTGCTGGTTACTGGGGCAGATGAGATTGAATATTGTCAAAAATATATTGTAGAACGATACCGGTTTACAAAGGTGACACAAATTGTGGCAGGAGGATGCGAACGCTATGAATCGGTGTATAGAGGGCTTCAGGCGATTAAAGATGCAGACTATGTGCTGATTCATGATGGAGCACGTCCGATGATTAACCGGAAAATTGTTTCAGATTCTATTGCAGGAGCTATAAAATATGGCGCCTGCGTTGTTGGAATGCCTGCAAAAGATACGATTAAGGTAATTGATGAAGAGGAATATGCAAAAGAAACACCTCCTCGGAAGTCTTTATGGATTGTTCAGACTCCGCAAAGTTTCGAATATCAACTTGTGAAAAATGCCTATGAGGATTTAATTGAGTCTGAAGATACGACAGCTACCGATGATGCTATGGTAGTGGAAAAATATAGTGGGCATAGAGTGAAATTGATTGAAGGATCTTATGATAATATTAAGATTACGACTCCAGAAGATGTTAGGATATCCAGAGTTCTATTTAAGACCAGAAAGATTTTCCATGTACTTCATCTTGTTCATGACAAAATTATCTGGTTTCAGATGAAATTATATCTTTTAAAGAAAAAGGAATAGGGATATTTCAAAAAAATAAAAAAAAATTAAAAAAAGGTGTTGACATATTTGAATGAATTTGATAATATATCAACTGTCGCTGATGAAAACAAAGTAAAACAATTTGGAAAATTGAGAAAAATGTTGACAAGTGACAAAAAACATGATAATATATCAAATGTTGCTGATAAAGAGGGAAAATTAAAGAAAAAATAAAAAACTTTAAAAAAACTCTTGACAAGTGATGAAAGACTTGATAAAATATCAAAGTCGCTAACGAAGAAAAAATGTCGAAAGCGTATGGAGAGGTGTCCGAGTGGTTTAAGGAGCTAGTCTTGAAAACTAGTGATTCCGAAAGGGACCGTGGGTTCGAATCCCACCTTCTCCGTTGGTTACAAATTCATACTGTAACACATTTAGTTCGCTTGGAGAAGTACCCAAGTGGCTGAAGGGGCTCCCCTGGAAAGGGAGTAGGTCGTTAATAGCGGCGCGAGGGTTCAAATCCCTCCTTCTCCGTTGGATTTTTTCCAAATGCGAATGACGAACATTGAAAACTGAACAATCACAGATCCTTGAAAATTCTAATGAGATTTTCACCATCTTTCGAAAAAGATGGACGGACGTTGAGAAATCAACAACCTAAAACAGTAAAAGGAT
>JAXJPR010000028.1:0-1732 GCA_036311565.1 Lachnospiraceae bacterium
AAGCAGTTTCAGGATCTGTCGTGTATCCGAAAGCAACTTCAGGGGCATGTTCTTTTAAGTAAATCTCACATGCTTTAGCAACAGTTTCCTGACGCTGGGCATCGTTATCATAGAATTTGATAGAACGGATAGGGAAACGATCCATATGTTCTAAAAGCATTAATACGATACCTGGTGTAAATGTGCTTCCGCCACCAGCAACAGTAATAGAATATTTTTTATTAGTCATCTCTAGAAAACCTCCTGATAATTTGTATTTCGTGTTTTATTTATAGCTTTATGTTACATCGGAAAAGAAGGAAATACAATAGGTCCGGGGCCTTTAGGGAAGGTTTGGAAAAGCCGTGTTTTTGAACAAAATGTGTGAAAAATCACAAGCAGAAGAAATCTTTTTCAAAAAGGGGCTGGCTAAAATTCTTGTTCCAAAACTGAATAAGAGGACCAGTGAAACAAGCGATGATGATTGTTCCAAATCCAATAGGACCATGGAGAAAAATAGCCAGAGCAGCGCAGGCAGCATCAGTAAAAATCCGGCATGCAGAATAGGAAAAAGGAGTTCGTTCACTTAGGATCTTACCTACAGCGTCATAAGGAGAGAGGCCAAGATCTCCAGTAAAATAGAGTGAGACTCCTAAAGTGATAAATAAAACACCCATGATCATACAAGAAATCTGCAAAGCAAGTGAGGGATGGGCAGGAAAGAAATGGGTCAAAAGGGTAGTAAAGGCATCGATAATATAACCAATAAACAGTCCATTTATAAAGGTTCCTAATCCAATATAGCTTTTTTTGAAAAAGAATACAAAAATAAGTAAAATTAACTGAACGGTCATCATCGTAATTCCGAGAGTTAAATGGATTTGTAATGCGATTCCATTATTCATAGCAGTACATGGATCGATTCCCACTTGTCCCAGTTTACATATGGAAGACCCCAGACCTATTATTAAAATGCCTATGATGCAATAAAATATTTGTTTTTTCATAATATAAGGATCCTTTCTTTATTAAAAAATCCGGTATTTCATTCAGGTGAAATACCGGATTAAGATATTTTATGTAGATTGAGGTATGGAATTTATTATAGTCCTATTCTAATCTGTGCAAACAGGCAGATACCGGTTAATACGATAACAACTAAGCTTCCTGAAATAGTACTTAACAAATGGATGCCGTGTTTGTCTGCAAAGCTTTCTTTAATAGAAAGATTGTAAGTACGCAAAGTTTTAAAAAGAATAAAGCCTAGAAGGAGAATATAAATCAAGTTTTGCAACAACACTTCAGCAACCACTAACAAAACAAGATTTACAACGGCATAGGATGGATCTCCTTCGTTTAGTTTCCGATGCATGAAAATTAAAAGGTATGCAATAAAAGGATTAATCATACATACTAGAAACAAAACCGTGAGGTCTGGGTTTTGAGATAAAGCAAGGGCAATATCACCGCCTGCTTTTGAGGCACTCATCATGATGTAGGCAATACCTACAAAAGGTGAGATAGTCAGTAAAACTTTTGCTATATTGAAATAACGGTCTAACTTGTTGTTTTTTATCGTATTAACCATAAACTTACCTGCTTTCTTTTATTCTTACTTTAATTCTGGCCAGAAATCTTTGTTAGCTTCAATTAAATCATCTAAGATCAGTTTTGCAACTTTTGCGCTAGGAACTGTTTTAGATAATGTAAGTGCCTGCCATAATTTCTGGTAGCTTCCTTCGATCCATGCTTC
>JAXJPR010000029.1:0-93155 GCA_036311565.1 Lachnospiraceae bacterium
CCGGATGATTTAGATATCATTATAATTATCCATTTTTTATAAGTCAATGTACATCAAAAATCAACTCACATATAAAAATATTTTTCAAACTTGCTTTTGCAAAGTTTTTTTGATACTGTACTACAATGACTATATTTTTAATAAACAAAAAAGTGACAATGCTCTTGCGCTTTATGCAATTGAACTAATTTCTGAACGATTTCTTTTCAATAAACTTAAATAAAAGTCAGATGAGTTTATTTATGCTCATCTGGCTTTTTATAGTAATGTAAATTTATTTTTTTCAAAAATCAAAAGGCCTTCGTCGCGCATCTTACATAATTCATTTGACATAGCACTACGGTCAACAGACAAAAAGTCTGCAAGCTGCTGCCGATTGAACGGAATGGTAAATGACCCACTGTTCTGGCGCTTGGCTTCCTCCGAAAGATAAGAAATTAACTTTTTCCTTATTGAGCGTTTTTCCATATGAGCAAGTTTCTGCACTAACTTTCTGTTTTTTTCTGATATGGCAAAAAATAAATTCTGCACCACTGTCGAATGAAATTTACAAGTTGAGGAACAGACCATCAATATTCTTGCCACATCAAAGAAAATTACTGCGCTGTCACGAACGGCCACAACATCATTTAAGATTGCACCACTGTCAGGTGCAACATAGGCCTCTCCAAACATCTCACCAATACCAATGGAATGGATAATACTGCGGTTTCCCCAATAATCATCTCTTTGAATATGAAGATTGCCTTCTACCAAAACGGTAATATTGTTCAAATGCTCACCCTGGCGAAATACATATTCGCCTTTTTTATAGGTATAAAATTTTGCCTGCAGGCAGCTAAGCATTGCAGCAATATCATCTTCACCGACTCCGGCAAAAAGCTGCGTCCTTTTGAGTACAGGAATATATTTCTTCATAAAAATCCCCTTTCCGTTGTAAAAACAACTGATTTGTTTTTATCATTATAATATCATAACCTCAGACAATCAAGATATAAGAGTTAAGATAGTTCAATAAATCATAAAGATATAAAAACATTCGATCAAATAATAGGAGGATTTCAAAATGAATAATCAGATGTTTTGTTTTCAGTGTGAACAGACTGCAGGATGCAAGGGCTGTATAGGCGCCGCAGGTGTATGCGGTAAAAGAGCGGATACTGCCGAACTTCAAGATAAACTTACGGGAGCATTAATCGGTCTGGCTCGTGCCACCGAAGGTAATGAAGCATTTATTTCCGTAACTACTGATAGAGTCATATTAGAAGGTCTCTTCACAACCATTACCAATGTAAACTTCAATAATGAAACAATTATCCAGCTTATCAATCGTGTAGAAGAGGAAAAGAAAAAGCTCATTCCCGAATGCTACACTTGTGTTTCTTCCTGCGGAAAAAATAATAATTACGATATGCAAAAGCTGTGGACTGGGAACGAGGATATTCGCTCTCTCAAGTCTATGATTTTATTTGGCATCAGAGGTATGGCAGCATATGCTTATCACGCTGCCGTCCTTGGCTATACCGATGAAGATGTAAACAGATTCTTCTATAAGGCTCTATTTGCAATTGGAATGGAGGATTGGGGTCTGGAGGAACTGCTCCCTATTGTTATGGAAGTCGGAGAAGTTAATTTAAAATGCATGGCTCTGCTTGATAAAGCCAATACAGAAACCTATGGTAATCCGATTCCTACTGAAGTGACGTTGACCATTGAAAAAGGACCGTTTATTATTATTTCCGGTCACGATTTATATGATCTCAAACAGCTCTTGGTACAGACGGAAGGGAAAGGCATCAATATCTATACCCACGGAGAGATGCTTCCAGCGCACGCTTATCCCGAGCTGAAAAAATATGATCACTTAAAGGGTAACTTCGGAACAGCCTGGCAAAATCAACAAAAGGAATTTTCTGATATTCCCGCTCCAGTTCTATTTACCACCAACTGTCTAATGCCGCCAAAAGCAAGCTATGCCGACCGCGTGTTTACGACCGAAGCCGTATCCTATCCGGAACTGATTCATATCGGAGAACATAAGGATTTTACTCCTGTGATTGAAAAAGCACTTAAGCTTGGCGGTTATTCCACCGATATGCATTTAACCGGTATCAATGGCGGCGACAAGGTCATGACTGGTTTTGCTCACAATACTGTCTTATCGGTTGCTGATAAGGTGATAGAAGCCGTTAAAGCAGGAGCAATTAAGCATTTCTTCCTTGTAGGTGGATGTGATGGTGCAAAGGCTGACCGCAATTACTATACGGAGTTTGTAAAACAGACACCTGATGACAGCATTATTTTAACACTTGCTTGTGGAAAGTACCGTTTCAACGACCTCGATTTTGGCACCATCGGCGATTTGCCACGCATTATGGATATGGGACAGTGCAACGATGCCTACAGTGCAATAAAAGTTGCTGAAGCTCTTGCAGAAGCCTTTGATTGTGACATAAATGATCTGCCATTGTCAATGGTCCTTTCCTGGTACGAGCAGAAAGCAGTCTGCATCTTATTGACGCTTCTGCACCTGGGCATTAAGAATATTTTTCTCGGACCTTCACTTCCAGCATTCATATCTCCGAATATACTGAATTTTCTTGTAGAAAACTACAACATTTCTCCTATCAGTACACCGGAAAGAGATCTTAAGAAGATTCTCGCATAAAGATAATACTCAAAAGACAGCATACCTTACAAAATATGCTGTCTTTCATTTTATTCCTCCAATAAAGAAACAGTATAGCTTGATATCGAAAAGCAATTTAATCATTATAAAAAATAATCCTGTTTCTCACAAAATAGTTCAAAATGTTTCCTATGACTATCAAGAATTCCTTCATCACGCAATTTACTGATTTCTACAGACAGACCGCTTCGATTGACTTCAAGGTAATCTGCCAGTTCTTGACGGTCAAACGGAATATCAAAACTGTTACTTTTCGCTTTCTTCGCCTGAAACATCAGGTATGCCATTAATTTATCTCTCGTAGAACGCTTTGAGATAATTTCCAGCTTCTGGTTCATTAACAATGTCTTTGTAGCAAGATCCTTCATTAAATTGAAAATCAATTGTTGATGAAAACCACAATTGTTTGAACAAGTATGTAAAATATGATTGCAATCAATCAACATGACTTCGCATGGTTCATTTGCTATTACAGTTACCGGAATCGAAGAAACCTCTGCGCATGCAAAAGCCTCTGCAAAAATCTCAGAAGGTCTTATACTGCCAAGAATGCTTCTGTTCCCATAATAATCAATCTGAATTATCTGTGCAGATCCGGATAATACAATCCCAACGTATTTTGCTGGCGTCCCTTCAGCCATAATCGTATACTTTTTATCAAAAATCTCAATCTTTGCTCCAAGACACTGAATCATTTTTATCAAGCTTTCATCTTCAATCCAATAAAAGAGTGGGCACTGCCGTAAAACTTTAAAATATTTTTTCATAATTTTTCTCCATTTGTTGAAATTTCAACATATTTATGATTTTTATTATACTATAATAATCCCATAAAAGAAAGGAGATGTAAGAATGAAAATCGCTTTTTTTGATACAAAACCTTATGATAAAGCTTCTTTTAATAAATATGGAAAACAATATGGAATAACATTTAAATATTTTGAAACCAAATTAAATGAAGATACCGTCAATTTAGCACAAGGATATGATGGTATATGTGCTTTTGTGAATGACACCATAAATGCTACTGTCATTGACCGTTTAGCTGAAATGGGAGTTCAGGTACTGGCACTGCGTTGTGCTGGTTTTAACAATGTAGATGTCAACTATGCTTTTGGAAAAATTCATGTATTGCGTGTTCCTGCATATTCCCCTTATGCGGTGGCCGAGCATGCGATGGCTTTGCTTCTGACATCCGTTCGCCATATTCACAAAGCGTATATCCGCTCTAAAGATTTCAATTTTAGCCTATCTGGACTCACAGGATTTGATCTTCATGGAAAGACAATCGGTGTCATCGGAACAGGTCGAATCGGTCGAGTGTTTATTCACATCTGTCGTGGTTTCGGCATGAATGTTTTAGCTTATGATAAATTTCCTACTAAAGGACTGGATAATGGAAATACTATAAGGTATGTGGAACTGGATGAATTGTTTGCAAACAGTGATATTATTTCATTGCACTGCCCTTTAACAGAAGATACCCACCATATCATTAATAAAGATGCATTAAATAAATGCAAGCAGGGTGTGGTACTTTTAAATACATCAAGAGGTGCTTTAGTGGATGCAGAAGCACTTCTAACAGGCATCAAATCCCGAAAAGTAGGAGCTGCCTGCTTAGATGTGTACGAGGAAGAATCCAATCTCTTTTTCGAGGACAATTCTGGAGATATTATAGAGGACGATACACTGGCCCGCCTTATTTCCATGCCAAATGTGATCGTAACCTCTCACCAGGCTTTTTTGACCAAAGAGGCACTAGAAAATATTGCTGAAACAACAGCAAAAAATATTGTTGAATTTTTCGAAACAAATCAATGTCCCAATGAACTCTGCTGCCACTATGGCACTGCAGAGGATTGTAAAGATAAGAGATGCTTTTAAACGGTTAAAATATATTATATTATTAAATATATTAACAATTCCTCAAACTGTAGGAATCTAAAATTTATATGGAGGTAATTAGAAATGAAAAAATATGTATGCGATGTTTGTGGTTGGGTTTATGACGAAGCTGTGGGTGATCCAGATAATGGGATTGCACCTGGTACAAAATTTGAAGATCTTCCAGAAGATTTTGAATGCCCTCTTTGCTTTGTAGGCAAAGATAACTTTAGCATCGACGAATAAGATAGGGCTGTTAACTTTAGTTAACAGAGAAAAAACAACACTTACGTTTTATTAAGCGAAAACGTATCATGCAAATCACTGATTTTAATTGGTAATTGTATGATACGTTTTTTGTTTTACAAAAAAATCAGGCGCGATTACTTTGAATTTGAAAGTAATCATTTCTACCTTTTCACTGTCATGTTATAATATGTTAAATACTTATACCATATGCAGATATGATTGAATGAAACATCTGTATATCTATGAAAATTTTTAATTTCTTGAAAAAGAAAACCTTTATATGTGAACGATGCGGTATTGATTTGAAATTGTTGAAAAAATCTGAACGATACGTGGTAAATGGAAAAAACTATTGCGATATCTGTATGGAAGCATTAAGTGAAAAAAATTTCAGGAGTCTGGCGGAAATTGATAAATTTTTAAAACAAGATAAAAATGGATTTTCAGAGAATCTCCAGAAAGACCTGGCTCTTATGGAAATCCCGAAAGATTTCTGGAAAAAACAAAAAAATATTCCACTGCGAACGGATTGTGAGGAAGAGGAATATCGCTGGAGAGTGCTGTGTCATATGGCAGAACTCTGGGGAAAACAGGAGTCTGAAGATCCGGAAGAAATATACGAAATCAGCATTCAGGCACTGGAGAAAGTCTTTCCTTTTTATGATCAACGCCTAAAAAATTATGTGCAGATCCATCTGGATTCCCTGAATACAGGAGAAAATCTTGGGTTTTGGACTTATGATTATCATAAAAAGAAATTCGAAACGATTCCATATGGCTGTTGGATTGACGGACGTTATCCAAGTTCTCTGTTCCGTAAAAAAGTCCGTACAATTTTCGATGAGAAAGAGCCTTTTAAAATCAATGAAGATGGCTATGTGGATAATCATGCATATAACTGGAAATCTTTAGAACTTTTGCAGGACGGAAATGAATTAAATGGGTGTTATGTCCTCACTTATCGGGAAGGAAGGGTGAGTTTTTTTAATAGTGTCGGCAATAGCAGATATTTTGTGCTTCGTAGAAACACCACCGATCTTAGCGATGAAACTCTGGTATCTATACTGACTGTCGGTCGAAAGGGAATGGATTCCATACCCAAAAAGGAAAAAGCATTGATGATGATTGCTGCAAAAACAAAGGTAATGAATACAAAAGTACCAGAAAAAACAACCTCTATATTTTCTTCCTGCGGTCCTCTCACAGCACAGTTGGACAACGATATTGCCAGAATGGGAATTTCCGAGGAATTCCTCAAAAAACCATACATATTGCCGATGAGTTTCGGTTACGATGCAGCGAATCGGGAGTATTTTGCTGCAGAACCCAGAGACAGAGAATATGGTATGGTGCCGCTTTTTTCTGGATCCGATACAGAAGCATTCCGTTGGTATCTGCTGGAATCAATTGCAAAAAAATGGGGACAGCATTACGAACGGGAAAATCTCAGCAGGCTGGAACAAAACTGGCAGAAGGTCCGTGACAAAGTTGAAGATGGAAACTGGACCTATCATATCCATCCAAATGCAAGATATAAAGCAGTCTATGACAGAAGAAAAGAATCGTGGGAAGAGGCCATTCGCAGACTTGCAAAGGTTTACGATATTCGGGGTGAACAGATGCAGCACTATATCCAAAAATGTCTATCATATCTGGGAGCAGAAGGTGAAAACTGGTCAGAAATTCATTGGAAATTTGATGAAAAAAACATGGAATTTACCGGTATTCCATTGTATGAGCCTTCGTAAAAATGTAAGATACCTTGGCATGCGTGTGTTTGGCAGTGTCGGAAAGACCGAAATTGTAGTAGATCCCAAAAATCCGTATCTGAAAAAAATTGGAAATCTGCTGTTGATAGATGGTGGGGATACGATATATCGCTATCTCGGAAGTGGAAGATGTAGTTGTTTCATACCGAATGGAATCAAAAAGGTTGACGAGATGGCATTTGAAGGCACCTGTTTGACAAAAATCCAGATTCCAAATTCTGTAAAGGTATTTGGAGCAAAGATATTTCCAGGATGTGGAAAGCTGATCAGTGTGAAACTTCCGGATGGAATGAATATACTGCCGTTTCGGACATTTGAAGGATGCACATCTTTGGCGCAGGTGATGCTGCCGGGAAGGCTGAAGGTAATGGAAGCCTATGTATTTTACAATTGCAGTAGTCTGTATAGAATAGAGATTCCCAAAAACACGAGAGGGATCGGTGAGCTTGCATTTAAGCACTGCGTGAACCTTTTGGCGTTTACCTATTCACCAAAACTTGCATTGATGGAAAAAGAGGCATTTGCTGGTTGTACAGCACTAGAGCACATAGATTTCTGTGGCAGCAGTCCAGTGATACAGAGTGATGTATTCAAAGACACTCCGTGGCTGAAAAATCATGTGGAAAAAATAACAGAACTAGAAAATGCTCAATGCGAAAAAGGCATTCTGCCGGGAATCGATCCGAGCTATCACATTGTGGGAACGAAAGTGGTTTACCACGATGAGCAGAGGTATTTTGAAGAAGAACTGGGATTGCTTGACATTCCTCATGAGGTTGCCTGTCTGGAGACGAAACCCTATGAATTTATAGATGAGATTAGCCTGAATCTAAACGAAGGAAAGCTTTATCGGGTTCAGACATGGTATGGACCAAGAGGTGAATACCGCAGATTAACAAAGAACCTCCTTACGGAAACAGATACAAAATTTGTACTTTCCCATCTCAATGACCCGAAAGAGAAGGAACTTTTCAAACATATATTGGCTGGAGGCGGCAAGGAACTTCTGCTAAAAAATCCGAAATATCGTACAATTTATGCTAGAAACTTCAAATGCAGACTGCCATTTTCCAAGCCGGCACAAGTCAAAAATATTGCCCTTGAGTGGGATTGGGAAGAACCGAAAAAATTAACCCTGCCGGATGGAATCAAACGAAATTTAAGTAAGCTAACCAGATTTATGGCAGTGAATCAGTTAAAAAGCAGATCAGAAATCCAGTACAAGATTATCTATACCTGTGAAAAATGGGAAGGAAGCACTTATTGTAGACATCTGAAAAAAGGAGAAAAGCAGTGCCTGAAACGACTGATTCAGAACTGTGAATCCCATGTAGATGATGCAAAAGACTGGCATGGAAAGATAAAAGTGGAGCTGCAATTTGGCAGGGAAAATTTGCATTATGAGATTGCTTTCGCAAAGGGAAATAATTTGATGAAGGAGCTGAATCAGTTTATCAAAAGAGAGAGTGATTATCCTTTTTAAATGAAAAATAGAATGTTTTAAGAGAGAAGATGGAAAACTATGAGAAAAGAAAATTCGAATGAAGCGGGAGAAATTCTAACAGCAATAGAAAATTATGTCAAAGGAATCTCCTTTTCTGTTAATGAATTAAAATGTGTGCCAGACCACAGAGGATGTTTTCGAAGAGGCGGAAAGTGGTTTACATATGTTACGGATGAACACGCAGTTTGCATGATGAATGGTCCATATAACGTACATGGGGTGATTTGTGCCAGCCTCAAAAGCCTGCATGCAAAAAACACAGGCTATCAATGGGCAAGCGAGGAAGAACAACAGGTTTATATAAATAATCATTTCCGAAGTCTTCAAGAAATTGATGTGTACATGGAAACATATAAGAAGAAAGATTAAGTATAAAATTTTTCTATTTACAGATACTATTTCCAACTAAGGAAAAGTACAGTAAATGGAGGAATTTTTAATATGAAAGCAACAGGAATTGTACGCCGTATCGATGATCTGGGACGGGTAGTCGTTCCAAAAGAAATACGACGAACTTTAAGAATACGTGAAGGAGATCCCTTAGAAATTTTTACAGACCGGGATGGCGAAATTATTTTAAAAAAATATTCTCCTATCGGAGAATTAGGGTCTTTTGCCCAGCAGTTTTGCGAAGCTGCTTCTCAAATATTAAATACTACCGTATGTGTCAGTGACCACGATACCTTTCTCGCTGCTGCTGGCCCAGACAAAAAAATGTTTTTTGGAAAAATGGTTCATAAGTCTTTAGAAACTTTTATTCAAGAACGAAGAACCGCTTCTACAAAATCAGATGAGACAAATTTTCCGTCGCTCATCGATTCTGTAGAACTTCTTTCCAAAAAACAAATTGCCGCTACTATTATCTGCCAGGGAGATGCAATTGGCAGTATAATCATATTAAACCAAGATAATGATGAAGCTTTAAGCGTAGCAAAAACTGGTGCACTTTTTTTAGGAAAGCAAATGGAATAATAGGAAAAGCAGCTGAGAATCCTGTATTCATCAGCTGCTTTTGTTATTTAATTGAGATACTTCTTCAAGAACTGTCCCGTATAAGATTCTTTAACTTCACAAATTTCTTCTGGTGTTCCCTGAGCAATGACTGTTCCGCCGCCATCGCCACCTTCTGGCCCCATATCAATAATATAATCTGCTGTCTTAATTACTTCCAGATTATGCTCAATAACAACAACGGTATTTCCACCTTCACTCAGCTTTCTTAAAATATCTACCAGTTTATGAACATCCGCAAAATGGAGTCCTGTGGTAGGTTCATCCAGAATATAAATGGTCTTCCCTGTACTTCTTCTGCTTAATTCTGTAGCAAGTTTGATTCTTTGTGCTTCTCCCCCTGATAATGTTGTGGATGGCTGCCCTAAACAAATATAAGATAACCCTACGTCATATAAAGTCTTGATCTTTCGATAAATACTTGGTACATTTTCAAAGAATTTACATGCTTCTTCTACGGTCATATCCAGTACATCATAAATACTCTTCCCTTTGTATCTTACTTCCAGCGTTTCTCTATTATAACGTTTTCCATTGCACACTTCACATGGTACATAAACATCTGGAAGAAAATGCATCTCAATCTTAATAATTCCATCGCCGCTGCAGGCTTCACAGCGGCCGCCTTTTTTATTAAAGCTAAAACGCCCCTTATTATATCCTCTGGCTTTTGCATCCTTGGTCATGGCAAATAATTCCCGAATCTGATCAAATACACCTGTGTAAGTCGCTGGGTTTGACCTTGGTGTCCGTCCAATTGGAGACTGATCAATGGCAATAATTTTATCCAACTGCTGGACACCTTCCATCCCTTTGTGGGCTCCTGCTTTTATTTTGGCACGATTCAAATCCTTTGCCAGCCTTTTATATACAATACTATTAATTAATGAACTTTTCCCTGATCCAGATACACCGGTTACACAAGTCATAACTCCCAGAGGAATTTCTACATCAATATTCTTTAAATTGTTTTGTGCTGCTCCCAGTACTTTTAAAAACCCTGTTGGCTTCTTACGCTCAGCTGGTACCGGAATCTTAATTTTTCCGCTTAAATATGCACCGGTAATAGAATTTGGTGCTTTCATAATCTCCTCTGGAGTGCCTTGCGCAACAACCTCTCCTCCATGCTCACCTGCTCCCGGACCAATATCTACAATATGATCTGCTGCTAACATAGTATCTTCATCATGCTCTACAACAATTAATGTATTTCCCAGATCCTTTAAATTTTTAAGCGTTTTGATCAACTTGTCATTATCTCTTTGATGAAGCCCAATACTTGGTTCATCTAAAATGTAAGCAACCCCCACCAATCCGCTTCCAATCTGGGTCGCAAGACGAATTCTCTGTGCTTCTCCGCCTGATAGCGTTCCGGTAGCCCGGGATAGAGACAAATATTCCAGTCCTACATCCATCAAAAATCCTATTCTTGCATGAATTTCCTTTAAAATCTGGGCACCAATGAGTTTTTGGCGATCTGTTAGCCGAATTTCTTTAAAAAAGTCTGCAATCTTGCCAATGTTCATATCACAAAGCTGAGCAATGTTTAATCCACCTACTGTTACTGCAAGTGAAGTGGCTTTTAATCGTTGTCCATGGCAGGTATCACAAGGTGTTACTGTCATATATGCTTCATATTCTGCCTTCATTCGCTCAGATGATTCCCGGTAACGTCTCTGAACATTCTTGATCAGCCCATCAAAAGCTACATCATAAACTCCTTCGCCCCTTTGTCCTTTATAATATACTTTTACCGAATGTCCATTGGTTCCATAAAGAATAATATTTCTTGCTTCTTCACTCATTTCATTAAATGGCATGTTTAAATCAAACTGATATTCTTTTGCAAGTGCATCTAAAATTGCTCTGGTATAACTTTTCTTATCCGTACAGGATTGCCATCCCATAACGGCAATTGCACCATCTGCAATGCTAAGAGATGGATCTGGAATCATCAGCTCCACATCAAATTCCATCTTATATCCCAGTCCAAAGCAGTCCGGACAGGCTCCAAATGGATTATTAAAAGAAAAGCTTCTTGGCTCCACTTCCTCTATGCTGATGCCGCAGTCTGGACAAGAAAAACTCTGACTAAAGTGCAGTTCTTCTCCTCCAATCACATCCACGATCAGTAATCCATCTGCTAGATCAAGAACTGTCTCAATAGAATCTGCCAGGCGCTTTTCGATACCTTCTCGGACCACCAGGCGGTCTACAACAACTTCTATTATGTGCTTTTTATTTTTGTCCAGATTGATTTCTTCTGACAAGTCATATAAATTTCCATCGATTCTTGCGCGAACAAACCCATTTCTCTTAATCTTTTCTAATAACTTTATATGCTGTCCCTTTCTTCCTTTTACAATTGGTGCCAACAGTTGAAATCTGGTCCGTTCTGGAAGTTTCATAATGGTATCCACCATCTGATCTACTGTCTGTCTGCTAATGACCTTTCCACATTTTGGGCAATGGGGAATTCCAATTCTTGCATACAATAATCTAAGATAATCATAAATTTCTGTTACCGTACCTACAGTGGAACGGGGATTGCGATTGGTCGTTTTCTGGTCAATCGAAATAGCCGGAGACAAGCCCTGGATATTTTCAACATCCGGCTTTTCCATCTGTCCTAAGAACTGTCTTGCATAAGAGGACAAAGATTCCATATATCTTCTCTGTCCTTCTGCATAAATGGTATCAAAAGCCAAAGAGGATTTTCCTGATCCACTTAAACCTGTCAGTACCACAAATTGATCTCTTGGAATTTCTATATCAATATTCTTTAGATTATGTTCTTTGGCACCGCGGATTTTTATTACATCTTTCTTCATTTTACTTCTCTCCATTTTACATGTATATTATCTGCACTTTTTTACAAATCATAATCTCGAAGTGCAACCTTAAATTCTTTTAATTCATCCCTTAGTTTTGCGGCTTCTTCAAAATTCAATTCTGCCGCAGCCTGGTTCATCTTCTTCGTCCATTTCTGAATCGCTTCTTTTAATTCCTTCTTATTCATAGATTCGATTTCTTTTGTTTCTTCTTTTACAGCTGGTGCATCATCAGATACTTTAATCAAATCTCTGACTTCTTTTTTAATAGTTTTTGGAATAATACCATGTTCTTTATTATATTCATCCTGAATTCTTCTTCTTCTTCTGGTTTCACTAATGGCCGCATTCATGGAATCCGTCATTTTATCCGCATACATAATGACTCTTCCCTTTGCATTTCGTGCTGCACGTCCAATTGTCTGCACAAGCGACGTCTCTGAACGTAAAAATCCTTCTTTATCTGCATCTAAAATAGTTACCAGCGTGATTTCTGGAATATCAAGTCCCTCTCTTAACAGGTTAATTCCGACCAGTACGTCAAAAACACCCATGCGAAGGTCTCTGACAATTTCAATTCTCTCCAGCGTATCAATATCGGAATGCAGATACTTTACTTTCACATCATTCTCTCTAAGATAATCTGTTAAATCTTCTGCCATCCGTTTTGTCAGCGTTGTGACTAGAATCTTATTCCCATCTTCTACTTCTTTATGAATCTCAGAAAGCAGATCATCAATCTGTCCTTTGATTGGCCGTACAAAAACTTCTGGATCCAGAAGTCCTGTTGGACGAATGATCTGCTCTGCACGAAGCAGTTCATGTTCCTGCTCATAAACATTTGGTGTCGCAGATACAAATAACATCTGATCGATCTTAGATTCAAATTCTTCAAAATTCAATGGTCTGTTATCCAGTGCCGATGGCAGGCGGAATCCATACTCCACCAGTGTCGTCTTTCTAGAACGGTCTCCTGCATACATACCACGGACCTGTGGAACCGTAATATGAGATTCATCTACCATAATAAGAAAGTCATCTCCAAAGAAATCCACAAGGGTATTGGGCGTCGCTCCTGGTTCAAGACCTGCCAGATGTCTGGAATAGTTTTCAATTCCAGAACAAAATCCAGTTTCCTTTAACATTTCAATATCAAAGTTCGTTCGTTCCGCAATCCTTTGCGCTTCCAGCAACTGATCATTTTCCTTAAAATAAGCGACCCGCTCTGCCAACTCTGCTTTTATGGTCTCAATGGCGTGATTCATCTGTTCTTCCGGCACCGCATAATGAGATGCTGGAAAAATGGCTGCAAAATTTAATGTTTTCTTCATTTCTCCAGTTAAAATATCAAACTGTACAATCCGGTCAATTTCATCACCAAAGAACTCTACGCGGATAGCATCCTCAAACGTAGATACTGGAAGAATCTCCAGTACGTCTCCTTTTACGCGGAAAGAACCCCTTTTAAAGTCCAGTTCATTTCGTACATATTGGATATTAATTAATTCCTCTATAACCTGATCTCTGTCCTTAATCATTCCTGGACGAAGAGAAATCATCATTTCTTCATAACTTTTTCGGTCCCCAATCCCATAAATACAGGATACACTGGATACTACGATGACGTCTTTACGCTCAATCAATGCAGCTGTGGCACTATGGCGCAATTTATCAATTTCATCATTTACCGCAGAATCTTTTTCAATATAGGTATCTGTAGATGGCACATAAGCTTCTGGCTGATAGTAATCATAGTAGGATACAAAATACTCCACCGCATTCTCCGGGAAGAACTCCTTGAATTCGCTGTACAATTGCGCCGCTAGTGTTTTATTATGTGCAATTACTAATGTTGGCTTATTTAACTGTGCTATCACATTAGCCATGGTAAATGTCTTACCAGAGCCGGTAACTCCAAGTAATGTCTGGAATTGATTTCCCTCTTTAAATCCCTGCACAAGCTCTTCAATCGCTTGTGGCTGGTCTCCAGTCGGAGCATATTCAGAATGTAATATAAACTTATCCATGGAAAACCTCCTTTTCACGTATTTGCTATGATTACTATTATTTATTTACCTTCTTTCGCCACATTATATCAAAGTATAAAAAAAAAGTACAGTCTAAATCAAACATTTGTTCTGTACTTTTCTTTTCTTCATTTTTATTTCTTTTCTAAAACTTCTAATGCTTTCTGCAGCTGATTATCTTCTGATTTTTTAATTTCTGTCTGATCTTTTAATGTTTCTTTTAATTCCACTTCTACATCTGGTTCAATTCCTTTCTTATGGATATTTCGGCCTTTTGGTGTATAGTAATTAGAAATCGTGAGTTTTACTGCAGATCCATCTCCCATCTGGAAGATATTTTGTACAATCCCTTTTCCATAACTGGTCGTTCCCACAATCGTTCCAGCATCATAATCCTGAATTGCTCCAGCCAGAATTTCAGAAGCACTGGCACTGTTTTCGTTAATCAATACTGCAATCGGCTGTTCTACACATTCCTCTGTTTTTGCTTCATATTCGCTTCGATCACCATTTTTATCTTCTGTATATACAATCATTCCTGTTGGAAGAATCATATCCGCAATGTCTGTTACAGCACTTAATAATCCACCTGGATTATCTCTTAAGTCCAAAACTAATTTTTTCATTCCCTTTTCATTTAAATCTCCCAATGCTTCATCAAATTGTTCTACTGTAACTTCATTAAATTCTGTAATTTTAATATATCCTACTTGATTTTCCAGCATTTCGTATTCTACCGTTGGATTTTGGATTTCCTGTCTCTTTAATATATAATCTTTTTCTTTTCCGTCTCTTAAAAACGTCAATGTTACTTTTGTGCCTTCTTTTCCTTTTACTTTGGATACTACACTAGTCAGTTCTTCATCTGCTGCAATTTCTTCTCCTTCTACCTTTGTAAGAATATCTCCAGCCTTAATTCCTGCTTTTGCAGCCGGTCCATCTTTCATAGGTTTTACTACAGTAATGGCATTGGTTTCTGTATCTTGTGTTAATACAATTCCTACTCCACTAAAAACTCCTTCTGAAGATTCCTGTACGGATTCATATTCTTCTTTTGTGTAATAAACAGAATACGGATCATCCAGTCCTGCGACCATTCCTTTATAAGTATATTCTGTTATTTCCTCTTCATCCACTTCATCAAGATAATATTCATCTATAATTGTTTTTAATTGCTTCATTTTATAAGAATTAGCAATTCCATCATCATTGCTGAACACAAATACTTTCAACATAATTCCTTCCGCAATACAGACAATAAGCAATAATACAATCAAAATATCTCTCACTAAATTTTTTAATTTAAATTTACCTTTTCGCATTTTTACTCCTTCCAGGAAAACAAAGCCTCTGACATATTAAAAAGGGACTTTTCGTATGAAAAATCCCTCCCCAATACCTTTTATTCTCTTATTTTACGCAGTAAAAACCACGCTTATTCTTTACCAATCATAATATGTTAAAATTCAATGCTTTCCATATATTTCATATATTTTACGACCATAAGTGCAATCTTGAATGTAATAGCATCTTCAAACACTCTTAAATCCAGATTCGTTTGTTTTTGTAATTTGTCCAGGCGATAAACGAGTGTATTACGATGGATGTACAATTGTCTGGATGTTTCAGAAACATTCAAACTATTTTCAAAGAATTTATTAATGGTTGCCAATGTTTCTTCATCAAAATCATCCGGTGATTTTCCTTCAAAAATCTCATGAATAAACATCTTACATAATGGCAGCGGTAACTGATAAATCAAACGTCCAATTCCTAAATGACTGTATGCTACCACATTCTGATCTTCATAGAAAATCTTTCCGACTGCCAGTGCCATCTTCGCTTCTTTGTAAGAACGGGAAACTTCCTTAATTTCATCTACAACTGTTCCAAAAGCAATGTTAATCTTTGGCGCATCTCCCATGCTCAGCATATCTACGATTACATTCGCAGTTTTATAAAAATCGTCATAATCCTCTCCCGGTTTTACCTCACGAACTAAGATAATATTCTTTTCATCGACAGCTGTAATAAAGTCTCTGGATTTTGTAGCAAATAACCCTCTGACTGTTTCTAAAGCATTACTGTCTTTGTCTTTTTTTGTTTCGATGATATACACTAGACGCTTCACATCGGTATCTATGTGCAGCTTTTTCGCACGATTATAAATATCCACCAATAATAAGTTGTCTAAAAGAAGATTCTTTATAAAGTTATCTTTATCAAAACGTTCTTTATATGCGACTAATAAATTCTGAATCTGAAATGCTGCTAATTTGCCAACCATATAAACATCATCAGATTCTCCTTTTACCAAAATAATGTATTCTAATTGATTTTCATCAAACACTTTAAAAAATTGATGCCCCTGCATCATCTGACTTTCTGCCAATGACTGGGCAAAGATCAGTACAGATTCTACATATTCGCTGACATCTGATATCGTACTCGCCAGTGCTTTGCCTTCCGTATTCATGACACATAAATCCGTTCTGGAAATCGCCTTAATTCCGTCCACAGTATCCTGCAAAATTTGGTTTGATATCATTTTTTCACTTCCTTTCATGTCTACTAATACTATACAGCATATTTACCAAAAAAAAAAGAGAAGATTTTTATTTTCTTCTCTTTTTTATACAAATATTCCAATTTAGTTTTGTATATTCTTCCCAAACATTAGGTTTTCGCTGTAAAATAGCATTGTGATTTTTTCCATTTTATGGTTTTTCTTCGCTATTTTTCTTGTTCCCGTTCCTCATTCAGTTTCTGCCAAAATTCATTTTCAATTGCCTCTTTACCTAAATGCAATCGCTTCATCAACCACTTTACAATCACAGGCGAATCTTTTTCACCTTTTTCTTCCTGAAAAATGTGTTGATATACTGTCTCCGAACTGATGCACAGCTTTGTACTCAGGGTTTCTTTATGAGCCAATAACAACTCTTTTTGTTTTGACAGATCAACTAATGGTAATACCATATCTGGAAAATATCCATTGATGGTATTCACAAGAGCCTCCATCTCCTCTTCTCCGGTTTCTTCAAAAACAACCCCATCCACCTTCAATCCTGGATAATCTTCTTCCAAATGAATTATTACTTTTTCACATTGTTCCTGAGTATCACATAAGACACAAAGATGTCTTTTTTCGTCGGCTAACAACATCAAAATACTATCCAGATACTTTTCCTGAAAGCTTCCTTCTGATGCCTTATTCACCGCTTCTTCCACATTATGATCTCCTGGTAGAATCAGATTTGCAATTTTTGTGAATTTTTTTGTCTCTTTTTCCACCTGACTTTCCATGGCTAATTGGGCACCAGCTAAAATAATAAAGTTAAAATAATCATTATCAAGATAAGTTTTGGATATTTCAACTGCACGAGAAACAGAAACAGAATCCACCATTATTCCTAAAACAGGAACAATTCTATGATCGTTCTGTATTTCCATAGTGTATTTGATCTCCTTATTCTTTCTTAGTCCAGAGTATCTGCATCCTTACCCAGGTAAATACAAATATCTGCTCCATCTTCTACATCTCCAACTTCAATAGTCGCTTCTTTAAAATATGTTTCTTTTAAATCTTCACCCATTCCTTCTTCTGAAACACGTATAATCGTATGTTCATAAGTTTCGTCATAATTATCAACACTTCCAATGGTATATCCGGCATTTTCTAATTCACTGTTCCATTCACCTGCTAATCCATTGATATATGCTGCATTTCTAATATAAATAATCTTACCTTTTGAAGAAATTTCTTCTTTCTCTTCTTCTGTCTTTTCTTCCGTAGTTGTTTTTTTGTTACTTACAGATTTTCCATCCAAAATATCGTTAATTACTGATTTTGCTTCATCGATATCAATTTCAAATCCGTTCTCTGTTTCCTCTCCATCAAGCTCGGTAATGAAAATTTCATCTGCTTTTACTTTAGCATAATAAGACATGTAATTTTTTACATCATCTGCAGTTTTATTACTTTCACAAGAAGATAGCAAAATCTTAGAATATTCTGTCATTGAATCTTTTGTTGCATCATCAAATAAAACGCCGGTATATCCTTCCAGAAATGCTTCTACATTTTCCATATATGCTTCTTCTGATTCATATTCACCATATCCAGCTACAACACCCCATGACTGAATACCATTTAAAATATGCTGTCCTGCATCCAGATCCACTGTCATCTGATTGTTATCCTTAAATGACACTGCATAAGGAAGATCGCATTCAAAAGAATCACTTTCATTAATTAGATCGATAAACGCTTTCTGATCAAAATCCTCATAAGATTCGATAGAAATACTATAAGCATTCTCTACATTGTTTACTAATTTTTTAATTTCTTCTCCATTTCCTTCTTCATCATAGGTAAATAAATCAGAATCTGGTCTCATTAATATAAAAGATAATTTACTATTCTCTGTATTCAGAATACGAAGAGCTGTGCATTTGCCTACGCGAATCAGTGAAACATAATTTTCCTTAATACTGCTTGCTAATTCTTTTTCTTCTCTCTCTTCTGCTTCTTCTTTGTCTTTTTTAAATTTATAAGTAAAAAATGCTTTTGATCCATGATAAGACGCGACCCCGGCTAATACTATGATCAGAATTGCTGCGATGATACGAATTACCGTCTTCTTCTTTGGCTGAGTTTTCAAGATAATGGCTCCCTTCTATCATATAATTAATTCCCAACTGCTACCAATATCGTCCTTCTTCCAATGCATCTATTGAAGGTAATATTTAGTATAGATTACACTTCAGTATAACAAATCTTTATTTTTATTTCAACTCTACGATTTTGCAAAGTTTTACATTTTAATTTTGAAACTCATGATTTTTCGCATAATCCTTATCAAAAATGCTTCTTTTTGATATAATTATTTTTAGAAATTCAGAAAGGAATCTTACTTAAAATGAAAACTGTTATTATCACCGGCAGTTCTCGTGGCATCGGCTATGCCACTGCCGAATATTTTGGCAGACATGGCTGGCAGGTAGTCATTAACTGCTGTCACACTCCATTGGCCTTAGAAAAAAGCAGACAACAACTGGCCAGTCAGGGCATTGGGGTTCTGGCTGTTACTGGAGATGCTGGAGATCCAGACTTTTGGAAGAAAATCACACAAAAAACACTAGATACATTTGGAACCATTGACTGTATCATTCATAATGCGGCCATTTCTTACGTTGGTCTTTTAACCGATATGAGCTTAGGACAATGGCATTCTATAATGAATACGAATTTTAACGCTCTATTTTATAGTACAAAAGAAATCCTTCCACACATGATTACAAAAAAATCAGGAAAAATTATCAGTGTTACATCTGTCTGGGGTGAAGTCGGTGCTTCCTGTGAAGTAGCCTATTCTGCTTCCAAAGGAGGCGTTATTGCCTTTACCAAAGCACTGGCAAAAGAACTGGCCCCAAGTAATATTCAGGTAAATGCCCTTTCCCTTGGTATGTTCGATACTCAGATGAATGCCTGCTTTTCCGAAGAAGAGAAAGCTGATCTTATATCTGGAATTCCTGCAGACCGTATGGGAAATCCAAAAGAAGCTGCAAAGATGCTTTATTCCATTGCCGAAGCACCATCCTATCTTACCGGACAAACAATTCGCTTAGATGGAGGCTGGATTTGATGATTTACAAGAGAAAGGGAGAAGAATCAACCAGATATTCTTCTCCCTTTTTATGATTATTTTGCTGTAATAATAATTTTAATATTACAATCAGACATATGATTTCCATCCACGGATAACTTATAATCGATCTCTAATTCCATCCGTTTAGAATTCTTTTCCTTAAAAGAAATTTTCGATGTAGTCACTCCCATCAGCATACTTCCATATGGTGTATCATAAAATGTCAGGTTTTCTTTTCCTGTTTCAAATACCATATGACTGCTGGAAACACCTTTTCGAATGACATCCACTTCATGGGGCCCAATTTTTACTACATTTTTGGAAACCACACCATCCTCATCAATTTCTTCATAAAGCACATAATGCTTATTATTTTTATAATAATAGGTACCAGAGGTTACTAATACGATAGGTTCGCTTCCCTCTACTTCATATTGAACTCCAGATACCGAAACTAATACCTCTTTTGTCATACATTTATCCTATCTAATAATTTTCGATTCGAACAGACTGCACTTCTTTCACACGACAAGGCAGGACATTATTCGCAAAACTTAAAAATAAGTCAGACATATCACTGGCATAATATTCGTATTTTGCGCTTTCCATACTGGTGTTCAGCATATGTTTCTCTGTCAGCAGCGCCTTTAACATCTTCGCTGTCTCATAAGCAGGATTTACTAATCTTACATCCTTTCCTACATATCGTTTAATTGGATTATATAACAGCGGATAATGGGTACATCCAAGCACTAATGCATCAATTTTATACTCAAGAAATTCGCTTAAATACCGTTCTACCATGTCATCCGTAATTCGATCTTCAATTAATCCCTCTTCTACTAATGGCACAAATAACGGACAGGCTTTTGTTACGACTGTAATAGAAGGATCAATGGCTCTGATATATTTTTCATAAATGCCGCTTCTTACGGTAGCCTTTGTTCCAATTACGCCAATGCTGTTCTTTTTTGTAGCCATAGAGGCTGCAATTGCTCCAGGTTCTACAACTCCAATAACTGGAACATCAAATTCTTCCTGAAGCGCTTCTAATGCAACTGCACTGGCAGTATTACAGGCAATTACAATTGCTTTTACTTTTTTCGTAAGCAAAAAACGGCTAATCTGTTCTGAATAACGAATAATTGTCTTTTTTGATTTGGTTCCATAAGGAACTCGTGCAGTATCTCCAAAGTAAACAAGATTTTCTTTGGGCAGCTGCCGCATAATCTCTCTGGTTACGGTTAATCCACCAACGCCAGAATCAAAAATTCCAATTGGTGCTTCCATACTTCTCCCTCTAAAATCTTTCGTAAGCCATTTCAATTAACTGGTTTACTAATTTATCTGTTTCAATTCCTCTTGCTTTCCATAACATAGGGTACATGCTGATCGCAGTAAATCCAGGTAACGTATTGATTTCGTTAAAAATAACTTTATTTCTCTTAGTCACGAAGAAATCTACTCTGGACAGACCAAAACCATCGACCGCTTTAAAAATCTGTACGGCCGCTTCCCGTATTTCTTCTACTACTTCTTCTGGAAGATCCGGGTCAACTACGGTTCTGGATTCTGCATTATTATATTTTGCATCAAAATCATAAAATTCTGCTGCTGCAAGAATTTCTCCAACTCCAGATGCTTTTACATCTTTACCGCCTAAAACAGCACATTCCACTTCGCGCCCAATGATTGTTTCTTCTACTAAAATCTTTCTATCGTGTTTTGCAGCAAGATTCAATGCGGCAATCAGTTCCTCACGATTATGCGCTTTTGAAACTCCCTGGGAAGATCCTGCACAAGATGGTTTTACAAAAACTGGATAATCTAGCTGATCTTCAATTTCCATCACTGCTTCATCCATTTCTTCTAACATTTCTAATCGTACATCTACAAATGCAGCCTGACGAATGCCTAATTTTTCAACAATGATTTTTGTATATACCTTGTCCATAGAAACTGCAGATGCTAAAACACCGCATCCAACATATGGAATTTTTGCCAGCTCTAATAGTCCCTGAACAGTTCCATCTTCTCCGTTTAATCCATGTAAAACCGGAAATACTACATCGATTTTCTTTGTTTCATAGGAACCATCTTTAAATAAAATCAATTCTTTCTTTTCTGTATCAGGAGAAATAACTGCTGATACAGTAGATTTTTTCCACGTTCCATCGGCAATGGCATCTATACTGTCCACAAAAAGCCATTTTCCTTCTCTGGTAATTCCCACAAGCAAAACATTATATGTATCTATATCAATATTTTTAATTACTGTCTGTGCGGACACACAGGAAACATCATGTTCAGATGAATTCCCTCCAAATAATACAACTACATTTTTCTTCATAAATACTTACTCCTTCACATAAATGCTTATATTCTACTATATTTTACTCCATCTATAGTGATTTTTCAATGTAGGATTTCTCAACCTCTCTTGCATGTCCCAAAAAATTGCTATATGATAATTAAGATTGGAGGAAAAATTTTATGAATGACTTTCTATTTAGTTTAAATTCAACCATTCCTATTTTCTTTGTCATCTTTATTGGATGGTTCTTAAGACAACGGGGAATGCTGGACGATGGTTTTTTATCTGCAGGAAATAAATTTGTTTTTTCTGTCGCACTTCCTGCACTTTTATTCCGGGATATTTCCGGTGCAGATATCCGAAATGTATTTGATTTAAAATACGTTCTATATTGTATGATCGTCACTTCTTTGATGTTTTGGGGAATCTGGCTTTTTACAGAAATATTTATGAAGGATAAATCTATGATCGGTGCTTTTGTTCAGGCTTCCTTTCGCGGAAGTGCTGCCATCTTAGGTATTGCGTTTATAGAAAATATATACGGTCATTCAACGGTGGGGCCCCTTATGATTGTAGCCAGTGTTCCCCTATATAATATCTATTCCGTTTTAGTCTTAACTATGCGGGGAACTGGAAACGAAAATGGAAGCATCAAAACAGCTTTCATTAATATTCTAAAAAATCCTATTATTTTAGGGATTTTTGCTGGACTTCCATTTTCTTTTCTTCATGTGGATTTTCCAAATGTTATTGATAAATGCATCAATAATCTTGCTATTACTGCAACGCCACTTGGTCTTTTATTAGTGGGTGCTGGTTTCGAAGGGAAAAAAGCATTGGCTAAAATTAAACCGACCATGGCAGCCACTATAATCAAACTTTTTATATTACCAATGCTTTTTTTACCAATTGCCATGTACTTAGGTTTCCATGGTGAATCCATGATTGCTATTTTAATCATGTTAGGCTCACCGACCACTGTAAGCTGTTACATCATGGCAAAAAATATGGGAAACGATCATGTCCTTACCTCAAGCATTATAGTCATGGCTACCCTGCTTTCATCCGTCAGTCTTACCTTCTGGGTATTTATACTTCGGACAACCGGCTTTATTTAATTACTTTTTTAAATTTTTAAGCCATTGTAAAACATAACTTTTGTACTCAATATCCACCGGCTGATCTTGTGAAAAAAGCGCTTCCAGTTTTTTTTCATCCTCAGGATCTATCAGTATATGTTCCGGATCAATCAGGCAAAAGCTGGGATATAAGACACACCACCAGTTTTTGCCTTTTGCTTTTCCTAAATCGATTCTCATCGCTTCATATATTCCTGCAGGCACAATCACCTGGCCATATTGGCGCATAGGAAAAAATTCTTTGGTAAAATAAATCGAAACAGTTGGTTCGACTCCATATTGCTCTAACGTTTTTAAAATGATCTGCTCTAAATTCTCTCTTTTTTCAAGAATGATATGTTTGACTTCTGTCTTACTTTTTCCTTCTGGAATTTCTTCCTGAATGTAACCGAGTACAGCTTTTCGAACTGCCATTTTTTCTTCCTGATGAATGGAATCATTGCTTTCTGCCCGAATATGAAATCTAAGTAAGGGAAGTTTTGTAAAATCCTCATAATCTTCTAAAGAATTTTCTCTGGCCAGAGCCAGTCCTGATTTTCCAATAGTAACAATAACTGCTATAACCAAAAAAAAGATTCCCAGACATGCCAGGAATCTCTTATTTCTTTTTTTCTTCATATATCCTGCCTCCTTTATGACTATTATCAAAAGGATTGACAGATTTTTATTATTTAAAACCAGATCTTAGTTAAAATCTAACATTGTTTTACCTTCACCGCAACATTTTTCAAAATCATTGATAAATACTTTTACTGCTTCTTCTGCAACACCATTGTATGCAAGTTTTTCCAATGCATCAGAACCAATCGTAACAGAACCAATGCCTGCTTTTGCCATATCTAATACCTGCTGAGAGTTTTTAAAACTTGCACCTAAAACTTCTGCTTCAAATCCAGCTGCTTTTACTGCTGTGTGAATATCAATTGCAATCTGAACACCATCATATCCTAACACATCCAAACGGTTTACATATGGGGCAAGGTATTTTGCACCAGCTTTTGCTGCCATAAATGCAGGCATTACGCCATAAATTGCAGTAGCTGTCACATTAATTCCTTTTTTAGAAAGAATATCGATTGCTTTTAAACCGTTTGCAGTTACAGGAACTTTGATGTACATATGATCTTTTCCTAGAACTTCTACCATATGCTCTGCTTCTTTTACCATATCTTCTGTTTCTGTAGAAATTACTTGTGCATGTAAGTCTGTTCCTTCCGGCATAATTGCGCGAATTTTCTTTAATTGATCCATAGGATCCGGATTTCCAGTCTTACTTAAAATAGTTGGATTTGTGGTAACTCCATCATAAGGGTATTTTGCAAAAAATCCTTCAATCTTGGTTAAATCTGCATCATCAATTAAAATTAACATCTTACTTTCTCCTTTTCTGTGACATATTCCTATATTATCTATCGCTTTTTAATGTTTTCACTTCTTTTTTATAGCTTTATCTTACCATAAATCCAAAACATCTAAAATAGGAAATATTGTTCTCATCAAAGTATCGGTATACCTTTTCTAATCTGTAGATTTGGTATTTTTCCCCCTCCAGCAAAATAATCTCCAATGGTTACTTCCTTATGATTCCTTTCTGCCAGCTCTACCAGATAACTTCCCAAAGAAGTCTCCGTCTCACCTTCAATTTCTTCAAATTCCTTCATTGGCTCTTTAGTTGTAAATAAAAGTACTGTTTTTGCATAATCCTGGTCCTGTTTCCATTGTTCTTTTAATGTTTTTATCTCCGCCCCTTTTCCAAGGATCATGGTCTTTAAATGTCCCAATTCCAATTCTTTTTCGCTGGACTTTTGGAAATTGTCTTTCACTTCTTCCCAATCTTTCCCTTGAGCCTGTATCAGTTGATTTTCCGGAAGAAAGAAACTTACTTTCCATTGATTTTCTTCTTTTTCAATTCCCAGAGCAAGTACATATGCCCGTTCTTCTATGTTGACCCGTTGAGGGCTACATCCTGTTACAATAAATAGCAGTGCAGATAACATGGTTACTACTACTGCCTTTTTATTTTGTTCATTCCCAAGAAGTGGTAAAACGACTGCTAATGGCACATCTATCCATAAGATATAAGTTTGAAATACATCAATCAACGTACCTAATTGCATCTGATTCCAGGATACCACTCCAAATACTGCTGCATAAAAGAGCCATTCCAACAATGAAGTCTTTCCTGCTTTCTTCCAATAAAATGTTCCATAAAAACAATAAGCGCTAAAAATAGCATATAAACTCAATATCCAGAATGCAAGAATAAATATATCCAGCCGTTCTACAAAACCCCCGGGAAAGCGCACCATCTGAATAACAGTTACTACTGGAAGCTGGCTGCTTTGTGCCATTTTTACTCCATACATGCCTATGGTCACAGCAAAAATGATAACATTTAATCCAAATACAAAAGCCAATGCTTTCATTTTTTCTTTTATATGCCCATGAAAGAATAAAAGAATCTCTAAAGAACAAAAGCATAAAAATACCTGAATGCTTTTATCTGCCTGAAGTTTTCCCTGAATCAGATATTCAAAATGAATGTCTTTCGATGCAAAAATTAAAACAAGGAATAACGGCAAAAATACAAACCAAAAGATGAGCTCCATTAATCTGGCCCGTTCTCTTCTGCCTCCACGGTTTGCATATACGGTCAAACAAAACACAGGGAGAAATACGAACCATCCACTTCCTCCACCCAATAACATTTTAGAAACCAGTACCTTCATCAAACTCCCTAAGAAACAAGCATATAGAAAAAATCGAATCGTATAAATGAACTTTCTAATATTTCCAATATTTTCGAGTCGATAATTCTTTCCGATCCATAAAAAATATCCCGCATAAAGCAATGCTCCTGCCATTCCTGCCAGAAGCTGCTGTAAATTCTGGGCCATGGATGATAAAAAAAGGCCTGTCGTACTAAACAGTTCAATCATTAATGTCCGTTTCATTTGTCGATTTGAAATCATACAATCATACTCTCCTTTATCTCTGCCTTCTTCTGGCTCCCTCTCTTGTAAACGAAGGACGTTGATTCATCTGTTTCCAAGGCATTCGCAAAATATAGTCTTTTTCTTCTCCTCCATGAACGGTTGGAGACAAATATGGCACTCCATAACTTTCCATGCTGCATAAATGAATAGCAATAGCCAGCCATCCAAGAAAATATCCATAAAGTCCCCATAACGCACAGGAAATAATCATAAAAAATTTTAAAAGACGAAATGCTCCCCGAAAACTTTCGTTAGGGACAGAGAAAGAAGCAATGGCCGTTAAGGATACGATAATCACTACAATGGTACTGACCAGACCTGCCTCCACTGCTGCCTGTCCAACAATCAACCCTCCTACAATTCCTATGGTACCGCCTAATTGCCCGGGAAGCCTGATTCCTGCTTCCCTCAAAAGTTCAAATGCCAGTTCCATCATCAAGACTTCTACCACCACGGGAAATGGCACGCTTTCTCTGGCCTTTGCAAAAGATAAAATCAGATCCGTAGGAACAACTTCAGTATGAAAATTTGCAATTGCGATATAAAGCCCTGGCAGTCCAACTGCTATCATAGCAGAGATATATCTGAGGATTCTGGCGAAAGATGCCGCCTCCCAACGGTTATAATAATCATCCGATGCCTGAAAAAATACATTAAGTGTCACTGGAAGCAAAATCACTCCAGGAGAATTATCCACAATTACTGCAATTCTTCCTTCAAGTAATCCACTAGCTACTTTATCTGGCCGTTCTGTATGTTGATACTGCGGAAATGGCGTATGGACTCTTTTCTCCAAAAATTGTTCTAACATTCCTCCATCGAAAATACCATCTGTACATAAGTTTTGAATATCCAATCGTATCTCTTCCAAAGTATCTTCAAGAACTAAATCTTCCATATACATGATGGCAATGTCTGTCTTGCTTCGTACTCCTGCCTGAAGCTGTTCTACCTTAAGCCTGGTATCCCTGATTCTTCTTCGAATCAATGCTGTACTAAATCGCATACTTTCATTAAAACTGTCTTTAGGACCCCGGATGGAAGCTTCCTGCTGAGGCGGCTGAATGCCGCGATTGGGAAATTTTTTACTGGATACCTGAATTGCAAAATTGCATCCATCAAAAAAAAGCAGTGTATTTCCTGCTAAAATATTGGTAATTGCTTCTTCCATATCCATTACCTGCTTTCGATCTGCACTTTCAATGATCCATTCTTGTAAAGCATTTGGATAGTCTTCCAAAGAGGCCTGCAACAAAGGACGTATCACCGAATCCTGTATCATGACATAGTCTGCCAGACCATCCGTATACATAAGATAACAATGATATCCCCGATAAGTTCCGATAGCGAATTTTTTCTTAATGATATCTGCACAATTAGTAAACCGCTGTTCTAAATATTCAATATTTTGTTGTAAATCTTCTGAAATTATTGTTGTGATCTGCATACATACTCCTTTTGCTTTTAAAATAATTTCTCAGAGTAGTATGAGAAAAATGGAAAAAAATATGTATAAAAAAACTACAGTCGATAAACTGTAGTTTTATAAACATTTATTTTAAGAATATGTGAATAAGTTTTTCATGAATTTTTCGATACGGTTGATAACGCACAGGCAAATCCATCCATGTCTTTTTATCGACCATACTTTTATAATGGGTAAAGGTATCAAATCCAGCTTTTCCATGATAAGAACCCATACCAC
Organism: Lachnospiraceae bacterium; assembly: GCA_036311565.1. GTDB lineage: Bacteria > Bacillota > Clostridia > Lachnospirales > Lachnospiraceae > Fimousia. The sequence continues at coordinate 27,773 of JAXJPR010000029.1, forward strand.
TTTCTCCAAAGCCGCCAAATCCCATTTCTGTAGTTGCCAAATGAATAATCGTGTCATTAATACAGCCTCCACCGTATCCACAGCGTTCCGTCACTTTATGAATCACTTTTTTATCAGATGTAAACAGATACAGAGCCAGCGGATGTTCCATAGAATTAATTTTTTCAACTGCCTGATCAATAGAATCATAAGTAAGCACTGGAAGCACCGGTCCAAAGATTTCTTCCTGCATCACTGAATCCTGAAAAGTCACCCCATCCATAATGGTCGGTTCAATTTTTAATGTACTGCTATCCGTCTTCCCACCACATACAATTTTTTTCCTATCCATGAAAGCGGTAATTCTCTGAAAATGCTTTTCATTGATAATCTTCCCGTAATTTTCATTTTGTAAAGGATGTTTTCCATATTGTCTGTGGATCTGCTTTTTCATCTCACGAATCAACAAATCTTTTACAGTCGTATCACAATAAATGTAATCTGGTGCTACACAGGTCTGTCCACAGTTTAAGTATTTTCCAAATATAATTCGCTTTGCTGCTAATTTGATATCGGCACTTTTTTCCACGATACAAGGACTCTTTCCACCCAGTTCCAGCGTTACAGGTGTCAAATATTTCGATGCCTGTTTCATAACTTCTTTTCCCACCGCCTGGCTCCCAGTAAAGAAGATATAATCAAATTTCTGCTGTAATAACCAGGTATTTTCCTCACGCCCGCCAGTAATGACTGCTACGTATTTTTTTGGGAAGCATTCTTCTACAATTTTCTTGATTATCTGACTGGTATGAGGTGAATATGCACTTGGTTTTAAAACGACTGTATTTCCAGCAGCCAGGGCATCTACCAATGGTCCAATAGTCAATAAAAACGGATAATTCCATGGGCTCATAATTAATACCGTTCCATAGGGTGAAGGTTTTTTATAACTTTTTGCATGAAATTGGGCTAATGGCGTCCGTACTTTTTGCTCCTTAGCAAACATTTTTACATGTTTTAACATATAAGTAATCTCACTTAAAGCCATACCTATTTCACACATATAGCTTTCAAAAAAACTTTTTCCCAAATCCTTCTTTATAGCTTCATTAATTTGAGTCTCATATTTTATAATACAGGATTTTAATTTTTTTAATGCAGCAATCCGGTATTCTACCTTTAATGTTTTTCCTTCATAGAACCATACTCGCTGATTATCCACAATTTGTTTCATTTTGGCCTGATTCATCAACATCTTCCCTTCTTTTTTCACATATGCTCTAGGAGATTAATCCTAACTGAATCTTAATTTTATCTCCTTTTATCATGATTCAATAAAAGGCCTTTAGATTTCTCTAAAAGCCTTGCCCAAATTATTCTTTTATATTTCGAATTACTGTAATTTCCTGATTATAAATATGTGCTTTCATAATCTTTTGCGCTTTTTCACTGTTATAATTAAAAATCGCATCTGCGATCTGACGATGTTCACGAAGCAGCGTATCATGATAATCAAAATCTTTTACATATTCCAAACGATAACGATAAATCTGTTCTCTTAAATTGTTAACGATACTAGTCAGTCTTGGATTATCCACAATTTCAAAAATTACATCATGGAAATCCATATCCTTATCTGCAATTTCAGCAGTGTCTCCCAGCTCAATGGCTCTTTCAAATGCAACCAAAGATCTCTTTAATTTTCGTCTTCCTTCTTCGTTAATACGCTCTGCTGCTAAGGATGCAGCAAGTTCTTCCAGAGCACACCGGACATCCAGTACATCTTTCAAATCCTTTTCTGTAATTCGCGCAACTTCTGCTCCTTTTCTCGGAATCATGACGACCAGACCTTCCAACTCAAGCTTTCTGATTGCCTCACGGACAGGCGTACGACTAACGCCCAGACGTTCTGCCAATGCAATCTCCATCAGTCTTTCTCCTGGTGCAAATTCGCCTGTAATAATTGCCTGACGCAGAATATTGAATACCACATCGCGAAGTGGTAGATATTCATTCATATTCACTTTTAACTTGTCATTCATTCTCTTTTGTCCTCCCCGTTATTTTTTTCTTATATTATAAGGTTCTACAACATACGCCTGCTTAATAAATGTGAACCTTCGAAGTCCTTCCAAAGCTTTTTTGGCTACAGCCCTCTCTTTAAAAATACCAAATATTGTTGGACCGCTTCCGCTCATCAGCGCATTCATAGCCCCTTGCTGCACCATGTATTGTTTTACCTCTTCAATTATAGGATAATCTTTTACGGTAACCGTTTCTAATACATTCTCCAAACGATCGGTAATCCCTTTTAAATCACCGGATTTAATGGCAGATACGATTCCATCAATATCTGGATGATGTTCTAATTCATCTACCTTTAGATTCTGATATACATATTTTGTGGAAACGCTGATTCCAGGCTTTGCTAATAAGATGTAACAGACTGGCATTGGTGGCAATGGCGTTAAAATTTCTCCAATCCCTTCTGATAACGCAGTTCCTCTCATAATACAATACGGAACATCTGCTCCTAACTTTACACCATATTCCATTAACTGTTTCTTAGATAATCCCAGCTGAAATAATCGATTCATGCCAACCAGGGCCGCTGCTGCATTAGAACTTCCTCCTGCCATACCTGCTGCCACAGGAATCCGTTTATCCAGTTTCACTTCAACGCCTTCTTTTATCTGAAATTCTTCTTTCAGCATGGCGATTGCTTTATAAATCAAATTGTTTTTATTGGTAGGAAGAAATGATAAATTAGTAGTCAGACGAATTTCATCTTTCGGAATCACTCTCATCGTCAATCCATCAAATAATCCTACTGTCTGCATAATCATGCGAAGCTCATGGTATCCATCTTCTCTTTTTCGTACTACATCAAGACCAAGATTGATTTTTCCATATGCTCGTAATTGTAATTCTTTCATTGATTCTCCTCAAATTTTCCTCATCAAATTGTACAAAAATCTGTGCAGTATTATGTATACAGCACTATTATATCCAATCTATTTCCTATTTGCAAGCCGTTTCAAGGGTAATTTCCACCCTGTCGATAAAGGGGTTATCCAGGTTCTAACAATCCAGACTTTCTTCAATTTCTTTCATAATTAAAATGCGATTTCCTGCTTTTACCTCTTCTCCAATTCCCTCATTTAATTTTCGAATAGAATCCATGGTCGTATAATATTGTTTTGCAATATCCCATAGTGTATCCCCCTGTTTTACTACATATCCAACAATTCCTGGTGCTTGCTGTAATTTTGCAAAATCTAAGTCTTTTTCCTCTATCTGAACCATGGCTTTTTTCATTTCTGGAGACAGCACGATCATATTAAAAGTAATTTCTGCTTTTACTTCAATTTCATCTCCATCTAAAAATACTGCGTTTAGCTGATCTAAAGCTGTATGAATACTAAAATGATCTTCCTGCTTCATTCCCTTTGCTTCTACAATATAAGAAAATGGGACAATGACTGACATGCTGTTGACTGGTACATTATCATCTGATGTCAGATACAAAACAACTCCATCTAACACACCTTCAATCTGTACTCCACCTTCTACAATTTCTGTCTCATCAATTTTACAAGTACCATCCATATATAAAATCTGAAGGACCTTTCCCTGCTGTTGTTTTAGAGAAACTCTTTGATTTAATCTCATTTTTGCCGCATTTTTTGCAACCAGATGTTCAAATAAAAATTGGTCATAATGAGGAATCAACTGTTTTTTCCAATGATAAACATCATCAAGAATTTCTATTTCATCTTCTTCATATACTTTTAAGTCCAACTCCAAACCAATTTCTGCTGATAAAATTCTGGTCTCCCCATCCAAATCAGGTTTTACTTCTAAATTACGGCTGGTAATGCGAAATCCAATGTTTCCTACCATTCCTTCCATACATTCATAACATTCTAATTCTGTCCGGATTGGCAGTTCCCATTCAACAAATTGAAGCGGCATATGTTCTTCTTCTCCTAAATATAAAAGAAAAATATGCAATTCTCCTTGAATACCAATTTTATGATCATAGATTTTACTTTCTGCATTTTTAAATTCCAGATAATTCCACAGCGGTTCATATACATTAGGCTTATTGGCTGGCAATACGACCTCTTCCCGCAATCGGACCATATCTTTTTTATCCACCACCATCTGAGTCATTGCCAGGGTTTTATGTAATGTCTGCACACCATCTCCCTGTACATCGGAAATAGCATCAATTTCTTTCCCATCTGTAACTGTAATCTGAAAATTTAACACGGCCCGGATTCCGATTTTTCTGGAATTAATCAGACTGATATTCAAATCTTCTAATTCTGGAACCATTGAAACATGGTCTGTAGGGACAACGCCGTCTACATGAAAATATTCTTCGAAATCCAGTGTAAACGCCATCACACTGGTTCTTGTATTACCATCACTGCCGGAGTAAAGGATTTCTCCTTCTAATTGTCCATTGAGGCGAATCCGATCCACCATTACTTCAGATTCCTGTATTTTTATATTTCCTTTTGATAAAATAATTTTTTCTATATCTATTTTAATATCTGGTACGTTCTTATCTTCATCCAATGTAATCTGTATCTGTTTTGCGGCTTTTACCGTTGTTGTCTTTAATTTTTTTTCAAAAATATCCATAAAAAAATCCCTCCTGCCTTTCATATACTAATTTATGATTCACAGTGGGATTTTATACCTGCTATCATCAGCCAGACGAAACCGTCTGACCTCTACAGCAGGCTCATGCGGACATCACGGGTAATGACATCATGATAACTAAATGAAACTTTTCGGTTGTTTTGTTCTGGTCTGTCGCTAATAATTTGAACAACAAAAATATTCGGATAGGTCTCTAAAATGATTCCCTCTGACGTTTCAAACTGATGGCGTCCTTTATTGGCACTTAATTGAATCTTGTAACCAACATGCTCTTTGATTGAACGACGTATTAATTGTAATTCCTGCTGCGTCATAATACCACCCCAATTCAGTGCAGACTTCTGGACTATTATATAAGAATTTTAACATAAACACATGTTCTTTGTCAATTTATTTTCAGAAAATTCAAAAAATTGAATATATTTTTTATATTTATCTATTTTGAAGATTTTTTTCCATTTACTTTTATCCATATTATTCCTCAAATGTGAAAAAATTATACAAAAAAACATCGCATCAACAAAATAATTGATGCGATGTTCTTACTTAAGGCATTTTATTAGATATTTAATAAATCACTATATACTTTGAGTGCTCCATCTGTTTCATGAGCAAGTACTTTCTTAGCTAATACTTTACCAAGCTGTACACCTTCTTGGTCAAAGCTGTTAAGATTCCATACAAATCCCTGGAACATTACTTTGTTTTCATAATGAGAAAGAAGAGCTCCCAGTGCTTCTGGAGTTAACTGATCACCAATAATGATGCTTGATGGACGTCCGCCTTCGAATTTTTTATTAAGATTTTCATCATCTTTACCACATGCGAAAGCTACGATCTGAGCAGCTACATTTGCACAAAGTTTCTGCTGGCTTGTACTTCCCTGAATCACAACATCGTTTTCCATCTGGTTATTTTTAAATCCAACGAACTGAAGTGGAATAATATCTGTTCCCTGGTGAAGCAACTGATAGAATGAGTGCTGTCCATTTGTTCCTGGTTCTCCGAAGATTACAGGTCCTGTTTGGTAATCCACAGGTTCACCATAACGGTTTACTGATTTACCATTTGATTCCATGTCAAGCTGCTGTAAATGAGCAGCAAAACGACTTAACGCCTGTGAATATGGAAGAACTGCTGTATCACTGTATCCAAGTACGTTACGTTCGTAAACACCAATTAATGCGTCAAGCATTGCTGGATTCTGTAATAAATCTTTGTTCTTAGCTGTTACGTCTGCTGCAGCTGCACCAGCGAGGAAACGATCAAATACTTCTGGTCCGAATGCGAGTGATAATACTGCTCCACCTACACCTGATGTTGAAGAATAACGTCCACCGATATAATCGTCCATAAAGAAAGCTGCTAAATAATCATCGCTCTTTGCCAATGGAGATGTTTCACTTGTAACAGCGATCATATGTTTAGATGGATCTAATCCAGCTTTTTCTAAAGCATCTTTTACGAAAGATTCATTTGTTAATGTTTCAAGTGTTGTTCCTGATTTAGAAACAAGTACGAAAATAGAGCGTGCTACATCAATATTACTTAAAACACCTGTTGCATCGTCAGGGTCAACGTTACTGATAAATGTAGCTTTCATTTTTAAGGTATCATTTACCTTTGCCCAGTTTTCAAGTGCTAAATACATTGCGCGAGGTCCAAGATCACTTCCGCCGATTCCAATCTGTACAACGGTAGTGAATTTTTCTCCAGCTGCATTTGTAATTTCTCCAGCATGTACTTTATTTGCAAATTCTGCAATTCTCTTCTGTTCATTTACGTAAAATTCACGTTTGTTAACACCATCTGCAATCACATCTTCGCCTAACTGTCCACGTGTTAACTGATGAAGAACAAGACGATTTTCGCCTGTGTTGATGGTCTCTCCATTATAAAGTGCTTCGTATTTTTCTGCGAGCTGAGCTTCATCTGCTAATTTTACAAGAGCTGCTAAAACTTTATCATCCACTGCTTTTGCACCATAGTTATATGCAAGACCTCCTGCCATTGGTACACTGTACTTTTTTACACGTTCTGCACCATTTTCACCAGTCATAGCCTCTGCAAGATTCACACGTTCAACTTCTAAAAGTTCTTTGTATGAAGCGAGTCTATCTAAATTGTTCCAAGAAATCATTTTTTCTTCCTCCTCTTAAATAATTATTTTATCAACAAAAATCTATAGTGTAGATCATTGTACCCAAAATTTAGATACTACATCCAAATAAAACAAAAAGGTTCTCATATTAATATTTTAAACACTAAATCACTTGAATGCAATAGACAAATGAAAATAAATTTAAAAGGTGAAGACAGCAAGCATCTTCACCTTTCAATCACTTGTTAATATATCTTAATATTCCATTTTTTATTTACTCTGCACTTGAATCGTTTTCAACAGCTTTCTCTTCTTTCGCTGGTTCTTCTACTGGTTTTCCCGTTCCTTCTACTTCGTGGAAGATTTTCATAAACTCTTTTCCAGTAATGGTTTCTTTTTCACATAAGAACTCTGCAACTCTATCTAATGTTTCCATATGGGCTCCAATTAATTCCAATGCTTTATCATATGCTTCATTTAAGATTCGCATAACTTCCTTATCAACTTCGGCTTCCGTCACTTCTGAACATTCCAGAACTCTTCTTCCATCCAGATACTGTCCACTGACTCTTTCTAAGCCAATCATACCAAACTTGTCTGACATACCGTACTGAGTGACCATGGCTCTGGCCATAGCAGTTGCACGTTCAATATCATTAGAAGCTCCTGTTGTTACAGATTCAAATTTTAACTGTTCTGCTGCGCGCCCTCCATAGAAAGAAGCCAATTCGGCAAGCATTTCATCTTTTGATAATAAATACTTTTCTTCTTCCGGCATCTGCATTGTATATCCAAGAGCCCCCATAGTTCTAGGTACAATCGTAATTTTCTGAACTGGTTCAGAGTGTTTTTGAAGTGCCATAACAAGTGCATGTCCAACTTCATGATAAGCAACGATTTTCTTTTCTTTTTCACTTAGAATTCGGTCTTTCTTTTCCTTACCAGCAATGACCACTTCAACTGCTTCAAAAAGGTCTTTCTGACTGACTGCATGACGACCTGCTTTTACTGCTGCTAATGCAGCTTCATTTACCATATTAGCAAGATCAGAACCTACGGCTCCTGAAGTTGCCAGTGCAATTTCTTCTAAGTCTACCGTATCATCCATTAATACGTCTTTTGAATGTACTTTTAAAGTTTCAATACGACCTTTTAAGTCTGGACGTTCTACAATAACTCTTCGGTCAAATCGTCCTGGACGAAGCAATGCTTTATCCAATACTTCTGGACGGTTTGTTGCTGCAAGAATGATTAATCCTTTTGATGTATCGAATCCGTCCATTTCCGCTAGCAGCTGATTCAATGTCTGCTCACGTTCATCATTTCCACCGCCAAATCGAGTATCACGGCTTTTTCCGATGGCATCAATTTCGTCAATAAAAATAATACATGGTGCCATGGACTGCGCCTGCTTGAATAAATCACGGACACGGGATGCCCCGACTCCCACGAACATTTCTACAAAGTCAGAACCTGATAAAGAGAAAAATGGCACATCTGCTTCTCCTGCTACCGCTTTTGCAAGGAGGGTTTTCCCTGTACCTGGAGGTCCCACTAATAAAGCACCTTTTGGCAGTTTAGCGCCAATTTTTAAATATTTTTCTGGATTATGAAGAAAATCTACCATCTCAGTTAAAGATTCTTTTGCCTCTTCCTGTCCAGCTACATCTGCGAATGTAACACCGGTTTTCTTTTCTACATAAAGTTTGGCATTACTTTTTCCAACACCCATGACGCCTCCTCCGCCTTTTCCAACGTTGCGCATCATCAAATAGAAAAATCCATACAAGAGTACAAATGGTAATACCCATGTGAGTAAAATATTCGTTAAGGTAGCAGAACTATCCGTTGCTTTCGCACTAAATTTTGCTCCTGAGTCTTTTAACCGGTCTACGACCTTTAAATCTGTTACTTTTGTAACCGTATACGTAGTTTTCACCAATGGATTTTCCTGTTCTTTTGGAACTACTACATACTGGTCATCCTCAATCGTGACTGATTTGACTTCTTTATTTTCCAACATAGTGACGAACTTGTCATATGATATTTCTTTTTCTGTTCCCTCATTAAATCTTGTAATGCATCGATTTACAAAGGCCGTAAAAATCAAGGTAATCACGATAACGAAAATTATCATCCTAATCTGATCCTTATTTTTTTTATTATTTCGTTTTTTATTATCGCTCAACTTTTTTCCTCCTATATATATTACAGGCAATTAGGCTGCCCGCCAGTCCTTAAAACACAAAACCGTTTTTCTTGGACATTTGCATAGTATTCATTATATGTTTTTGGCCAGGTAAAATCAATAAAACATTTCTAAAATTTATGGAAACATCCCATTTCTTTCGCTATTTTATAAAAATATGACATTTCTCTTCGGTTTTACGCATTTCATAACAATGTATGGATAGGTTTTAATTCCTTCTTTTTGAACTTTGTCACTTCCCAGCAGATTCGTATTTACATAGACATTTTCCTGATCTTCAGAAAACTCTACGACCTCAATACTATAACCTCCTCCTTTTTGTTCCCCATATCCTATTACAATATACATATATTCCTGTAAACTATACGTAAACTGAAACGCTGATTCTTTCTTTTCTTCAATAATTTTTTTCACTTCTTCCGGTGTCTGATCTTCTGTACAAATTGTAAAATCTCTTTCTTTGCGTTCTTCCTCTTTTTCTTTTTCCACGCATCCGCCTAATACAGCAAGCATAATTACACAGCTTAAAATCATTATAAATTGTTTCATGAAAACTGCACCTTATTGTATTCTATATAATATATGCCCGACTTTCTCTTTTAACACAAAAAAGGAAACCCTGACCCGGGTTTCCTTTTATGAACATATGATTCCACTGAAAAATACTTTTTATTAAAGCATTTTATTAACCATTTCAAGTACGCTTGCACCTAATGCTTCAGATTTTTCTTTTGCATCATCTAAGCTTGTACCTTTTACTCCATAGTAGAATTTAACTTTTGGTTCTGTTCCTGATGGACGTACACATAACCAAGCTCCGTCTTCCATATCATAGTAAAGAACGTTAGAAGATGGTAATCCAGTTGGTGTTATTTCACCAGTTGCAATGTCTTTAATTGTGTCATTGCTATAATCTCTTACAGAAACTACTTTATATCCACCTACTTCAGTTGGAGCATTGCTTCTTAATTCTTCCATGATTGCTTTAATCTTAGCAAGACCTTCGATACCAGCAAGACCAATTGCTTTTACAGCATCTAAATAGTAGCCATATTTTTCATACATATCTACCATAGCATCCCATAATGTCTTACCCTGTGTCTTATAGTATGCAGCTGCTTCACAAAGTGCAACAGAAGCAGAAACTGCATCTTTATCTCTTGCATAAGTTCCGATCAAGCATCCATAACTTTCTTCCAGACCAAACAGATAAGTTCCTTTTCCTGTCTGTTCAAATTTTAACATCTGCTGTCCGATGAATTTGAATCCAGTTAATACTTCAATTAATTCAACGCCATAGCCTTTTGCAATTGCATCTACTAAATTAGTTGTAACAATAGATTTTACGATTGCACTATCTTCTGGAAGTGTTCCACCAAAAGCTTCTTTCTTACGTCCAACAACATAATCTGCTAATAAAGAACCAGACATATTACCAGTTAATGGAATATAATCGTTTGATTTACTGTCTTTTACATATACACCAAGACGGTCAGCATCTGGATCTGTGGCAAGAACTAAATCAGCATCGATTTCTTTTGCCATCTTAAGTCCAAGTTCAAAGGCTTCTTCAGATTCTGGATTTGGATAGCTTACTGTTGGGAATTCACCATCTGGTAATTCCTGTTCTGGTACTACATAAACATGTTCAAATCCGATTTCTTTTAATACACGTCTTACTGGAATATTACCGGTTCCATGTAATGGTGTATAAACGATTTTGATATCATCCTGAGCTTTATCAATTGCTTCCTGGCTAAATACCTGTTTTTTTACTTCTGCAATATATTTATCATCAATTGCTGCACCAATTACTTCATAAAGTCCAGCTTCCATTGCTGCTTCTTTATCCATAGTTTTTACTGTAGATAAATCTGTAATTGCATTAACCTTTGCAGTTACTCCATCAGAATGAGGTGGTGTAAACTGTGCGCCATCTTCCCAGTATACTTTATATCCATTATATTCTGGTGGGTTATGACTTGCTGTAATATTGATACCTGCGATACATCCTAATTCACGTACTGCAAATGATAATTCAGGTGTTGGTCTTAAAGATTCGAAAATATAAGCTTTAATTCCATTCGCTGCCAGACAGCATGCTGCTTCACTTGCAAATTCAGGAGACATACGGCGTGAATCAAATGCGATTGCAACTCCTTTGTCCTGTCCGCCCTGTTCTATAATGTAGTTTGCCAATCCCTGTGTTGCTTTACGAACAACATAAATGTTCATACGGTTGATACCAGCACCGATGATACCACGAAGTCCAGCTGTTCCGAATTCTAAGTCAGCGTAAAAGCGTTCTTTGATTTCATTTTCATCATCAGCAATTGCTCTTAATTCTTCCTTTGTTGCTTCGTCAAAATATGAATTTTCCAGCCATTCGTTATAAGTTTCTTTGTATCCCATCGCAAATCTCCTCCTACTTATATCTTATTACTTTTTCCTTTTTCACAGCCATTTTTATTGCCTATATAATTGGGATGTTAATGATACGGCGCTTTAAAATTGCCTGTCTATATTATATATCATTCCGCCCAAAAATTAAAGCGAAACCTATCAGCTTTGTAGATAAAATAACCAAAAATCTTGAAGAAATTTTTCTTTTTTCTCCTGCAGCCGTACTGCATCCTGTAATTTTTCCGTTAATTTCGGCGATAAAAAGCTTTTTCTATGATTCATATACTGATTTGCCAGCTTCCAGTATTTTTCCGGATAAGACAGCATGCAAAACAAATACCGGTAATCCGCCGGACGAAGGATTCGCTTTGTTTCGTAAGCATCCAAAAGTTTTTTCGCATATGAAAAATCATATTGGTTTTTTTCTAAAATTTTTCGCATTAACTGAAACACATCCTCTAATTGATTTCCCACATAAAAATTCTCAAACTGAACAACTGCCATCTTTTGTCCCGGAAGCATAAGCAGATGGTGATGATGATATGCTCCATGGCACAGTGCAGACTCCTGCTCCTCTTCCTCATAGATAGTTTTTACATCTTTCCAAAACAAATCAAAATAGCGGTTAAATAATACTTCAAACTCTTTTTTCTCATTTTTCTTTGCAATATACTGCTTTGTTCTTATCAGTTCTTTCGTCTTCTGTTGAAATCGGTTTTTTTTACGAGGATATGTCTCTGCAGGTATATTTTTTAAACATTGATGCAAAATCCCCAATTGCTCTCCTGCAGCAGCAATATCTTTTTTATTACGTATGTCACATTCCCTGCCATCAAAATGTCTTTTCATAATATACGGAGTCTGATACCGGTCATATGTTAAAAGTTCTCCATCTTTATTTCTATAATACTGATCCACATAAGAAAACTTTTGCTCTATTAATTGCTCTTTTATTTCAAATGCCTGCTCCAGCTTTCTCGGAGACTGATTACAAATCTGCAAATCAAACATCCCGTCCTCTGTTTCACAGATTAATCCGCCCCTTCCTCTTCTCACATGGAGCAGTTCCATATCGTACTGATCAAACAATTCTTTTTGCTTTTCCTGCATTCCTCTGCCCCTTCCACCATAATTACTCTTTCATTTTATGACCTTGCATGGAAAGTTATGCTACTTGTTTTCTCAGAATAAATAAGATATACTGAATTATACGACAAAACTATATACCCGCCTTATGTGCGCATTGTTAAAAATAGAGGGAGTTGATTATGTTTATGCACAAACGATTATTAACCGCTTGTTTCATTGCTGTATTATCACTGACCGTACTGGCAGGATGTGACAAGGACAAAGCTACAGAATCCGACACTTCTGCAACAGCTACAGAAACAATCACAGAAGCCACCACAGAAATAACTACAGCAACCGAAGCAGCTAAGACAACTACAGAAGAAACTACAACAGAAACTACCGAAGAGCCTTATGAAGTAGATGAAAATGGAGATCCAATTGAGGATACCGGGGAAAATCAACCGACCACTGCTACAAAAGAGGACGAAAGCAATATTATGACCGCTACCGGAACTTTTAATGGATTAGCAGACAGCAATTCCTGTGAAATTACATTAAAAAATGGTGACTATATGGTTCTCTTAATTGAAGATGATGACTTACTGGAAACTTTAAATAATATGGAACCAGATACGACCATTACATTTACCTATAGTCCTATGGAAGGACAGGCAAATTATAAAATATTAAGTGTAAAAAAATAATACTAAAAATCAAAAAAGCAGGAGAAACCTTTTTATCGTTAGATACATGGTTTTATCCTGCTTTTGTAAGATTTAAATGAAAAATTCTTTATATTCCCTTCATCGTAAGCTGTATTCTTTTTTTCTTTTCATCCACACTCATTACTTTCACATTTACAATATCCCCTACAGAAACAACTTCCAACGGATGCTTGATAAATTTATCCACCATTTGCGAAATATGCACCAGCCCATCCTGATGGACCCCAATATCTACAAATGCTCCAAAATCAATAACATTTCGGACTGTTCCTTTTAAGACCATACCCTCTTTTAAATCACTCAACTCCATAACATCGGTTCTTAATAATGGTTTGGGCATTTCTTCTCGCGGATCCCGTCCGGGCTTTTCTAATTCTTTTAAAATATCTGTCAGCGTAATCTCTCCAATATTTAACTGCTGTGCCAGTTTCTTTTTATCCTTTACTTTTTTTGAAATATCAAGAAATCCTTTTTTCGTAAAATCTTTCAAATCATATCCAAGACTTTCTAATATTTTCTGAGCAGCATCATAAGATTCTGGATGAACTCCTGTAGCATCCAATGGGTTTTCTCCATCCGTTATCCTTAAAAATCCTGCACACTGTTCAAAAGCTTTTGGTCCAAGTTTTGCAACTTTTAAAAGCTGTTTTCTAGTAGTAAATTTTCCATTTTCTTCCCGATATGCTACAATATTTTTAGCTACGGCTTTACTAATTCCTGAAATATATTCCAAAAGAGATGCAGAAGCCGTATTCAAATCAATCCCCACCGCATTTACTGCATCTTCTACTACTCCTCGAAGCGTTTCTTCCAACTTCTTCTGATTCATGTCATGCTGATACTGTCCAACGCCAATGGCTTTTGGTTCAATTTTTACCAGTTCCGCTAATGGATCCTGAACTCTTCGTGCAATAGAGGTCGCACTCCTTTGTCCCACATCAAAATTCGGAAATTCTTCTGTAGCAAGTTTGCTGGCAGAATATACAGAAGCTCCTGCTTCATTCGTAATGATATATAAAACTGGTTCCTTGATCTCTTTTAGCATCTCTGCTACGATTTGTTCCGATTCTCTGGAAGCAGTTCCATTTCCGATGGAAATGAGTGTAATCCCATACTTCTTAATCATGGATTTTACTGTTCTTTTTGCTTCTTCTACTTTATTTTGAGGAGCTGTTGGATATATCACTACCGTATCTAAAACTTTTCCTGTGGCATCTACCACAGCCAGTTTGCATCCAGTACGAAAGGCTGGATCCCATCCCAATACAACCTGGTTGGCAATTGGAGGCTGCATCAATAACTGTTCTAAGTTCTTACCAAAAACTTTCATGGCATCTTCTTGTGCTTCTTCCGTCAGCTGCGCTCTGATTTCCCTTTCAATGGCTGGCGCAATTAATCGTTTATAAGAATCTTCAACAGCCTCTTTTATGAATGTTTCTGTAGCCGGGCATGATCTGGCAATCAGTTTTTTCTGTAAATAGCCTAAAATCTGTGCTTCTTCAACTTGAATCTTAACAGTAAGAACTTTTTCTTTTTCTCCCCGGTTTATGGCCAAAATTCGATACCCTGGCACTTTGTTCACTGCCTGCTCAAAATCATAATACATTTCGTATACAGAACCCTGCTTGTCATCTTTCGCAGCAGATACCAGCATTCCATGATCCCAGGTATATTTTCTGATATAGGTGCGAAAATCAGCACGATCGGCAATTTGTTCTGCAATGATATCTTCGGCCCCGCAAATGGCATCCATAACCGTCTTTACCTGATCATTTAGAAATTTTTGTACTTCTGTTTCAATCTTTCCATTTGTCATTGGAAGCATAATCAAATCTGCCAAAGGTTCTAACCCTTTTTCTCTGGCAATCATCGCCCGGGTTCTTCGCTTTTGCTTGTATGGACGATATAAATCCTCTACTGCAATTAATGTTTGGGCATTTAAAATTTCTTTCCTTAATTCCTTTGTTAATTTTCCCTGAGTTTCAATACTTTTTAAAACTGCTTTTTTTCGCTCTTCTAAATTTCTCAGATACATCAACCGTTCACTTAGATTTCGAAGCACTTCATCATTCAAGGACCCTGTCACATCCTTACGGTAACGGGAAATAAATGGAATGGTATTTCCTTCATCCATCAGTTTTACAGCAGCTTCTACTTGTTCATATCGAACATTTAGTTCTTCCTGCAGCTTTTTAATAATATCCATTACTAACTCCTCTTTGCCTTCTATAATTCAAGGCTGATCTTTATATTTTCTTTTTGAAATGCACGATATTTAATTCCTACCATATCGAACATTCTTTTTGAAGCTTTGGTGGAATCAGAATCTGCATATTTGTCTGATAAGTATACAATTTCTTTGATTCCTGACTGTATAATTGCTTTTGCACATTCATTACATGGAAAGAGTGTCACATACACAATGGCGCCCTTTAAACTGCCGCCTCCATAATTTAAAATAGCATTCATTTCTGCATGACATACATAAAAGTATTTTGACTCTAATGGTTCCTCATCTCTGCCCCAGGGCATTTCATCATCATTACAGCCAACTGGCATTCCATTATAACCCATAGATAAAATTTTATGTTCCTGATTTACAATGCATGCACCTACCTGAGTATTGGGATCTTTGCTTCTTTGTGCGGACAACATGGCTACTCCCATAAAATATTGATCCCATGATAAATACTGGTCTCTTTTTCCTGACATCCTAATTTCCTCTCGTTTAATACACAAAACCGGCCTGGCAAAAAGCCAGACCGGCACACCGTTTGTTACATATTCTATTCTTCTTCGGCTTCTTCTGCTTCCTTTGCTTCTGCTTCTGCTTGTTTTCTTGCTTCTTCCATCATCTTAAGTTCATTGGCACGGACCTGAATCAAGTGATTATATAATTCTTCATAGCGCTGTTTAGAAGCATTCCATGAGAAGTTTTTGTTCATTCCTCTTTCAATTAACTGATTCCATCTTCTCTTATTACTGAAGAATAATTCTTTTGCAAGATTAATTACATATAACATTTCATGTGCATTATAATTTGCAAATGAGAATCCATCACCAGTATTATCTTCTTCATTGTAAGGAATAACTGTATCTTTTAAACCACCAGTTTCTCGAACGATTGGAGCGGTTCCATAACGGAAAGAAATAAGCTGGGTAAGTCCACAAGGTTCAAATCTGGATGGCATTAAAAATGCATCTGCTGCTCCATATAACTGACGTGCCAATTTATCAGAATAAAGAATATTAGCAGAAACCTGTTCTGGATATAAATTCTGATAATATCTGAACATGGCCTCATACTGTCCTTCTCCTGTTCCTACGATAACAAGCTGGGTATTTTCATCCAAAATGCCATCCATGACCCGTTCAATCAAATCCAGACCTTTCTGATCTGTCAGTCTGGAAACTAAACCAATCATAAATTTATTCTTGTCAACTGGAAGCCCCAGCTGTTTTTGTAATTCTAATTTATTTTTGAATTTTTTCTTACGGAAATCATCTTTGTTATAATTTACAAATAATGTTTTATCTGTCTCAGGATTATAAGCATCATAATCAATTCCATTAACAATACCAGTTAAGTCATGACTTCTTGCATTCAAAATACCCTGAAGTCCTTCACCATATTCGAATGTCTTAATTTCTTCTGCATATGTATCACTTACTGTTGTGATTGCATCTGCATAGACCAATCCACCTTTTAGCATATTACCATTTCTATAGAATTCTAATTTATCTGCTGTAAATAAACCATAATCCAATCCTGTAATTGCCTGCATAGTATCAATATCCCAAACTCCCTGGAAACGAAGGTTATGAATGGTCATAACCGCTTTAATTCCATGATAGAATAAGTTTGCAGAAAATTCATTTTTTAAATAAACTGGAATCAATCCTGTTTGCCAGTCATGACAATGGATAACATCTGGTTTAAAATCAATAATTGGAAGAATAGATAATACAGCTTTACTAAAGAAGCTGAATTTTTCAATATCCCATCTCATATCATTTGAATATGGAGTGGATCCTCCAAAATACATAAGGTTATCAATAAAATAATATTTGATTCCATCTAATTCATATTCCATGATACCTACATGTACACTATTGTTAACACTTCCCTGGTTCGTATAATAATGAGTTATATATTTAAAGTCTTTTCTATATTTATCTGGAATGCATTCATAATTGGGGATTACCACACGCACATCCCATTCATTTTTATCGAATTCTTTTGGCAGCGCACCACATACATCTGCTAATCCACCTGTTTTAATAAATGGTACACACTCAGACGCTGCAAATAAAATTTTCTTCATAATTTTTCCTCCTAATGATTTCTAACTAACACCCATATATTTTTCTTTTTTTGGATCTTCCCGCTACATACTTCACTGTTTATTATATCAAATATCACAGATATTGTAAAATTCTTTTGCTTCTTCGGTATAATAATCTGCACTCTCCCGATTGTGGGCAATTTCTTCTTCCGTTAACGGACGAACTGGCTTTGCTGGACTTCCAAATGCCAGATATCCATCTGGAATCACTGTATTTTGCGTCACCAAGGATCCTGCACCAATCATACAATGATTTCCTATTTGGGCTCCGTTTAAAATAATACTTCCCATTCCAATTAATGTATCATTTCCAATACTGCATCCATGAAGCATTGCCTTATGACCTACCGTTACTCCTTCTCCAATTTCAATCGGTGTATCTACATCTACATGAAGAACACATCCATCCTGAATATTCGTTCGTTTTCCAATATGAATGGTTCCATTGTGTTCTTTCTTTGATGCACCCCTGACAACTGCATGATACCAGATGCTCACTTCTTCTTCAATTTTTACATCCCCTTTTACCACCGCATCCTCGGCAATCCATGTATGAGGATGAATGACTGCTTTTACCATTTTATTTCCTCCAGTTTGTTATTTAACTTCTGATAAATGATTTTCATCCATGGTTCATCAGAAATAGAAACCACATCTTTGACCGGCACCCAGCGTACACCACTATTCTCATCCGGTTTAGTATACAACTCTTGTGTATCATCTGCTTCTAACAAAAATGTAGTATTTAAGTGAATATGAGGTGACACATATTTCCCTTTTTTCCAATGCCCATTTACACAAATTAGTTCCAAAGAAAATATTTCTTCCTTTATTGCCTTTATATCTTTGATTCCCGTTTCTTCTTTTGCCTCTTTAACTGCTACATTTAAAAGATTTCCATCTCCATCAGCATGCCCTCCTGTCCAGGACCAGGAATCATAAATATTATGATAAATCATCAGTATTTTTGTTCCGTCTGGATTTACGATCCAGGAAGAACTCGTTACATGTGCAAATACATTTTTTCTTGTTAAGATATCCGCAAACTCTTCCACATATTTTAGAAATACCTTTTTATCCTGATCCTCTTCGTCATTATAAGGCTGATAATTTTTAATTTGTTCTAATAACTCCATGTTCTTATTCCCTTTCGGATATCATCTCCACGAACTCTTCTGAAACATCTTCTAAAAATTTACATAACCGTTTTTTTGAAAATACCAAAATTTCATTTTCTTTTTCTCTGTCACAGGTAGTCATAATTCTTTTCAATTCTCCCATAACCTTCGTCAATTCTTTTGGCTTAACTTCTTTGATCGGACACCATGCCTGCTGTGTATAATCCACATCCAGCCGAATGTTATATTTATCAATAAAATAATTATTCAACCTGGAATAATCTCCATAATAGTATTCCCCGGAAAAAAATTTTTCTCTGGATACCCATTCACCACTTTTTCCAATTCGTACCTTTGTAATGTCTTTCTTTTTCGTTTGAACAACACCATTGTCATCATAAAATGTTACCATATCCGGCCAATATCTGGTAACGAACTGCTCATCTAAATATAGATGCGCATAATATCCCAACACGACCGGATGTTCCAGCATATGTCCATATTTTTTTAGAAAGCGGGATAAATCTGGAATAATTGCCATTTGATCCAAGGTATTGGGATCCCAAAAATGAGACGTTACTTTTTCCATTTTCTGCTTAGTATCTGGCAGTAAATTTCCTGCAATAAATGCTTTTTTCCATTTACCTTTCTTCTCCTGCTCCATTTTCTTAAGTATTAAATTTGCTTCTGCCATGTGCATAATATACCCAGGCATATTTTTCCCCTCTTTCTTTTTTATAACAGCTTCATTAAGTCTTCCAAACAATCTGCCTTTTTATACAACATTTTGCTTAATTTTTCATCTGGCCTGGTTAAATCCGGAACCATAATTACTTTTGTTCCTGCCCGATATGCTGACAAAACACCATTTGGTGCATCTTCTACGGCAATACAATTTTCTGGTTTTTCTCCTAACTGCTGACATGCATGCAGATATACATCTGGATAGGGTTTTCCATTCTCCACATCTGGCGCACAGATAATCTGATCGAATAAATTCAGCAGATCTACAGCTTTTAAATAACTGCTGGCACGCTCATAATCACTTGCCGTGGCTACAGCAAGTTTATATCCTTTTTCTTTTAATGATGTTAATACATGATCCACCCCTGGCATCTTCTCTATGCCATGCTTTTTTAATCTTTCTTCCATAATTTCTTTTCGTTTCATGCGAATCTGTGTATATGGAAAATCCTTCCCAAACATCTCCTTTAACATGGGTTCAGCAAATTTGCTTGCCAGGCTTCTTAATAATAGCGCATGTTCTTTTGTAAATTCTGAAACCCCCAAAGCATGGGCTGCCTGAGTCCAGGCCACCACAAAGTGCTTTTCTGTGTCAATAATCGTCCCATCCATATCAAATATGACTGCTTTTACCATGATTTCGCTCCTCGTGTAGTAATCTTATTGATATTATACAATATTTTTGAAACATTATGGCATAATGATTTTCTGTTTTTCTCTTATTTGTTATGTCAAACCGTATAGAGCAAAAAAGAAGCTTTTTACTTCTTGCATAAATACAAAGTAAAAAGCTTCTTTCTTATGTTTCGTGGCTTATTGTTTTAAAATTCCGGTTCAATTAAACCAAATGTACCATCTTTTCTTTTGTAAACTACGTTTACTTCGAATGTATCTGCATTACGGAAAACGAAGAATGTATGTCCGATCAATTCCATCTGTACACAAGCTTCCTCTACATCCATAGGCTTGATTGCAAATTTCTTGCTGCGGATAATTTTAATTTCTTCATCCTGAGCATCATCATCCACTTCGAAAAATTCTTTTTTGAATTCTGTTCCAGTCAGTTTCTGATTCATTAATTTAGTTTTGTATCTGCGAATTTGACGTTCGATGATATCTACAACCAAATCAATGGATACATACATATCAGAACTATCCTGTTCTGCTCTTACAACTTGTCCCTTCATAGGAATTGTTACTTCGATTTTTTGTCTATTTCTTTCAACACTCAAAGTAACAAATATTTCTGTGTCTTCTGTAAAAAATTTGTCAAGTTTACTCAACTTCGTTTCCACTGCTGTACGAATTCCATCCGTTACCTCGATGTTTTTTCCGCTAATAATAAAACGCATATCAACCAGCTCCTTTGTTCTAAGATATGTTTATTATATCATATCCGGCCAATTTTTCCAACGATTAACCTTCTGGGAATCAAAGACTTTTGAATTTTTCATCTAATTACGTCTATTATATTTTATTTTCAATCAATTTTACTTTTTTTTCAATATTAAGAAAATATTAATCGTTTGTTAAAAAGTGTTTTTTATTAATTTTCCACAAAACGTATGTTTCTTTTTTGTGAAAAAGATATCCACGAAAAACACCGAATTTTTGTGGATAATGTGGATAACTTTGTGTATAACCCATTTTCCGCTTAAAAAAGCCATTTATTTCATTCACACAACGTGGATAAAAAGTGTGTAATATCTGAATAATTTATTTTTCTATGTCGAACTTAGAGATTTTTACCAAATTTTTGACATAGCATTAATTTTTGAATTTTCTGACGATTCATTTTCATTTTTTCTACAATTTAATTAACAATATTGTTGAATTTTTCCCACAAAATCAGTTATAGTAGTACGTGGCTCATACAAGATCGAAAAAATCGGAGGAAAATACTATGGAAAATAATATGACCCAGGGCTCAATTGCAAAACATCTTTTATTTTTTGCAATCCCTGTTTTTTTAGGAAGTTTATTCCAACAATTTTATACCATGGTAGATACCATGATCGTTGGACGTTTTGTTAGTGTAAAGGCTTTAGCTGCCGTTGGAGCTACCAGTTCCATTACCTTTCTGACCGTTGGATTCGTCATCGGAATTACTACCGGATTTGGAATTTCCATTGCCCAGGCATATGGGTCCCAGGATATTCCTGAATTAAAAAAGGCAATCGGTTCCAGTTTTATTCTAAGCGCAGTCATGCTTGTTATTATGACTGTAGGTATAACTGCTCTGCTTCCTTTGATTCTGAAACTTTTACACACACCAGAAAACATTTATGATGATTCTTATATTTATATTTTCATCTATACCTTAGGTCTGGTCGGTCCTATGATGTACAATTTAATTGCATCTATTTTAAGAGCATTGGGAGATTCTAAAACACCCTTATACTTTTTAATTTTTTCTTCAATATTAAATATTGTTTTAGACTTAACTTTCATCTTAAAATTTCATTGGGGAGTTGCTGGTGCATCCTTCGCTACCGTTTTATCACAGTTAATTTCTGGAATTATGTGTTTTGTTTATGCAACAAAGCATTACAAAATGTTGAGACTAACTGGTGAATTTTTTCTTATTGACTTTTCCTTATGGAAGAAAATGATGGGAATGGGAATTCCAATGGCATTGCAATATTGTGTAACCGCCTTAGGGGCCATGGTATTACAGACAAAAACAAACTCTTTTGGCTACATTGCAGTAGCTGCTTTTACTGCCGCCAATAAATTAGAATCTTTGTCCATACAGCCATTTATTGCACTGGGAAGTGCAATTGCCACCTATACTGGACAAAATCTGGGTGCTGGGAAATTCGATCGCATTCGCCAGGGTACAAAGACAGGATTTTTGTATACCCTTATCATAAGTATTGCCTTAGCAGTCATTATCCACCTGATTGGTCCATCCATTGTCAAAATGTTCTTATCCACAGATACACCAGAAATCATTCCACAGATTATGGAATATGCCGATATCTACCTGTTGCTTATGATTTCATGCTACATTCCTCTTGGTATGATTTTCTTATACCGAAATGCACTTCAAGGTATGGGAAATGGATTTATCCCATTTTTAGGTGGTATTTTAGAACTTATCTGCCGGTCCATTGCAGCTTTGTTTTTAACTGGACCATTTGGTTTCTGGGGAATCGCTGCTGCCGGTCCATTGGCATGGATTGGAGCTGGAATTCCTCTTTGCATTATTTATCATATTGATATTAAAAAAAGAGAAAAACGTTTGATTGCTGTGAATGCTTAAGAATGGAAAAAAGGATACAAATAACAATTTATAATGGTTGTTATTTTATATCCTTTTTCTTTTCATTTATCTTTCTGTATTTTTTTGCAGTGCCATAGCGGCCTCTTCTTTTGTATATCCCAACTCTTTCATATTCTCAAGATATGTTTGAATAACAATATCCGCCATCTCTTTTCGATAATCATCAATCTTTTTTTGATCTTTTGTTATACACCGTCCAGTTGTACGATTGGTAATAATAAGTCCTTCCTGGTCCAATGCTGCAAGAGCCCGCTGCATAGTATTAGGATTCACCCCTGCTTCCTTTGCCAATTCCCGTACACTTGGTAATTTCTCCCCACATATAAAATCTCCTGACACAATCTGTTTGCCCAAATGTTCTTTTAGCTGGATCCAAATCGGTCTATCTTCATTAATCTTCCATTCCATCTTATTTTCCTTCTCTTTATTCTAAATTCAACCGTTTTCTGAGAATAAATTCTGTAATTGCGTGGTATACGATAATAAGCACAATGGTAAGAACAAGCATAAGAATACTATAGACCAAATCTTCTAACATCATATTATCCAATATGTCAATAATAAAACCTTCTATCGTTCCAACAATACCGGATAACACAATATACGACACAAAAGAAAAAACAAAACGATTCTTATTACTTAAATGACCAATGGCCATTGCTGCATATGCTTCATATATTCCTGATATAATACTAAGTATGATTATAAACATCTGGAGTATCATATCTATGATAAATTCTGAATTAATTACGATCATAGAAGAAATTTCATTTACAAAGTCTTTTACTTCCTGGTAACTAAAAGCTCCCAAGGCCATAAAAGATGCTACAATCCCTGCTGTTATCACACTTCCCAGACTAATTAAGAATGAGCTGATACTTTTTGATAAAATCAGACTTCTAATAGAAACTGGCAAAGTAAACATCAAATATCCTTCTTCTTTTAACAATCCATTCCAAAACCTTTGAATCACAAAGATAATATTCAGGACAAAGATCGCTAAAAATATGGAAAATAGAACTAATATTAATATCCCGCTCATTCCTTCATCAAACATTGGTGCCATAAATCCAAAATATGTCTGAATTCCATATATCAGACCTATGATAATGACTGTAATCCATAATGGCACCATCGTTTTTCCCATGGCCTTTAAATCATATTTTATTAACTTTCCTAACATCTTACTTCCCTCCTGTATATGCCTCTGCACGGAACAATTCTCTGAATAAGCCGTCAATAGATTTTCCACTTTCTTCTCTTAAGTCATCCACCTGAGCATACTTTAAAATATCCCCTTTTTGAATAAAAATGACTTCATCCAGAATCTTCTCAATGTCTGCAATTAGATGAGTAGAAATCAATACCGTACCTTCTTCATTATAATTATTCAGGATTGTATCTAAGATAAAATCTCTGGCTGCTGGATCCACACCTGCAATTGGCTCATCTAATAAATACAATTTGGCCTTTCTGCTCATTACCAAAATCAATTGTACTTTTTCTTTATTCCCTTTTGATAATTTTTTCATCTTATCCTTAACAGAAATACCGAGAGTCTCACACATTGCTTCTGCTTTTTTACAATCAAAGTCTTTATAAAAATCTTCGAAAAAATCAAATAAATCTTTTACTTTCATCCAATCTGCAAAATACATCTTATCCGGAAGATAACTAATGATGGATTTACTTTCAATACCAGGTACTTTACCATCTATTAAGACTTCTCCTTTTGTTGGCTGGAGCAATCCATTTAAGATCTTAATTAACGTTGTCTTCCCTGATCCATTTGGTCCTAATAACCCAATAATTCTTCCACTCCCAATAGTAATCGACACATCTTTTAATGCTTCTTTGTTCCCATACTTTTTCTGCAAATGACTGCATCTTACTAATTCCTGCATAATTTCCTTCCTTTCTTCTCTCTTTATATTATTGTATCAATTGCTTAATACAATAATATAGTAATTTGGGGAAATTGTCAATTAGTTTGCTATGATTTCTCGAAACAAAAAAACTCCCAAGATAAAATCCTGGGAGTGATAAACTCATCTTAATATGTAATTAATTAATAATTCTTCTTACGCATCGAACTTTACGATATCCTGCATTATTTGAAATTTTAATACCTGTTTCCGGATTACTTGCATGAACGATTTTATTATTACCAATGTAAATTGCTACATGTCCATAATAGCAAATTAAATCACCAGGTTTTTTATTAGACCAGCTTACTCTTTTTCCCTTGCTTGCCTGAGCAGAAGAAGAATGCGGAAGGCTGTATCCAAAATGTTTATATACAGACATTGTAAATCCGGAACAATCTGCACCTCTTGTTAAACTGGTTCCTCCATATACATATGGATTTCCAACAAAACGTTTTGCATAGTTTACAACATCCTGTCCTGTTACTGGTTTTTTCTTTGATGTATATTTTTTCGCTACATAAGCATATCCACCGTTATATTTAATCTTATACCAATAATTATCAACTAATGTATAACATGTAAGTTTTCTTCCTTCTTTAAATTTTGTTAAAGTCTTAGAAGATTTTTTTGCTTCTGCTTTTACTTTTACAGTTGCGGTTGTATATCTTGCATATGCAGCAGATGCTTCTTTTTCATTAGAAAACATTACTAATCCTGCTGTCATAAAAAAACATAATATTAAAGATAAAATTCTTACTGATAATTTACGATCCATTCTTATAACTCCTGCCAATACGATTTTTGTTTCCCTTAGTTCCTTCTTTTTTCTGTAACTATATTATCATAGTCTGCAATAAATGTAAATAGTTTTTTCACATTTTGTAACATCTTTGTAATAATTTATTGACAGAAATATCGATTTTTTATGAATAAATTACAAAAAGGCACGAAAACGTGCCTTTTATCTCGTATTATTTTTGTAACAATTTAATTTACAATTCTTCTTACACATGCTACAGAACGATAATTTGCTGGAGATGTAATTTTAATTCCAGTTTTTCTGCTGCTTGCATGGATAACCTTATTATTTCCCATATAGATAGCCACATGACCATAATAACAAATTAAATCTCCTGCTTTTTTGTTAGACCAGCTGACTTTCTTACCAGCACTTCTTTGGGCTGAAGAAGATCTTGGAATGCTATAACCAAAATGTTTATATATAGATTGGGTAAATCCGGAACAATCTGCTCCATTTGTCAGACTTGTACCACCGTATACATATGGATTACCAAGGAACCGTTTTGCATATTCTACGACCTGCTGGCCTTTTGAAACTGTAATTTTACTTTTAGATAAATACTTTGTAGATACAAAACGATAGTATCCATTTTTCTTAACAACTGTCCAGTTTCCACTTGTTCCATAGCAAGTAATTTTATCTCCACGATCATAAGAGCCTACTTTTGTTGAACCAGAAGACGGTGTCTTTCGGATATTAATATGACTCTTTACGTATCTGGTATATGCTGATTTATAAGTTACTTTTGGTTTTGTTGCAGAAAGATATTTTGTCTTTACATATCCATTCTTTCCATTATTATAAGAAACTTTTGTCCAGGTACCGTTCTTTCCAATGCAGGTAACTGCGTCTTTCCAATTATATTTTCCTAAAATTGAAGAGGAAGCAGATGCACTTTTTCTAATATTTAAGAAATCTACGGTTACATATCTTGTATATGCTGCTGATACTTCTTGTTCTTTTGATGAAAATACCATTCCTACTGCCATCATCATACAGAGCATAAAAGACAGTACTTTCATTACTAATTTTCGGTTCATATCTCTACTCCTATGTTAATTTTTTTCTTCTTTGTTATGTTCTGAGCTCATATTAACACAAGTATAACTATTTGTAAATAGTTTTTTCTTATTTTTGTAACATTTTTGTAATATTTTAATTTTCATAAAAAAAGAAACCATATTTAACATATGATTTCTTTTTACCCCATTTTTGTTTTGAACTATTTTATTCATTAACAATTCTTCTTACACAAGCTACAGAACGGTAGTTTGCAGGAGATGTTGTCTTAATTCCTGTCTTTCTGTTGCTTGCATGAACAACTGTATTGTTACCAATATAAATGGCTACATGGCCATAATAGCAAATCAGATCTCCTGGCTTTTTATTAGACCAGCTGACTTTTTTTCCTGCGCTTCGCTGTGCAGAAGATGTTCTTGGAATGCTATATCCAAAATGTTTGTATACAGACATTGTAAATCCTGAACAATCTGCGCCATTTGTTAAACTTGTTCCTCCATATACATATGGATTCCCTACAAATCTAAGTGCATATTTTGCTACTTCTTCGCCTTTTGTAACTTTTATTGCTGTTTTTGACAAATATTTTGTTAAGACGAATCCTTCTTCACCATTCTTTTTAACAACTGTCCAGTTTCCACTTGTTCCATAACAAGTGATTTTTGTTCTTGCACTATAACTTCCTAAGGAAGCAGAACCAGTAGAAGGTGTTTTTCTGATTTTAATACTTTCTTTTGCATATCTTTTATAAGCACTTTCATATGTAACAACTGGAAGGGTTTTTGAAAGGTATTTGGTTTTTACATACCCGCTCTTACCATCAAAAGAAACTTTTGTCCAGGAACTATTGGTTCCAATACATGTTACTTCATCTTTCCAGTAATACTTTCCTAAAACAGATGCAGATGCTGATGCACTTTTTCTAATATTTAAAAAGTCCACGGTCACATAACGTTTATAAGCAGCACTTACTTCCTGCTGATCTGCTGTAACCAGAACCCCAGCTGATAACATAAAACATAATACAATTGATAAAATTCTTGAAAATAGTTTTTTCTTCATAGTAACTCCTTTTTTACTTTCCCTCAGTTCGACTTTTCTATCTTAGCATAAGAAATTACCATTGTAAACTAATTTCGTAACAGTTTTTTGTACTTTTTTATATACATTCGTAACAGTTCTGTAATGCTTTTTGTTTTACTCCATTTCTTCTCTCATCATAATAAGGAAGCCTGCGGTCAGCAAAACTGCACTTACCAAAATTGCTTTTTCCTTCCATAGACAGACTCCAAGATATCCCAGCACGGCTCCTGCCATAAAAGTCAAAATAACACCATAATATAAGAGACTTCTACATAAGATTTTTACATCTCTTTCATGCAAATATGTACAAAGCAAGTCTGTGCCTGTTCTTAAATTTCCAATGCACATAGTAGTCGCCAAATTATTGCCCTGAATTTTCCGGAATGCCTGTACTTGTATTCCACAGGCGAAGGAAATCATAGTATTAGCTGCTAAATCCAGCTGATTTCCCATGAAACTGACCACAACCATAATTAGAATTTCCATCAATACTGCATATTGTCTCCAATGCATTCTTTTAATTTTTTTTGTATGCAGCCGGATCATTTGTGCTAGAAAAACACCTGCTGCAAACGCTGCAACTGGAACTCCATAACGAAATACCTCTATCCATTCCTGTTTGGATAGATGAATACCGAATAAAAGCATATTTCCTGTCTGTGCATTGGCAAAAACTTCTCCCCGAAAAAGATACGTATAAGCATCCATAAATCCTCCGGATAATACCATAGGAATGCCAACAATAATTGATTCTGACATTTGTACTTTACTATTGTCTATCATAATAATCCTTCCCATCACTAGGTTTAAAATAAGTTCGTATATATCCATCCGTGGAAACAATGACAAACTCATTTGTTTCTTCCAGATAATATACATCATCTCCATCTTCTTGCTCTAATTTATGTAAAGCACCAGAAGATGCAATAACTCTGTTTGCACCTGCTACATATTCTTCCACAGAATCATAATCAAATTCATCTCCATGCTTTTCAAAGTGATCCTGAAGATATTGCTCATTTTTAAATTCGTATTTTATTTCTATCGAATCTACACTGGAATCAGTAGATCCTTCTATTTTATCACCGCCATTTTCTTCCACTATTATATTCTCTACAATATCCGGGAGAAATGGTATTTCCACAGAAGCCGATCCTGCAATTGCTAAAAGGAATATCAAGACCAGCGTCGCCAGTCTTTTTTTCATTACTGATGATTTCTTATCTTCATTCATATATTACCTCCAGAACATTTTTTCCTAATTTTTATACTGTCCAATATTATAACACAAAAATTGCAGCCTTTTTACTAAGACTGCAATTTTTCCATTTTTTTGCATGTATGATTTTCACATAAATAATACATTTTCCCATATTCTGGTATTGGATACTGTTCTATAAACGGTATCACTCGTATCATCCGTTCTTTCCTTGCCGGACATTGGAAGAGAACTGCCACCTCTTTTTGTAATCGATTTCTCATATAATCATACAATTCCTCTGGAACTGCATTATCAGAGGACACACAGATTAATTCCTTTCCAGGGTGGACAGCCTCTAAAAATAGCGTTAACGAATGACTATGACTTGTTGGATAGCTTGCTGCCCGCTTGGCCAGGAATTCAATCTGTTTATTCAATATTTTCTTCCACGTTTGTTCTCCTGTCAGGCGAAAAAGCATGGAAAACACATGGCCTGCCTCTGCATTTCCTGACGGAACCGCTCCATCGTAAGTTTCTTTTGGTCGATGGATCAATGCCTCATCATCACATCCTGAAAAATAGAAACCACCATTTTTTTCATCCCAAAACAAACGAATCATTTCATTTGCTTCTTTAATCACTTTTTCTAAATATTTAATATCCAGTGTGCATTCATATAATTCCAGCAAACTGCTGCAATAAAAGGCATAGTCATCCAGTTTTCCCAAAATACCGCTTTCTCCATCACAATATCTTGCCAACAGTCTTCCATTTTTGTCTTTTAAATAGGCTTCTATAAACTTCTGACCATTTATGGCATATTTCAAGTAATCCTTGTTTTTAAATACCAGACCTGCTCTGGAAAATGCTGTGATCATCATCCCATTCCACGAAGTAAGAATCTTTTCATCCCTGTGGAGCATTGTTCGCTGTTTACGATATTGGTATATTCTTTGACAACAGTTCTTTATAAAATCATTTTCTGTTTCATATTGAGAATTTTCCAATAAATGAGGAATTGATTTTCCTTCAAAATTTCCCGTTTCTTTTATTCCAAACCATTGACAAAATGCTTCACTGTCATTTCCCAGAATCTGCGTAATTTCCCGTTTTGTAAATACATAGAATTTTCCTTCTTCGCCTTCACTATCGGCATCCTGCCCACAATAAAATCCACCATTTTTGCTGGTCAGTTCTCTTGCCACATACCCTAATATTTTCTCTGCTGTCTGCTGATAAATCTTCTTCTTCGTAATTCCATAGGCTTCTACATAGACCTGGGCCAGAAGGCCATTATCATAAAGCATTTTTTCAAAATGTGGGACCATCCACTTGTCATCTGTGGAATATCTGGAAAAACCACCACCAATTTGATCAAAAATTCCTCCTCTGGCCATGAAGATTAATGTTTTTTCTGCTATTTCCAAAGCTTGCGAATCTCCATATTTTTTCCAATAGGAGAAAAGTAATCTAAGGTTATGAGGCATTGGGAATTTCGGTGCTCCACCAAAACCTCCATATTCTATATCAAACGTCTGTTTCAGCCCTAAAATCCCTTTTTCCACAATTTTCTCGATGGAACTTATTGATTTTAGCGTTTCCTCGCCATTAAGAAAGCGGACTGCACTTTCTCCTGTTTCTAACAGACCTTCTCTTTCATTTTTCCAAACATGAGTTACTCTGGTCAGTAATTCTATTACTCCGATTCTTCCATATTGGCTGTGAACCGGCAGATACGTACCTGCATAAAATGGTTTTTGATCTGGTGTCATAATAATCGTAAGCGGCCATCCACCTGACCCAGTCATGGCCAGGCAAACAGACATATACACATGGTCAATATCTGGTCGTTCCTCTCTGTCTACTTTTATTGATACATAATTCTCATTTAATAGTCTGGCCACTTCCTCGTCTTCAAAAGACTCACAAGCCATCACATGACACCAATGGCAAGTGGAATAGCCAATACTTAAAAAAATGGGCTTTTCTTCTCTTTTTGCCTTTTCAAAAGCCTCCTCTGACCATGGATACCAGTCAACAGGATTCTTTATATGCTGTAACAAATACGGTGATTTTTCATATTTTAAATGATTGGACATACTTGTTTCTCCTTTCCTTTTTTCGTTAGTATGCCCTGCTGCCCGGTTTTTAACAAAAAAGACGATAGAATATCGAGTACTCTATCGCCTTTCATATTTGGGTTTATGCTTCCAGGTTTACACCTGTTTGTTTGTCAAATATATGAGCTACGCTTCCACTAAATGTAAATGCAATCTCTTCTCCCATTGCAATTTCTTTTTCCATATCCATAGTAGGTACAATAATGATAACATCTTTTCCCTGAACATCTGCATGGAAATGTACGGAACTTCCCATCATTTCACTTACTTCTACCGTTCCTTTAATAGTTGTATCTTTACTATCACCTAATGTGATATGTTCTGGACGCACTCCCAAAGTAATTGCCTGTGGTTTTACTTTGTTTGCTTCTAAGCGATCTTGTTTTTCTTTAGAAAGAACAATGGTCACTCCGTCCAAAGATACTGCATATTTGCCATCTTCTTTCACCAGTTCCGCTTCAAATAAATTCATTCGAGGCATTCCGATAAATCCAGCTACAAATAAATTAGAAGGATGATCAAAAACTTCCTGTGGCGTTCCAACCTGCTGAATTACCCCATCTTTCATAATAACAATACGATCACCCAATGTCATTGCTTCTGTCTGATCATGTGTGACATAAATGAAAGTAGTATCGATTCTCTGACGAAGTTTGATAATTTCAGCCCTCATCTGATTACGAAGTTTTGCATCCAGGTTAGAAAGTGGTTCATCCATAAGGAATACTTTTGGATTACGTACAATCGCACGACCAATTGCTACCCTCTGACGCTGTCCACCAGAAAGTGCTTTTGGTTTTCTGTCCAAATATTGAGTAATTCCAAGAATTTCAGCTGCTTCTCGTACTTTTTTATCAATTTCGGCCTTATCCATCTTTTTCAGTTTTAATGAAAATGCCATATTTTCATATACTGTCATATGTGGATATAATGCATAGCTCTGGAATACCATAGCGATATCACGATCTTTTGGAGGCACATTATTTACCAATTTTCCATCAATATATAATTCTCCCCCACTGATTTCTTCTAATCCTGCAACCATTCGAAGAGTCGTTGACTTTCCACATCCAGAAGGTCCAACCAAAACGATAAATTCTTTATCTTCAATTTCAAGATTAAAATCCTGAACAGCCACTACCCCTTCTTCTGTAACCAAAAGATTATTTTTCTTCTTTACTTCTTCTTTTTTTCTTCTCTTTTTTTTCTTTTCTGTATTTGGATAAACTTTTTTAATATTATTAAGTACTACGCTTGACATGTCTTTTTACCCCTTCCGTGCATTTTTACTGTAATTTTTAACCTTTAACAGCTCCAGCTAACACACCTTTGATGATGTGTCTCTGTCCAAATAAGTAAATAATGACTACTGGCAATACCGTCATTACAATACAAGCCATCATAGGTCCCATTTCTACTCTTCCATAACTTCCACGGAAATACTGAATCAACATTGGAATGGTTCGATATTTTTTAATGTCTAATACCAGTGTTGGAAGCAGGAAGTCATTCCATACCCACATAGTTTCCAAAATACCTACGGAAATCATCGTTGGACGAAGAATTGGAAATACAACTTTAAAATATGTTTGAAGTGGGGAACAGCCATCAATCATCGCTGCCTCTTCTACTTCAAGCGGTATAGATTTTACAAATCCAGAGAAAAGGAATACCGCCAGACCAGCTCCAAATCCAAGGTAAATAAAACAAATGGTCCATGGTGTATTAAAACGTAAGCCAAAAATGCTTAATTTATCTGCTGTCTGCGATAAGGTAAACATTACCATCTGGAACGGTACTACCATTGAAAATGCGCATAATAAATACATCAGTCTTGAAATAATATTATTTACACGATTTATGTACCATGCACACATGGAACAGCAAAGTAAAATTAATGCAACAGAGGATATTGTAATAAATAAACTATAGAAGAGACTTTCTAAAAATCCTTGTGAACTAATCGCTTTTACATAATTGGATAGACCTGCAAAAGTTTCTGCTGTTGGAAGTTCAAATGCAGATTCTGTTGTAATTGCTCTTTCCATCTTTAAAGAGTTCAATACAATCATAATAATTGGATACATATACAGCGCACTCAGTATGGTAAATAAGACGGTCCATACAATGCCTGGAACACCTTTTTTTTGTTTATTCATTATTGCTGCACCTCCTTAGAACGAGTTGCTTTCAACTGGGACAATGCAATTACAATTACTAATACAAAGAAAATAACTGCCTTTGCTTGACCAATTCCTTTCCACTGAGGTCCAGCACGGAAATAGAATGTATTATAAATATTCAACGCCAGCATTTCTGTTGCATGTGCTGGTTCTCCCGCTGTTAAGGCAAGGTTCTGGTCAAATAATTTAAATGAGTTTGTAATTGTTAAGAATAAGCAAATGGTAATAGATGACATAATCATCGGTAATTTTACATGAATCAATGACTGAATTGCTGTTGCTCCATCAATTGCAGATGCTTCAATTAGCTCTGGCGGAACATTCTGCAATCCTGCAATGTAAATAATCATCATATAACCAATCTGCTGCCAGCACGTCAGGATGATCAATCCCCAATATCCAGCTGTTGTATTTAAATCCATCAACGGTTGTGCCAGATTAGACAATACTGCATTTAACAGGATATTCCAAATATATCCAAGAACAATACCTCCGATCAGGTTTGGCATAAAGAAAATTGTTCTGAATATATTGGTCCCTTTAATGTTTTTTGTAAGTGCTAATGCAATTGCAAATGCACATACATTAATTACTACGGTCGATACGATTGCAAATGATACTGTAAAAACAAATGAATGGGAAAATGTCTCATCTGCTAACGCCTTAACATAATTATCAAGACCAACCCATCTTGCATTATCTACAGTAGTAAATCTACAAAAAGATAAATATATTCCCTGAATGAACGGCCAAATAAATCCAACTGCAAAAGCTGCTAATGTTGGCAGAACAAACACAGGAAACCATTTTTTTAGTGCTTTCTCCATACGACTCAGCTCTCTTTCTTTAGACTAATTGATACGTATTTAGAAAAATGGGAGCAACAGCTCCCATTTCTCTTTATATTTATAAATTATTCTTCGTTAGCTGCTTTATATTCTGATTCCCAGCCATCGACAAATGCTGTAACAACTTTATCCCAGTTACCATCTGTCTGGTCATCTGCATATGTTGTTAATGCAGTACCTACACCATTTTTCCATTCTTCAGATGGCATTGTGGTGAAGTTCCAAGATACAGGAATTTTTCCTGCCTCTGTCATAGCTGCATCTTCTTTTACGAATAAGTTTGGAGATTCAACTGCAGATTTGAAAGGAATTACAAATCCCATGTCATTAGCCATTGCATCTGTTCCTTCTTCAGAAGTTACACACCAGTTCATGAAATCTAATGTAGCCTGAATATCTTCTTCAGATGCTTCTTTATTTACACACCAGTAGTTTTCTGTACCTGTACAAAGTCCCTGATTAGCTTCATCACCTGCTCCGATGTAGATAGGAAGCATTGTCAAATCATCATCTGAGAATTTATCATCGCCTACAAGATTTGAATATTCCCAAGAACCATTCTGATAGAATACTGCTTCTTCTGCTAAGAATTCATTACGGGAATCATCACCAGTTTTTGCTGAAAGTTGATCCGGATCACATGTGCTGTTGTTGATATAAAGATCCCACATAGCACGATAGTTATCTAAATATGTACCTTTAATTGTTTCTGTAGAAGTAATGTCTTCATCCTGATATTCGAAGTAAATTGGAAGATTTGCTAAATGTGTTTTAAATCTCCAGTCAGAAGATGAATCCATACCAGCAGAAGAAAATGCTGCAAATCCTAATTCATCTTTACGAGCTGTAATATCTTCTGCAACTTTTTTCAAATCATCAAAAGATTTAATGTCGTCAACTGTATATCCTGCTTTTTTCAATAAAGTTTTGTTTGTGATAAGGCCATAAGACTCGATTACATATCCGATACCAGCAACTGCTCCGTCATCTGTCTTTAATGCATAACTATCACTTGTTAACTGTCCATAAACATCTGTGTCTGATAAATCATAGCAGTAATCAGCCCAGTTTTTAAGACCTACAGGTCCATTAACCTGGAATAATGTAGGAGCTTCAGATTTACCCATTTCTGACATTAATGTTTCTTCGTACTTACCGGAAGCTCTGTAACAACTGTTACTTCTACTCCAGTTTCTTCTGTGTAAGCTTTTGCAAGTTCCTGCCAAGCTTCATCCTGTTCAGGCTTAAAGTTTAAATAATAAACAGAGCCTGTTGCTTCTTCGTCATCCTTGCCGCCACATCCTGCAAGCATGCCGATGCACATCAATGCTACCATTGTCAGTGCAAGTAACTTTTTCATTTTTTTCATAGTAACGTCCTCCTTCTATGATGTCAATTTTGCTCACTTTAGCAGAGCATCTCTCTATTACCTTCTTTAACACTATAGCACTCTTTGTGGCACTCTTTGTGCTAATTGTCAATTATTCACCTTTTTAGATTATTATATTTGGGTAAATTGAACAACTTATTTAGGTAAATTTAGGAATATTTACATTTTTATAATTTCATTTTTAAAAAAGTATATTCCCTGATTTGATAAAGAAAGTTTAGAAAAAAGTTTGTTTAAATTTATTTTTTTCCGTACATACTAAAAAAAGAAAGGAGAAGCTCTATGAAAGATAAAACAATTTCCAATAAAGAAAATTGGCAAAATTGCCATATTCCAAAAACAAATACCAGCATTGATACTGGAGCAGATCAGGATTCTTCCCGCTCAAAATATGTGGTGGAAGAAGATCATAGAAAGCGTCAGGATGGTCCTGGAGGAAATTAACCGCCATTCACAACTATAAAATGCATTTGAAAAAGGCGATAGAAATTTTTCTATCGCCTTTTCCTGTTCTTATACCATTCCATTTACTACTTTATACTTATAAAGCATTTCCGCATGATTTTGTTCTTCAATCTGAATATCTGCCAATAATTTACGCACATCAGAGTTGTCAAAACGAAATACATCTCCATTATATTCTGATGATACCATTTTTTCTGTTCCGATACAGTCTGTGGCCAAAAAACAGTCATTCTTTTTATCCTGGGATTCTCCCATTATACTGTATGTGGCTTTTGGCTGATAATCTCTGCCACTGGTATCGTTGCAATCGCAGGAAGGTACACTTCCAGAAAGTACCTGGGTCAGGGAATCATAATGATGCTGCTCACTTTTTTCAAGTTCCATGAACAAATCCTTTAACTCTGGATCTTTTGCTTCATTGCTGTATCTTTTGTACTTTTCGACACAATTTTTCTCCTGGGTCTGTAAATCCTTGATTGCCATGGTCTCTTTTTCGTTTAATAGCATAACTCACACCTCTTTCTAAATTAACAAGATATGATTATTATTGGTATCTTTGGAAGATTTTATGCAACATTTATGCTTCCCAGTTTTTACACACATCAATCCATGCCTTCGCCTGGGATAAGGATTCTAATTCTTCGTTATTTAATTCTACCGCACTGTTTCCACTGCCACATGCCGGATAAATAATATTAAATCTTTTTAAGGATTCATCTAAATATACATCTACGCCTTCTTTTATACCGAAAGGACAAACACCACCAATGGAATGCCCAATGAATTCTTCTACTTCTGCTGGAGAGAGCATTTTCGCTTTCTTATGAAAAAAAGCTTTATATTTTGCATTATCAATTTTTGCATCCCCAGCACATATGATCATGACCGGCTGTTCATTTACCTTAAATGTTAATGATTTTGCAATGCGTTCTGGTTCAGTACCAACTGCTACTGCTGCCAATTCTACCGTTGCACTGGAAACATCAAATTCTTTTATTCTTTCTTCATATCCTTTTTCTGTAATATAAGCTTTTGCCTGTTCAAATGACATTGTTATTTCCTTCTTTCTGATTCACATTTTCTATAAATTCTACCACAGTTCTCTAACAAAGGGAATTAAAAAACTATCCGAATCAAAGTCAATGTCATTAAGCTAAGACATTGGAATCAAAGTCCTGAGGAGTTGTAAAACGTATTAAATGATTTATCCGCAGTGCCACCTGGAATCCGCTTCGCTACTTCTGGTTCACGGCGTTTGCCCCCTATAAAACAGCAATAAAAAATGGTCTCTGGAAAATAAATTTTCCAAAGACCATATTCGTTGCTGTTTTGCACAACTCCTGCCAACGCAAAGATTAACGTTTGGAGAACTGTGGTGCACGACGTGCAGCTTTTAAACCATATTTCTTACGTTCTTTCATACGTGGGTCACGTGTTAAGTAACCAGCTTTTTTAAGGATTGGACGGTAAGCATCAGAATCTACCTGTAATAATGCTCTAGAGATACCATGTCTGATAGCTCCAGCCTGTCCTGTAAATCCGCCACCTTTTACATTTACTAAAACGTCATATTTATCTAAAGTATCTGTAGCAACTAATGGCTGACGTACTACTACTTTTAATGTTTCTAATCCAAAAAATTCGTCGATGTCTCTTTTGTTGATTGTGATTTTACCTGTACCAGGTACTAAATATACTCTTGCAACACTGCTTTTTCTTCTACCAGTTCCGTAAAATTTTGTTGTAGCCACTGTATTGTCCTCCTTATATTAGTATTTGATTTCTAATGCTTTTGGCTGCTGAGCCTGCTGTTTGTGTTCTGGTCCAGCATAAACGTGAAGTTTCTTGATCATAGATCTTCCTAAAGGACCTTTTGGAAGCATACCTTTTACTGCAAGGTAGATAACATCTTCTGGCTTTTTAGCCAGTTTTTCTTTTAATGTTGTTTCTTTCATACCACCAACGTAGTCAGAGTGATGATAATAGATTTTCTGATCCAGTTTTTTACCTGTCACTTTGATTTTATCAGCGTTTACTACTACTACGTAGTCACCTGTGTCGATGTGTGGTGTATAAGTTGGTTTGTTCTTACCTCTTAAAATTTTTGCAATCTCAGAAGCTAAACGTCCTAATGTATGTCCTGTAGCGTCAACTACATACCATTCTCTGTTAATTGTTGATGGGCTAGCCATAAAACTTTTCATGGTTGTTCCTCCTTAAATTGTTCATCAAATTAATAATAGTTCATAGAATTCCCATCCAGGCATTCTCCATTCAATGCCCTTCGGATATCCAGATTTTCATCTGTCAATGTATATTGAAAATATCCCGCCGGGGCTGTGGCTTGATATTGTTCATACTTGTCACAGTTTAATATTATATAACACTGCTCCCCGCGTGTCAATGATTTTTGTTGATAAAATCCTAAATTTATCCTACTGTTTTCATTGAAAATCCCCCACTCGGCTTCCTGATTTATTGGTATTGTATTTTTACCAATCTCAAACCTTTAGCAGGCACTTTCGGACCTGCTTTTGCCCGGTCTTTTGCATCCAAAATTTCCTGTACATATTCCGGCGGATACACGCCTAACCCTACCCAAATCAGGGTTCCTGCAATAATGCGAACCATATTATACAAAAATCCACTTCCGGTAATCTTGATTTTTACCAGATTATCTTCCTTTATGACATCCAGTTCATATACTGTACGAACAGTTGTCAGGGCCTGCCCACCGGAAGAACAAAAACTTTTAAAATCATGCTCTCCCTTTATGATCTCTGCCGCTTTCTGCATATTTTCAATATTTAAAGGTCGAAATACATAATGACTGTAGCGGCTGTATAATGGATTTTCAAACTGTGCATTATAAATTTGATATTCATAGGTCTTTCTGCTGTCACAATGACGTGGATGAAAATCATCCGGAACCTGACAGGATGACTGTATCACAATGTCATCGGGCAAACGCTGATTCAGAGCATAACTTAATTTATCTCCTGGTATTCTTGTTTCAGAATCAAATACTGCCACATTTCCCAGGGCATGCACTCCCGAATCCGTTCGACTGGCACCAATCACCTTAATGTCTTCTCTTAATAATTCATTCAGATGTTTATTGATGACTTCTTCTACTGTTACTCCATTGGGCTGTATCTGCCACCCATGATAATGTGTTCCATCATAAGCTATTTCTAATTTAAAACGCTTCATAGTAACTCCTTACCTATATCAAAGCCAATTTTCTTATTAAGATCATCAGTGCCAAATATACAAATACAATGCCATAAGCTGCATAATCTGCCTTTTGATAGACCAATGGCTTTAATTTTGTTCTTCCTTCTCCACCGTTATAGCATCGTGATTCCATTGCCATGGCAAGATCATTTGCCCTTCGTACCGCAGATACAAACAATGGTACCAGAACAGGAATAATACTTTTGATTTTTTTAATAAGATTGCCCTGATCAAATTCAGCACCACGAGCCATCTGCGCTTTCATGATCTTATCCAGCTCTTCTGTTAAGATTGGAATAAATCTCAGTGCAATGGACATCATCATAGCAATCTCATGGACTGGTATATGAATCTTTTTTAATGGTTTTAACAGTTTTTCCATT
Source organism: Lachnospiraceae bacterium (assembly GCA_036311565.1). Classification (GTDB taxonomy): domain Bacteria; phylum Bacillota; class Clostridia; order Lachnospirales; family Lachnospiraceae; genus Fimousia. The sequence goes on from JAXJPR010000029.1 coordinate 67,089, forward strand.
CCATCTGTCAACTGATTTGGAGTTGTCGTAAGTGTCATTAGGGAAGACCCTAAAATCAAAAAAATAAGGCGAATAGACATAAATATAGCCATTTCAAATCCTTCTTTCGAAATATCACAAAAACCAAAATCAATCAGCACTTCCCCTGGAATAAAAAACATATTCAGTACCATTGTAAAAATAAGAATGGTAAAAATTGCTTTTAACCCACGTACCATAAAAGAAAATGGTACAGTAGATACTTTAATTGTAATCATCAAGAATGTTGCCGCCAAAAGATAAGCCGAAATGGATTTTCCAATAAATAACGAAATAATATACAGAACTGTTCCGGCTACTTTTGTCCTGGGATCTAAATGATGCAGAATTGAGTCCGCTTTGTAATATTGTCCAATTGTAATTTCTCTCATCATATTCTTATTCCCTCTTTAGTACTTCTGAAATACTTTTTTTCGCTTCTTGCAGCGTAATCGCAGAACAATCTTCCTGAAAAAAACCTTTTTCTTTTAAATCATCCATCAAATATGCATAAAATGGTGCAGAAAGTCCCATTTCTTCCAGTTTTTCTTTATGTTGAAAGACTTCCGCAGGAACGTCATCATATACCAGATGTCCATGATCCATGACCAGGATCCGGTCTACATAATCTGCAATTTCTTCCATAGAATGTGTTACCAAAATAATGGTAATTCCTTTTTCTTCATGAAGTTTTTTTAGTAATTCTAAAATTTTATCCCTTCCAATGGGATCTAAGCCTGCTGTAGGTTCATCTAAAATAAAGTACTCTGGCTGCATCGCTAGAATTCCAGCAATGGCAACTCTTCTTTTTTGTCCTCCTGATAATTCAAACGGAGATTTTTTATAGTATTTTTCATCCAATCCAACTAAATTCAGGGCTTCAATGGCACGTTCTTTTACTTCTTCTTCTGATAATCCCAGATTTTTAGGGCCAAAACATACATCTTCGAAAACATTCACTTCGAATAATTGATGTTCCGGATACTGAAATGACAGGCCTACTTTTCCTCTTAATGCTTTTAAAGAGTATCCTTCTTCATGAATATCTTTACCATCAAAAAGAACCCTTCCTTCCATCGGCCTCATTAACCCATTAAAATGTTGAATGAGCGTTGATTTTCCAGAACCTGTATGCCCTGCAATTCCAATAAATTCCCCGCGATTAATTTCCAGATTTACATGGAATAAAGCATTCCTCCGACTGGAATCCCGATATTTATAACTTACATTTTCTAACTTAATTGACATAATGCATCCACCAATTCCTCTTTCGTCATAATCGTTTTGGGCAGATTAATTCCTTCTTTTCGCAGTTCATATGCCATCCATGCTGCATGAGGAACTTCTAATCCCAAAGATTTCATCTCTTCCACCTCAGAAAAGACTTCTACCGGAGTTCCGCTCATAACAACTTTTCCATGATCCATAACAAACACTTTATCTGCTCCAATTACTTCATCCATCTTATGCGTAATTAAAATAATCGTAATTCCCTTTTCCTTATTCAGCTCATGTATGGTGTTAATGACATCTTTTCGCCCTTGAGGATCCAGCATGGCTGTAGGTTCATCCAAAATAATACATTCTGGTTCCATAGCAAGAATTCCTGCAATAGCGATTCTCTGCTTCTGTCCTCCGGACAGACGATTAGGAGAAGACATCCTGTAAGCTGTCATTCCTACGGCCTCCAGACTTTCTGCCACTCTTCTCCAGATGTCTTTTGTTGGTACTCCAATATTTTCAGGACCAAATGCCACATCTTCCTCTACGATATTGCCAATAATCTGATTATCTGGGTTTTGCAGCACAATTCCTGCACTTTGACGAATGTTCCAAAGTTCGTCTTCATCAGCAGTATTCATTCCTTTTACATACACAGCGCCTTCTGCTGGCTGTAATAATCCATTGATATGCTTTGCTAATGAAGATTTTCCGGAACCATTATGCCCTAATACCGCAATAAATTGTCCCTCTTCTACATCCATATTAACGCCTGCAACGGCTTCGATTGTTTCTATTATATTGCCTTCATCATCTTTTCGAAAATAACGATGAATTAAATCTTTAATTTCAACGATACCCATTTTCTTATACCTCGTAATTGAGACTCTTAGTTTTCTAGTAATCAAGTATATCATCTATGAACATTTTTGCCAAGTTCCTTCCATAGCTTCCCTGATTACAGACAATAAGATTTCCACATCTCTCTCATGATAAAATAAGAAAAAGCCATAGAAAAGCACCTTTGCTTTTCCATGACTTTTATGTCTCTTTATATGGCTTGAAAGCTTAAACTAATTCAAGAAGAACTTCCATAGCTGCGTCACCTTTACGCTGTCCAATTTTAACGATTCTTGTATAACCACCGTTACGTCCAGCATATTTTGGTGCATATTCATCAAATAATTTCTGAGTTAAATCAACTTTTTTTGTATTAGCTTTTTTACCAGCTGCAGCTTCAGGAACTTCAGTTACAGGGTATAAAACTTTTAACATCTGTCTTCTTGCATGTAAACGAGAAGGCATATCTTTTTTGATTTCTTTTTCTACAGTTTCGTATACAGTATATTTTTTACCATCTACTACTTCTTTTACTCTTTTACCATCTTTATCTTTTTTAGCAACTTTTGCTTCAACAGTAACTGTTTCAAAGTTATCTTTTTCTTTTACTGCTAATGCAATTAATCCTTCTGCAATTTTACGAACTTCTTTTGCTCTGGCTTCTGTTGTAATAATCTTTCCATTGTGGATTAAGCTTGTTACCTGTCCACGTAATAATGCTTTTCTCTGAGAAGATGTTCTTCCTAATTTTCTATATTTTGCCATTGTATTGACCTCCTATGTTTTTTCGCTTTGCTTACTTGGCTCAAGCCGATACTTAATACAGTATCTCTTCCGAACACTCCTTCGGCTTAAGCGGGTCTATCTTGTTAAACTATATTATTCTTCGCTTGAATTTAGGGATAATCCTAATTCTTTTAATTTTGCTAAAACTTCTTCTAATGACTTACGTCCTAAGTTACGAACTTTCATCATATCTTCAGGAGTTTTGTTTGTTAATTCTTCCACTGTATTGATTCCAGCTCTCTTTAAGCAGTTATAAGAACGAACAGATAATTCTAATTCATCAATGTTCATTTCTAATACTTTTTCTTTTTCATCATCTTCTTTTTCTACCATAACTTCTGCAGATTTTGCATTTTCAGAAAGATCTACAAAAAGATTTAAATGTTCGCAAAGTACTTTTGCTGCTAAACTAACTGCTTCATCTGGAGATAATGTACCATTTGAGAAAACATCTAAAGTTAATTTATCGTAGTCTGTGATCTGACCAACACGTGTATTTTCAACTGTTAAGTTTACACGTTCTACTGGTGTATAGATTGCATCTACTGCGATTTCATCGATAGAAGCATCTTCACGTTTTCCTTTATCAGCACCAACATATCCACGACCATTTGTAATAGTCAGTTCCATATCTAATCTGCTGTCTGCACCACCACTTAAAGTAGCGATTACTAAATCTGGATTAAGGATTTCAATATCACTATCTACATTAATGTCCCCTGCTGTTACGACACCTTCACCAGAGAATTCAATATAAGCTGTTTTTGGTTCATTAGAAGTGCTATTATTTTTAATAGCCAATTCTTTGATGTTCATGATAATTTCAGTCACATCTTCTTTTACGCCTGGAATGGAACTAAATTCATGTAAAACACCTTTGATTTTAACAGCACTAACAGCTGCACCAGGTAAGGATGACAACATAATTCTTCTTAAAGAATTTCCTAATGTTGTACCATATCCTCTTTCTAATGGTTCTACAACAAAACGTCCATAACGATTATCTTCGGAAATTTCAACAATCTCAATTCTTGGCTTTTCAAATTCAAACATTCCCGGCCCTCCTTGTGGGTTTCAGTGTTATTGAGGGTGTTACATGACCAGAAAAACTGCACAAGGCAGTTTTTGGCATTTTTCACAAAACCGAACAGCCGACAGAAGAATCTTCTGCCAACTGTTGCGATCAATTTTTTCTTATTTAGAATATAATTCGACGATTAATGTTTCGTTAACTGGTACGTCGATTTCTTCTCTTGTTGGTACTTCTTTCACGATACCTTTTAAGTTTTCGTGATCAGCTTCTAACCAAGATGGAACTAATCTTCCATCAGTTACTTCTAAGATATCTTTATATCTCTGAGAACCTTTGTGTTTTTCTTTGATTTCGATTACATCGCCAACTTTTACCTGGTAAGAAGGAATATTCACTGTCTTACCATTTACTAATACATGTTTATGGTCAACGATCTGTCTACATTCTTTTCTTGTTCTACCATATCCTAAACGGAACATAACGTTGTCTAATCTTAATTCTAATAATGTCATTAAGTTTGGACCTGTTAATCCGCGCATTTTTTCAGCTCTAGCATAGTAGTTTCTGAAAGGTTTTTCTAATACACCATAGATGAATTTTGCTTTCTGTTTTTCACGAAGCTGTAAACCATATTCGCTTAATTTTCTATTTGATCTATGTGCATTTCTATTAGATTTTTTATCAATTCCTAAATAAACTGGATCTAAAGCTAAAGATCTACATCTTTTTAAGACCGGAGTTCTATCTACTGCCATTCTCTACAAACCTCCTGATTATACTCTTCTACGTTTTGGTGGACGACATCCGTTGTGAGGAACTGGAGTTACATCTTTGATGCTAACTACTTCCAAACCACAAGCCTGAAGAGCTCTGATAGCAGCTTCTCTTCCTGATCCTGGTCCTTTAACCATAACGTCTACTGTTTTTAAACCATGTACTAATGCTGCTTTAGTTGCAGTTTCAGCAGCCATCTGAGCTGCATATGGTGTAGATTTTCTAGAACCTCTAAATCCTAATCCACCTGCACTTGCCCAAGAAAGAGCATTTCCTTCAGCATCAGTTAATGTAACGATTGTATTGTTAAAAGATGACTGAATGTGAGCCTGTCCATGCTGAACATTTTTCTTCACACGTTTTTTTGTCACTTTTTTAGTAACTTTCTTTGCCATTAACTTAAACCTCCTATAAGGTATCCTTCATTTATCTATAAACTATTTCTTCTTGTTTGCTACTGTACGTTTTGGACCTTTACGAGTTCTAGCGTTTGTTTTCGTTTTCTGTCCACGAACTGGAAGACCACTTCTATGACGTTTTCCTCTGTAACATCCAATTTCTTTTAATCGCTTAATGTTCATAGCGATTTCTCTACGTAAATCACCTTCTACTACCTGTGTTTCGTTGATGATAGCACTGATTCTTTTTACTTCATCATCAGTTAAATCACGAACACGTGTATCAAGGCTAACATTTGCTTCTGATAAAATACGTCTAGAACTTGTAAGACCGATACCATAAATATAAGTAAGTCCGATTTCTACACGTTTATCTCTTGGTAAATCAACACCTGAAATACGAGCCATGTTTTTTCCTCCAAAAATAAAATTAATGATTAAATTAATGATTAATTAGCATTAAAGCAACAATCTACGTATCCGCGTACGGTGAAATGTCATACGTATCTCATTCTTTAATAGTGGTTTGTTTCATTCATTATTATATAATATCAGCACGAACAACACCTCCCGGTGGTTCACGCTGCAGCCGCCTATCTTAAAAATAATTAAACATGAATAAATTACACAACAAAAGCAAGGATATTGCTTTTATCTTCAATATTAATAATATTGTTAATTATCCTTGTCTTTGTTTGTGTTTTGGGTTTTCGCAAATAATTCTAATTGAGCCTTTTCTCTTAATTACTTTACATTTTTCACAGATTGGTTTTACTGATGCTCTTACCTTCACTTCACTCTCTCCTTTCCCAAAAACGTTCGGATTCAATTGTATCATAGAAAATTCAATATATCAAGATTTTTTTCGAAATTTTTTTATTTTATTTATCTCTCCAGATAATTCTTCCTTTTGTTAAATCATATGGAGATAATGCAAGTGTTACTTTGTCACCAGGTAAAATTTTAATATAATTCATTCTTAATTTTCCACTAATATGGGCTAATACAATATGTCCACCTTCAATTTCAACTTTAAACATTGCATTTGGGAGTTTTTCTAATACTACACCTTCTACTTCAATTGCTTCTGATTTTGCCATATAATCCTCCTTAGATCCGAGAAACGCAGCCGGGCATCTACCCTCTCTGCAGATGCCGACGTAACGCTTCCATTATATCATCGTCTGTAATCTTACAATTATTATTTAGTTTCCATTCAACTTCATCATCCATACAACATTGGATCTGAACATGCTTTTTTTTCTTCTTTTTTGGTTCATCCATTGTTTTTGTAATACCGTTTACCAAATATACATATTCATCCTCTGTATTCCATATGATATAAGTTTTTCCTTTATCATGTCCTGCTTTTGATATCGCATAATAACCAGTTCTATAATCCATCTTTCCTCCTCTATTCAGTCAGAGATAAGATTTCATATCCATCCTCTGTAATCAATACAGTATTTTCATAATGTGCAGATAAGCTTCCATCTGCAGTAACGACTGTCCATTCATCATCCATCCAACATACATCATAATGTCCTGCATTTATCATCGGCTCTATGGCAAGCGTCATCCCCGCTTTTAATTTCATTCCTCTTCGCCGTCCTGCAAAGTTTGGAATTTCCGGGGCTTCATGAAGATGCGATCCAATCCCATGTCCTACAAGATCTCTGACAACAGAAAATCCATTGGACTCTGCATATTTCTGGATTGCTCTTGAGATATCAAATAAATGATTGCCTTCTTTTGCAAATTTTAAACCTTCAAAAAAACTTTGTCTGGTTACTTCTATTAGTTTTCTTGCTTCGTTTGAAATTTCACCAACTGCGTGAGTACGGGCAGCATCAGAATGATACCCTTTATAAATCACACCAGCATCCAGGCTGATAATATCACCTTCCTGAATAATATGATGTTTATTAGGAATTCCATGTACGACTTCATCATTGACTGATACGCAAATGGACGCTGGATATCCCTGATAATTCAGAAATGAAGGAATACATCCATAGCTTCTGATAATTTCTTCACCCAACTGATCAATTTCTAATGTTGACATTCCCGGTTTTATTGCCTTTTCAAGCTCATTATGCGTAATACACAAAATTCTTCCTGCTTCACGCATTAATTCAATTTCTCTTTCAGATTTAATCGTTACTGCCATACTTTATGCACCTAAAATTTTTACAATATTTTCAAATACTACGTCAATGTTAACGGTACCATCCATTTCTACCAGGCTTCCTGCCTTTTTGTAGTAATCAATCAATGGTTTTGTCTGTTCATGATAAACGTTTAAACGTTTTTGAACAGTTTCTGGTTTATCATCATCGCGTAAAATCAATTTCTGTCCACATACATCACATATACCTTCCTCTTTTGTTGGATTGAATACAAGATGGTATGTAGCACCACAGCCTACACAAGCTCGTCTTCCTGACATACGTTTAATGATATTTTCATCTGGAACTTCAATATCAAGGGCATAATCAATTTTATCTTTGCCCAGTGCAGCGTCTAATGCTTCTGCCTGTGGAATCGTGCGTGGAAAACCATCTAAAATATATCCATTTGCACAATCATCGTTCTGTACACGATCCACTACCAGGTCTACGACTAATTCATCTGGTACTAAAAGTCCCTGATCCATATAACTTTTTGCTTTTTTGCCAAGTTCCGTTCCATTTTTAATATTGGCTCTAAAAATATCCCCTGTTGAAATATGAGGGATCCCATATTTCTCTGAAATCATTTTCGCTTGTGTTCCCTTTCCTGCACCAGGAGCACCTAACATAATTATTTTCATTTCATGTTCCTCCTACTTCCCTAAATGCACAAATAAGCTGTAGGAGTCCTACAGCTTAGTGTTTATGCATTAATCATTTAAAAATCCTGTATATTTACGTACAAGAATTTGAGATTCAATTTGCTTTTTCGTTTCAAGAATAACACCAACAACGATAATCAGTGATGTTCCTCCAAATGAAACGTTGGCACTAAATATTCCATTAAAGAAGAATGGAATAACGGCCACAATTACTAAACCAGCTGCACCAATGAAAATAATATAGTTAAGCAGACGGTTTAAATATTCCTGAGTTGGTTTTCCCGGACGGATACCTGGAATAAATCCCCCTTGCTTCTTCATGTTATTTGACACTTCAATAGGATTGAATGTAATAGATGTATAAAAGTAAGCAAATAAAATTACTAATACGATATATACCACAAGACCAAGGGATCTTAATGGATGATCTACATCAAACCATGAAGATGAACTTAAACTAACGAGTATCTTTCCAATGACTCCATTATTCTGATAGTTAAACAGATTCTGAATAATCAATGGAAATTGTAAGATTGATGATGCAAAAATAATTGGGATAACACCGGCTGTGTTAACTTTTAATGGGATATGACTGGATTGACCTCCAACCATTTTTCTTCCCTGTATTTTTTTTGAATATTGAATTGGTATATGACGTTCTCCATCACTTAAAATAATGACAAAGACAACTGTAAATATAACAACTCCTGCGATAATTACTCCTGCAATTAATGCTGGTCCGATTTGTTTGCCTTTCATGAATTGTTCATAAAGGACATAAAAATCGTTTGGCATTCTGGAAACAATATTTGTCAATAAGATAATAGACATACCGTTTCCAATACCGCTTTCTGTGATTCTTTCCCCTAACCACATTACTAATACGGCCCCTGAAGTTAAGGCAGTAATCATAGTAATGATAGATAACGCATTATAGTCAGCTCCTAAAGTTCCCTGTTTGGCAAAAGCAATTGCCATACTTCCACTTTCAATAAGACCAAGCACTACCGTTAAGTATCTAGTAATCTTGTTCATTTTCTTACGGCCATCTTCTCCGTCCTTATGCATTTCTTCTAATGCTGGAATAGCAATTGTTAAAAGCTGCATAATAATGGATGCCGTAATATATGGAGTAACATTTAAGGCAAAGATCGACATAGATAAGAAAGATCCACCTGTAAAGGAGTTCATCAAACTAAATGAATCACCTAATGTTTCCTGTAGATACGCACTCACCTGAGCGCTGTCAATACCAGGAATTGGTAATTGACAGCCCAGGCGTACAATTGCTACTACAAATACAGTAAATAGAAATTTCTTTCTAAATTCTTTGGTCTTAAGAGCTTTCACTAGCGTATTAGACATACTAGATCACCTCAGCTTTTCCACCTAAAGCTTCAATTTTTTCTTTTGCAGATGCACTAAATGCATTTGCCTGAACTGTAAGCTTTTTCGTTAATTCTCCATTTCCAAGAATTTTAACTCCATCTTTTGGATTTGAGACAATACCTGTTTCAATTAATGTTTCAACAGAAACAACTGCACCATCTTCAAATCTTTCTAATGCTGATACGTTAATTCCAACGATTGTTTTTGAGTTTCTGCATGTGAAACCACGTTTTGGAATACGTCTATATAAAGGCATCTGTCCACCTTCAAAGCCTGGTCTTGTGCCACCGCCTGAACGTGCTTTCTGTCCTTTGTGTCCTTTACCAGCTGTTTTACCATTTCCAGAACCATGTCCACGACCTCTTCTAAAAGCGTCACTGTGTTTTGATCCTTCTGCTGGACGTAAATTTGATAAATCCATCGTAGCACCTCCTTATTAATTAAATTTCTTCAACTTTTACTAAGTGATTAACCTGTTTGATCATACCTCTAACAGCAGCGTTATCTGGCATTTCAACAGTTTTATTCACTTTTCTCAATCCTAAAGCTTCAACTGTTTTTTTATGTTTAGGAATTGCTCCGATTGGAGATTTTACTAAAGTAATTTTTAATTTTTCTGCCATGATCTACTACCTCCTATCCTAATAGCTCTTCTACAGATTTACCGCGAAGTTTAGCTACTTCTTCTGGAGTTTTTAAGTTAGATAATCCGTCGATTGTAGCAAGTACTACGTTTTGTTTATTGTTTGAACCTAAAGATTTAGAACGGATGTTTTTATAACCTGCAAGATCAAGAACTGCACGAGAAGGACCACCAGCGATAATACCAGTACCTTCTGGAGATGTCTTTAATAATACAGATGCACTACCGAATTTTCCTGTGAAGTCATGTGGAATACTTCCGTTTTCATCCATAGGAACTTTTACTAAATGTTTGATTGCATCTTCTTTTCCTTTGCGAATAGCTTCAGGAATTTCAGCCGCTTTACCTAAACCAGCACCAACGTGTCCGTTTTTATCACCAACAACTACTAAAGCTGCAAATCTCATGTTACGTCCACCTTTAACTACTTTGGTAACACGTTTGATTGATACAACTGTTTCTTCTAGCTCCATATGGCTAGCATCAATGATTGTACGCTTCATACTGTTTTCCTCCTATTAAAATTCTAATCCAGCTTCTCTAGCTGCATCTGCTAATGCCTGAATTTTTCCCTGATATACAAAACCGCCTCTATCGAAAACAACTGTTGTAATACCAGCTGCAACAGCTTTTTCACCGATTACTTTTCCTAAGTAAGCAGCTGCAGCAACGTCATTAGTTTTGTCTAATTCAGCTTTTACATCTTTCTGTAATGTAGATGCAGAAACTAAAGTATTACCAACTGTGTCATCAATAATCTGAGCGTACATATGATTGTTACTTCTAAATACAGCTAAACGTGGTCTTTCAGCTGTTCCGCTAAAACGGTTACGAATTCTTAAGTGCTTTTTCGCACGAATTTTACTTCTTGATTCTTTCTTAACCATTGTATTTCACTCCTTTAATTATTATTTACCAGTCTTACCAACTTTACGTCTGATTACTTCATAATCGTACTTAATACCTTTTCCTTTGTATGGTTCAGGTCTTCTTAAGTCTCTGATTTCAGCAGCGTACTGGCCAACTTTTTCTTTATCGATACCTTTAATGATGATTTTGTTCTGTCCTTCCATAACAGATTCAATTCCTTCAGGATCTGTCATAACTACAGGATGTGAATAACCAAGGTTGAAAGTAATTTCTTTTCCTTTTTTAGAAGCTCTATAACCAACACCGTTGATTTCAAGAACCTTCTGGTATCCTTCAGTAACACCAGTTACCATATTTGCGATTAATGTTCTTGTTAAACCATGTAATGACTTCATTTTCTTTAAATCATTTGGTCTTGTAACAACAACCTGATTATCTTCAACTTTAATTTCCATTTCAACAGGTAAACATTTTTCTAATGTACCTTTTGGACCTTTTACAGTCACTTTGTTTCCTTCTGCAATCGCTACTTCTACTCCTGCTGGAATAGCGATTGGTAAACGACCTATACGAGACATAGGTTATACCTCCTTAAATTGTCGGAAAGAGTCATGCGCTCTTTCTGTTTTCAGAATCTTTTTTGTACTATATCATTAAAATATTTATTTAAAAACCTTTTTTTGTGAAATCCAGATAAAATGTTTATCTGAATTTCAACAAGGTTTGAAAATTGTAATTTGTTATTTGTCTGATGACTACCAAACGAATGCTAATACTTCTCCACCAACGTTTAATTCACGTGCTTCTTTGTCTGTTAAAACACCTTTGTTTGTAGAGATGATAGCTACTCCAAGACCACCTAATACTCTAGGAAGTTCTTCGCAGTTAGCATATACACGAAGTCCTGGTTTAGAGATTCTCTTAAGACCTGTGATAATTTTTTCGTTTTTGTCTGCACCGTATTTTAATGTAATTACGATTGTATCGAAACCATTTTCTTCAACGATTTCATAGCCTTTAATGAAACCTTCTTTGTTAAGGATTTCAGCGATAGCTAATTTCATTTTTGAAGATGGAACTGAAACTGTATCATGTTTAGCAGTATTTGCATTACGAATTCTTGTAAGCATATCTGCAATTGGATCGCTCATTGTCATTGTAAATTGCCTCCTTCCTGAATTTACCAGCTTGCTTTTTTCACGCCTGGGATTTGTCCTTTGTATGCTAATTCACGGAAGCAAATTCTGCAGATTCCGTATTTTCTTAAGTAAGCATGTGGACGACCACAAATTCTACAACGGCTGTATTCTCTAGTGGAGAATTTTTGTTTCTTCTGCTGTTTAATTTTCATTGCTTTTCTTGCCATGATAGATCCTCCTAACTATTTTTTATATGGCATACCGAATAAAGTTAATAATTCACGAGCTTCTTCATCTGTATTAGCTGTTGTAACAAAGATGATGTCCATTCCTCTTACTTTATCTACTTTATCGTATTCAATTTCTGGGAAAATTAACTGTTCTTTAATACCTAATGCGTAGTTACCTCTTCCGTCGAATGCGTTAGGATTAACACCTCTAAAGTCACGTACACGTGGAAGTGCTAAGTTGATTAAACGATCAGCGAATTCATACATTCTTTCGCCTCTTAATGTTACTTTACATCCGATTGGCATACCTTCACGTAATTTAAAGTTAGCAACTGATTTTTTAGCTCTAGTAACAACTGCTTTCTGACCTGTGATAGTTTCAAGATCTTTGATTGCAGAATCTAAAACTTTTGCATTATCTTTTGCTTCACCAACACCCATGTTGATGACGATTTTATCTAATTTTGGTACCTGCATAATATTGCTATAACCAAATTTTTTGTTCATAGCAGGTACGACTTCGTTCGTATATTTTTCTTTTAATCTACTCACCTTAAGCGGCCTCCTCTCTAATATTAATCAATAACTTCGCCTGTTGATTTTGCGATACGTACTTTTTTGCCATCTACGACTTTATATCCAAGTCTTGTTGCTTTTCCATTGTGTACGTACATAATATTAGAAATATCAATAGGTCCTTCCTGGCTTACGATTCCACCCTGCTGATTTGCCATAGATGGTTTCACATGCTTAGAAACCATGTTGACACCTTCAACGATTACTGTGTTGTCTTTTCTATTGATAGCAACTACTTTGCCTTCTTTATCTTTATCTTTTCCAGCGATAACTTTTACTAAATCGCCTTTTTTAATTTTGATTGCTGACACAGTTACACCTCCTTATAATACTTCTGGTGCTAATGAAACAATTTTCATGAATTTCTTGTCTCTCAGCTCTCTAGCTACTGGTCCAAAGATACGTGTTCCTCTTGGGTTCATGTCATCTTTAATAATAACTGCAGCATTTTCATCAAATCTAATATATGAACCGTCTTTACGACGAGCACCTTTAACTGTACGAACAACAACGGCTTTTACAACATCACCTTTTTTAACAACGCCACCTGGTGTTGCATCTTTAACAGTAGCAACGATGATGTCACCGATGTTAGCATATCTTCTTGTAGATCCGCCTAAAACTCTGATGCAAAGTAATTCTTTTGCGCCAGTGTTATCAGCAACTTTAAGTCTTGACTCTTGTTGAATCATGCCTAATCTCCTTCCTGTGATAAGTTATGAAATTATTTTGCTTTTTCAATAATTTCTACAAGTCTCCATCTCTTATCTTTAGATAAAGGTCTTGTTTCCATAACTCTTACTCTATCTCCAATGTTACAATCGTTGTTTTCGTCATGAGCTTTTAATTTGTATGTTCTCTTAACGATTTTGTTATATAATGGATGTTTTACATTATCTTCGATTGCAACAACTACTGTTTTATCCATTTTATCACTAATAACTTTCCCAACACGGGTTTTTCTTAGATTTCTTTCCACAACAAATTCCTCCTTCCACTAAGCGTTAGCTTTCTCAGTGATTGCTCCCTGAATTCTTGCAATGTTTCTTCTAACTTCTTTGATTCTGCTTGTATTGTCAAGCTGATTTGTTGCGTTCTGGAATCTTAAGTTAAATAATTCCTTTTTAGCAGCTACTAGCTCATTGTTTAATTCTGCAACTGATTTTGCTTTTAAATCTTTAACATATTCTTTAGTTTTCACTGTTGTCACCGCCTTCTAAATCTTCGCGAGAAACGATTTTACATTTTACTGGTAATTTATGAACAGCAAGACGTAAAGCTTCTCTAGCCACTTCTTCGGATACTCCGGAAATTTCGAACATTACACGACCTGGTTTTACTACAGCTACCCAATATTCAAGAGCACCTTTTCCTTTACCCATACGAGTTTCAGCTGGTTTTGCAGTTACTGGTTTGTCTGGGAAAATCTTGATCCAAACTTTACCACCACGTTTGATATAACGAGTCATAGCAACACGGGCTGCTTCAATCTGATTTGATTTAATCCATGCTGGTTCCATTGCAACGATACCAAATTCACCATTTGTGATTTTATTACCGCGCATAGCTTTCCCTGCCATAGAACCACGAAACTGTTTACGACGTTTTACTCTTTTTGGCATTAACATTACTGATTTCCCCCTTCCTTAGCTTCTTTTACTGGAAGTACTTCACCATGGTAAATCCATGTTTTAACACCAACTTTACCATAAGTTGTGTCTGCTTCTGCAAATCCATAATCAATGTCTGCACGAAGTGTCTGTAAAGGAATGTTTCCTTCACTGTAGAATTCTGTACGAGCCATATCTGCTCCGCCTAAACGTCCAGATACAGATGTTTTGATTCCTTTTGCACCAGCTCTCATTGTTCTCTGCATGCAAGATTTCATTGCACGTCTGAAAGAGATACGGTTTTCTAACTGTGCTGCAATGTTTTCAGCAACTAACTGAGCATCTTTGTCTGGTCTTTTTACTTCTTTAACATCGATAAGAACTCTTTTACCAGTCATTTTTACTAACTGTTTTTTCACTTCTTCGATTGCAGAACCACCTCTACCGATAACGATACCTGGTTTTGCTGTATATACGATTACTTTAACTCTATTAGAAGCTCTTTCGATTTCGATCTTAGAGATTCCTGCACTGTATAATTTATTCTTAAGGAAAGTTCTGATTTTGTTATCTTCAACTAAGTTATCAGCAAAATCAGCTTCCGCATACCATCTGGAGTCCCAATCTTTGATAACTCCGACTCTTAAACCATGAGGATTAACTTTCTGTCCCATTGTTGCCTCCTTATCTTTCATCAAGCACGATTGTAATGTGACTCATACGTTTTTCAATTCTATAAGCTCTACCCTGTGCTCTAGGTTTAATTCTCTTCATTGTAGGTCCTTTATTTGCATAACATTCTGCAATGTAAAGGTTTTCTGGATTCATTCCGTTATTGTTTTCTGCGTTAGCGATTGCAGATTTTAATAATTTTTCTATTAAGCTTGAAGCGTATCTTGGATTGTAAGCTAAAATACCAAGTGCTGTCTGAACATCTTTACCTCTAATGGCATCTAATACGAAGCAAGCTTTAGTAACAGACACTCTAGCGTAAGATAACTTAGCTGATGGTCTGGTATCTTTATTTGCATTTCTTTCTCTTTTAATCTGGGATCTATGTCCTTTAGCCATGGATGAAACCTCCTTTCAATTTTCCTTATCGACGTGATTTCTTTTCGTCTTTTCCATGTCCTCTATAAGTTCTTGTAGCTACAAACTCACCAAGTTTGTGTCCTACCATATCTTCTGTTACATATACAGGTACATGTTTTCTTCCATCATGAACAGCGATTGTGTGTCCAACGAAAGATGGGAAAATTGTTGAACGACGAGACCATGTTTTGATCACTGTTTTTTCACCTGTACTATTCAATGCATCAATTTTCTTAAGTAAGCTTTTATCTGCAAAAGGCCCTTTTTTAAGTGAACGTGCCATTCGGTTACCTCCTATTATTTAACGTTTCTACCGTCTCTTCTTCTGATAATCATCTTATTAGACTGTTTGTTTTTCTTACGAGTTTTTAAACCAAGTGCTGGTTTACCCCAAGGTGTACATGGACCTGGACGACCAATTCCTGTCTTACCTTCACCACCACCGTGTGGATGGTCATTAGGGTTCATTACAGAACCACGTACTGTTGGGCGGATACCCATGTGACGTTTACGTCCTGCTTTACCAATGTTAACAAGTCCGTGTTCGATGTTACCAACCTGGCCAACTGTTGCTCTACATACAACAGGAACCATTCTCATTTCTCCAGAAGGTAAACGAAGAGTTGCGTATTTTCCTTCTTTCGCCATTAACTGAGCAGAGTTTCCTGCTGAACGAACTAACTGTGCGCCTTTTCCAGGGTGCATTTCAATGTTGTGTATTTCTGTACCAACTGGAATATTTTCAAGAGGTAAGCAGTTACCTACTCTAATTTCAGCTTCAGGACCATTCATAACTTTATCTCCAACTTTAATTTTGTTTGGAGCGATGATATAAGCCTTTTCACCATCTGCATATGTGATTAATGCGATGTTAGCTGTTCTATTTGGATCGTATTCGATAGCTGTTACAGTAGCTGGAATACCATCTTTATTTCTTTTAAAGTCAATAATTCTATATTTTCTTCTTGAACCGCCGCCGCGATGTCTTACTGTAATTTTACCCTGATTGTTACGACCAGCGTTTTTCTTTAAAGATACTGTTAAAGATTTTTCTGGAGTATCTTTTGTGATTTCCTGGAAATCTAAGCCAGTCATCTGTCTTCTAGAAGGTGTATATGGGTTGTATGTTTTAATTCCCATTTTGATCTCCTTTCATTTTAACGAATTTATTGTCACTCTTTCGTGAGTATAAGTTACTTTAAATTTTACAGACCTTCGAAAATTTCGATATCTGCGCTATCTTCTGTTAAAAATACGATAGCTTTTTTTGTTTTAGCAGTTTTTCCGTAAACCATACCACGTCTTTTTGTTTTTCCATCGCAGTTCATTGTGTTTACTTTTGCTACTTTTGTTCCTTCGAACATTTTTTCTACTGCTTCTTTAATCATGCTTTTGTTTGCTTCTGGATGAACTAAGAAAGTGTATTTCTTTTCTGCCATAGCGTTCATGCTTTTTTCAGTTACAACTGGTTTCAGAATAACGTCATAGTATTTTAAACTTGCCATTATGCATACACCTCCTGGATTTTTTCTACTGCTTCTTTAGAAGCAACAACTGTATCATATTTTAAGATATCATATACGTTGATTGTATTTACTAAAGCAGTTTTTACAGTTGGGATATTTTTTGCAGATAATACTAAATTATCATTCTTTTCTCCCATAACTACTAATGCTTTGTTAGCGTTTACTGCGCTTAACATAGCTGCTACATTTTTTGTTTTAATTTCATCGAATTTGAATTCATCGATTACTACGAATTTATTTTCATTAACTTTTGCTGTTAATACAGATTTAAGAGCAACTCTCTTTTCTTTTTTGTTCATTTTTACAGAGTAGTCTCTTGGTTTTGGAGCAAATACAACTCCGCCGCCTGTCCACTGTGGAGCACGGATAGATCCCTGTCTTGCGTGACCTGTTCCTTTTTGTCTCCAAGGTTTTCTTCCACCGCCGCGAACTTCTGAACGTGTTTTAGCGCTCTGTGTTCCCTGACGTTTGTTTGCAAGCTGGCTTACTACTGCCAAATGCACTAAATGTTCATTTATTGGAGCTGCGAAAATTGCATCGTTAAGTTCTAACTTTTCAACTTCCTGTCCAGCCATATTTAAAACAGATACTAATGCCATCTGTAAGTCCTCCTTCCTTCAGCTAATTAAGCTTTTACTGATTCTTTCAACACTACTAAAGATTTTTTAGGTCCAGGTACGGAACCTTTTACTAAAATAATGTTGTTTTCAACGTCAACTTTTACTACTTCTAAGTTCTGAATTGTAACCTGTTTTGCACCCATCTGACCTGGCATTTTTTTACCTTTGAATACTTTACTTGGATCAGATGCAGCACCATTAGAACCTGCATGACGATGATATTTAGAACCATGTGTTTTAGGACCTGTTGCTAATCCGTGTCTTTTGATACCGCCAGCAAAACCTTTACCTTTAGAAGTTGCTGTTGCATCAATTTTGTCACCTTCTGCGAAGATGTCTGCTTTGATTTCCTGTCCTACTGTGTATTCTTCTGCGTTTTCAAATCTAAATTCTTTTACGAATCTTTTTGGACTAACGCCTGCTTTGTCAAAATGACCTTTTAATGGTTTGTTTGTTGCTTTTTCTTTTTTGTCAACATAACCAACCTGTACTGCGCAGTATCCATCGTTTTCTGCTGTTTTCACCTGTGTTACCACACATGGACCAGCCTGTAATACAGTTACTGGAGTTAACACGCCGTCTTCATTGAAGATTTGAGTCATTCCGACTTTAGTTGTTAAAATCGCTTTCTTCATTAATATTTCCTCCTATTTAATCTACAGCGGATTTTAATGTTGGGCTTTCGCCTGCTTAAAATCATCCTAGACGCTATGAAAGCTTAGGGGGTTCCCTATCTATCTCATAACCCTTAAGGATCGTTGCCTATTTTTGTTTCATCTTAATGTCGATGTACACACCAGCTGGCATTTCTAATCTTGATAATGCATCAACTGTTTTCTGAGTTGGTGTGATGATATCGATTAATCTTTTGTGTGTTCTCTGTTCAAACTGTTCTCTAGAATCTTTGTAGATATGTCTAGATCTAAGAATTGTAACTACTTCTTTCTTAGTAGGCATTGGTACAGGACCACTCACCTTTGCTCCAGTTTTCTTTACAGTTTCGATGATGCTCTTTGCAGATGCATCGATTAATTGATGATCATACGCCTTCAATGTGATTCTCATTACTTGACTTGCCATAAAAAAAGTCGCCTCCTTTTCGTACTTTCGGTACGACAAGCGGTGACTGTACACTCCTCCGTGTGTGTCGTAAGATTCACACACTGCGTCTCTGCCTTCATCAGCAGATTGTATTCAGTACAGTGACTTGTCGCCAGTTTTCAATAACTTGACATTCGCTCCACGGAAAACCCGCATAAAATCTTACATTTTTCATGCGGCAACCTCACGCTTCAACGCTATCATGTCACAACAGTCTTAAGTATATAGTAATTTTCCATATTTGGCAAGGGATAAATTGTATTTTTTTTAGAACATAACAATTTATTTTTTCCCTTGCCAATTTCACCGAATTTCTTCCTATTATAATACATTTATTTCATATCAGATGGTATTTCACAAATGGTATACTCCTCTGTGTTCTGTAATTCAAATTCCACACCATCTGTTACATAAACTTCTTTGTCTTCATTAATAAAGATTGCCCCGGCATTATATTTTTCCAGTAGCGACAGGCTTTTCTCCATTCCCAGCACAAAGCAGGCAGTAGAAAGACCATCACTATCAATACCAGAGTCACATACAATGGTTACTGATATTAATCCAGAGTCAGATGGATACCCTGTGTTACTATCCAGAATATGATGATATCGTTTTCCGTCTTCTTCAATATACTTTTCATAGTCCCCAGAAGTAGATACAAAGCACTCTCCATCTACCTTTACAGAGCCCACCATATTGCCAGTTTCATTTCTCGGATCCTGGATTCCCAATTCCCAGCTTGCTCCTTCTTCTTTCTGCCCATACACGCAAAGACTTCCCCCTACAGAAACAATCGCACCCTCGATTCCTTCTTTCTCCTTCAGATAATCCATCACCTGGTCTGCACCAATCCCTTTTCCTACTGCTCCCAAATCCACTTGGACCTCCTCAGGATTTGTGATAACTTCCTGATCTTCTATTTCTATACTTTGATAATCTATTTTCTTTAATGCAATTTCTATTTCTTCTTTCTCTGGTACCCGGGCATTTTCGCCACCAATGTCCCACAATTGCGCCAAACTTCCAACACCGGGATTTAGAGCTCCATCACTATCCCTGGCTATCTGTAAAGACCTTTTTAGCCACGTTGCCGTTTCTTGCTCTACCGCAACCGCTTCTTTTGAATGATTTATCTCATAAACCTGACTACCCTTCCGTCTCCAGGAAATCTGTTTTTCCTCCGTCTCCTTTAGAATCGTAATCACTTCATCTGCAGCCGTTTCACATGCTTCTTTCTCGCCATAGAAAACTTCTGAAATGGTAGTGCCCATTGCAAAATCTGTATCCGTATATTTTGATACTTTTTTTTGGCATCCGCACAAAAATGCCAGACACGAGATAGCAAGAACTGCTCCTCTGATTTTTAATTTCACTGCGATCACTTCCCTTACTTACTCCATCTGCCACTGGCTCCACATGGCAGAACCAGACCATTACCACTTACCGGAAGCCCCACTTCATCCGCCATCACTTTTCCTCCAAATTTGGGAACAATTTCTGTCCCCATCATATAGGAAAGAACCGCAGGCTGCAATCCCGTCGTGTAGCTATTAATAAGGAAGAATAATGGATCATTTGACAAAATTTTTGTACACAGCTGCACAAAGGGATAAATTTTTTCTTCAATCTTCCAAATTTCCCCTTTGGGTCCGCGTCCATAAGAAGGTGGATCCATAATAATCCCATCGTATTTATTTCCACGTCGGATTTCTCTTTCTACAAATTTCACACAATCATCTACCAGCCAGCGAATTGGTGCATCTTCAAGTCCGGAAGCTTTCGCATTCTCTCTGGCCCAGGTCACCATTCCCTTTGATGCATCCACATGAGTTACTTTCGCTCCCGCTTTCGCCGCTGCTAACGTGGCTCCTCCTGTATATGCAAATAAATTTAATACTTTTACCGGACGGTCTGCCTTTTTTATTTTTTCAGAAAACCAGTCCCAGTTTGTGGCCTGTTCCGGAAATAATCCAGTATGTTTAAAACTAAATGGCTGCAAATTAAATGTTAGCCCTTTATACCCGATCTGCCATTTTTTTGGAAGATCGAAGAATTCCCATTCTCCTCCCCCTTTTTTACTTCTATGATAATGAGCATTTGGTTTTTTCCATCCCCTTATCTTTTTCGGTGTATTCCAAAGCACCTGCGGGTCCGGACGAACCAGAATATAATCACCCCATCGTTCTAACTTTTCTCCTGTAGAAGTATCTAACACTTCATAATCTTTCCATCCATCTGCTATCCACATAATCATTCCTCTTTCTTTTTCATTTATTATAAAATCTTAATTCTTAGGAAGCCTTTTTATAACTTCTCCTGCTGCGATTCCAATCAGCACACCTGCTACTGTTCCTGATACAAGCAATATCGGAAAATAATATACCAGCCTTCCTGTCTCCAGTGCCAGCATAGCGACCACCAACTGACCAATGTTGTGACTGACACCTCCTACCACACTGACACCAACCGGACTAAATCCACCCAGTTTTTTTAGCAGGATCATGACTGTCAGACTCAGCATTCCTCCGGCCAGACTATAGAAAATCATCATCAGATTTCCAAACAGGAATCCAGATAATAAAATTCTTGCTATGGAAACAGCATAAGTTTCTTTTATATTCACCATGTACAATAATACCATAATTACACCATTTGCCAACCCAATTTTTACACCCGGGATACCTACTTGCAGGGGAATCAGCGTTTCCAGATAAGACGCCACCAGGGCCAAAGCAAGAAACAATCCACCATACGCTATTTTTTTTGTCATAATTTCTCCTTTTATTGTATTTCTTCTTATTATAAATATATTAATAAAAGTCATTATAACACAAAAAAGAAGCAGAGCCAAAGCTCTGCTTCCGAAATATATAAATACCTTCTAATAGATTTCAACCCTTGCACCCGCAACAAGATCAGCTGCTGTAACAGGATCGTCACCTTCTAACATGATACATCCTGGTCTTTCCGGTTCTGGCCCGCCTTTAAAATCAACGGTACAATGCCCAAGACCTCTCAACGTTTCATTCGCTTCAGAACCAACTGCTGATACAGTAAAAACTTTATTTGCAAGGATAAATGTATCGCCCGCTTCAACATCAGCCATCAGTTCGGCTGGCTCATGAAGTACACACAATTCTGCCAATTCAGGTGGTGCATCATTATTGAAAAGGATGATAAAGTTAGTATCAGGATCGCCCAGAAATGTAAATGCATCTGGTCCGTTTCCTGTAATTTTAGTACCATATTTCATATTCAAGTCTCCTCATGTTTGCCTGTTGTTTTCCCGTAAATCTTATTCCTGTAAATCTTATTGTGGATATAATCCCATACTGAAAAGGTAAGCAATTACAACTGCTAAAGGTCCAGTAATTACACGAGAATATAATACAGCTGGTACACCATAAGAAATAGTATCTGATTCAGCTTCTCCCAAAGATAAACCTACAGGTACGAAGTCTCCACCTACCTGAGCATCAATTGCAAATAACGCTGGTAATGCGTACTGTGCTGGGATTGCTCCTGCACCGATCTGGTCACCAAGTAACACCCCTACTAACTGTGCGATAACAGCACCAGGTCCTAATACTGGAGATAAGAATGGCAATGCACAGATAAAGGAAATTACAAGCATTCCTGGTAATGTTGAACACAATGGAGAAATTGTCTTCGCAATAACATTACCTAACCCAGAAGCAGAAATGATACCTAATAATGTAGATGTAAATGCCATGAATGGTAAAATGTTTTTAATTACCATGTCGATGGAATCACGTCCAGCTGCGAAGAATTTATTAACAACTTTACCAATTCCGATACCTAATCTTGTGATAAAGTTTTCACTCTTAGCTGCTTCTTCCTTAGCTGCTTCTTTTTTTGCCTGATAAGCATCTTTATCAGTTCCTGATTTCACAGTTGTTGATGCACCTTCCCCAGCATAAACAACTTCTGCTTCTGTAACACCAGAAACGTAGATGTCTTCTTTAATGAACATTGCTAAAGGTCCTACTGCTCCAACTGGATTTAAGTTAACTGTGAAAATACCTTTTTTAGGATAAACACCACAACGAGCAGTTCCACCACAGTCTACAACTGCTACTAATACCTGTTCGTCTGGAACATTATTTTTATATCCGTCTACTGCCTCTCCACCTGTCATTTCAGCGATTTTGGCTGCTACTGGATGGATTCCGCCACCAGCAGTAACGCATAATACTTTATTGCATGTATCTGTTGCCTGGATGGTCAAAGGTCCGCCCCATCCACCTTGTCCTGGATTTAATGTAACTGCTTTATAACTCATAATATGTCCCTCCTTACGCTTTATTTCTAGTTAATACTGCGTAGATTCTTTCTGTAACCATACCACGAATTAAAATTACGATTAAACCTACAATAAAGTAACGAACTGCTAAGTCACCAAGAGCAAAACCACATTTTTCAACACCAGCTGCAATACCCATGTATACGAATAATTCTCCGGCATTTGCGTGTGGGAATAAACCTGTTACTGGATGCACAAAAGATACTGCTGCATCATAGTATGCTGGTTTGTATTTTTCTTCTACGAAACGTCCAAATGAATAACACATTGGGTTTGCCAGACAGATAACTGCTAATACTGGTAATACAACGTAACGGCAGATGAAGTTACCTGTGATTTTCTGACAGAATTTTTCCACTCTGTCTTCACCGATTAATTTGATAATTGAGTTTACTGCTGTCATAAGACAGATTACCTGTGGGATAATACCTGTTACCCACCCCATAAAAGTTTCCGCACCTAATGAAAATACGTTCATAAATGCATTTGCGAAAGTAGAAATTGCTTCCATTCCTACCCCTCCTTTCAATAGTTTTATTATAACGTTGCTCCTCTATGTAATAAGCTTTTGTCATTAGAAAAATACTTGGGCCTTTATCGTTCTAATGCTCTAGGCTTTTTACATCAAATTTACACCCCTTATAATCCCCTGTCTTATAAATCATCAATATCAAATTCTTCATCATTTGATACAGCAATTTCTCCTACTGGATTACCTTCTTCTTCATTATGCATCAGTCTCATTTCAAGCGCTTCCATCGCCTGAATATATCCTTTATAAAACTTCTGTTTCTTCTTCGTCATCGAACGAAATTCTTCCAGATAATCATAAATACTTTCTCCAACCATCGGACGATCGAGTATCATTTTTAACGGTTTAAAATGAGCAAATAATGTAATCCCTTCCATGATCTCTCCCCCGGCAATAATACCATCACTATCACATCCAATGATTACAATATTCCCACTAGAGAATAAACGACTTCTCTTCTGTCCAATGCCCAGATTTCCAAGTGCTCTGCAACGTTGAATTGCATTTTTATAACCTCTGATCTGAATAACAGAACCTAATGACTGTAACACAAACAGTACAAACAGTAACAGAAAAATCCCTTTCATTCCTTCCATCTTTCTCTAGCCTTTCCTTTCTAGTCAGCAATTTCAACAAATTTTCAATGTCTTGTTATCACTTTTTTGTCAAATCTATATATTATTTTACTAAATTATTGCTTTATGTCAACCTTTTGAGGTTGAAAAAATGTATAAGTACTTTTTTACGAACAATCATTGAATGATTTGTTCATAAAACCCCCCTTTTTTATTTATATTGCTTTTTTGTGTCGCTATTTCTCATCTTTTCCCGGTATTTCCCATAATATCCGGCGCTTATTTCACGTCCTTTTGTCTGTTCTTCACTTGTTAATATATTATCAATATATTGCTCTACTTTTTGAGATACTGTTGGTCTTATTCCCTTTTCCCCCTTCATCAAACAGATGATTTTATAAGCCTCCGGATTATGTTTTGCATACATAAGCACACCAATCGAAGCCGCCCCTATTGTAAATATAGCACAGGCGATCTGAATCCAGAGATTCGTTTTCCTGCCCTCTTCTCTCATCACGGTTTCATAGGATAATAATGTCCCATTCTTACTTGTGGTTATGTCATATACGTTCCTTCCAGCATCTTTTTGTAATTTGCCTTTTTCGTCAGATAATACAATCACACCTGTTTTTTGTTCACAGGCCTTCTTAAGTCCACCCAAGTCTAATTGATCACACAGTCGATGTTTAATCTTAAGTATTTCTTTCTCATCATCTAACCAAAATATAACATCCCCATTATCAGATTCTGATATTTTTGTAACAAGTCCAACATCTTCTATAAGTTTTTCTCTCTCTGGTACTTTTTGGGAAATTGCAAATCCAAGCAGCAACATTCCCATTATTATGCTGACTGCTATAAACATTTTCCACCCGAACACAGATGCAGCTTTTACTTGTTCAATCTCTTCATCTGTCCATTTAGAATTGCTATGATATTCCTGCAGTCCTTCTCTTCCAATATTGAGTACAATAGCAACACCATAAATAATCCCAGCAATCAAAACACCCCACATATTCGATATCTCCTTTACGTCAATCATTCTTATAAATAAAAAAGGACACAGCACAACACCATGTCCCTTATTATTTATAATTCCTGTATATATGTATGTATTAATAAATTTCGATTGTAGCGCCTGGTACTATATCATTAGCTGTAACAACTTCTTCCCCTTCTAACATAATACATCCTGGTCTTTCTGGTTCGGAACCGCCTTTAAAGTCAATTGTACAGTGTCCTAATCCTCTTAATGTAGCATTCGCCTCAGATCCTACTGCAGACACTGTAAATGGCATGTCAGCGATTACGAAAGTATCCCCTACTTCTACGTCCTCTACTAATTCTGCCGCTTCATGCAATACACATAATTCTGCCAAAGCAGGTGGTGCATCATCATTAAAAAGAATAATAAAGTTCGTCTCCGGACTTCCTAAAAATGCAAATGCATCTGGTCCATTTCCTGTAATTTTAGCACAATATTTCATATTATGTCTCCTTTCTACTAATATAATAGCTAACATCCTTTTATCATTCTATCTTTTTATCACAACAGTGTCAATCATTTGTTGCTCTTCCTGCGTCTCATTAACGCACCAAACAACTATTTTAGCGTAATATTTTACACATTTTGAAGCAACAGACACTGTCTTATAGGGATTGTGAAATAAGGCCGAGAGAGTCCCCCAGCCTTGAATCAAAATTATGCTCTATTTCGTTTCAAACACAGAATAGTAGTGTTTTAAACATTCCTGCATTCCTGCTTTTATCGCAGCTCTTAAAGACAAATAATCTTTGGCTCCGCTTTCTTTTGCAGATGCCATTGCTGCCAGGTATAAATCTGTATAAATGTTGACTTTAGAAATTCCTTCTTTTGCACATTTGTTTAAGTTTTCATCCCCTGATCCTGATCCACCATGAAGCACTAATGGAACATC
>JAXJPR010000030.1:0-51180 GCA_036311565.1 Lachnospiraceae bacterium
AGGGAAGCTTGCGAGAGGCCAGAGCGGCTCAAGAGAAAAGCCAAAAGTCGCGCATATGGGGCGAAAGCCCCGCCGCGAGCAAGGGAAGCTTGCGAGAGGCCAGAGCGGCTCAAGAGAAAAGCCAGAAGTCGCGCAAGGGGGCAAAAGCCCCGCCGCGAGCAAGGGAAGCTTGCATAATTTTTTGATGAGAAAAAGTATGAAAGTTTTAAGATAAAAGAAAATATGTATAAATGTTATCAAAGGGGTTGTGAAAGTAGTATAATATGCTATAATATAATAACATTGTTAATTAATTATCAAATAGGTTTGGGAAACATTTTAAGGAGGGTGTTTAAAATGGCAAGATTTACATTACCTCGTGACTTGTATCACGGAAAGGGTGCGTTAGAAGCACTGAAAACATTTACAGGAAAAAAAGCCATGATTTGTGTAGGCGGCGGTTCTATGAAACGCTTTGGATTCTTAGATCGTGCAATCGAGTATTTGAAAGAAGCCGGTATGGAAGTAGAATTATTCGAAGGTATCGAACCAGATCCATCAGTAGAAACCGTTATGAGAGGTGCAGATGCAATGCTCAAATTTGAGCCAGATTGGATTATTGCAATGGGTGGTGGTTCTCCAATCGATGCTGCAAAAGCAATGTGGATTAAATACGAATATCCAGACATTACATTTGAAGATATGTGTAAAGTATTTGGAATACCAGCTTTAAGAAAAAAAGCAAATTTTTGTGCGATTTCTTCTACATCTGGTACAGCAACAGAAGTAACAGCATTTTCAATTATTACTGACTACGAAAAAGGAATCAAATATCCAATCGCAGATTTTGAGATTACTCCAGATGTAGCAATTGTAGATCCAGAACTTGCAGAAACAATGCCTAAGAAATTAGTTGCTCATACAGGTATGGATGCAATTACTCACGCAATTGAAGCATATGTATCTACTGCAAACTGTGATTACACAGACCCTCTTGCATTACATGCAATTAAGATGATTCAGAGAGATTTGGTTGGTTCTTATAACGGAGACATGGAAAAACGAGATTCTATGCATAATGCACAGTGTTTAGCAGGAATGGCTTTCTCTAATGCTTTATTAGGTATTGTACATTCAATGGCACATAAAACAGGAGCAGCTTTTGCTGATTATGATGCACATATCATTCATGGTGCTGCTAATGCTATGTATCTTCCAAAGGTTATTGCTTTTAATGCAAAAGATGAAACTGCGAAAAAACGTTATGGTGATATTGCTGATTTTATGGAATTGGGCGGAGAAACTTTAGATGAAAAAGTAGATTTGTTAATCCAGTATTTACGTGGTATGAATGATGATTTAAATATTCCTCATTGTATCAAGACTTATGGTGCAGACAGCTACCCAACAGAAAATGGATTTGTTCCAGAAGAAGTATTTTTAGAAAGACTTCCAGAAATTGCAAAAAATGCAATTGGTGATGCATGTACAGCATCTAATCCTCGTCAGCCTAGTCAGGAAGAAATGGAAAAACTGTTAAAATGCTGTTATTATGACACAGAAGTTGATTTCTAATAAAAATAGAATGATTTAGGATTAAAATTTATACATATAGCATGAGCCAGAAGTATTTTTGAATTGCTTTACAACTCAAAATACGGTTCATGCTATATTTTTGCAGCAAAGATATAGAAAAAATATAATTTTCTATGGAAAAATTTTAGAGTATACAGTATAATGGTAAGAATTTGACTATTGATGCAAAGAAATTTGTAACTATTATATCGAAATAATGCTGTGAGATGCACAAATATGCTAAATTTCATGGGATGCATTGTTATTAAATTGTCAGAATATTCTGTTGATTAATGAAAAAGATATTGATATAATATTACTAATTAAAAAACGCTAAGGCGTTTTAAATTGCCAAAACTGCATAGCAGGGCAATGCTTATTAATTATTTTATGGAAACATAGTATATGAAAATGTAAGAAATAGGTACTTAGGAGGGAACAAGATGTACAAAATTTTAAAAGCCGAACAGCTGGCTTCTAACATCTATCTTATGGATGTAGAAGCTCCTCGTGTTGCAAAATACTGTGAACCAGGACAGTTCGTCATCGTTAAAATGGATGAAAAAGGGGAAAGAATTCCTCTTACAATCTGTGACTATGATAGAGAAGCAGGAGTCATCACGATTGTATTCCAACCAGTTGGAGCATCTACAACAAAAATGAAAGAATTAAAAGCAGGAGATTCATTCCGTGACTTTACTGGACCACTTGGATGTCCTTCTGAATTCATTCATGAAGATTTAGAAAGCTTGAAACAGAAAAAAATCTTATTCGTAGGTGGTGGAGTAGGAGCTGCTCCAGTATATCCACAGGTGAAATGGATGAAAGAACATGGTATTGATGTGGATGTTATCATCGGTGCAAAAACAAAAGATTTATTAATCTTAGAAGACGAAATGAGAGCTGCTGCCGGCAATTATTATCCATGTACAGATGATGGTTCTTATGGACATGCTGGTATGGTTACGAGCAAAATTGAAGAGTTAGTTGCAGAAGGTAACCAATATGATGTTTGTGTTGCAATCGGACCAATGATTATGATGAAATTTGCATGCCTTACTACAAAGAAATTAGGAATTCCTACAATTGTCAGTATGAACCCAATCATGGTTGATGGAACAGGTATGTGTGGAGCATGTCGTGTTCATGTAGGGGATGAAATTAAATTTGCCTGTGTAGATGGTCCTGAATTTGATGGACATTTGATTAACTTTGATGAAGCAATGAAAAGACAACAGATGTACAAAACAGAAGAAGGAAGAGCAATGCTGAAATTACAGGAAGGCGACACTCACCATGGTGGATGTGGTCATTGCGGAGGTGATAACTAATGGCAGATATGATGAAAAGAGTTCCAGTAAGAGAACAGGATCCAAAAGTAAGAGCAACAAACTTCGAAGAAGTATGTTATGGTTATAATCAAGAAGAAGCAGTAGCAGAAGCTGCACGATGCTTAAATTGTAAAAATGCAAAATGTATCCAGGGATGTCCAGTATCTATTAATATTCCAGGATTTATTTCAAAAGTAAAAGATGGTGATATCGAAGGTGCTTACGAAGTGATTGGAGAATCTTCTGCACTTCCAGCTATTTGTGGTCGTGTATGTCCTCAGGAATCACAGTGCGAAAGCAAATGTATTCGTGGAATCAAAGGGGATGCGATCTCCATTGGTAAATTAGAAAGATTTGTAGCTGATTATGCATTAGAAAACGATATTAAACCAAAAAAAGCAGAAAAAACAAATGGACATAAAGTTGCAGTCATCGGTTCAGGCCCATCTGGTCTTACATGTGCAGGTGATCTTGCAAAATTAGGTTATGAAGTAACTGTATTTGAAGCACTTCATGAACTTGGTGGAGTATTAGTATATGGTATTCCAGAATTCCGTCTTCCAAAAGAAAAAGTCGTAAAAAAAGAAATTGAAAAAGTAAAAGAATTAGGCGTTAAATTTGAATCTAACGTAGTCATTGGTAAATCCATTACCATCGATCAGTTGATGGCAGAAGAGGATTTTGAAGCTGTATTTATTGGATCAGGAGCAGGACTTCCAATGTTCATGGGAATTCCAGGAGAAACAGCAAATGGCGTATTCTCAGCAAATGAATACTTAACAAGAAGTAACTTAATGAAAGCTTTTGATGATTCTTACGATACACCAATTGCAGCAGGTAAAAAAGTTGCAGTTGTTGGTGGTGGTAACGTAGCCATGGATGCTGCCAGAACAGCACTTCGTCTTGGAGCAGAAGTACATATCGTATACCGTCGTAGTGAAGCAGAACTTCCAGCCCGTGCAGAAGAAGTTCATCATGCAAAAGAAGAAGGAATCATCTTTGATCTTCTTACAAATCCAAAAGAAATCCTTGTTGATGAAGATGGATGGGTAAAAGGAATGAGAGTAATCAAAATGGAACTTGGAGAACCAGATGCATCTGGAAGAAGACGTCCAGTTGAAATTGAAGGTTCTGAATACGAAATCGAATTAGATACCGTAATCATGTCTCTTGGAACAAGTCCAAATCCATTGATTGCGTCTACTACAAAAGGATTAGAAACAAACAAAAGAAAATGTATCGTGGCTGACGAAGAAAATGGGCAGACATCTAAAGCTGCAGTATTTGCAGGTGGAGATGCTGTAACAGGTGCCGCAACCGTAATCCTTGCTATGGGTGCAGGTAAAGCTGGTGCAAAGGGAATCCATAAAATGTTAGCAAATAAATAATTGATAGAATAAAGGGATATCTTAAATATAGGCGGTTCTTATATTTCAAATCATAAAATTGAAATATAAGAACCGTTTTTGTTCTAATTTTATAATAACTTTTTGTAAAAAATATAATCATTTGTTAATACATATCATACAGAATAGTCATAAGTTTCGGGTATAATAAATCCATCATAAAAGTTCGGAGGAAAAGGGTATGAAAAGAGCAAGATTTTTTAATAAAAAAACAATTGTTGCATTGGGAGTTTGTTTTGGACTTGCCGGATACTTATTTGTAAATCATAGAAATGAAGCGGTTGCTGCGGATGTGGATACTGAAATCAGTAAATTGGATATCAGCTATCATCAGTGTGAGAATAATATGGAACAGGTTTTGGATGAAGATGTCTGTGAAACGATTTCTGTTCAGGTGCTAGAACTTGAGGAACAGGGAAAAGCATTCGAAGTCAGCAATCCCATTGAATTAGAAGATGGATATTATCAACATATCACAAAAGACAATGGGCACACTGTTGTGGCTGGAATTCGTACAGATAAGCGTAATTATGTTGTAATTATTGAGTCTGATAAGACCATTAGTGATGAAGAAGCAAAAGAAGCCATTGAAGATCTTCAGGAAAAACTGGCTTAATAAAAAATTATGAAGTAGGAATATTAATATAGAAGATTCTTAAAAGAAGCATCTTTTCAATAGAAGGTGCTTCTTTTTTCTTATTTATAATGGTATACTAAATTAAATCAGAAATAGAAATTGCTAGGAGGAAATCTATGATTTTAATTAAAAATGGAAGGGTTATGGACCCGAAAACTGGATTTGATGAGATTACAGATGTTGTTTTAGAAGAAGGAATCATCCAGTCCGTTGGAGAAAAAGCCGAAGGAGAATTTGATCAGGTGATTGATGCCAATGGATGTATAGTGGCACCAGGGCTTATCGATGTTCATGTCCATTTCCGTGATCCTGGATTTACTTATAAAGAAGACATGGTGACAGGAAGTCAGGCAGCGGCAGCAGGAGGATTTACAACGGTTGTTTGTATGGCCAATACCAAACCAGTTGTGGACAATGCAGATACGCTAAAAGAGATTTTAGAGCGGACAAAAACTCTTCCAATCCGTATGCTACAGGCCAGCGCAGTGTCAAAAGGATTAAAAGGAGAAGAACTGGTAGATTTTGAAGCAATGAAAGAAGCCGGAGCTGTTGGATTTACTGATGATGGAATTCCATTAATGGATGCAGCCATACTGAAAAAGGCAATGGAAAAGGCAAAAGAATGCAATATGCCAATCAGTCTGCATGAGGAAGATCCGGCATTTATTGATGCTCCTGGAGTAAATAAAGGGATTGTTTCTGAAAAATTAGGATATGGCGGGGCATCTGCTTTAGCGGAAGATGTGATGGTAGCCAGAGATGTAGTGATCGCTATGGAAACAGGTGCTTCTGTAGATATTCAGCACATCAGCTCTGGAAATTCTGTAGATCTGGTTCGTTTTGCAAGAGAGCATGGGGCAGAAGTCGTTGCAGAAGCATCTCCACATCATTTTTCATTAACAGA
Organism: Lachnospiraceae bacterium; assembly: GCA_036311565.1. Lineage (GTDB taxonomy): Bacteria > Bacillota > Clostridia > Lachnospirales > Lachnospiraceae > Fimousia. The sequence goes on from JAXJPR010000030.1 coordinate 5,833, forward strand.
AGAAGCAGTTTTAGAGCATGGTACATTGGCACGTATGAATCCACCTCTTCGTACGGAAAAAGATCGTCAGAAGATCATTGAAGGATTAAAAGATGGAACCATTACGATCATTGCAACAGATCATGCGCCCCATTCCAAAGAAGAAAAAGAAAAACCCTTGGGACAGGCCCCAAGCGGAATTATCGGATTAGAAACGGCACTTGCACTTGGAGTGACGAATCTGGTAAAAGCGGGACATTTGAGTATGATGGAGCTGTTAGAAAAGATGACCATCAATCCTGCAAAACTGTATCATTTGGAACAGGGAAGCATTGAAGCGAAAAAACCAGCAGATTTGGTAATTTTTAATCCGGATGAGGATTATATTATTGATAAATTTTATTCCAAAGCCAGCAATTCACCATTTGTGGGAACGAAAGTTTATGGAAAAATCAAATATACCATCTGCAATGGAAATGTAGTATTTGAGAATTAGTCGTAAATATGGTAAAATTTCTATGATTGTTAGGTCATATGTTTCGATAAGAAAAAGGACCGGATTGTTTAACATAATAAGAATATATTGAAAGGAGCTTTCCAATGATTAATAAATTAGTAAGTAAAATTCAGAAATTAGAAGCGCCAATCGTAGTAGGATTGGATCCAATGTTAAACTATGTACCAGAACATGTGCAAAAGAAAGCATATGCGGAATATGGAGAGACTTTAAAAGGAGCCGGAGAAGCGATTTTTGCATATAACAAAGAAATTATTGATGCAACTTATGATTTAATTCCAGCTGTAAAACCACAGATCGCTATGTATGAACAGTTCGGAATTGAAGGATTAATTGCGTTTCAAAAAACATGTGAATATGCAAAAAGCAAGGATTTAGTAATTATCGGAGATATTAAGAGAGGAGATATTGGTTCTACTTCTGCAGCCTATGCGGTTGGACATGTGGGACAGGTCGCTGTTGGCAATAACAAATATCGAGGATTTGACGAAGATTTTGTAACAGTGAATCCATATCTAGGAAGTGATGGGGTAAAACCATTTATTGATGTATGCAAAGAAGAAAATAAAGGTATCTTTGTTCTTGTAAAGACATCAAATCCATCCAGTGGGGAATTCCAGGACCAGTTAATCGATGGAACACCTTTATATGAAAAAGTAGCCCAAAAAGTAGCAGAGTGGGGTGAAGAGCAGATGGGAGATGCTTACAGCTATGTTGGAGCCGTTGTCGGTGCTACTTATCCGGAAATGGGAAAAGTATTAAGAAAAGTAATGCCAAAAACATATATTTTGGTACCTGGATATGGGGCACAGGGCGGAAAAGCAAAAGATTTGGCTCCATTCTTTAATGCAGATGGTTTAGGAGCAATCGTAAACTCTTCCCGTGGAATTATTGCAGCATATAAACAGGATAAGTATGCTTCTTTCGGGGCAGAAGGATTTGCAGATGCATCCCGCCAGGCAGTATTGGATATGAAAGAAGATTTGAGACAGGCTTGGATGAAATAAGGAGAAAAGAATGGGAATTAGTAAAATTACAGCAGAAGTTGTGTCACAAAAATCCATTGCAACTGGAATTTTTGATATGACATTAAAAGTAGGAGAACTGGCAAAAGAAGCCAAAGCAGGACAGTTCGTTTCTGTATACAGTAATGATGGAAGTAAATTACTTCCAAGACCGATCAGTATTTGTGGAATCGATAAAGAAAATGGATGTCTGAGAATTGTGTATCGTGTAGCAGGAGAAGGAACCAAAGAATTTTCCGGATATACAAAAGGTACAAAAGTTCAGATTATGGGCCCATTGGGAAATGGCTATACATTAAACGATAAAAAAGCCATTGTAATTGGAGGCGGAATTGGAATTCCTCCGATGTTAGAACTTGCAAAACAACTAGATTGCGAAAAGAGTATTGTTCTTGGATATCGAGATGAGTCATTCTTAAAAGAAGAGTTTGAATCTCTTGGAGATGTCTATGTATCCAGTGATTTTGGTACCATTGGTGTAAAGGGAACTGTATTAGATGCAATCAAAGAATATGGTGTAGAAGGCGATATCATTTATGCATGTGGTCCGACACCGATGCTTCGTGCCATTAAAGCTTATGCAGAAGAAAATGGAATAGAAGCACAGATTTCTTTAGAAGAACGTATGGCATGTGGAATCGGGGCATGTTTAGGATGTGTTTGTAAATCAAAAGAAGTAGATGAACACACGCATGTTCATAACAAACGAATTTGTAAAGACGGACCAGTCTTTGATGCAAGGGAGGTTGAAATCTAATGAATTTATCCGTAAATATTGCAGGAGTGACCTGGAAAAATCCTGTTACCGTTGCATCAGGAACCTTTGGTTCCGGAGCAGAATACAGTGAATTTGTAGATTTGAGCAAATTAGGGGCAGTAACTACAAAAGGAGTTGCCAATATTCCATGGGAAGGAAATCCAACACCTAGAGTGGCAGAAACATATGGAGGCATGATCAATGCTATTGGATTACAAAATCCAGGGATTGACGTCTTTGTTAAGAGAGATATTCCATACTTAAAATCACAAAATGCAACAATTGTAGTGAATGTTTGTGGAAAAACAACGGAAGATTATGTAGAAGTTGTGGAACGCTTAGGTGATGAGCCGATTGATATGATGGAAATCAATGTATCCTGTCCAAATGTGAAAGAAGGTGGAATTGCTTTTGGACAAAATCCGGATGCATTATATGAAATTACAAAGGCAGTAAAAGCCAAAGCAAAACAGCCAATTATTATGAAATTAAGTCCGAACGTAACAGATATTACAGAAATGGCAAAAGCAGCGGAAGCTGGTGGAGCAGATGCAGTATCTTTAATTAATACATTAACAGGTATGAAAATTGATGTGGAACGTCAGGCATTTGTGCTGGCAAATAAAACTGGAGGGTTATCTGGTCCAGCAATCAAACCTGTGGCAGTGCGTATGGTATATCAGGTTGCCAATGCTGTAAAAATTCCAGTGATCGGTATGGGAGGAATTCGTACAGCGGCTGACGCATTAGAATTTATTATGGCAGGAGCGACTGCTGTTTCTGTAGGAACTGCAAATTTTGTAAATCCACAGACAACATTGGAAGTGATTGCAGGAATTGAAGATTATATGAAACGTCACAATGTAGAAGATATTAATGATTTAATCGGGATTGTAAAATAAAAAGTCCACATTACGGATAAGAAGGAGAATAAAAATGGAACAATATAAAAAAGAGTTTATTGAATTTATGATTGATTGTAATGTATTAAAATTTGGTGATTTTGTAACAAAAAGTGGAAGAAATACACCATTCTTTGTAAATACTGGATTTTACCGTACAGGGGCACAATTAAAGAAATTAGGAGAATATTATGCAACAGCAATCCATAATAAATTTGGATTAGATTTTGATGTATTATTTGGACCTGCTTACAAAGGAATCCCATTAAGTGTAGCAGCCACAATGTCAATTTCTGATATGTATGATACAGATATTCGTTACTGTGCAAACAGAAAAGAAGTAAAAGATCATGGTGATAAAGGAATCTTATTAGGAAGTCCAATCGAAGATGGTGATCGTGTTATCATTATTGAGGATGTTACAACAGCAGGTACTTCCATTCAGGAAACACTTCCAATTGTAAAAGCCCAGGGAGATGTAGATGTTTTAGGATTAGTCGTTTCTGTAGACCGTATGGAACGTGGGCAAGGAGAAAAGAGTGCTTTAGATGAAATCCATGAAAAATATGGATTAGAGACAACAGCAATCGTAACAATGGCAGAAGTAGTAGAACATCTGTATAACAAACCATATAAAGGAAAAATTATCATCGATGATACATTAAAAGCAGCCATTGATGCATACTATGAAAAATATGGTGTGAAATAATAATAGTCAGAAACAGGAAATTATAACTGTATGAAATAGCAGGAGGAAGCCATGAACGACATGAATGAAAAATTATACAAAACATTAGGACGTGCAGGCGGGTTTGGAATTACCATTGGTATCATTGAAATCGTCATTGGAATTATTTTAGGGACTCTTACCATTATCAATGGAGCTAAATTAATCAAAAGAAAATCTGATATTATGTTTTAAGTAAGAAAACAGGCGTTTTTTTCGCCTGTTTTCATAGTTAAGAGATATTTTTTAACAAGAGCAGAACAGGAGGGAATATGAGAAAGAGTTTTTTAGATGAAAAGTATCGTCCCACTGGAGAAAGTATTTTAAAAGAATCTAAGATTTCTGTATTTTGTGGAGTATTAGGATTACTGGTATATGGGATTCTGGTATGGATTTCCTTTAAAAATCAGGGAAATGCAGGAAAATATCTTGGATTTTTAGGATGGATGACTACATTGGCTGCAGGAATAGGAGAATATTTTGCATATTTAGCATTGCAGCAGCCGGGAGGAAAGATGAGTGTAAAGATTCTTGGACTTTTAGCCAACAGTATTTTAATTCTCATCTTATTCATTATGTTTATAATAGGATTTTAGGAGGATATCCATGCAATATAGCGAAAAATTCAAAGAAGAAAATGAACAGATGAAAGAACGGTATGATCTGACCATTCAGCGTATTCGTGAAATGAAAATGGAGCATACCGTTTCACAGCCATATCAGGATTATTTTCAAAAAATGGCGGATTTTCTTCTTCAAATGAAAGATTTGTATGATCAGGCAGGTACCGAAGCTTTCTATAGCCGGTCATTGGATGAGTGCAGAAAGTTGAATGATTCTTTGTATCAGGATATACTGCCAGAAAACTATGAAAAAAGCTATGCGAATCCGGCATATGCAGTAAAAGTCATGGGAAAGACCTTTGGAAAGATATTAAGCTTTTTATATACGGAAATTCGAGGAGAGATTATTTTTGCTTACGAACAGCGCTTATTTGATATGACAATTATCAATGAGCTGTTTGTTGAAATTTATAATTTATTTGAACAAGAAAAAGTCACATACCGCCAGGTAAAAGAAGCTGTATATTGGTACATTAGTGACTATAGCGATGTAATGATGATGTATCGGATCCGGGAACAGTTAGATTTGGAACTTGATTTTGCTACTTCCATTATTATGGATTCAGATCTTTTGGATCTTCGGTATTTATATCGCTATGGGGAATATATATCTGATAATGAAATTTTAACAGCCAAATTTTTAAATACATGTTCCGAAGAAGAGATTGATGCCATGGCAGCTACTTATACAGAAGGTTACCGGGAAGGATTTTCCAATAATGGTATGGATATTTCTAAGAAAAAACTGGTAAATATTCGTTATTCTATCGGATTTGAACGAATCATACGGGCTGCAATCAAACAATTTCGATCTATGGGCTTAGAGCCAATTATTTATCGCAGTGCGGTGCACAGTATTAATAAACGCCAGATGATAAAAATAGGATATATTTCTACTAGTCCAAATAAACAGTATGAATTTGACCATCGTTGTGACAGTGCCATCTATTTGGATAAGTCTCTGGTAACTAGAAAATTAGAGAATTTACGGGCGGCATATGAAGAATATGTGGCAGAAGCAAACGTATTTGGTGGACCAGCGTGTATGGAAATTTTTGGGGAATATCCGTTTGAGCCATTAAATAAACAGGAAGTCTATGGTTATAGTAAGGCACAGGAAGAATTAGAAGTACAGTATCGTGGTCAGGCCAATCAGATTGTGAATGAATATATCAATCCAGAAGAAAGAAGTTTTACGATTATTGCTTATCCAATGCCGGAAATCGGAGAAGATTACGAAGAAATATTTAAGGAAATCGTAAAAGTAAATACGCTGGATAAGGAATTATATAAAAATATCCAGCAAAACCTTATTGATGCACTAGATCAGGCGAAAGAGGTCCATGTTATTGGAAGAGGAGAAAATCAGACAGATATTCTTGTCCAGATGCATTCACTTGCAAATCCCGAAAAAGAAACGAATTTTGAAAACTGTCTGGCAGATGTGAATATTCCAGTTGGAGAAGTGTTTACTTCGCCCAAACTGACAGGAACCAACGGAGTACTTCATGTCAGTGAAGTGTATTTAAATGAATTAAAATATAATGATCTCAAAATTACGTTTGAAGACGGTATGATTTCAGACTATACCTGTAAAAACTTTGAAACAGAAGAAGAAAATAAAAAATATATTAAAGAAAATGTATTGTATAACAGAGAAACACTTCCAATTGGCGAATTTGCTATTGGAACCAATACAACAGCATATGTTATGGCTCATCACTATAATATTGTGTATAAACTTCCAATTCTAATTGTTGAGAAGATGGGACCACATTTTGCTGTGGGAGATACTTGTTATAGTTATTGTGAAGAGACGAAAGTGTATAATCCAGATGGAAAGGAAATTGTAGCAAAGGATAATGAACGTTCGATCTTAAGAAAAGAAGAGATAAGTCAGGCTTATTTTCATTGTCATACAGATATTACCATTCCATATGAAGAAATTGGGAGTATTACAGCAATAAAAGAAGATGGAAGTGAGATTCCAATTATCAGTGATGGAAGATTTGTCCTGTCTGGAACAGAAGCCCTAAATCAACCTTTTCTTGACGAAATGGAAAAGAATTAGTAGAATGGTTTGGAAATAGTTAGTATCTTAATAAAAGTTTATAAAAGAAAAGGAGAAAATCAATGACAAAAGTTGGTATTGTTATGGGAAGTGACTCTGATATGCCTATTATGAGTCAGGCAGCAGCCGTATTAGAGAAGTTCGGAATTGATTTCGAGATGACGATTATATCTGCTCACAGAGAACCTGACATCTTTTTTGAATGGGCAAAAGGTGCAGAAGAAAGAGGGATTAAAGTCATCATCGCTGGTGCAGGAAAAGCAGCACATCTTCCAGGCATGTGTGCAGCATTATTTAAGATGCCAGTTATCGGAATTCCAATGAAAACATCTGATTTAGGTGGAGTGGATTCTCTTTATTCTATCGTACAGATGCCTTCAGGAGTACCAGTTGCAACAGTTGCAATCAATGGTGGTAAGAATGCAGGAATTCTGGCAGCGCAGATTTTAGCTACTTCTGATAATGAACTGCTTGCAAAAATCAAAAATTTTGCACAGGATATGAAAGAAGAAGTAGTAAAAAAAGCAGAAAAATTAGATCAGGTAGGGTATAAAGACTACCGTTAAAAAATCAAAGAATAGGATGCGCAAAAGCGTATGAAAATTACACACAAAACAAATTTATTTTAACCCAGTTTATTAGGAGGATTAAAACATGGATTATAAAAAAGCCGGAGTAGATATTGAAGCAGGGTACAAATCAGTAGAATTAATGAAAAAACACGTACAGGCTACAATGCGCCCAGAAGTTTTAGGAAATATCGGTGGATTTGCAGGTGCATTTGACCTTGCTGGCATCAAAAACATGGAAGAGCCTGTATTATTATCAGGTACAGACGGCTGTGGTACAAAAGTAAAGCTGGCATTTATTATGGATAAACATGATACAATTGGTATTGATGCGGTCGCTATGTGTGTCAATGATATTGCATGTTCTGGTGGAGAACCTTTATTCTTCCTGGATTATATTGCATGTGGAAAAAACTATCCTGAAAAGATTGCTTCTATCGTTAGTGGTGTTGCACAGGGATGTTTACAGTCAGATGCAGCGCTTGTTGGTGGAGAGACAGCAGAACATCCAGGTTTAATGCCGGAAGATGAATACGATCTGGCAGGATTTGCAGTTGGTGTGGTAGACCGTAAAGATATGATTACTGGCGAAAACATCAAAGATGGAGATGTGATTGTAGGAATTGCATCCAGTGGTGTACACAGTAATGGATTTTCTCTTGTAAGAAAAGTATTTAAAATGACAGAAGAATCTTTAAATACATATTATGATGAATTAGGAAAAACATTAGGAGAAGCTTTACTTGAACCTACAAGAATTTATGTAAAAGGTTTAAAAGCTGTTAAGAATGCAGGGGTTACAGTAAAAGGCTGTAGCCATATTACTGGTGGTGGATTTTATGAAAATATTCCAAGAATGCTTCCAGAAGGAGTTCATGCAGTAATCCAGAAAGACTCATATGAAGTACCTGCAATCTTTAAATTATTAGCAAAAGAAGGCAACATTGCAGAAGAAATGATGTACAACACCTATAATATGGGGATTGGAATGATGGTAGTCGTAGATCCTGCAGATGTTGAAAAAACAATAAAAGCATTTGAATCAACAGGTGATAAAGCATGTGTGGTTGGTGAAATCAAAGCTGGCGAAAAAGGAGTTACATTATGCTAAGATTGGCAGTTTTAGTTTCAGGAGGAGGAACGAATCTTCAGGCAGTCATAGATGCTATCGATTGTGGTACGATTACCAATGCTCAGATTGACGTGGTAATTAGTAATAATAAAAATGCGTTTGCATTAGAACGTGCAAAAAAGCATGGAATCGAAGCGAAAGCAATCTCGCCCAAGGATTTTGATACAAGAGCTGATTTTAATGAAGCGTTATATCAGGAACTGGTGTCTAGAGAAATTGATTTAATCGTATTAGCTGGATGTCTGGTCGTAATTCCGGAAAAAATTATTCATGCATTTGAAAACCGCATTATTAATATTCATCCATCCTTGATTCCATCTTTTTGTGGAACCGGATATTATGGTTTGAAGGTGCATGAAAAAGCGTTAGAGCGCGGGGTAAAAGTATCTGGAGCAACGGTTCATTTCGTTGATGCTGGAACGGATACTGGCCCAATTATTGATCAGAAAGCGGTTTCTATTGAAGAACATGATACACCGGAAATTTTACAGAGACGAATTATGGAACAAGCAGAGTGGGTCATTATGCCAAAAGCCATTGATGATATTGCCAATGGAAGAATTAAAGTTGTAGATGGAAAAGTAATAAGATCCTGTTAATGAAAATGAAAATTTGCAAGATGGCAGCAGAAAGGAAAAATAAATGAAAGTATTAATCGTAGGAAGTGGCGGAAGAGAACATGCTATCGCATGGGCAGTTGCAAAGAACCATAAAGTAGATAAAATTTATTGCGCACCAGGAAATGCAGGAATTTCAGAATATGCAGAATGTGTGGCAATTGGTGCAATGGAATTTGATAAATTGGCACAGTTTGCAAAAAAAAATCAGATTGATTTAACGGTTATTGGTATGGATGATCCTTTAGTAGGCGGTGTGGTAGATATATTTGAAAAAGAAGGTCTTCGTGTATTTGGACCAAGAGCCAATGCGGCCATTATCGAAGGATCAAAAGCATTCTCAAAAGATTTAATGAAAAAATATAACATTCCAACAGCTGCATATGAAAAATTTACTTCTCCAGAAGCAGCACTAGAATATTTAGAAACAGCAAAAATGCCAATCGTATTAAAAGCAGATGGATTAGCTCTTGGTAAAGGGGTATTGATTTGTAATACATTAGAAGAAGCAAAAGAGGGCGTACAGACCTTAATGCTGGACAAGCAGTTCGGTTCTGCTGGTGATACCATCGTCATTGAAGAATTCATGACTGGACGTGAAGTGTCTGTATTGGCATTTTGTGATGGAAAAACAGTAAAATGCATGACTTCTGCGCAAGATCATAAACGTGCAAAAGATGGAGATCAGGGATTAAATACTGGTGGTATGGGAACATTTTCTCCAAGCCCATTTTATACAAAAGAAGTACAGGAGTTTTGTGAAAAATATGTATATCAGCCAACTATCGATGCGATGGCAAAAGAAGGCCGTCCATTTACAGGAATATTGTTTACAGGATTAATGCTGACAGAAGATGGACCAAAAGTATTAGAATATAATGCCCGCTTTGGCGATCCTGAAGCACAGGTAGTACTTCCACGTATGAAGAACGATATTGTAGAAGTATTTGAAGCATGTGTTGATGGAAGATTAGATGAGATTGAATTGGAATTTGAAGACAATGCAGCTGTATGCGTGGTATTGGCATCTGATGGTTATCCAGAAAAATACGATAAAGGATTTGAAATCACAGGAATTGAAGAAGTAAATGCAAAAAAAGGATATCATGTATATCACGCAGGAACAAAATTCCAGGATGGTAAATTAGTAACCAATGGTGGTCGTGTTCTTGGTGTTACAGCGAAAGGAAAAGATTTAGTCGAAGCAAGAGCCAATGCATATGCCGCAACAGATTTGATTTCTTTTGCCAACAAATATAAGAGAAATGATATCGGAAAAGCCATTGATGAGGCTTAGGAAGAAAAAAGAATAAAAAATATGAATTGCAGGGATACTAAAAGAAAAGGTATCCCTGTTTTTATTTTCAATTTTTTAGTAATGAAAGAGGGAATAAATGAATAATTATTTCACAAATGTTAAGAAAGTGTGAAAATGGGTTTATAATTTTTTGCCATTCATGTTAGTATTATATTGAATAAAAAACAACGGAAAGGGCAATGAAGAATGCAGAAAAAATTACAGCGTTATTTTGAATGCGAAGCAATTAAAAAAGAAGAAGAAAAGTTTGATGCAAATGTTAATCGAATGATGAAGATGATCCGAAAATATAAAAAAGACGGCGACATTGATTTGACAGAAGAGCAGAAGCGTGAAATTGATGAATTTTGGAAAAAATATGAGTTTGCATTTAAGCCGAATTATGACACTTTTAAAATCTATATGAACCGTACTGGAAAGTTTGATCCCAGGTATCTTCCTCATGGCATCAGACAAAGCTTTTTATCCCATTATCTTTCCGATGAAAACTATCGTGTAGCTTTTCAGAACAAAGCATATTTATCAAAAATCTACCATAATATTAAGCAGCCAGTCATTGTGATTCGAAAAATTGAAGGAATTTATTATGACAAAGATTATCAGCAGATTTCATTAGAAGAAGCAGTAGACATTTGTGAGGAACGGTTAAAAGAAGTAGAAATTGTTATTAAACCAAGTGGTTTATCAGGCGGAAAAGGGGTCGTCTTCTTAAAAAAGGCAACAAAAGAGCAGTTAAAAGAAGAATTTAAGAAGATTCCGAAACTAATGGTGGTTCAGGAGGCAATCAAACAGCATCTATTTATGGCATCCTTAAATCCATCTACTGTAAATACAGTTCGGTTAACGACCTATCTAAATAAACGGGAAATTATACCTCTTGCGGCTTTAGTAAAGATAGGAAATGCTGAAGTAAGAGTAGATAATTACAAACATGGAGGACATATTCTTGGACTCCATTTAGATGGGACTTCTCTTCCTTATGCATTGAATGTGAATATGGAAAGAGTTACCCAATTGCCTATTGGCATTGATTTATCAAAAGGAATCACTATTCCAGGATTTGATAATGTGATTGAAACAGCAAAAAAAGCGCACATACAGACACCAAAAATGAAAATTGTATCATGGGATATTGCCATAGATGAATCAGGAGAGGCAGTGATTATTGAAGCAAACTATGGTGGGGATATGAGAATGCATCAGGCTACCACAGGCCCTATTTTTGGGGATATGACAGAAGAAGTCTTAGATCAGTATGTATTGAAAAAATTTAGCCGTCTGAGAGCAAACAGAGAGTATAATTATAAAGAATTTTTTGACCATATTGTGATTGTAAAATATGCAGGATTTCAGAAAAAAGTAAAAGTTCCGGAAACTATTCATGGAAAACCAGTAACGTCTATTGGAGAAGATACTTTTTCTGGTTGTGAAGAAATTACAGAAATTATTTTGCCAAATTCCATTAAGCGTATTTATGACAGAGCATTTTATGGATGTAAAAATCTAGTATCGATTAATGTGCCAAAAAGCTTAACACATTTTGGAAAATACTGTTTTTACTCTTGTAAACGATTGGACAGAAAAATAAAAGACAGTTTTAAAGAAAAGGTTAAAAAGTCATAAATTTATGCTATCTTTGAGAGGAAGAGATTCCTCTCTTTTATATTAAAATGATTGCAGGAGGTATGATGTTGAAAAATAGAAATACTTTTAGTATGCTGCTTCAGAAACTGCTGTCACAGACAGGGCTAAAAAATGCATCTTTATCAGAGAGACTTCAGTACGATGTATCGTATATTAGTAAATGGGTCAGTGGAAGAAATCTCCCATCTGAAAAAAATATTGATAAAATATCATGGGAAATTGCAAAATATATTGTGGATTCATTGACAAAAGCAAAAGAAGAGACTATGTGTTCTGAGTATAGGACAACCGATAAAGCAGAACTAAAAGAAAAGATTTATCAAGAATTAGTGCAGACGTATTATGAGAGCAAAGGAAAGAAAAGAAAAGAAGCAGAAAAAGAATATGAACATTCGTATGTGTCTCAGATTCCTATGCGAAAACTGATCCAAATGATGAAAATTTCGGATCCAAATGAGCAAGTAGAAACTGAGATTGAAGCAGTCATAGATGTATTTGCTATAGAACGGGAAAGCAGATTATTACTTGCCTGTATAGAAAAAGGGCGTTTTTTACTGAAAAAAGAGCATCCAAGTATCCATTTTTCTATTATTCTCAATTTAAATGATAAGATTGGAACTGGAAAGAGCGATGCAGTGTATGACTCCATCTTTTTGATTCATATGCTGACGAGTTTTTCTATGATTGATTTTCAATTATATAATCAGATGTTTGCGTATGGAAAAGTTCTTTTTGCGGTAAAAGACCAGTTTTTGGTTACTGGATTTTTACAGGAGGAAAAGCAGCAATGTCTTGCAGTAACAAAGAGCAATAATCCAACCATCACAGAAGATCTGTATCATAGAATAAAAATGATGCACAGTCAGGAAAGCAGGATGTTCAAAAAATCTTCTTTATATGAAATGATGAAAAATTTTGAATATATACAGAATATGTTATCAACGGAAATACGGTGGTTATTGGGACATATGACAGAACTTCTGATGCCCGATGATCTTTTTGAAGAATTATTAGAAGAACTGCCACAAAATTGGAAAGATCATAGGAATGACTTGAGAAAAGCCCATAATCTTTCCAGTAATATTTTAAAAAACTCTAACATTCATATCATGATTTATGAATCTGCATTTACCAATTTTATCATATCCGGAGAATTAGATTTTTATAATCATTGTTTGTACTTAACGGTGGAACAGAGAATGAAGATGTTAAAATATTTTTCTCAGATTCTTCACGATGAAAATGGAGAAAAAATTAAATTAGTAGAAGGTGGTTTTAGCACTGATTTTCAGTATATTACCAATCCGTGCATGTTTTTATCTTCATCTGTATGTTATTTAAGATTAGAAAACGGTTGTTATAAAAATAATATTCTTGTCCTGAATGATAAATCTTTAAAAGATATGTTCAACCAGTTTTATGATGAAATCTGGAATCATAGACCAGATGTCGTTTTAGAAGGAAGAGAAGCAGTATGCGAAAGAATGGATCAACATATTCAGTCTGTAAGAGTACTGGCAAAAATGGAATAGTGTGAATTTATTTGTGCCATATTGATTCATAAAAATTCAATTACATTCATGTCATGGATAACGTATAATGTAAAAAGTGTTATAAAATAGTTACAAAAATATTACAAAAAATATATGAATGTGTGATGTCAGTATGATGACAATGGAGGTAGGAAATGAATAGTACGATGATTGCATTGGGAATTGCCAGTGTTATGATTATGTTAGGCCTTTGGCTGAGAGCGAAAGTAAAACCATTGGGAAAAATGCTTGTTCCAACTTGTGTTATTGGTGGAATATTAGGATTGATCTTTATGAATGTAATTGCACCACATATCCCAATGGGTGGCGTGGATGTTGATATCTATACAAATATTGTAAATGTATTGTTTACTATTTCATTTATTGCGATTGGTCTTTCATCAAGTGAGGAAGAAAAAACAGAGAAAAATGCAGATGGCAAAAAGCAAAGCGGAATGGTTCGCGGAGCTCTTGGTATGGGAATTATTTGGAGTTTGTTATATGGATTAACGTCCATTATTGGAGTGCTTTTGATCGGTATCATTGGAAAACCTTTAGGTATGGATGCCATGTATGGAATTTTGATTCCATTTGGATTCTGTCAGGGGCCAGGACAGGCAGCTACATACGGAACTATTTTTGCAGACCTGTATGGATATCAGAATGCGGATATGGTAGCAATTAGTTTTGCAGTAATTGGATTTATTTTTGCATTCTTATTCGGTGTGCCGCTTGCAAAATATGGAATTAAGAAAGGATATACAAAATATAAAACAACCATTAATGAGTCTGTAGAACGTGGAATTTTATATCCAAAAGAACAGAAAGAATCTATGGGAACGGTGACAACACACAGTGCCAATATTGAATCTTTGGCAGTACATGTTGCAGTAATCTGCATCTGCTATTTATTAGGATTAGGGATTGCGGAAGTGATTGCAATGATTCCAGCTGTTGGAGAATCTTTTGCCGCAATGACATTCTTATGGGGTATGATGGCTGCAAGCATTGTAAAATCCATTATGAAAAAATTAGGTATTTACTATCTGCTGAGCAGTCCAATGGTTGGTAAAATCACAGGGCTTACTTCTGATTATCTGGTAGTATGTGCATTTATGGCAATTCAAATGAGTACAATTGGTGTTTGGATTGTACCGATTTTAGTAGAATGTCTGATTTGTGCAATTATAACATTTGTAATTTGCTTCTATTTTGGTGCAAGATTAGGAAGTGACCATGACTTTGAAAGAATTTTGGGACTTTATGGAACATCCACAGGAACAGTACCTAGTGGGGTAGCTCTGGTACGTATGGTAGATACCAGATTAAAAACACCAACAACCATTGAACTAGGTATGATGAACATGGCTATGATGCTTAATACACCAGTGATGATTTTAATTACTTTAGCGGGACTTGGTACTATTTCACTGATGCCTGCATTGGCTGGCATTGCAGTGTGTATTATAGTATTTCTGATTTTATTAAAAGTAACAGGGTGCTGGAGAAAACCAGAATTTACATTAAAAAATGGATATGTGAACAAATAAGGGAAAAGGATAATTCAATACTAGAAAAAAAGAACAGTTGAACAGGTTCTTACAATAGAGAGCTAGGTAGTTATAATTGGATTATGGTATATGGTACAAAAAATAATCCGATATAAATAGATTCATTTAGTAGATGAAAATGGAAAGATAGACTGACCTCAATAAGTGTAATTTATTGGAGGTCAGTTTTTTAGTGGAGATATATAGTTTTAAACTTAAGAAAAAAGTGGTTCAAGTATTCTAAAACGGCTGTTCCATAATCTGGCTTATTGGAGCAACTCACGAAGCAATCCGGTTTTTTGTTCAATGAACAACAGTGCGATAAAAAGAATAAGTACTATAAATAGCAACATTTTTTTCGTGTAATCAGGATGGTTCTTATCATCGATCATAATTAGATTAGTAATATTTGAGACTAAATCTTCGTATCGATTAGCAATTGCTGAAGAACCAAGAATGAAAAGTGTTAAAATTGAGATAACTGCTGATATAGCAATATAATAAAGATGATAATTTTCTAAAGGAAGGTAAGTTGCAAATAATAAAGGAAAAATCCGATGAAACAAATAGATAGTTAGCGAATTTGCTCCCCACCTAGTGATAAAGGGAATTTTTTTGTGTGGAATAATTAAAATTAGTCCAATAATCATCATACTTGCTATTATAAGAATGCACATTCTGATTGTACTATCATAGATAGGAGTCTTATAAGCCTGCATCATTTCCTGATTAGTAGTAACATGGAAGCTATTTAATTTGTAACAAATTAAATATGTAATAAATACAAGAATGCCACAACCTGTTAATTTATAAAGGAAAGGGATTTTTTTATTTACTAAATCTTTTTTACCCATCTTCAATAAGTAACCACCAATAAAGAATGGATAAAATGCAATTGTTCGTGCCAAGGCAAAGGTATTATCAATTTCAGTTGAGAAGCCTACAGCCAATGAAAGGATGACACTAAGTAGAAAAATATGGCGGATTTTTGATAAATGAGGAAGCGTAATTCTCCAAATAATCAATGATAGCATATACCAGCAGGAATAATAGGGTTTTAATAAACGCAATGAATTATCCATGATAAAATAACTATAGAACATCATCATAGTATTTATTATGAAATAAGATACAGATAGCTGAATTATATTTTTCCAGGGAAAGGGGCTTTTTACACTGCTTAAATATCCAGACACAAAAATAAAAGCAGGCATATGAAACATATAAATATATCTTACCAATGTGTTGGATACAGGTTGATAGCGATATGCCCATAAATAATGTGCAAAGACCACAAGTATAATTAGAATACCTTTAAAATTGTCCCAGTAGGGATTTCTTTTTTGTAAATTGATATATAAAAACTGCCGAAAGTATAGAAAGGTATATGGCATTAAATTGCAGATCAGGAGGGGGAAAGCCAAATGAAGAAGAAATTCAATATTGATGACTATGAGTATAAAAGTCCAAGCTATATGCTTAGAATGGATAATAAATATATTGTAGATGAAGAATCTTATCGAAAAGAAAGTAGATACTACTATGATAAAGAAGAAGAAATTTTCCGTTCAAAAGAGGGAAAAAAAGATAAAATTTCGCTATTATTTGCTGGGGATTTATTATGTCAGGAGAATATGTTAACCAGTTATTGTGTTGGGGGAAGGAGACATGATTTTACATTGTGTTTTGATTATATTCGGCCATTATTAAAATCTGCAGATTTTGCTGCGGGGAATCTGGAAACACCCATTTCCCATACAGCACCCTACCGAGGGGATATTATTACTCATGAAGGACCATTCTACTGTAATGCACCATTATCTTATTTAAGTGCATTAAAATATGCAGGATTTGATATGTTGACAACAGAGAATAATCATGCGTTAGATGCAGGAGCCCGTGGATTATATGAGACAATTATAAATACCAAAAAATATGATTTTATACAAACCGGTACCTTTATTGAAAAAGGCGATAAATTTGTTATTGTAGACATTTGTGGTTTCAAAATAGGATTCACAGCATTTGGCAGGACGTATAATTTGATGCAAAAAAATCTGACAAAAAAAGGAAGAATTACATTATTAAATACTTTTTCTGAAAATAGGGCGCAGACAGTTTATAATGCCATGAAAGAAAAAGGGGCGGAATATACAATTTGTTTTCCACATTGGGGCAAAGAATTTTCAACAGAAATTGTAGATAAACAAAGAAATGCGGCGGATATTTTGACAAAGATTGGTTTTGATCTGGTTGCAGGATCTCATCCTCATTTAATACAACAGTTTGAATATATGAATAAGAAACCGGTAGTATTTTCTTTGGGAAATATTATGACACATTTGAACGTAAATGAAAGGTGGATGGATACCCAATATCCAATGTTATGCCATCTGGAACTGATACGCAAAGATGAAAAAATTATTCCAAACATTGATTTTATTCCATGCAGAATATTAAAAGGTTTTCATAATATTCCATTTACAGTTGTTCCATATAATAATAATTTGGGGTTGTCACAGGAATTTTTTGATGAATTAAAAGATACTCCATCGGCGGTAGCCAGAATGCTTCATTTAGATAAGGAAAAATTGAATATAAATTATCCAATTCGAAAAGAAGAATTAGATATTATGAAGAAAGCGGAAGGCGAGCAGAAAAATCGAGTTGTCCAAATAGCCGGGATACAAGCCATTGCAGAAAAGCCAATATTTGATAAAGAAAAGGTAAAAGAAGATTTTCTGAAAAAAGGATTTTTAAAGAAAAATCCAGAAGAATATTGGGTTGGTCCAGGGGGGATTTATAAAATTTATAGGGAGCATGCAGAATTTGTGAATTTAGCTTCTTCTACGGCAATTTTAAGAATGTATCATACGGTAGAGAATTTGCCAGTAACGAAAGTAAGTAATTTTATAAGAAAGGATAATAATATTCGTGTTATTTATTTGAGTAAATATACAGAAGAAGTGGCGGAAAAGGCATTCCAGCACTTTCATAATTTAGAGAGTGTAAGATTTTATTCGGAATTAAAGAAGATTGGGAAAAAAGCATTTGCAAATTGTCCGAAATTAACAGGTCTTGTTTTTCCAAAATCATTAGAAGTAATTGGGGATAAGGCATTTGCTGATTGTGGATGTCTATATAGTGCTAAGATACCATCTACCGTAAAAGAAATTGGGAAGAATACTTTTATGGGATGTAAGAATCTGGTTATTTATTGTGAAGAGGGTTCTTATGTTGATCTATATGCAAAAAGCAATCATATTGCTGTGAAATATATGCCATTATAGTAAGATAGGAGAAGGAATATGGAAAATACAAAGAATACTATAAAAGTAACCATGGGTCCAATGAATGCCCCGTTTGAGGATCACCCATGCACAATTATTGCAACATGTGAATTATTAGGAACACCGCTTCCATATTATGCAATTTGTAAAAATCAGCCATCAAAATATATTCCAGGAGGAGTTTTGACTGGAAAGTTGAGCGATATAAAAAAACGTCTTGGAAGCAGGATGCCGTTGATGGATGCAGATGAATTAAAAAAGGTACGTCGATTATTTAGAAGAAAATATAAATCGCAGGAAAATTTAAAATTTACCAAAACGGATCTAACAGTATATTTTTGTGATTGGCTGTTGTTTGCCCGCGGAAGAGGCTTTTCTTATAACGATTATTTTGACTTTGAATTTTATAATAAAGAACCAGAAGTCAGAGATACTTTTTTGAGTGAGGGATATCGCGAAAGACTATTTAAAGCATGTGCGAATAAAGAGTATCGTAAAATATTTGCGCAAAAGACATTATTCAATGAAAAATTTTCAAAATATGTGAAAAGAGATTGGCTGGATGCCAGAAAATGTACGTTTGAGGAATTTCAGATTTTTATTGAAAAGCATGAAGAGTTTTTTGGGAAGCCGATTGTTGGAAGTTCTGGTATTGGAGCGAGAACGATTCGAAGAGATGAAGGTAGTCCTGAAAATTTATATGAGATGTGTAAAAATAATAAATTGATTTTAGAAGAATTAATTGTACAGCACGATGAAATTGCAGAATTTAATTCTAGCACGTTAAATACGGTACGTGTGAATACGTTATTATGTGCAGATGGAGTGCCAAGAATCGTATTAACAGTAGCTCGTTTCGGACGTTCGGGGAATTGTGTTGATAATTTCCATAATGGAGGCGTTGGAGCGATTGTTGATATCGAAACTGGTAAAATCATAACAGAGGCAATTAATCGGAGTCATATTAGGACAAAAGTCCACCCGGATTCTAAAAAAGAATTTTTAGGATTCCAATATCCAGAATGGGATCGCATTAAAAAAGCAGTATGTGAAGCGGCACTTATGATTCCGGAAGTGCGAAATGTTGGATGGGATGTGGCAGTTACGAAAGATGGTAATATAGAGTTTGTAGAAGGAAATTGCAAACCTAGTTTTGATGTGTTACAGTCCCCAGATCAGCTTGGAAGAAGATTTCGTTATGAACCATATCTTCCAGATCTAGAAGCATTAAAAGGAATTGAGACGGAAGAAATAGAACCATTGGTTGTACACACAAAACAGCCTGTTGTTCGTAAAATAAAACGTAAAGCTAGAAAGATTACAAGAAAAATCAAGAGAAAAATTGGTAAATAGAAATACCCGTAGGGGGTCATCACATCAAAATGAGATATATCATAGATGTGATGGCTCCTTGATTATTAAGAATCAATTTCTTGGAGATCAAAGAAGATTAGACACCATAATGATAGAAATAAAAACAAAAAAGTATTGTCATGCGAACAATGGCATCGCTTGTATGACAATACTTTTTATTTATTCTTCTTCATTATTTAAAAAGTAATCAAAAAATACTGGAACCTGTTTTTCCCAGCTGGCTTCCGTATGAGTACCATCTTCAATAATACGGAAACGTACAGGAATATTTTTTTTCTTTAATTCATATTCTACATCCAGTAAATTATATAACAGGGTTGGATTTTTCTTTAATTCTTCACTTCCGATATCCATATAAACAGAGGTATCTGAATGAATCTCTGCCTGATTGATCATAGCTAACAATCTTCGCGTGCCCAACCATACGCTTGGAGAGAGACAGGCAGCTTTTGAAAATGTGTCAGAATATTCAACAGCGGAGAAAAGAGACATTAATCCGCCCATGGAACTTCCTGCAATAAAAGTATGGAGCCGGTCTGGTTTTGTCGGATAGTGGGAATCAATGTATGGCTTTAATTCCGTTATAAGCCAGTCCATATAAATGCCTCCATATCCTTTTAACTCACCAAATTCAGAACGGGCCTGGTATGGACTATATTCATCCAGACGGCCAGTTCCCTGATGGTTGCATTCTACGCCTACAACGATGACTGGAATATGATTTTCTTCTAAATATTTTTTCAATCCCCATGATTTTCCATAAGTTGCATGGTCGTCAAAAAACAGATTGTGTCCATCAAACATATAGACAACGGGATAAGTCTGTTCAGGATAAAGTTTGATTTCATCAGGAATGCTTATATAAAGGTTTCGTGGTCTATCTTTTGTCAAGTTTTCAATGGTGATTTCTTCTACGATTACCATAATAATTTCTCCTTTGCTTAAGCCGTTATGATACCCACATTTTAAGTGTGAGATTCTTTTTTGTCAAGGGAAAGTGGGAATAAATGGGGAAAGGGTTGAGAAAATGAAAGGTTTGTGCTATGCTTTGTATAACAGGAGGAACAATGTTTCTATTACAAAGGATATGCAATAAGGAAGAAGGTGTCATCATGATTATTGAGATAGATTTTAATAGTGATGAAGCAATTTATATCCAACTTAGGAATCAGATTGTGATGGGAATTGCAACAGAACAGCTGCATACGGGAGAGTCTCTTCCATCAGTCAGGCAGCTTGCCAGTAATTTGGGAGTAAATATGCATACGGTAAATAAAGCATATGGAATCTTGCGACAGGAAGGCTATTTGACGCTTGACAGACGAAAAGGAGCAGTAATCAGTGTTCAAACAAAAGAAAAAAATCAAGAAGTTGAAGCAATGAATATGGAATTACGCATGACCATTGCTCAAGCAATTTGTAAAGACATTTCCAGAGAAGAAATGTATCATATCATTAATCAGTTATACGACGAAATTATGAAGAATCAGGAGGAATAAAACGAATGGGTTTACCATTTACAGTGACAGCAGAGTGTGCCTTAGAGCATGCTAAGCTTGCAGTTGAAGAATTAGGACATGAATATGTAGGGACAGAGCATCTTTTGCTGGGGCTTATTTGGGCTAGGGAAGGTGTAGCGGCTAAAGTGCTGCATCGTTATGGTGTGACAGAAGAAAAAGTTATTGAATTGATTCATAAAGACGATATTTTTGTAGATGATCTTGCAGAACCGGGAACAGAATTTACACCAAGGATCATGTATCTATTGGAACAAAGTGAACAGCTGGCTATGCAGTATGGTTTTCAGGTAATTGGAACGGAACATATTTTATGTTGCTTGTTAAGAGATCAGGAATGTATAGCTGCTCAGATGATAAAAGAACTTGGAGCAGATGCTAATAAGATTTTTATGGACTGCCTTTTAGCAGCAGGACTTGATTCCAATGCAGCAAAAGCAGAATTGCAAGGAAAGAATCAGTCCAACCGTCAACAGGCATCCATTCTTGGACAATATAGTACAGATCTGACCCAGATGGCAGAAGAAGGAAAATTAGATCCGGTTATTGGAAGAAAACAAGAAATGGAACGATTGATTCAGATCTTAAGCAGAAGGACGAAAAATAATCCTTGTTTTACTGGAGAACCGGGAGTTGGAAAAACTGCGGTCGTAGAGGGATTTGCGCAACTATTGGCGGATCAGGCAGTTCCAGAAAATTTAAAAGGAAAACGACTATTGAGTCTTGATTTATCTGGTGTAGTTGCTGGTTCGAAATACCGGGGAGAATTTGAAGAGCGTGTTAAGAAAATCATTCAGGAAGCGAAGATGTCAGGGGACATTATCTTGTTTATTGATGAAATTCATACAATTATTGGTGCTGGAGGGGCGGAAGGAGCCATTGATGCATCGAATATTTTAAAACCATCTCTTGCAAGAGGAGAAATTCAATTAATCGGAGCAACTACCAGAGCAGAATATACGAAATATATTGAAAAAGATGCTGCATTAGAACGCAGATTCCAGCCAATTGAAGTAGCAGAACCTACAGAAGAAGAAGCAATTGAAATTCTAAATGGATTAAAAAGTCGTTTTGAAATGCACCACCACGTGGAAATTCCAGAAGCAGCGGTGAAAGCAGCGGTGAAATTATCTAAACGATATGTTCATGACCGTTGCCTCCCAGATAAAGCCATTGATTTGATGGATGAAGCAGGCTCCAGAAAAACTATGGGACTTCGGCAAAAACCAGAAGATTTGATTCAGATGGAAGCAGAACTTGAGAAGATGGCTCAAAAGTTTGAACAAAACCTGGTAGAAGGAAAAATTTCTGATGCCAGAGAAGAAAAACGATTGTTTGATGAAAGAAAAGAAGAATATCATAAAAAGTTAGCATCCTGGCAGAAAAAAGGGGAAAGAAGTAAAAAAGTTGTGACGGAAGAGGACATTGCCCAGGTGGTGACCATGTGGACGAAGATTCCAGTAAAACAGCTTCAGGCCAGTGAAATGAAAAGGCTAAAAGATATGGGTAAATTACTGCATAAAAGAGTGATTGGGCAGAGCGAAGCAGTAGAAGCTGTTGCAAAAGCGGTGAAACGAAACCGGGTTGGATTAAAAGCACCAAACCGCCCAATTGGTTCTTTCTTATTTTTAGGACCAACAGGAGTAGGAAAAACAGAACTTTCAAAAGCATTGGCAGAAGCAGTGTTTGGAAGTGAAGAAGAAATTATTCGTGTTGATATGTCTGAATATATGGAAAAGCATAGTGTGTCTAAATTGATTGGTTCACCTCCAGGATATGTAGGATTTGAGGAAGGTGGACAATTAAGTGAAAAAGTTCGCCGGAAACCATATTCGGTGATTCTGTTTGATGAAATTGAAAAAGCTCATCCCGATGTATTCAATATGCTATTGCAAGTACTGGATGATGGTCATATTACGGATTCCCAGGGCAGAAAAATTGATTTTAAAAATACCATTATTATTATGACGTCTAATGCAGGTGCCAACCGGATCGTGGCACCAAAGCTTCTTGGATTTGGTTCTTCGAAGGATGCCGATAAGAGTCATGAGCAGATGAAGGATGCGGTGATGCAGGAAGTACGTCAGATGTTTAAACCAGAATTCTTAAATCGTATTGATGAAATTATGGTATTCCATTCTTTGACAAAGAAAGAAATGAGAGAAATTGCCAAATTAATGATGCAGGAGTTTACCAATCGTGTGAAAAAGAATCTGGATATTGATCTTGAAGTATCTAGGTATGTCTACGATTATCTGGTCGAAAAAGGATATGATGAAAAATATGGTGCGAGACCATTGCGTCGTGTCATTCAGACAGATATCGAGGACGTTTTGGCAGATGAAATCTTAAATGGAGTAATTTGCCGGGGAGAAACCGTTATTTTGCGTAAAAAAGATAAGAAACTTCTTTTTTCGAAAAAGGAAAATTTATGAATAAACTAGCGTTGAACACTAAAATAAGTTATAATACACATAACAGACTATAAAAATGCGGTGGTGTCAAAGAAAACACCGCCAAACTAGGAGGAAAAGGACATGGCAGTAGTAAAAGATTTAATTACCGTTGAAGCGGACAACACGTTAAGTTTTGGAGATTATTCTTTAACTGCAAAAACGAAAAAAGACAATTTTCAGTTTGAAGGGGATTCATATAAGATCAAAACTTTTAAGACTATTACAAAATTAGAGAAGAACGGTATGATGATTTATGAATCTGTTCCGGGAACCGCAGTACATAATTTTTCAGTCACAGATGCTGTGATGGCATTTAAGGTAGAAGGACCAGAAGATGCTCAGATTACAGTAGAACTGGAACCAGAAAAGGAATACAAAGTTTTTGTTGATGATACAAACGTAGGAAGAATGAAAACAAATCTTGGAGGCAAGTTAAACATCAGTATTGAGATGAATCAGAATCAGCTTGTCGCAGTTAAGATTGTAAAATTATAGGAGTCGGGCATGGCGAAAGTAAAGAGTGTTTATTTTTGCCAGGAATGCGGATATGAGTCTGCAAAGTGGATGGGACAATGTCCATCCTGTAAGACTTGGAATACATTTGTAGAAGAACGGCTGGAGAGTACTCAAAAGGGAGGGGCTAAAGCGAAAAAAGCATTAGCCTCTCCTATGAACATTATAGAGGTTTCTACGAAAGAAGAAGAGCGGATTCCTACAGGAATTTTAGAATTAGACAGGGTACTGGGCGGAGGAATCGTAAAAGGTTCCCTGTCTTTAGTTGGAGGAGATCCGGGGATTGGAAAATCCACGTTGTTGTTACAGGTGTGCCGTAATCTGGCGAATGAAAATAGAAAGGTACTCTATATCTCAGGGGAAGAATCCATGCATCAGATTAAGATGCGTGCATCAAGAATTGGAACTTTTACTGGAGAGTTGCTGCTTTTGTGTGAAACAGACATGGATACGATTGCGGATGGTATTTTGAAAGCAAAACCGGAATTTCTTGTGGTGGATTCTATACAGACCATGTATACCGATTCTGTTTCTTCTGCAGCAGGAAGTGTCTCACAAGTCAGGGAGGTCACTTCAAGGCTGATGCGAATTGCAAAAGAACATAATATTGCAATTTTTATTGTGGGACATGTAACAAAGGAAGGAGTCGTTGCAGGACCACGTACATTGGAACATATGGTAGATACGGTACTTTATTTTGAGGGAGAAAGACAAGCCGTTTATCGGATTTTAAGAAGCGTAAAAAATCGTTTTGGTTCCACCAATGAAATCGGTGTATTTGAAATGAGGCAGAACGGTCTGGCAGAAGTGGAAAATCCATCACAGATTATGCTGAATGGCCGCCCATTAGATGCCCCAGGGTCTGTAGTGGTCTGTTCATTAGAAGGAAGCAGACCAGTATTGATTGAGATACAGGCACTGGTATCACCAACCAATTTTAATATGCCGAGAAGAACAGCAGTTGGAATTGACTATAACCGTGTGAATCTATTGATGGCAGTTCTGGAAAAAAGGGTAGGCATGCAGCTGGGAGGCTGTGATGCTTATGTAAATTTGGCGGGTGGTATGCGGCTTGGAGAGCCGGCCATTGATTTAGGAATTGTTATGGCCGTTGCATCTAGTTATAAAAATGTGGCACTGAAAGAAGATACCATTATCTTTGGAGAGGTAGGATTAGTTGGGGAGATCAGAGGGGTTTCACAGGCAGAACAGCGAATTATTGAAGCAGAGAAGATGGGATTTCATACGTGCATACTGCCAAAAGCAAATGTGGAAAATATACGGATCAAAACGGATATGCGGCTGATTGGTGTCGCTAATGTGCGTGATGCCCTGGATTATATTTGAATGAATGATTCTTGTTTGTAAGAAGAGAATCCTTTCAATGGGTCTATACAAGTTTACTTGAATTCAAAATTTGTTTATGATATGATTAATTATCTTAGAGTAGTCCGGAATTTTTTGGAAAAATGCGGATAGAATGATATGAGTACAATAATATTAGGAAAAAGATGCACTTTAAATAAAGAAGTGCAGAAAGAATCAATATTTTGGGAGGAAATACGATGGAAGAAACCATTTCTAAAAACTTTATTGAGCAGATCATCGATAAAGATATCGAAGAAGGAAAGTGTGCGAAGGTAGTTACACGTTTTCCACCGGAACCAAACGGATATCTCCATATCGGACATGCAAAATCAATTTTACTAAACTATGGATTGGCGAAAAAATATAACGGTAAATTTAATTTAAGATTTGACGATACCAATCCAACAAAAGAAAAAACAGAATTTGTACAGTCTATTTTAAAAGATGTAGAATGGCTGGGTGCGGATTATGGAAAAGAGTATTACTATGCATCTGATTATTTTGATCAGATGTATGAATATGCAGTAAAACTGATTAAAAAAGGAAAAGCATATGTCTGTGATTTAACACCTGAAGAAATTCGTGAATACAGAGGAACATTAACAGAACCAGGAAAGAACAGTCCTTATAGAGAACGTTCGGTAGAGGAAAATTTACAGCTTTTTGAAGCAATGAAGAACGGTGAATTTTCCGATGGAAGCAAAGTACTTCGTGCAAAAATTGATATGACTGCTGGAAATATTAATATGAGAGATCCTATTATTTATCGAATTGCCCGTATGCATCATCATAATACGGGAGATAAATGGTGTATTTATCCGATGTATGACTTTGCGCATCCGATTGAAGATGCTTTAGAAGGAGTAACACATTCTATTTGTACTTTGGAATTTGAAGACCATCGTCCATTATATGACTGGGTCGTAAAAGAATGCGAATTTGAAAATCCTCCAAAGCAGATTGAATTTGCAAAATTATATCTGACCAATGTCATTACTGGAAAACGCTATATCAAAAAATTAGTAGAAGAAGGAATCGTAGACGGATGGGATGATCCTCGTCTTGTTTCTTTGAGTGCATTAAAACGTCGCGGATTTACACCGAGTGCAATTAAAACATTTATGGAACAGGTCGGTGTTTCTAAAAGCCAGAGCTCAGTTGATTATGCCATGTTAGAGCATTTCTTAAGAGATGATCTAAAGATGACAAAAGCTCGTATGTATGCAGTTACAGATCCAATTAAACTGATCATTACTAACTATCCGGAAGACCAGGTGGAATATCTGACTGTGACAAATAATATGGAAAATCCAGATATGGGAACAAGACAGATGCCATTTAGCCGGGAACTGTATATCGAACGTGATGACTTTATGATTGAACCACCAAAAAAATATTTCCGTTTATATCCAGGGAATGAAGTTCGTCTCATGAATGCATATTTTGTAAAATGCTATGATTATAAAACAGATGAAAATGGAAATGTAACAGAAGTTTACTGTACTTATGATCCTGAGACAAAGAGCGGATCCGGATTTACCGGTCGAAAAGTAAAAGGTACCATTCACTGGGTATCTGCAGCACAGGCAGTAGAGGCGGAAGTTCGTCTGTATGAAAATATCGTAGACGAAGAAAAAGGTGTCTATAATGAAGATGGAAGTCTGAATTTAAATCCGAATTCTTTAACAGTACTCGAACATTGTTATGTGGAACCTGCTTTAAAAGATGCAAAACCTTTAGACAGCTTCCAGTTTGTAAGAAATGGATATTTTAATGTAGATTCTAAAGATTCTACGGAAGATCATTTAGTATTTAACCGTATTGTATCTTTAAAGAGCTCATATAAACCAAAAAAATAATGATTGATTGTTCTGAACGTTAACACTTAAATTTATGCCCTGTCAAATGACAGGGTATTTCGTTATGTAAAAGAATGCATAAGAAAAGGAGGAAATAAGATGAAACAGGCACAGTGGCTTTCTCATTTTGAGACAGGAATTTTTGCAGCATTGGATCAAAAAAGAGACGAATTGATGGCATCTGGGAAAAAGGTATATAACTTGTCCATAGGAACACCAGATTTTAAGCCAGCACCGCATATTATGGAGGCAATGGCGGAAGCTTGTAAAAAATCGGAAAACTATGTATATGCGTTAAAGGATTTTAAGGAAACTTTAGAGGCAGTAAAAGATTATTATAAAAAGCGGTTTGGAGTGGAAGTATCGGTGGATGAAATCACATCGGTCCATGGATCCCAGGAAGGAATCGGTCACATTGGAATGGCACTTACCAGTCCTGGAGATTATGCCATCTTACCAAATCCAGGATATCCGATTTTTGAAGCAGGGGCATATTTAGGAGGAGCGAATCTCTATTTCTATCCTTTAAAAAAGGAAAATGGATTTTTACCAGTATTTGACAAAATTCCGGAAGAAACTGCACAGAAAGCAAAATTCATGGTTCTTTCTTATCCATATAATCCAGTATGTGCGGTAGCAGATGATGAAGTATATGAAAAAGCAATTGCTTTTGCCAAGAAATATGACATTATTATTATTCATGATAATGCATACTCTGATATTATTTATGATGGAAGAGAAGGAAAATCGTTTTTATCTTATGAAGGGGCTAAGGATGTAGGAATTGAATTTTTCTCCTTATCAAAATCATTTAATGTGACAGGACTGCGTATTTCTTTTGCTGTTGGAAATAAAGAAATCATCGATGCGATAAAGCTTCTGCGCTCTCAGATTGATTTTGGAATGCCGATTCCAATTCAGAAGGCAGCAGTTGCAGCACTTCGAGGACCTCTTAACATGGTAAAAGAACAATGCCAGGAATACGAAAAACGCAGAGATGCTCTTTGTGGTGGATTACGTGAAATCGGATGGAATGTACCAGATAGTCAGGGAACCATGTTTGTTTGGGCGCCAATTCCTGAAAAGTTTCAATCTTCTGAAGAATTTTGCATTGAATTAATGGAAAGAACAGGGGTCATCTGCACACCAGGGCATGCATTTGGCTCATTGGGAGAGGGATATGTACGTTTTGCACTGGTATTACCGCCAGAAAAATTGCAGGAAATAGTACGTGTCATTGATGAAAGTGGAATTTTAAAGTAAGAAGCGGTCAATGGTGTATACAATTGTATAAGTTATAAAAATGAGAAAAGATAAGAAAAAAAGAGTATAAGAGAGAAAATAAAAGAAAAATACTAAAAATATAAAAAAATTAAAGGTTATAAAAGTTGCGTTCTCTGGATAAATTAACTAATATAAGGATAGTTGTTAGCACTCAAGCAAAAAGAGTGCTAATAATTAAGAGCGAGAATACACCGTATAAGATATAAAGGAGGCAGCAACTATGAAATTAGTACCATTAGGTGACAGAGTTGTATTAAAACAGTTAGAAGCAGAAACTACTACAAAATCAGGAATTGTATTAGCTAGCAGTACACAGGAAAAACCACAGGAAGCAGAAGTAATCGCTGTTGGACCTGGAACAGAAGATATAAAAATGGAAGTATCTGTGGGTCAGAAAGTAATCTATTCCAAATATGCAGGAACACAGGTGAAATTTGACGGAGTTGAATACATCGTAATTAAACAGAACGACATTTTAGCAATTGTAGAAGCTTAATCTGGAGGTTAGTGAAATGGCAAAAGAAATTAAATATGGTATTGAAGCAAGAAAAGCATTAGAAGCAGGAGTAAATCAGCTTGCAGACACTGTAAGAGTTACATTAGGGCCAAAAGGACGTAATGTTGTATTAGCAAGAGCTTTTGGAACTCCATTAATCACCAACGATGGTGTTACAATCGCAAAAGATATTGAATTAGATGATGCATTTGAAAATATGGGTGCACAAATCGTAAAAGAAGTTGCAACAAAGACAAATGATGTTGCAGGAGATGGTACGACAACAGCAACTGTATTAGCACAGGCTATGGTAAATGAAGGAATGAAGAACCTTGCTGCAGGAGCAAATCCTATTATCTTAAGAAAAGGTATGAAAAAAGCAACTGATACAGCAGTAGAAGCAATCAAAGAAATGAGCAGTGTGGTAACAGGAAATGAACAGATTGCAAAAGTTGCAGCAATTTCTGCAGGAGATGAAGCAGTTGGTCAGTTAGTAGCAGATGCTATGAGCAAAGTAACAAATGACGGTGTTATTACCATTGAAGAATCCAAAACAATGAAAACAGAATTGGATTTAGTAGAAGGCATGCAGTTTGACCGTGGATATTTATCTGCTTACTTCTGCACAGATATGGATAAAATGATCTGTGAAATGGAAGATCCATATATCTTAATTACAGATAAGAAGATTTCTGTTATTCAGGATATCTTACCAATCTTAGAACAGATTGTTCAGTCTGGACAGAAATTATTAATCGTTGCAGATGATGTGGAAGGAGAAGCATTAACTACATTAATCGTTAATAAACTTCGTGGAACATTCTCTGTATCTGCAGTAAAATCCCCAGGTTATGGTGACAGAAGAAAAGCAATGTTAGAAGATATCGCTATTTTAACAGGCGGATGTGTCATTTCTGGAGAAGCTGGTATGGATTTAAAAGACGTAACTATGGATATGTTAGGTAGAGCAAAATCTGTAAAATTAGAAAAAGAATCCACAGTCATTGTAGATGGTGCTGGTGATAAAGATGCAATTGCTGCACGTGTACAGCAGATCAAAGGACAGATTGAAGAAACAACTTCTGAATTTGACAGAGAAAAATTACAGGAAAGATTAGCAAAATTAGCTGGTGGAGTTGCGGTTATCCGTGTTGGAGCAGCAACAGAAACAGAAATGAAAGAAAGCAAATTACGTTTAGAAGATGCTTTAGCAGCAACAAAAGCAGCTGTTGAAGAAGGAATCATTTCTGGTGGTGGATCTGCTTATATTCATGCATCTAAGAAAGTTGCTGCATTGGCAGATACTTTAGAAGGTGATGAAAAAACTGGTGCTGGAATTATCTTAAAAGCATTAGAAGCTCCATTATTCCACATTGCAGCAAACGCTGGTCTGGAAGGTGCTGTTATCATTAATAAAGTAAAAGAATCCGAAGCAGGTACAGGATTCGATGCATTAAATGGAGAATATGTAGATATGGTAGCTGCAGGTATTATTGACCCTGCAAAAGTTACAAGAAGTGCATTACAGAATGCAACATCTGTAGCATCTACATTATTAACAACAGAATCTGTTGTTGCTGATATCAAAGAAGAAGCAGCTGCAGCTCCAGGAGGAGTACAGATGGCTCCAGGCGGAATGGGTATGATGTAATCGGATTTGATGAATTATTCGCAATAAAATGACATTATGGTGAAAAGCAGGTATGTATTGCCTGCTTTTCTTTTTACTATGTAGAATTCAAATCTTTTTCTAAATCATTTATGATAATTGTAAAAAGAATATAAACTTCCCGGGTTGCTTTTTGTATAAAAATATAGTATTATAACAAAAAGTAGGAGTCAGGGAACCATTAATGCAACAAAATGCACATAGTTCCCATTTTTTTGTTAAAATGCAAATGCATTAGTAGGATGGTATTGATCAAAATTTCTTTTTAGCTTAGGGAGTAAGTAGCCAATCCCTTATGCAGGCCGGAAGTGGAAGTTTTATCAATCTATAAGGAGGACATTATAATGGCAAAGTATAATGCAATTAAAATTGTTAAGGGTGCCGGTGGATTTGGCGGCCCATTAGTAGTAAAGCCTGAAGAAGGAAAAGACAAATTAGTATATATCTGTGCAGGAGCAGAACCGGAGATTGTCTCCCATATTTGTAAATTGTCAGGAGCTACTCCAGTTAATGGATTTAAGACATCTGTTCCAGATTCTGAAATTTTCTTAGTGATTGTTGACTGTGGTGGTACCTTACGTTGTGGTATTTACCCACAGAAGAGAATTCCGACTATTAATGTGAATCCAGTAGGACAGGCTGGACCATTGGCAAAATACATTGTAGAAGATATCTATTGTTCTGCTGTTGGTGTCGATGAAATTACATTAGCACAAGAAGATACAGAATCTGTTGAAACAAAAGAAAATAAATCAGAAGTTGCAGAATCTGGAAAATCTAATGGACTTCAAAATGTGGATGGAGAATCTGGCAAAGGTGTTTCTGTATTGAATCAGGAAAACCGACAGATGATTCAGAAAGTGTTAAAAATAGCCGTACCAATTGTGGTTGTTGTGGCAATATTACTTATTCTATTCTAGAAAATTGTATGGTGAACCAGTTGCTGTAATCCCTCGGATTATATAGAATAAGAAAATATACATAATTTTCAATAAACTTAAGCTAGACATTTATGTCTAGCTTAAGTTATACTTAAAAGACAGGGAAAGGTTAAGAGATGGATTCCTGTGCACAAGATAAAAGAAGGGAAGATAGATTATGGGCAAAATTTATGAAAATAAAGTAACAGATTTGGGGAATCAAGTAGAAGCTTTTATGGATGAAGGCATGTTCATTCTTTTTGGAGAAAATGCTCCAGCTACATTAAAAGATTTTTGCTATATGATTAGCGTAAATCCAGTTGAAGGCGAACTTGCTGCAGGACAAAAGTTAATTATTGATGAGGTTTCTTATGAGATTACGGCAGTTGGAAGTCAGGCTCAGAAAAATCTTGAAACTTTGGGACATTTGACCATTGTATTTAATGAGGCATCAGAAGCTGGTCTTCCTGGGAGTATTTGTGTAGAGGCAAAACCAGTTCCAACATTGGTTGTTGGCAGCGAAATTATAATTGAAGAGTAAAGAAATAAAATATGTATATAGGAGAATTGTTTATGTGCAATTCTTCTTTTTGCTTTGCCCAAAGATAGAAAAAAGTTATTTTTTTGTCGTTGACAATCGAATACCTTTTTGTTATAGTAAATGGCAATACACATAAACAGTTGAAATTGATGAAAGCGAGGTAGGATTCAATGGGAAAAATTATCGGTGAAGGAATTACATTTGATGATGTATTATTAGTTCCAGCATATTCTGAAGTAATCCCAAATGACGTAAAATTACAAACAAGATTGACAAGAAAGATTAAACTTAATATACCATTAATGAGTGCTTGTATGGATACTGTTACAGAACATAGAATGGCAATTGCTATGGCAAGACAGGGTGGAATCGGAATTATCCATAAAAGTATGTCAATTGAACAGCAGGCAGAAGAAGTTGATAAAGTAAAACGTTCTGAAAATGGTGTCATCACAGATCCATTTTCTTTATCACCAAATCATACGATCCAGGATGCAGATGATTTGATGTCAAAATTCAGAATTTCTGGTGTTCCTATTACAGAAAATGGAAAATTAGTTGGTATTATTACAAACCGTGATTTGAAATTTGAAACTGATTTTACACAGCCAATTAAAAATTCAATGACTTCTAAGAACTTAATTACTGCAAAAGAAGGAATTACCTTAGAAGAAGCAAAGAGAATTTTAGGAAAAGCGCGTGTAGAAAAACTTCCAATCGTTGATGATGATTTTAACTTAAAAGGGTTAATTACAATCAAGGATATTGAAAAACAGATCAAATATCCAAATGCAGCAAAAGATGCGCAGGGAAGACTTCTCTGTGGTGCTGGAGTTGGTGCAACTCCTGATATTTTAAAAAGAATTGACGCATTAGTGGAAGCAAATGTAGACGTTGTGGTCGTTGATTCCGCACATGGACATTCTGCCAATATTCTTAGAACAATTGAGATGATCAAGGGTAAATATCCTGATCTTCAGGTCATTGCTGGAAACGTTGCAACAGCTGCTGGAACAGAGGCATTAATCAAAGCTGGTGCAGATGCGGTTAAAATTGGTATTGGACCAGGATCTATTTGTACGACTCGTGTGGTTGCCGGAATTGGTGTTCCACAGATTTCAGCTGTTATGAATGCATATGAAGTAGCAAAAAAATACGATGTACCAATTATCGCAGATGGCGGTATTAAATTCTCTGGTGATTTAACAAAAGCAATTGCAGCAGGTGCAAGTGTATGTATGTTAGGAAGTATGTTAGCTGGATGTGACGAAAGTCCAGGAGAATTTGAATTATATCAGGGAAGAAAGTTCAAAGTATATCGTGGTATGGGATCTATCGCAGCAATGGAACATGGAAGTGGTGACCGTTACTTCCAGGCAAATGCTAAAAAATTAGTTCCAGAAGGTGTAGAAGGCCGCGTTGCATACAAAGGCAGTGTAGAAGATACCATCTTCCAGTTAGTTGGTGGTCTTCGTTCTGGTATGGGATACTGTGGAGCCCCATCTATTCCAGATTTACAGGAAAAAGGTGAATTTGTTAAGATTTCAGCCGCATCATTAAAAGAAAGTCATCCGCATGACATTCAGATTACAAAAGAAGCTCCAAACTATAGTATTGGATAATTCTATAACCGATGTTTAGTTTATAAAAAATTTAATGAACCATGATAAATTTAGCCTTATAGTCATTTGACTATGAGGCTTTTCTAATTGTCAGGAAAGATTCTGTTTCTTGATTCTATATAGGAAATATGATAAATTAATATCCAGAGTCAATTTATGAATGAAGTATGCAGTAGAAATAAAAGGAGAAGAAAATGATAGAGAAATTTAGTGTCAGGAAACCTTACACTGTCATTGTAGCCGTAATATTAGTGATAATATTGGGAGTCGTATCTTTTACAAAGATGCAAACAGATTTGCTTCCGAATATGAATCTGCCATATGTGCTTGTTATGACTACTTATGGAGGAGCTTCACCGGAAGAAGTAGAAGAAACTGTTACAAAAACAGTAGAGCAGAGTTTGGCCAGTGTGAGCGGTTTAAGTAATATGACTTCTCAGTCCAGTGAGAATCTTTCGTTGGTAACATTGGAGTTTGAAGATGATACGAACATGGATTCGGTCACCTTAGAGATTCGGGAAAGTCTGGATATGATTACAGATTCTCTGCCGGAAGAAGTGGGAAATCCGACAATTATGAAAATCAGCATGGATATGATTCCTGTGCTGGTTACTGCCATTGATTCTGATCAGATGGAAGCTGGAGAGTTATCCCAGTATGTAGAAAGTACATTGGAACCTGCTGTGGAATCAGTAGATGGTGTGGCTTCTGTCAGCACTTCTGGTTTATTGGAAGAAAATATTAATGTTATTATTGATGAAGAAAAAATAGCTAAATTAAATGATAAAATTCAGGATGCAATTAATGGAGAATTTGACGAAGCAGAGGCAAAATTAGAAGAAGCAGAAAGTAAAGTAGAAGAAGCGAAAAATGAATTAAGTTCCCAGCGTGCTTCTGCCAATGCACAGCTGTCAAAAGCGAAAAAAGCATTAAATGATGCACAGCTAAGTACTACGGAAAAAGAAATTCAGGTTACCAGTTCGAAAATGACATTGGAATCTAAGATTCAGGAAGTAAAGGCACAGCAAAAAGAACTGGAAGCAACTGTGAAAAATCTGAATACTCAGTTGAAAAAATTACAGGAAGCAGGTCTTGGAGATTCTGATGAGGCAAAAGCCTTAAAAACCCAGATTGCTGGTTATAAAAAGACAATTACAAATTTAAAGAGTACAGTTAAGAGTTTAAATAAACAGGTATCCAAATTAGAGACTGCATTAAAGCAGATTCAAAGTGGGAAAAAGACAATCAATGCTAAAATTCAGACATTGGATGAGCAATCGGCAGAAGCCACCAGCAAATTAAATAGTGCAGAAATTACGATTGCTTCTAATAGCAGCAAGATTGCAAGTCAAAAAGAAGAGTTGGAAACAGCCAGAGATGAGGCACTTGAAGCGGCCAATATGTCGAAGAACATTACTGTAGATACTGTAAAAAGTCTTCTTCAGGCACAGAACTTTGAAATGCCGGCTGGATACATTACCGAAGATAATGTCCAGTATTTGGTACGTGTAGGAGATAAAGTGACCAGCCAAAAAGAATTGGAAGAAATGGTCTTGATGGATGTTGGTGTGGACGGCATCGATCCGATTCGGTTAAAAGATGTAGCAGATGTAGCAGTAGTAAATAATGCAGCCGATACTTATTGTAAGGTAAATGGAAATGATGGAATCATTCTTTCGATTCAAAAGCAGTCTACTTATTCTTCTGCAGAAGTATCTGATTCCATTTCAGAAAAATTAGAGAAATTGACATCATCAAAAGAGGGAATGCATTATACAAACTTAATGGATCAGGGAATCTATATTGATATGATTGTAGAATCAGTATTACAGAATTTGATCTATGGTGCAATTTTGGCCATGATCATTTTGTTCCTGTTCCTGAAAGATATCCGTCCAACATTGGTAATCTCTCTATCCATACCAATTAGCGTGGTGTTTGCATTAGTATTGATGTATTTTACTGGAATTACGTTAAATATTATTTCATTATCGGGTCTTGCTCTGGGGGTAGGAATGTTAGTAGATAACTCCATTGTTGTTATTGAGAACATTTACCGTCTGCGTAAAAACGGTATGGAAGTAAGAGAAGCTGCGGTAGAAGGAGCAAGAGGAGTTGGAGGTGCAATTACAGCATCAACTCTGACAACCATTTCTGTATTTCTGCCAATTGTGTTTACAACTGGACTTACAAAAGAATTATTTACGGATATGGCACTGACAATTGGATTTTCTTTAGTAGCCAGCTTAATTGTCGCAGTTACTGTTGTGCCGATGATGGCATCTGGTATACTCAGCAAAATATCTTCAAAAGACAATCGAACAGTTGAAAAAGTGAAGCATGTCTATGAAGGAATGATGGAAAAAGTTCTGAGTAAGCGGGCAGTGGTACTTGTGGTTACAATGGCATTATTTGCTGGAAGTATCTGGGGAATTGCTCAAAAAGGATTCTCACTGTTCCCAGAAATGGAAAGTACCCAGATGAGTATGACACTGACAATGCCGGAAGGTTCCAGTCAGGAAGAAATGGCAGATATGGCTAATACTGTTGTTGCAAAAGTTCTGGAAATTAAAGGTGTAGAGACCATCGGAAGTATGGAATCTTCAGGCAGTACCCTATTGTCTATGGGCAGTTCTGGTAACCAAAAAACAGTTACAATGTATGTTATGTTAAAAGAAGATAAGGAACTGACAAATGCACAGATTCAAAAACAGATTGAAAAGAAAACCAAAGATTTTGACTGTGAATTAGATATTAGCAGCAGTACAATGGATATGGGAAGTATTGCTGGCAATGGAATTTCAGTGGTCATAAAAGGATCAGATATGGATGAGCTGCGCGCAATTTCGGATCAGGTGGCAGATGTGATAACAAAAACAAGAGGAACGACAGAGGTTTCTAATGGTCAGGAAGAAACGACAGAAGAAGTACATATTGTAGTCGATAAGAAAAAGGCAGTAGAAAATGGATTGACTGTGGCACAGGTATATCAGGCTATTTCTGCAGAACTTGCGGAAGGAACGACAGCAACTAGTGTAACACAGGGAGAAGATACCTATGATGTGGTGGTTGAAAAAAATTCTTCCTACGCAGCATCCAGAGAAAAGTTAAAGAATATGAAAATTACGGCAACTTTTGCAGGAGAAGAAAAAGAGGTATCATTATCTCAGATTGCCAAGATTGAAAGTTCTGACAGTTTATCCAGTATTCAGAGGGAAAATCAGACTCGTTACATCAATGTTACGGCAGAAGTAAAAGATGGATATAATACTACGTTATTAAATAATAAAATTGAAAAGAAATTAGAAAAAATAGAACTTCCAAACGGCTATAGCCTGGAAATGGGAGGCGAGGCAGAATCTGTTTATGAAATGATGGAACAGCTTGGATTAATGTTAGTATTAGCAATTGTATTTATGTATTTAATTATGGTGGCACAGTTCCAGTCTCTGTTATCACCATTTATCATCTTATTTACGATTCCACTTGCTTTTACAGGAGGATTGTTCGCACTTCTCATCGCAGGAATGGATTTAAGTGTCATTGCTATGATTGGTTTTGTAATGCTTTCAGGTATTATTGTTAATAATGGTATTGTACTGGTAGATACGATTAATCAGTTAAGAGAAGGAGGATATGAAAAGAACGAAGCAATTATTACTGCAGGATCTATGCGTATTCGTCCAATTTTTATGACGGCACTTACTACTATTCTTGGTTTATCTACAATGTGTGCGGGAATTGGAATGGGAGCAGAAATGACACAGCCTATGGCAGTAGTTACCGTTGGCGGCTTGATTTATGGTACATTATTGACTTTAATTGTAATTCCTTGTATTTATAGCCTGTTGAACAAAGAAAAAGAAGCGGGTAATCCAGGAAGGAACTTCCGTTTTTCAAAAAGAAAATCTGGAAAATGGAGTCAGAGCTGGAAAGAAACATTCAAAAATTTGACCATAAAGAAAAAGCAGTCATCTGATGAACAAAAACATTCAGATTGTGACCAGTAAATAAATTTACATATAGGATGATAGTATAAAAAAGATGGCATCGTACAATGATATTTGTACGGTGCCTCTATATCATTTATAGGAAGATATTTGAGTCTTATAAATGGAGGAAGCAAAGGATGGATTTGCATTTCTGATTACTATCCTATATAATGAAATTAACTTTAGGCTGGGGGATGCACGCATATGAAGAAAAAATTTATGTTTGATACCATTCGATTAAATAAATATTTGAGTGATGCAGGAATATGTTCCAGAAGGCAGGCGGATATATTTATCCAGAATGGTTTGGTAACTGTTGATGGGAAAAAAGCAGTACCTGGAATGAAAGTAACGAAAAAACAAAATATTTGTTTTCAGGGAAAACCAGTGGAATTAGTGGAAGAACTGGAGTTAATCGCATTTAATAAACCCCGGGGAATTGTATGTACGGCGCAGAAAAAAGAAAAAGATAATATTATTGATTTTATAAATTACCATACAAAGATTTATCCAATTGGAAGGCTGGATAAAGATTCAGAAGGGCTGATCTTACTTACCAATGATGGAGAGATATCTAACCGCATTCAGAAAGCAAGATATTATCACGAAAAGGAATATATTGTTACCGTTGATAAACCAATTACTATTGAATTTTTATATGGTATGCGAAACGGGGTGCCAATTTTAAATACAGTAACACGAAAATGCAGAGTAAAAAAACTGAGTAAAAATCAGTTTTCTATTATTCTGACACAAGGGTTGAACAGACAGATTCGAAGAATGTGTGAATATTTTGGATATCGTGTGTTGAATTTAAGAAGAGTACGTATCATGAATATAGAACTGGGAAAATTAAAAACAGGTACGTATCGGAAATTGACCAGAAATGAAATTAGTAAGTTGAAGAAGGAGCTTTTTGATGAGTCAGAATAGTAGAATGAAACAGCTGATTGAGCTGTTGAATGAAGCAGGAAAAGCTTATTATCAGGAAAATAGAGAAATTATGAGCAATCGTGAGTATGATGAATTGTATGATGAACTGGTTGCTCTTGAAAAGGAAACGAATACAGTATTTGCCAATAGTCCGACGATACATGTCGGATATGAACTTTTGACGGAGTTAGAAAAAGAAACACATGAGTCGCCAATGCTTTCTTTGGATAAGACAAAAGATGTGGAGGCACTGGCACAATGGCTGGGAAACCAGGAAGGAATTTTATCCTGGAAATTAGATGGGCTGACAATTGTGCTCACTTATGAAGATGGAAAGCTTAAAAAAGCAGTGACAAGAGGAAATGGACAAGTTGGTGAAGTTATTACTAATAATGCAAAGACATTTAAAAATCTTCCTGCTATGATTGACTTTAAAGGAAAATTAGTTTTAAGAGGAGAAGCTATCATTAAGTATTCGGATTTTGAAGTGATTAATGCGAAAATCCAGGATGTGGATGCTAAATATAAGAATCCAAGAAACTTATGCAGTGGTTCTGTAAGACAGCTGAATAATGAAGTGACTGCTCAAAGAAATGTACAGTTTTATGCATTTCATTTAGTGAGTGCAGAAGGAATTAAACTTTCTAACTCAATCGAAGAACGAATGCAGTGGCTTTCCGATCTTGGGTTTCAGGTCGTAGAACACGTGAGCGTGAAAAAAGATACCATTGGAAAGACTGTGGAGCAGTTTTCCAATCGAATTGCTCAGATGGATGAACCATCGGATGGTCTTGTGCTGATCTATAATGACATTGTGTATGGAGAAAGCCTTGGAAGAACTGCTAAATTTCCACGTAATTCCATTGCTTTTAAGTGGGCAGATGAGACAGCAGTGACCAGACTTTCATATATCGAATGGAGTCCATCCAGAACAGGACTAATTAATCCGGTCGCTGTCTTTGAACCAGTAGAATTAGAAGGGTCAACAGTCAGTCGGGCAAGTCTTCACAATTTGAGTATTGTAGAGCAGCTGGAACTTGGCGAGGGAGATGAAATTACAGTATATAAGGCAAATATGATTATCCCTCAGGTAGCGGAAAATCTTACTAGAAGTAATACTATTGTTCCTGCAGCGTATTGTCCAGCCTGTGGTGCGAACACGACGATTAATGAGGAAAATGGAGTAAAATCCCTATATTGTTCCAACGATTTTTGCAGTGCAAAGAAATTAAAATTATTTAGTCACTTTGTTTCCCGCGATGCTATGAATATTGACGGGATGTCAGAAGCAACCTTGAATAAGATGATCGATCAGGAATTATTGGTTGAATTATATGATCTTTACTCTCTCCATGAGCACAAAGAAGAGATTGTTGCCATGGAAGGATTCGGAGAAAAATCTTATGATAATCTAATCAAATCCATTGAAAAATCAAAAGAAGTAGTCTTGCCAAACTTTATTTATGCCCTTGGTATTTTAAATATTGGATTGTCTAATGCGAAGCTTATTTGTAAACATTTTCATTCTGATTGGAATGCAATGAAAAGGGCAAAGGTGGAAGAATTAGTCAAAATCGATGGAATTGGGCAGGTTATTGCTGAATCTATGGTTCATTATTTTTCCAATGAACATAACAAAATGATATTAACAAAACTGGAAGAAATTCTTACATTTATAAAACTGGAAGAAAGCGGCAGCGATGCAGTCTTAGAAGGAATCAATTTTGTTATTACAGGATCTGTGCATCATTTTAAAAATCGTAAAGAAATAAAAGAAAAAGTGGAAGAACTGGGAGGAAAAGTAACGGGTTCGGTTACTTCCAAAACAAATTATTTAATTAATAATGATATCAGCAGCAGTTCCTCAAAAAACAAGAAAGCAAAAGAATTAGGAATTCCAATCATCACAGAGGAACAGTTTATAGATATGATTGGTTAGGAAGGTGGTTTTAGTATGCCGATTAGAATCGATAAAGAATTGCCGGCGAAAAAAATCTTAGAAAAGGAAAATGTATTTGTCATGGATATGGAGAGAGCAATTTCACAGGATATCCGTCCGTTGGAAATTTTGATCTTAAATCTGATGCCAACGAAACAAGATACTGAGTTGCATTTGCTTCGCAGTCTTTCTAATACTCCTTTACAGATTGACATTACATTTTTGCAGACAGAAAGTTATCGCCCAAGACATGTTTCGGAATCTCATATGGAAAAGTTTTATACTTTTTTTTCTGCAATCAGACATAAAAAATTTGATGGGTTGATTATTACAGGAGCACCATTAGAAAAGATTGAATTTGAAGAAGTAAAATACTGGGAAGAATTAAAAGAAATTATGGAGTGGTCAAAGACCAATGTAACTTCTACCCTTCATATCTGCTGGGGAGCACAGGCAGGTCTGTATTATCACTATGGAATTAAGAAAATTTTTCTGGATAAAAAACTTTCTGGTGTATATAAACACTATCCATTACATAAGAAAACACCATTGGTAAGAGGATTTGATGATGTCTTTTATGTACCCCATTCCCGCTATACAGCCAGTGATATGGAAGCAATTCGCAAACATCCGGATCTAACGATCGTAGGAGAATCGAAGGAAGCAGGACCATATTTAATTATGGATGAATCGGGAAGTCAGATTTTTGTAACAGGACATCCGGAATATGATGTAATGACATTGGATTATGAATATAAGCGCGATGTGGCAAAAGGTCTGGATATTGAAGTTCCTCAAAATTATTATGTGGATGATGATCCTGCAAAAGGACCAATCAAATCATGGAGGTGTCATGCCAATATGATGTATACCAATTGGCTTAATTACTATGTATATCAGACGACACCATATGATTTGGGAAACCAAAAGGAAAAATAGACGGAGAATGAGAGAAAAGAGGAGACTTTTATGATAAAACTTATAGTTACCGATGTGGATGATACTGTTGTGAAGGAAGGCAGCAGGAACCTAAATCCCGAATATTTTGAAGTGATTCGTGAATTTCGAAAAAAAGGAGTGTTATTTGCTGTTGCCAGTGGACGACAAAAACCAAGTATTCGAAAAACATTCGCACCAGTAGAAGATCAGTTGATTTTTCTTGCAGACAATGGAACAGATATTACGGCTAAAGATTTTATTACGTCCATGAAATTTAATGATGAAGATTACAGGCAGCTGGCTGCAGATATTAAAGCATTGGATGATGAGTACGAAATTATGGCATGTAAGCCAGGTTGTTCTTTTATTGAAAGAAAAAATGAAAATTATTATAAACGGATGACAGAAAGTTATGGATATTATGCGGAAATCGTTGAAGATGTAAGCGAATTAAATGATGTTTGTAAAGTTTCTCTCTTTTGTAAAAATGGAATTGCACCTGAGGTAGAAAAGAAAATGAAAGCGCTTTGGTCTGATAAGATTGATGTTTGTCTGGCAGGAGAATTATTCCTTGATTTTATGGCAAAAGGCTGCAATAAAGGAAAAGCACTTTCTATTATTCAGGAACACTATAACATTAAGCCAGAGGAAACAGTGGCTTTTGGAAATGCAGATAATGATGTTTCCATGATTCAAAATGCAGGTCATAGTTATGCGGTGGCAAATGCCAGTGATAATTTAAAGAATGCAGCAAAAGAAATCATTGGGCCAATGAAAGAAGATGCTGTGCTTAAGAAAATGAAAGAATTATTAAAAGAACTGTAAAATAAGCAATACCTGGTCTTGCAGTCAGGTATTGCTTATTTTTATGCTTAGACACAGTGTATTTTGAAGGACGATGAAAATAGGTATTCTCTCCGCATTAGAATACCGCCTGCTTCTGGTATTTTTCAACAATTCAAGAACCATCATTACAAGAGACAGGATTCTGGGTGAACTGAGGGATGCGTCAGGTGAATTTGTTTCAGCTGACGCCTATGGGTTGCTGTTTGTGTTGTTTACAAAAGCACGTTATAAGTGCATTGCACATATTTCTGAATAAATCGATTATGTGCTTCATAATGTCGAATATTTGTATATCAGCGATGCGGAGGAGGGGGGAGCTTTCCATTCTACAGGATGAGATCACCAAAATGACGATGTGTATTCGTGAGCAGAACAATGCACTAAGAAAAGAAAAAGTTCATCTTGCAGATTCCCTTGCCGACATCGCCCATCAGCTCCGTACACCCCTTATCTCAGCCAATCTCATTTTGGCGCTATTAGAACAGGAGCAAAAGGAAGCAAAAAAGAAAGCACTATTGTGCGAATTGGAAGAATTATTCGTTCAGATGGAGTGGCTGGTGAATTCCCTGTTGAAACTATCAAGGCTGGATGCCGGGGTCGTAGAATTTTATAGCGAGCCTATAGCTGTCAGACGATTGCTACAGACTGCAATTCATCCACTCCAGATTTCTATGGTGATGCACAATATAAGTTTAAAAATGGATATGCCGGATGAAATGCAGCTCCAAGGTGATTTAAGCTGGCTTTCCGAAGCAATCCAGAATATTTTGAAAAATTGCATTCAGAGTGTTGGCGATGATGGAATGATTCAAATGACTGGTATGGACACTTTACTGTATAGTGAGATTTCCATTTGTGATAACGGTCCTGGCTTTGAAAGGGAGGATTTGCCACGACTGTTTGAACGATTTTATTATGGAAAAGATTCCAGTACTGCAGGATTTAGCATTGGATTGTCTCGCTGTAAAATAATCATTACCCGGAATGGTGGAACAATTAATGTCAGAAAACATCCACAGGGTGGTGCTGTATTCTGTATCCGTTTTCCAAAGTGACAGATTTCTCCCTAAAATGTAACCGGTCCGTAATATGAAAATTCTATTATAGGGGTGAATCAAAAGAAAAGAGATTCCCATAATGGAGTTTTTAAAAGTTGAAAATCTATGTAAAGTTTATGGTAAGGGTGAGAATCAGGTTATCGCATTAGACAATGTTTCCCTTATTATTGAGAAGGGGGATTTTACTGCTATCATCGGTTCTTCTGGTTCTGGTAAATCTACTCTGCTTCACGCCATCGCAGGTGTGGATGTACCCATCAGCGGAAAAATTTACCTGATATGCTTGGCCTGCAGAAATGAAAGAACCATCTTCCTAATCAGCTTTCCGGTGACTAGCAGCAACGCGTCGCTATCCGACGTGCTTTGATGAATGCTCCGGCAGTCATGCTGGTAGATGAACCTACAGGTAGTCTGGACAGCTGAAATGGACATGGGATTATTAAATTGTTGAAAGAAAGCAACCAGCGATATAACCAGACGCTGATTATTGTGACGCATGATGAAGGTATTGCCTTTCATGGACTGGTGAAGAACCGCACACGGATAGTGGTAACAATTATCGGTGTAGAGTTGTCTGCAGCCTTTTTTACTGCGATTGCTACCTTTGGAACTTCTCCGATATAGTATCTGATCAACGATTCTATCGCAAACTGTAGTGACTGGCATATAAATTTTGAGAATGCGGATGCGTCCTTTGTGGAGGAACATTTCCTGAAAACAGTAATGAAGTTTTGATTCCAAGCCATGTTGCAATCAAAGCCGGAGTACATTTTAGTATCGGTGATACCATTACTGTTGCTGTAGGCCAATGGAAAACAGATGATGAAATTCTTACCCAGCATGATTCCTATACCAATGGCGAAACATTGATAAATACAGCAGAAAAGACATATACTATCGTCGGCACTTATGAGAGAGTCGACTTTGAGGAACATTCTGCACCGGGCTATACTGTTATTACAAAGACGGATATACTGGATGATATGGGAAGATACAGCGCGTTTGTAACGTTGAAAAATGCTCATGATATAACAGATTATGCAAAATCGTCTTGCTGACTCTGATGATTATGCCCTAAACGAAGATGTGTCGTGTTTTATGGGTGTTTCTGACAATACATTGTTCAATACTCTGGCTCTCTCAGTGGGCAGTGTAATGGTTCTGATTATCATGTTCAGTTCTGTATTCCTGATTTATAATTCCTTCAACATTTCCTTGAACGAGCGTA
Organism: Lachnospiraceae bacterium; assembly: GCA_036311565.1. Taxonomy (GTDB): domain Bacteria; phylum Bacillota; class Clostridia; order Lachnospirales; family Lachnospiraceae; genus Fimousia. The sequence continues at coordinate 50,640 of JAXJPR010000030.1, forward strand.
CCCACCAGTTTGGTATCCTGATATCAGTGGGGGATACCGAGAAGCAATTGCAAAATTCTGTATTGTTCGAGGGTAGCTACATTGGTATTATGGGCATTCTACTGGTTGTTGCAGCCGGTATAGGCGGTATCGCTCTGATTCTGCCCTTTATCGAGCAGAATTTTGGAACGATTGTGAACAGCAATACACCGCTGAACCTGTCCGTATCAGTTCCTGCACTAGCTGTCCCTGCTGCTGTCATCTGATTACGATTCTGATTTCCGCCTATATCCCAGCACGGAAAGCAGCGAATCCCACTGTCATGGAGTGTATTCGCCAGACTCATGAGATTAAGACTGAAGGAAAAGATGTAAAAGTCGCCAAGTTTGTGACGAAGACTTATGGTTTAGAGGGAATCCTTGCTTTGAAAAATTTCCGTCGAAACAAGCGTAGTTCTGTTCGTAACAGGCGGTGCTTTTGATTCTACATTGGATTGTCTTTCTAAAGTGTATACCGTAGAGGTAGATAGCAATCTGATGTTTTACACACAGGAGATGCAGAG
>JAXJPR010000031.1:0-4905 GCA_036311565.1 Lachnospiraceae bacterium
CTTTCTATTATAGGATCTTTTAATATGAATATGAGAAGTGCGTACTTAGATACAGAGATTATGGCGGTGATTCATAGTGAAGCGGTTACAGAGCAATTGAATCAGTATATGTCTTCTTATGAAGCACAATCGGTTAGGATTATGGAAAATGGACAGGTAGAAATTCCAATAGGGATGGAAAGACAGAAGATTTCTCAAAAGAAAAAAAGAAAGATAACGTTCTTAAAAATATGTAACTGGCTGCGGTTCTTGATGTAAAAAAATTAAGAAAAAGTGATGGCAAATAGTTACATAGTGCATGAGCGGTCACCCTTTCGACCACCAATGACGTCTTTTCCCTTGATATCATCCCAGGTGAAATTTTTAATATTTTCTCTGGAAATGAGGAAGTTGCCGGCGCGCTGCGTTAGCTGGGCAAAATTCACAGCATAGTCCTTATTTCCTTCCTGGTATTGGTAAATAGTCGCTTCTGGTCCCATAAAACCAATATCAGCATCGCCGGAAATAACAGCGGTCATCGTTTTATCAGCACCAAATCCAGTTTCCAGTTTAAGTTCAATTCCTTCTTCTTCAAAATATCCTTTTTCAATTGCCACATATTGAGGAGCATAAAAAATGGAATGAGCAACTTCATTTAATGTAACAGTTGTCAATGAAGAGTTTTTCTGACAACCAAAGACACAGAACAAACATAAAGCGAGAATGCTTGCCAAAAGAAAAATTTTTTTCATAATATCTCCAAACTTTTTTCTATAGATTATGAAGAAATATCAAAAATGGTGCTTGAAATTATTTGGTTCTATGGTACACTTATGGTGATATACTTTAGTACGTTAAAAATATACAGTATGAATTTATATAGAGCAAAAGACGTAGGAGGGTGCGCCAATGGGAAAGAAAATCAGAACACCAGAAGTAGAACAGCTTTTTCGAGCAATTTTATGTTTGGAAAATGTGGAAGAGTGTTTTACTTACTTTGAGGATATATGTACAGTCAACGAGCTGCTGTCGCTTGCACAGCGATTTGAAGTGGCAAGAATGCTAAGAGAACATCATACGTATCTGGAAGTTGCGGAAAAGACGGGAGCTTCCACAGCCACCATTAGCCGTGTGAATCGTTCCTTAAATTATGGGAATGATGGATATGATATGGTATTTGAACGAATGAAAGAAAGGGAAGAAGAATAAGAAAAGGAGAATCTCATGCTGTATGAGATTCTCCTTTATTTTTTCTTCTTATTCTTTTTCTCCTCATCTTCTGGTGCGTAAAAATTATCAATGATGCTTTCGATAATCTGTTTTTTCAGATAGATATCGTAAGATAAAGTTGTGATAAAAGCTAAATTCTGTAAAAATTCCTGCTCATCTGGATGTTTTATTTGGGAAAATGTAGAGCGGCTTTCTTTCAGAGTACGGAAAATATCTTTTTTTAATGCCTCATTATGTTTAATTTCTTCGCTGAATAATTCTGCATAAATTTCTTCAAATGAGATACTAGGGTTCTCCTTGTCGTAGAATAATTCAGTCAGCGGAGTCAATAAATTCTTTATATCGGATATGGACAAAAAGTTTTTCAAATAATAAATATAAATCAAAAGAATAATATGTTCTTTGGAATATTTTTTCTTATTAGAAGGCGGCAATAAATGATTCTTGGAATAGTTATTAATCATTGTCTTTGTTAGTATTTTATCTTCTGGTGTTCGTTTGCAGCCTTCCAGCTGTCTATCCATAAAGGTAGTGACCTGATCCATATATAATTCAATGTTTGGAATATCTTCTGGATGAATATATTCTAAGTGACTCCATTTATCGAGTAGTTTTCTAAAATCCATATTTCTCTCCCTCTCTAAATGTGAATGCTAACTAAATATATTATACTTTTTTTAGATTTAGATAACAAGGATTTTTTGTAAAGGAATGGTGGTATTTGGGGAATTATGAAAAAAGATTATAGAAGAAAGAGGGATTGCTTCACTTATTTTTATGCGATATAATAGAAAATATCGAACATAAGTTTAGAAAGGACTTGTTTTATGAATATGTATGATACACTGAATGAACAGCAGAAAGAGGCTGTTTTTTGTACGGAAGGTCCATTATTGCTCTTGGCGGGAGCTGGATCAGGAAAAACAAGGGTATTGACCCATAGAATCGCTTATTTAATTCAGGAAAAGGGTGTGAATCCATACCATATTCTGGCTATTACATTTACCAACAAAGCTGCTGGAGAGATGAGAGAGCGTGTGGATGATTTAGTTGGGTATGGAGCAGAATATATTTGGGTCAGCACATTTCATTCCACATGTGTCCGCATTTTAAGGAGACATATTGATAAGTTAGGATATGACAATCATTTTACAATTTATGATACAGATGACCAAAAGATTGTAATTCGGGAAGTGATGAAACGGCTGCAACTGGATAAAAAGCAGTATGCGGAACGCGCATTGTTAAATGAAATTTCAAAAGCCAAAGATGAACTGATTACCCCATCGGAGTATGAGATGAGGGCAGCAGGAAAATTCCGTGAGATGCAGATTGCAAAAGTTTATACAGAATACCAGAAACAGTTAAGAGCCAATAATGCGCTGGACTTTGATGATTTGCTGTTTAAAACAGTAGAATTGTTTCAATTTCATCCAGATATACTGGAGCAATATCAAAATCGTTTTCAGTATATTATGGTAGATGAATATCAGGATACGAATACAGTGCAGTTTCAATTTGTCAGTATGCTGGCAAGAAAACATCGGAATTTATGTGTAGTAGGAGATGATGACCAGTCTATTTATAAATTCCGTGGAGCGAATATTTATAATATTTTAAATTTTGAAAAAGTATTTGAAGAAGCAACAGTAATAAAATTAGAACAAAATTACCGCTCTACAAAAAATATTTTAAATGCGGCCAATGAAGTAATTCGCAATAATAAGGGAAGAAAAGATAAGAGACTTTGGACAGAGAATGAAGAAGGAGATTTAATTGTGTTTCATCAGTATGAAACGGAATATGAAGAGGCAAACCAGGTATTAAATGAAATTGAGAAGATGAGCAAAGATGGAATTCCATATAAAAGTATGGCAATTTTATATCGTACCAATGCACAGTCACGTGTTTTCGAAGAAAAGTTTTTATTAAAAAATATCCCGTATAAAATAGTGGGTGGTGTTAATTTCTATTCCAGAAAAGAAATTAAAGATATTTTAGCCTATTTAAAAGCAATTGATAATGGACAAGATGACTTAGCGGTAAAACGAATTATCAATGTGCCAAAGAGAGGAATTGGAGCCGCAAGTGTTGCAAAAGTATCTGATTATGCGATGCAAAAGGAAATCAGCTTTTTGGATGCCTGTTTTGAGTGCCAGCAGATTCCTTCTTTAGGAAGAGCGGCCAATAAAATCGAGGAATTTTCTTTGGAAATTGCTAAATTCCAGAGATTAGCTGAGAGCGGAAGTCTGGTAGAACTATTTCGTGCTGTCACAGAAGATACAGGATATCTGATGGCTTTGCAGGCAGAAGATTCCGAGGAAGCAAAAGCCCGTTTGGAAAATATCGATGAATTATTAAATAAGATTACTACCTATGAGATAGAAGCGGATAATCCGTCACTTGGAGAATTGCTGGAAGAAATTGCTTTAGTAGCAGAAGTGGATTCGCTGGATGAATCGGATAATAAAGTTGTCTTAATGACTTTACATAGTGCAAAAGGGCTGGAATTTCCTTATGTATTCTTAGCTGGTATGGAAGATGGCATTTTCCCAAGTTATATGACCATTATTTCTGATGACCGGGATGAATTGGAAGAAGAACGACGTTTGTGTTATGTAGGAATCACCAGAGCAAAGAAAAAATTGTATTTAAGTGCGGCAAAACACCGCATGATGCATGGCAGAACCCAGTTCAATAAAGTCTCCAGATTTATTGATGAAATCCCAGAAGAGTTGTTAAAGGTGGATCTGGGAATGAATTTAAAAGAAAAAGATCCAGAAAAATCAATTTTTGCGGTTAATCGCCGGAAAACATTCCAGAAGCCATACCAACAGGCAAAACAGTTTACTGTAAACAGTAATGCATCCATTGATTATGAAGAAGGTGACCTGGTTTTCCATATTAAATTTGGAACAGGAAAAGTGATTCAGATTGTTCAAGGGGGGCGTGACTACGAGGTGACAGTAGACTTTGAAAAGGCCGGACGAAAGAAAATGTTTGCTTCTTTTGCAAAATTAAAAAAAGTTGAAAAATAAATATAGGAGTTAAGTAGATCAAAACACTTTTTTCTAGTAATTCAACATGAATAATGGTATAATAACTGCAGAGAATAACTAGAGAAAGGGTGTTAACTATGAAAAATATTGAAGAATTGTTAAGTACTATTAAAATTGCTGAGATTTTAAACAAAAAAGAAGATGATACAGAGAAAAAGGTATTATGGGTTTTAGCAATTATCGGAACAGTAACTGCGATTGCTGCAATTGCATATGCAGTATATAGATATTTAACTCCAGATTATTTAGAAGATTTTGATGAAGACTTTGACGAAGACTTTGATGAAGATTTTTATGATGATTTAGAAAAGCAGGAAGCTGCAAAAGACGAAGAATTGGAAAAAGAATAATTTTTATGGAAGAAAAAGGCAGCAGGAAAGCGGTAATTTTTCTTGCTGCCATTTTTTTAAAAAAGTTTGAAAAAGTTGTTGACTTTTGAAAAATGATATGATAATATATGTCTTGTCGTTGAGAAAACGACAGGAAAACAACTGAACATCGGGGTGTGGCTCAGCTTGGCTAGAGCGCTTGATTTGGGATCAAGAGGCCGCAGGTTCGAATCCTGTCACCCCGATACCTTTGCGGGTGTAGTTCAATGGTAGAACACTAGCCTTCCAAGCTAGATACGTGGGTTCGA
>JAXJPR010000032.1:0-10373 GCA_036311565.1 Lachnospiraceae bacterium
AGCAAAAGCAATTCCAGAAATCAGTTTTGGACGTCTGGCGGAAATTCATGCTGCAACGGATGTTCCATTAGTGCTTCATGGTGGATCAGGATCAGGGGATGAAAACTTAAACAAATGTGCAAAAGAAGGAATTTCTAAAGTTAACATTTATACAGATTTATACCTGGCAGCAATGGCATCTGCAAAAGAAAGCGGAGCCAAAGATTATTTGTCTTTAAGAGCTGCGATAAAAGCAGGAATGCAGGAATGTTTAAAACACTACTATTCTGTATTTGAAACAAAATAAAAGATTATATGATGAGTATAATAAAAAAATCCTCTTCTATGTGAATAAATACAAAGAAGAGGATTTGTTGTTATTTTTCTGGTTTATTTATAAAGTTGATAAAGTGATAACTTTCCATAATCTGAAAATACTTTACAATACGCGGATATAAAGGTTCGGCTGCTTCCCCAAAACGTTCTTTTTGCATTGCTGCCAGTTCCATGACGGTTTTTTGACCATCAATGAGTGGCCACAAATGACTCCCCTGTACGTCCAGATGAACCTTTGTAAAACGAGGTTTGTTAAATATTTTCTGGGCAATTTTATTAAATAAACCTGTATTTTCGACTTCTAAAACAATACGTCCTTTGAAGTCTTCGTGCCAGCCTAATTCGCCAGCTTTTTGTGGTATTAAATCCAAATAATTAATCTGTTCTGCTTGTTTCTTTTTTTTCATGAGTCTATTGTTTCTTATTCCATAATGAGAATTTTAATAAACTTAAAATCATAGCAGCCATCAGTACAACACCACCGATGTTGCCAAAGTTTACAGAACCAGAAAGATCCATATTCACACCTGCAACTGCAAGAATTGCAAGGACAATACCTACAAGACCTTCACCAGCAATCATACCAGCACAGTATAAAGTACCGTTTGTTGTCTGTTGTTCTTTTACTTTTTGATCTACTTTCTTACGTGCATCCATGAACATGCGGACAACACCGCCGATCATAATGGTTGCATTTAAGTAGATTGGCAGATATAAACCAATTGCAAATGGCATTACAGGAACTTGTAAGATTTCCAGTCCAATTGCAAGGAATACACCGATGAATACTAATGTCCAAGGAAGTTGTCCTCCCATGATACCTTCTACGATCATTTTCATTAAAGTTGCCTGAGGTGCTGGAACTTCAGCGCCACCGTAACCCCATGCAGCATTCAGAAGATATAAAACTCCTCCAATTGCAAATGCAGCTACGACAACACCGATTAATTCAGCAATCTGCTGTTTTTTAGGTGTAGCACCAAGAAGGTAACCAGTTTTTAAATCCTGAGAAGTATCCCCTGCGATAGCAGCGATAATACAGATAACAGAACCAATTGCAATCGCACCTGTCATACCAGTGATTCCTGTATCACCAGTAGATTTAATTGCAAATGTGGCAATTAACAATGTAGCAATTGCCATACCAGAAACTGGGTTGTTGGAACTTCCGATTAAACCTACCATACGAGAAGATACAGTAGCAAAGAAGAAACCAAATACTACAATTAAAAGTGCGCCAAGTGGATTTACTGGGATTGCTGGCACAAGCCAGATAATAACTACCATGATCAAAATTCCAAGAAGAATCAGGTTCATAGGTAAATCCTGAGCAGTACGGGCAGTACTTGTATTTTTTCCATCTTTCATACTCTTCATAGAATCGCGGAAAGTTGTAATGATCAGAGGTAAAGATTTAATAAGAGAAATAATACCTCCGGTAGCAATGGCACCAGCACCGATGTATTTTACGTATGTACTCCAGATAGCAGCAGCGCCTCCTTCTGCAAAAAGCTGTGCAATTGTGACACCTTCTGCAGCTGGATACATAGAGATGTCTGGTCCAAATAAGCAGATCAATGGAATAATTACCATCCATCCAACAAGAGAACCAACGAACATATAAGAAGCAATCTGTGGTCCTACAATATAGCCAACACCGAGAAGTGCAGGATATACTTCCATACCGATTTCACCTTTGAAAGATTTAAAGGCTGCACATACATCTGCTGGAATAACTTTGATACCATCAACTAAGAATTTGAATGCAGCAGCGAATCCCATACCAGAGAATACGGTAGATGCATTAGATCCCCCTTCTTCTCCTGCCAGAAGAACTTCTGCACATGCAGTACCTTCTGGGTAAAGTAAAGTAGCGTGTTCCTTTACGATTAATGCGTTACGCAAAGGTACCATAAATAATATTCCAAGGATACCTCCGCAAAGTGCGATTAAAGTAATTTCCACAAGATCAGGCATTTCACATAAACCTTCTTCTGCCCATAAGAACAATGCTGGCATGGTAAAGATAGCACCAGCTGCCAAAGATTCACCGGCAGAACCGATGGTCTGTACAATATTACTTTCCAAAATAGAGTTTTTCTTCATGATTACACGGATTACACCCATAGAAATAACTGCTGCTGGAATAGAAGCAGAAACAGTCATACCGACACGTAATCCAAGGTAAGCATTTGCTGCACCAAAAATAACCGCAAGAAGAATACCCATTATAATAGATGTGATTGTAAATTCCGGAGTAACTTTATCGGCCGGAATATACGGTTTGAACTCTTTGTTATCGTTCATATTTCCTCTTCCTTTCGTGTTGCTTTATACATAGTCTACCAATATATAATAAATAATCAGTGTAATATGTTGGCATCAATATATAATGCATTTCAATTTTATACAAATCTGAACGCTCTTATTAAACTTCAGTCCTTTTTTTCTGTGCTTCACTAAAATGACAAAAGGCAAAACTTAATTGTCTGAGGAATTTTCAATTTCCATAGAACTGTAATAAGGCAAATGGGAGAAGGCATCCGCCAAATATTCTAAGGTATAAAAAATAAAAAGTGTCTTCTTCCTTCATACATTAAGTATTAGACCAAAAGCAATATTGATTTGTATATGTTGTTCCAAATTGGCTTAAAGCAAAATAAGCCACAAATCATTATACAATAAATGAAATGAATATACAAGAAAAATGATGTAATAAATTGTATGAAATGAATGGAAATTATAGAATCCGAGAGGAGATTTTTAGTAATATTTACAAAATATAAGAGCTGATATTAAAATAATAACAATAATATTGAGAGAAAAATACTATAAGGAGGAAAAAAGATTTAATAAAAGAATAGATACGATATTATAGATATAGCCGGCATGCCTATTATACGAATGCCGGCTATTTACATGTGTCAGAAAATTATAATTGTTCTCCAGTTAATAATTCATAAGCCTGAAGATATTTATTAATTGTTTTTTCTACGATATCTTCTGGTAAGGTCCAGTCATTGCCTGGATTTGCTTTTAACCAGTCGCGGGCGAACTGTTTGTCAAAAGATGGCTGTCCCTGTCCTGGTGTATAGCCTTCGGCTGGCCAGAAACGAGAACTATCAGGTGTAAGCATTTCATCACCGATTACAATATTACCTTCTTCATCTAAACCAAATTCAAATTTTGTATCTGCAATAATGATTCCACGGCTAAGAGCATAATCGGCACATTTCTTGTAAAGTGCAATTGTGCAGTCGCGAAGTTTTGCTGCATATTCTTCTCCTTTTCCAGGAAAATATTTTTCTAAATGAGCAATACTCTGTTCATAAGAGATATTTTCATCGTGGTCACCAATTTCTGCTTTTGTTGATGGTGTATAAATTGGTTCAGGGAGTTTATCAGATTCTTTTAATCCTTCTGGAAGTTTGATTCCACAAACGGTTCCATCTTTCTGATAGCTTGCCCAGCCGCTGCCGGTAATATAACCACGTACGATGCATTCGATTGGAAGCATTTCAAGCTTACGACACATCATACTGTTACCATCAAACTGTGGCTGCTGGAAAAATTCAGGCATGTCTTTTACATCTGTAGAGATCATATGATTAGGAAGAATATCCTGTGTCAAATCAAACCAGAATTTTGACATCTGAGTTAATACAGTTCCCTTTTTGGTTACATTATTTTTTAAAATCACATCAAAACAACTAATACGGTCAGTTGCGACCATGATTAAGCTGTCGCCGTTATCGTAAATTTCGCGGACTTTTCCTTCTTTGATTGGTTTCATTCATATTACCTTCCTTTGTAAAATTTGAGTTAAAAAGTATACTATCTAATAGATAAACAGATTTTAAAAAAAAAATCAATATTCATTTGCTTTTTTTATAAAATTATTAATATCTTCTGCATCAATCATTTTGTATTGATCTTCTGGAAGCGGCATGTTTCCATGAAAATGAATCGATGGATTGGCAGTAAGGCTGTAATCATGAACGATTCGATGCATAGAAGCATGGAGATAAGGAGTTTTAAAAATATCACGGCATTCTGCCGCATTATGTGGACGGATACCGCTTCCTGGGAGAATTTCAATGCGCCCGGCTGCATGTTCGACCATAGCCTGAATCGTCTCTGCACCTTCGAAAGCAGTTGGTTTCTGGCCACTTGTAAGAACTCTGGTCACTCCAAGAGAGATCAGTTCGTCAAGAGCTGTCATAACATCTGGAACTACATCTATCGCACGATGAAAGACCGATTCTTTTTTCCCAATAACTTCCAACATTTTTTTGCAGCGGTTTTTGTCAATGGTGCCGTTTGGATGAAGAAAACCAAAGACAATTCCATCTGCTCCGTGTTCTAAAAGAAGACGGGCATCCGTAAGCATTACTTTAAACTAAAGGTCCGTGTAGCAAAAACCACCTTCACGGGGACGGACCATACACATAACTTTTAAATCGGGAATCGATTGTTTTAATACAATTAGTTCACCAAGAGAAGGGGTCAGTCCCCCATGAAATAAATCAGAATTTAATTCCACACGTTTGGCACCACCATTCCATGCTGCAATGCCATCCTGGGCAGATCCACAGCAAATTTCTAAAAATACATGATTCATAAGGTTTCCTTTCTTTACAGTTAATAAAGCTATGTTCATCATACAAGAAAAATATCTGTATGCAAAGAATAAATAAAAAGAATTAATAAGATGAATATGAGAATAACCAGATTTTTATATAAAATCAAAGAGAAAATTGATATAATATATGTAATTGTAAAGAGGGGATATAAAAAGAAGGAAAGGAGATTGTTTATGAAGAAAATTGTGATTACCGGAGGTTCGGGATTTGTTGGTACGCGTTTTAAAAAAATGTGGGAACACAAATATGAAATCATTGCATTAGGTTCAAAGGATCTGGATGTAACAGATAAAGTAGCCATTGACGCATTTATGGATGACGAAAAACCAGATTATGTCATTCATGCAGCAGGCATTCCAAGCCAGCAGTTTTGTACGGAACATCCAGACAAAGCACATGCGGTTAATGTTGATGGGGCACTTTATATGGCAGAGGCATGTAAACGTGTTGGGGCAAAGATGGTATTTACCTCTACGGAACAGTTATTTAATGGTTCTGATGAACCAGGTCCATATACGGAAGAAAGTACACCATGTCCAGATACCGTTTATGGTCAGAATAAATTAGAAGTAGAAGAAAAGTTGCCATCCATTTTAAGCGAGTATTGGATTGTTCGTTTTACATGGTTATTTGGTCTTCCAGAAAAGGATTGTGCGGCTGGGACAAATATCTTATGGGATACTATTCAGTCATTGATGAAAAATCAGACCATCAAAACATCGGAATATGAATTTAGAGGAATGACGGATGTTGATGAAATTTGTGTAAATCTGGAAAAGTTACTTTCTTTTCCATATGGAACTTACCATATGGGTTCAGTCAACAATGATAGCAGATATGAAATTGTAAGATATATTCTGGAAAAACTGGGAATTAGCGAAGACAGGATCAAAGAATTACTGGTTGCAGATAATTCTAAGTTTAATGAAGGACATATTCGCGAATTACGACTGGATAATACGAAGGCAAAGAATGCGGGTATGGAATTTTTGCCAACAAAAGAAGGAATTGACCGGTGTCTGAAAAGATTTTCTGTGATAAATTAGCAAAAATCAGAAAAAATAATGAAATATGCGGAACCAGCTGAGAAGACAGAATCATGGTATGTGATTGATGCAGGGTAAAGGAATTCTGGTACTTGAAATTGGTACCAATAGTGACACGAACAAGAGTCTTAATTAGTTATATTAAATAAGAAAAAGGCCAGCGTAGGTACACTGGTCTTTTTTGAATCGAATCGTTATTCATCTTTTGAATCTGCATAGCCAACCATAAGACCGCCTTGTTCTGCATAGTAACTACATAAAGCAGCGCAAGATTCGATTTGTACATCGCTTGTTGGAAATTCTGCTAAAATCATCTTCTTAAGTGCTTTAGCAGATTCAGGATTCATGCAATGCGCAATGCGGACAGCTTTTCCCCGATAACCTTCTTTTTTCATTTCATTCAAAATGGTTCTTAACGCCTTCTTTTCGCTGCGACATTTATGCAATGGCATAAGAGTCCCTTCAGAAGCTTTTCCGACAATGCGGATACCAAGAATCCCTGCCATTTTTGCAACTGCTGGATGGACCCTGCCATTTCGCGCAAGATTTGTCAGTGACTGTAAGGAAAAGAGCAAATGTGTATGTTTTTGATAAGAATGGATGGCGTCTTTTATTTCATCAAAGTTTTTTTCTTCTAAAATTAATTCTCTAAGTTGCTCAATAAGTAATTGCATTTCAGGTCCGGCAGAAAGAGTATCTATGATATATACGTTTGCATGTGGATGTTCTTGTTTATAATTTTCTCCAGCATTCATGGCAGCAGAGTAACTTCCAGATAGTTTACTGGTAATCGTGACAGCAAAAACACAGTCAGCATCTCCATATGCTTCCATCCATTCATGAGAATTTGGACAGGAAGTACCAGTTTTATTTTTTTCATTTTTTAATTCTTTTACCATATTCACCACATCTAATTCTTTGGTGTCTACATATTCCTTTTGACTGGAAATGATTTTTAATGGAACATTACTGTAAGGAATATCTGCTAATTCAAAAATATTAGATGCAGAATCGGATACTATTTTAAATTTCATGGGAGCTCCTTTCGTGTTAAGACCTGATAAATTTCACTAATATATGCCATTCTACTTTATAAGAAAAACCATGTCAAGTGATGAACGATAACTTATAATATAGTTTTCAAAACCACAAGCAAGTTCCCTAAAAAATCCACCCATGGTTCTTATGGGTGGAAATTTTTTATTTTCTGAGAAATTTCTTCTAATTCTTCTTTGGAAAGTTCTGGAAGATGCTCCAATCGATGAAGAAAAGAAGCCAGAGTTTCTTTTTGTTGGATTTGTATAATCTGGTTGTAGTAATTGACTACAACACCAGTGACAATTGCAATTACCAGAAGAGAGTAAACAGTCAAAAGAACAGAGGCGATTTTCCCATAAAGAGAGAAGTGACCCCAAGACTGCCGGCACGACCAATAAAATTGGCAATGATGGTGATCAGGGATAAGATCAATACGTGAGGCATCTGAAGAATATGCAGGAAAGAAAGTCCCAATATTACATATAAGATGGAATTTAGCAGAGAATCTAAAACTTCCCAGAAAATATCAAATTGTTCTAGAGCGAGAGATGCCCCTTTTTGTTCTTCCTGATTCCGAAGTGCAGAGAATAAGATTCCGCAGACAACACAGGCAATGGCTCCAGAAAATCCAAAGTGCTCGCAAAGAATGTAGGCCAAAGCAACTGCAAGCAGGCTGGTAAAAATCTGGCGGTTCGTATCTTCTGCTTTGCGGAAAATTGGAAAACAGATAGCAGTAACGATGATACCTACAAGCACAGCACCAAAAAGTTCTTTTGCCATAACTGCAAAAAATCCATGATTTTCCTCGGCAGAAACAAGTCCTGAAAAACAAACAAAAAGAGTGGCTCCAATAGAAAGCAGGGAAATAATTCCGTGCATGCTTTTTAAAATCCAGTAAACGCATATGGCAGGAACCTGCAAACAGCATAAAACAAAGAACTCCATCCATGTTTTTTTCTATTTTACACCGAGTCGCCTAAAAAAGGGATAGAATCTTAAAAACTTTTATAAAAAAAGTATGATTTATCAGAAATTTAAAGAAATTTATGACAAAACCATTTATAATAAGAGAAAGATATACAATGACAGAAATTAAAGAAAGAGAGGAAAAATGGAAATAAAAAGTAAAAGAACAGCAATAGAGAAAGTATTATTTGGAGTGGTAGCGTTATCGGTTATCCGTCAATGTTGGATTGGAAATTATCATAATATGTTTTTGGGCATTTTGACACTGATTCTTTTTATGGTACCAAAGTTTATTGAAAAAACACTCCGGGTGGATATTCCAGTTGGTTTGGAAACGATTATTCTGATTTTTATTTTTTCTGCTGAGATTTTAGGAGAAATTCATGCTTTCTATATTAAGATCCCGTTGTGGGATACTATGCTCCATACCACCAATGGATTCTTGATGGCGGCCATTGGTTTTGCATTGATTGATATCTTTAATCGAAGTGAAAGATTTTCTATTAAGATGTCGCCATATTTTGTAGCATTTGTAGCGTTTTGCTTTTCTATGACAATAGGTGTTTTATGGGAATTTCTTGAATTTGGCATGGACTGGTTCTTTCAGACAGATATGCAAAAGGACTGGATTCTTTCATCCATTAGTTCTGTAAAATTAAATCCAGAAGGATTGAATGTTCCTGTAAAAGTTGGGGTGGAGTCACTGGCAGTTAATGGAGAAGAATGGAATCTGGGTGGATATTTAGATGTTGGAATTGTAGATACCATGAAAGATTTAATGGTAAACTTTATTGGAGCAGTGGTATTTTCTATTGTTGGAATCTTTTATTTAAAGCGAAGAGGAAAAGGGAAATTGGCTTCTTTTTTGATTCCTGTAGTAGAAACAGAAGAAGATGATGAGCAGGAAGAAAAAGAGCAGGAGAAACAGGTATAAAAAAAACAGTAAAAAATCAGTTGTATCTGATTATCTTTTGTGCGCTGATCGGAGGATTTGCAGGAACGATTATCTGGGTCTTTTTAAAGGTGATGGCGGAAGGAATGGCATTAATATGGAAATGGATTCCGCAAAACCTTGCAATTCCTAATTTTATTTATACACTGTTTGTATGCACTTTGGGAGGGACGATGATTGGTCTTTTCCGTAAAAAATACGGAAATTATCCGGAAGAACTACAGGTAGTTTTAGGAAAAGTCAAATCAGAAAAGCATTATGAGTACCGAAATATGCTGGTATTGCTTGTGGCAACCTTACTTCCTTTATTAATTGGAAGCAAGAATATTCGGAAATTGGTATGGCAGTTACGTTGAGCGTCCTTTTCCATGTACCGTTGTTTGGAATTTTTGCAGTGGAAGAATCGGATGGAGAAGAAGAGGTTCTTTCACTGACAAAAACTTCTAAAATTATAATTTATGGAATTGCGTTGGCAGCAGGAACAGGATGTTATATGCTGTTATCAGACTTATTTGGATCAGGTTTGGGAGCAGCTCCATCGTTTCCAGCAGCGAAACCAGAACGGATGGATTTTTTGCTGATGATAATATACATCATTGCCGGATGCATAATGGCTAAATTTTACCATATTAAACATAAAGGATGTCACAGTGTGGCAAATCGGATTCCTCCAATCTTTCGTGAAATGGCAGGAGGACTTTGTCTCGGAATTGCAGGATGTCTGATTCCCGTCATCATGTTTTCAGGAGAAGAAGAAATGGGAATATTAATGACAGAATATGGGTCATATCTTCCATGGATGTTAATAGGAATTGCGATGTTTGTATTTCCAGATTGTACAGGACATGTAGTATTTGCTGCGGCCATTGTTACAGTGTCCCTGCTGGGCGGCATTATGAAAAAGCCATTAGCAGTAACAATGCTTTTATTCTTATGTTTTCCAATTAAGATGTTTGTCTGGATTTTTGTTGCAGCAGCATTGGGAAGCAAAAGTTTTATCATAGAAAAAAAGAAAATTAAGGAGGACGTACTATGATTCGAAGAAAAAATGAAATTACTATGCGAAAGGTGACAAATGTTCAAGATGGGAAAGGTGAAATCGTCTTTCATGACTGGTTATTGCCAAAAGAGGCGGTTGGTCACGGAAGAGTATTTAGTAAAGTTGTAATTCCACAGGGCAGTTCCATTGGTTTCCACCAGCATGTTGGAGAATTTGAGGCATATTATGTTTTAGAGGGGGAAGCGACTGTAAATGATAATGGAGATGAGATTATTCTGCATCCGGGAGATATGCATCTGTGCAAAGATGGAGATGGTCATGGAGTAGAAAATAAAGGAGATCAAGATTTAGTTTTGATTGCATTAATTCTAAATCAATTAGCATGACAATGTGTGGGAGAGAAGACACATGGA
>JAXJPR010000033.1:0-11279 GCA_036311565.1 Lachnospiraceae bacterium
TATGTTACATACTCTGATTTGATTCAGATTGGAATATTCATTGTTGCCCTTGTTGGATTGTGTTACACAGTTTTCAAGGGGAAACGAAAATAGCCGCCATTACTGCGAATAATGACGGCTGACCTTAAATAGGTTGTTGCTGATGTGTTCGGGGTAAGCCGCTTCTCTGGCTTTCCCTTTTTCTATTATCAATATATCATATGTTTTGAACGGTCGCAAGAGGAAGTGAAAATATAACCCACAATTTAACCCATTTCAAATACATTTGATGAAATCAGACGAAAGAAGAAATTGAGAAAGAGAAAAAATTGAGGAGAATTTGTCGCTCAGATTCACAAGACGAAAACAGATGAAAATCGCACTAAACTAGTCCCGACAATGAAGTCCTTAGACAAATAAGAGTGCCAATTTTTCTTTAGAATAAAGGAAAATCGAGGTTTGCTGAAGTCTTGATTTTAAGCATTTAAGCTAAACTTAAGCCAAAATCAATACATGAAAAAATGCAATGGACAGCCATGAGATAGAAATATTTCGTGGCTGTTTTTACGTTGCCAAAGCATCCGGAGGGAGCTGCCGGTGGCAGGTCCTGTAGGTATCAAGAAATAATATCATGTTAGTCACGCAGAAGGACGTTGTTCCAATGAAAAGTAAATGAAAGATAAGTCATTGGCGTAAATGATGGCGTATGATGAAAGGAGCAAAACCATGAAAGAATTAACTTATACCCGTGAGGAAGATTATTACATACCAGACATTGTATTGTCAGAGTAGACAAATGATTAGATTTAAACTGGATTTCACATAAATGTGGAGTCCAGTATTTTATAGAAAAACAGATTGACATTTTTGAATGTATGAATATAATGAAAGTAGAGACGAATAGGAATGTGAGGTGAAAAGATGGCAACGACTTATAGAGAAATTTCAAGAGTTTTCAAAGCATTAGGTGATGAGAACCGTTTGCAGATTTTGGAAATATTACGGACTGGAGAAAAATGTGCTTGCAAATTGTTGGATGAATTGCACATTACGCAGTCTACACTTTCTCATCATATGAAGATTTTATGTGATGCTGAAATTGTGGTGGGTCGTAAAGATGGTAAATGGGTGCACTATTCCATTGATGAAGTAGGTGCTGAGCGTGCACAGATATTGTTGAGACAACAGCTCACAGTAACTGAATCCAGCGAATAGACAGAAAAATATCGCGATACATGATAATAGCCATCGTATAAGGTGGCTTTTCTTAAAAACAACACTTCGATATTTTTAAATGCTTGAATGTGAAAGGGGTTATTTATGGAAGTGTTAAAATCAATCTGGCTGCTTATTCGGAATCAGGTGCTTGGAATGAAGTGGCTAAATGAAGTGATTGGCAGTGGTCTTTCTGCTGTCGGATTAGATGTTTCATCCCGTATAGGAGGGAGCATTCAGTTTTTTATTTATGATGTGGTTAAGATTACAGTATTGTTATGTGTTCTTATTTTTGTAATCTCATATATTCAGAGTTATTTTCCACCAGAACGAAGCAAGAAAATTCTTGGTCGTTTTCATGGGGTATGGGCAAATATTATCGCAGCTTTACTCGGAACAGTTACACCGTTTTGTTCCTGTTCATCTATCCCGCTGTTTATCGGATTCACAAGTGCAAGTCTTCCGCTGGGAGTAACCTTTTCGTTTCTGATTTCTTCTCCAATGGTGGATTTGGGAAGTTTGGTGCTTCTTATGAGTATCTTTGGAGCTAAAGTTGCGATTGTGTATGTAGTTTTAGGTCTGGTAGTTGCAGTTGCTGGCGGAACGATGATTGAAAAGCTGCATATGGAAAATCAGATAGAAGAATTTATACGTAATGCAAGCGGAGTAGACATTGAATCTCCAAATCTTACAGTAAATGACCGTTTGATCTATGCGAAGGACCAGGTTGTTAGCACTTTTAAGAAGGTATTTCCATACATTCTTGTGGGAGTAGGAGTTGGTGCAATCATTCATAACTGGATTCCAGAATCTTGGATTCAGACGGTACTTGGAAGTGACAATCCGTTTGGTGTTATTCTGGCTGTTGTTGTTGGTATTCCAATGTACGCAGATATTTTTGGAACAATTCCGGTTGCAGAAGCATTATTGGAAAAGGGAGCATTGCTTGGAACTGTCCTTAGCTTTATGATGGCAGTAACAACGCTGAGTCTGCCATCCCTTATCATGCTTCGTAAGGTTGCAAGACCTAAATTATTGGGATTATTTATAGGCATTTGTGCAGTTGGTATTATTATTGTCGGATATATGTTCAATATATTCCAATACATGTTTGTTTAAACGATAGGTGCAGAAAATGGTAAATTATGTAAATAAAAGTCAAAAAGGAGATTTATTATGGGACTGTTTAATTTTGGAAAGAAAAAAGAGGAAAAGGTAGAAGTTCCTTCTTGTTGCTGTAATGGTAATGCAGAAACTTTTGAGGCAGCTGAGGGTTCATGTTACTGTGGAGGCAGCTGTGAGGTTGCAAGCATCAAGGTGCTTGGTGCAGGATGCAAATCCTGTCATGAACAGTTTGAAAATGTAAAAGCTGCTATGAAATCTATGGGACTTTCTGTGGAAGTTGAATATATCACAGATATGGAAAAAGTAATGGCTTATGGTGCAATAAGTATGCCTGCTATCGTAGTAAATGAAAAGATTGTTTCTATGGGAAAAGTTTTAAAGGTTGTCGATGTAGAAAAAGTACTTCATAAACTTGAATATTAGGAGGTCTTTATGAGTAAAGAGTGGTATCCGATTATTCACTATTTTGGTGATGATCGCACATTGGATATAGAGTATGATTACGAAACATATAAGCCAGAGTTAAAATGTTCCGGAAAACCAAAGGTCGCATTTATCTGTGTTCATAATTCCTGCAGAAGCCAAATAGCAGAAGCTCTTGGAAAGAAATTAGCCTCTGATATATTTGAAAGCTATTCCGCAGGAACTGCACTAAAAGACCATATCAATCCAGATGCAGTCAGGCTAATGAAGCAGGTACATGGAATTGATATGAAATTGACACAGCATAATAAGTTGATTACAGATATTCCGGAACCAGATGTAGTTATTTTTATGGGATGTAATGTAAGCTGTCCAAATGTGCCGAGCCAGTATGCAGAAAACTGGGGACTTGATGATCCGAGTGGAAAATCAGATGAAGTGTTTTTAGAGACAATACGAATGATAGAAGAAAAGATACACCAGTTAAAAGAAAAACTGCAGTAATAAAAAAGAGGTCGATTGGAGAAGAATCGACTTTCTATAAAATTTAAAAAATGTATTTGTTCATAAATTTGATGCAGTTACTACGATAGGGCTGTTGCTTACGCTGATATTGATCTTTATGGGACAAAGTCAAGTGATCATTCAAAATCCGCTGCACATTGTTCTGATTGGTGTACCATTGATAATTCAGACATTTTTTATTTTCTTTATTGCATACTTTGCAGCTAGAGTTTTTAAATTGCCTCACAATATTGCTGCACCTGCAGGTATGATTGGAGCATCTAATTTCTTTGAATTGTCAGTTGCTGCAGCAGTTGCTTTATTCGGAACAACAAGTCCGGCAGCATTGGCAACTACGGCTGGTGTATTAACAGAAGTTCCGGTAATGTTGACTTTAGTAAAGATTACCAATAAAACGGTTCATTGGTTTCTGATAGAGGAAAAGAATATGTAAAAGAAGTGCTGGTTGTAAGAAGGTTCAATGAATTTCTTACAACCAGCATTTTTTGATAATAGCAATAGTCATTCAAAGAGAGTATTAGGAAATTATTGAGTATTTGAATGTGTTGAATTCAGAGAGTATCAAAAATATGAAAACAATTAGTATAGGTTTTATTCCTATTTTATATTGGTAAAATCACAAAAAGCCATTAACTGGTTAATATAGGTGAACTATAATTTGCTTAATGAACATTAACTAAATGAAAGAGGTGAGTTATGGATCGGTATTTTGCTGTTAATGCAGTGCTTTCTATGTTTAGTAAAAATTATATGGAGCTTAAAAAAGGATTACCTATTCGTCCAAGTGAGATGGGCGTTCTCAATATTATTACTGAGACTCCTGGCCCGCATACGCCAGTCATTCTTGCCAATCTGCTGGGGGGATATCCAAACCAATGATTACGGTTCATATAACTGCTTTGACCAGTAAAGGCTATATTATAAAGCAACCGTCTTTGAAGGATAAACGAGCGTATTATATTCTGCCGACTAAGAAGGGACTGTAACTGGTAAATAGTGCAAAATTAGATATGAATCGTCAGATTGAGTGGCTGAGAGATGGTATGGGTCAGGAGAAATTTGATATTTTTATCATGCTGGCTCAGGAGGCAAACAAAATAATAGGAGTAAAAGGAGATATAAATTATGGATATGAACGATAAAATCTGGAACCCGTGGCATGGTTGTCATAAATGTAGTGAAGGCTGTCAGAACTGATATGCATATTTTTTGGATAAGAGATATGGTCGAGATACCAACAAAGTAGTGAGAAACAAGTCTACCTTTACATTGCCCGTAAGGAAGGACAGAGCTGGTAATTACAAGTTGTCCAGCGGCTCTTTTGTTCGTGTATGTATGGCCAGTGACTTCTTTCTTGAAGAAGCAGATATTTGGCGTATTGAAGCATGGGATATGATTCGTCGTCGTCCAGATGTAACATTTTCGCTTCTCACTAAGCGTGCTGATCGTATTAAAGATTGTCTTCCATCTGATTGGGGAATGGATGGGACAATGTATCTTTCGCAGTTTCATGTGAAAACCAGAAGGGTTTAGAACAGAGAATGCCTTATCTTTTGGATATTCCGGCAAAACATCGCTGGGTAAGTCTGAAACCATTTATCGGTGAAATTGATATTGCGTCCTTTCTTAAGAACGGAAAAATAGAAATTGTGCTTGCTGGTGGAGAAAATTATCTTGGCTCCAGACCGCTTCATTATGAGTGGGTAAAGAAAGTATACGATGCTTGTAAAGAAAATGATGTTTATGCTCGAAAAGCAGCGATGAAAGCGGAAATGGAGTCAAAAAGCAAAGCAAAAAACGATGAGAAAATTCACTGTTAGAGTAGACTAAATGTTGTAGAATGAATAGAAAGCCATGTGAATTTGTTGTAGTGCGTGATAAGAACACGTTAAGAAAACTGGAAAAATCGAAAAAGTTAGCTGGGAGTATGTTATCGGAATGTAATACAGCGATTGTTGTTTTCGGAAATTCTGAAAAGGCAGGTACTTGGATGGAAGATCCATCTTCGTTCTTCACTTACAGGGAAAGAGGCCGAGGAAAAATTGCTGCTTTTCATATAGACATTTACTCCTAATTTACCAAAAATTAACTCTTAAAGGATATCGCATTTTATATTTCAATTCTATCGTTAAGTCTACATGCATGTAATACTCACGTTTAAAGAAGATGGAGGTAACTATAAAAAACAGACAACTAAAGGCTATGGCAGCAATTCTTTCTTTAGCCATGGCTTTCGGACTTACGGTTCCAGTTTATTCAACAAATATACAGGCTGCAACTACAAAAGACTGGACAGATGCATCTACGGATTCCAAATCATGGTCAGACTGGAAAGCAAATTGGGAAGATTATAGCAGTAATTATGAATATGTTTCTCTGACCCCAGGTACAGATGAGTCAAAGCTTAATTTTGCATGGTACAGCCATACAGAAGAGACTCCTTAAGTAAGAATTTCACAAAATGAGGATATGTCCAATGCAAAGACTTATAAGGGAACACAGGAAAAAGCTATTCAGGATGCACAAAAAGTGGAAAAGGCTCACTTACCGGACAGATTGTAATCGGTGGTGTGGGGTATTACTCTAACAAAGTAACAGTTGCGAATCTGGCTGAAAACACACAGTATTACTATCAGGTATTCAAAAATGGTGAATGGACGGAGGCCGAAAAATACAGTACAAAATCATTTTCTGATTTCTCCTTCCTTTATGTAGGGAATCCACAGATCGGTGTTTCAACAGGAAGAACAAGCGAGGAAAGCGATAGTATGAATACTAGTCAATATACATTCTGTTTATGCAGAAGGTGCGAATCTTGCTGCAAGAAATGATGCATATAACTGGAACAGAATTTTGAACAAGGCAGTTGCAGATCATTCAGATGTAAGCTTTATGGTATCATTAATGACAATTGGTAACCATGATTCTTATTCTAATCAGTATACGCTTCATTTTAATAATCCAAATGCTTTCTCAGAAGAAGATACAGAATATACAACTGGAAAGACAAAAGCAGGAACGGATTATTATTATACATATGGTGATGTACTGTTTATTGTGTTGGATACAAACAACTACAACTGTGCAACACACGAAAACGTAATTAAAAAAGCAATCAATGAAAATCAGGATGCAAAATGGCGTGTAGTTATGTTCCATCAGGATATTTACGGTTCTGGTGTGCATCATTCAGAAAGTGATGGGATGATTCTACGTACACAGCTTACACCAATCTTTGATGAAAATGATATCGATGTTGTTCTTCAGGGACATGACCATACATATTCCAGAAGTTATCAGTTAACTGGAGATGGAAAAGAACACACAGCATATGATACAACTAATCACAATAAATATGATGCAGAATTCCTTGCACAGAACAACTGCTATGTAGTGGCAGGTGATACAGCCAGTGGAACTGTTGTAAATCCAGAAGGAACCGTATATTTAGAAGCAAACTCATCTACAGGTTCTAAATTCTATGAACTGAATCCATCACAACTTATGATGGAACTACAGGAAAGGAACTTAACGGTTCCTTTAGTTATACAATCGTAAAAGATAACAGAACAGCACAGGAAATTACAGGAACAGATTCTTACACAAAGAAAGTTGGTGATGAAGCCTTTAATCTTGATGTAAAAGCAGAAGGTAAACTTTCTTATGAATCTGACAACGAAGATGTTGTAGTTGTATCAAAAACAGGAAAAGTGCATGTAGTTGGTGAAGGTACAGCAACGATTACAGTAAAAGCAGCAGCAACAGATAGCTATAAAGCAGCAAAAGCAACGGTTAAAATTACTGTAAATCCTAAGAAAGCAACCATTTCCAAAGTAAGTTCAACAAAGAAAACACAGGCAAAAGTGACATGGAAAAAAGATTCTAAAGTAACTGGATATCAGGTTGTATATGCATCTAATAAATCCTTCACAAGAAACGTGACAACAGTTTCTGTAAAGAAAAACACAACAACTTCTCTTACAATCAAAAATCTGTCAAGCAAGAAGAGAGTTTATGTAAGAGTTCGTTCTTATAAGACAGTAAATGCTAAGAAAATGTACGGAAAATTCAGTACTGTGAAATCAGTAAAAGTAAAATAAATAATAACTAGGATGTTAAAAACTGCCGGAGAGACCATAGTAGTATGGCCTGCTCCGGCAATTTATGTGATTGGCTTAAAAGTATAGAAAATCCACGATTTTTGGCTAATAATAAGCATTTTAAGTAGGCAATCATAAAAAAATATGATATGATAATGCAATCGATTAATGATTAATGAATTTACAAAAGGAGCGTAAATATGCCAGTATTTGATTTTAGCAATACACCAGATAATGATAGTAATGAATTTGTATGTACTTATACTATCTTTCACTCTAATGAAAGAGCTGCTACCCCGGAAAACCCCATTTTCGTTTTAGACAATCGTAAGCGAAAATGGAATCACCATTCTTGTGGTATTTTTGCGAATCCAAGTAAACAGACAACTTTCGAATTTAAAGAAGAGGATGGAACGTTCAACGCAGATATTTTGCAGATTGATTCACGTTTTATTTATCTTTTAAAATGGCTTGGAAAAAATCATATCAATGTCCGTCTTTCCGGAGAAAACCGCGAAGATGGTTATGCTGTTTATAAAATTCGTGAAATCGCATTAGGAGGCAGCGGCAAACTTTCTGCTGAAGATGGTTTTCTTCAGTTTATGATTGAACGCTTATTTGAAAGTAATGCTCCATTGAACAATTTAGAGGAAGATGACGATCTGGATGAAACCGGAGATGATATGAAACTTACCAGCCTGCAGAGCATTTCAGATTTTATGACCTGTGCTGGAAAAACGTTACCGGATAATATTAGACTGTGGGCAAGAAGAAATCTTGCAGTTGCCCATTCACATGAGGTTACTCAGGAGGAACGCCGTCATGCCCAGAGGGCACTTTCTATTATGATGAATATTAAGTGGAAGAACAATTATTTTGAATCAATTGACCCGAAAAAGGCACGACAGATTTTAGACGAAGAATTGTATGGTATGGAACGGGTGAAACAACGTATCATGGAGACGATCATTCAGATTAACAGAACCCATACTCTTCCAGCTTATGGTATACTGTTGATTGGACCAGCAGGAACTGGTAAATCTCAGATTGCCTATGCAGTTGCCCGTATTTTGAAACTGCCATGGACAACATTAGATATGAGTTCTATTAATGATCCGGAGCAGCTGACTGGAAGTTCCCGTATCTATTCCAATGCAAAACCAGGAATTATTATGGAAGCCTTTTCTATGGCAGGGGAGTCAAACCTTGTTTTCATTATCAATGAGTTAGATAAAGCAGCTTCTGGAAAAGGTAACGGCAATCCGGCCGATGTACTTTTGACACTCCTTGATAATCTTGGATTTACTGACAACTATATGGAATGTATGATTCCAACCAGTGGAGTCTATCCGATTGCGACTGCCAATGACAAGGATCAGATTAGTGCACCTTTGATGTCACGATTTGCAGTCATTGAGATTCCGGATTATACAGCAGAAGAGAAGAAGATTATCTTTTCAAAATTTGTTTTACCAAAAGTTTTAAAACGTATGGGCTTAAATGAAGATGAATGCATCGTAACAGAGGATGCTCTTGATGCGGTGGTGGAACATTTTGCAAATACCAGTGGTATCCGAGATTTAGAACAGGCTGCAGAACACATGGTAGCCAATGCACTATATCAAATTGAAGTGGATCACGTTACGCAGGTTGTTTTTGATTCGAAAATGGTTCGAAATCTGTTTGTATAAAATCTTTCATTCTGTTATTTAGAACGTTTCAATTGCAGAAACGTTCTTTTTGTTTCTTCATATAATTGTTTGAAGCTTTTATATTGAAAAATAATATTCCATATATTATAATGTTTCAGGTTGTAAAGGTATTACCTATTTTTGTGGGAGATGAATGATATGTGTTTAAAAGCAGAGAATCCTAAGATGATTTGTACAGAGTTGTTAAAAGAAATGAGGAATGGCCTTTTTTCTCAATGTAAGAAATTACCAAGGGAGACAGTGCTTTCCGAAAAACTAGGTATCAGCCGTACTCAGTTAAGGGATGTTTTATCAGATTTCGAACGTGAAGGATTCATTACCCGTAGACATGGAGTTGGAACGATCATCAATCGTCATGTGCTGGAAGTGAAAAGCCGTATGGACATTGAAACAGAATTTTTGGATATTATTCGACAAAATGGTCATGAGGCAACAATCTCTTTTATCCAGGTCACGGAAAGGATTGCAGATGGGATGATAGCACAGAAACTTCATATTGAGGAGGGAACACCTGTCATATGCATTCGTTTATTGTGTAATGCGGATGATAGACCAGCTATTTATAGTGAAGATGTTTTGGAAAAGCATCTCGTAAAAGCAGATTATAGATCTCAAGATTTTAAACTTAGTATTTTTCAATTTTTAGAAAAATTCTGTGATGTGGAACCCTACATGGATCTTACAGAATTGCATCCGGTACTTGCGGATGAGAAACTGTCAAAAATTTTACAGGTATCCAAAGGATCACCACTCTTAAATATGGAAGAAGTTGATTATGATATTGAGGGAAATCCGATTTTTTATTCTAAACAATATTTTGTGGATCGTTTTTTTAAACATACTGTATTGAGGAAAAAATTTTAATATGAAAGGCGAAAAAAGAGGAGAAAAAAATTATGAACAAAAGCGAAAATTGTAGTGTAAATAATATTTACAAGTTAGATGGACGCGTTCCTGTATTGAAAGCAATTCCATTTGGTCTGCAGCATATCCTGGCAATGTTTGTAGCAAATCTGACCCCAATTACAATTATTGCCGCAGCAGGAGGATTGTCACAGGAAGAAATCGCTATACTTTTACAGAATGCAATGTTTGTTGCAGGAATTGCAACATTGATCCAGCTTTTCCCAATTTGGAAAGTAGGTTCCAGACTTCCGATTGTTATGGGAGTCAGCTTTACGTTTGTAACAGTATTAAGTACAGTTGCAGTAAATTATGGTTATCCAGCAGTCATTGGTGCAGTCATTTGCGGTGGTATTTTTGAAGGAACCATAGGTCTCTTGGCAAAATATTGGAGAAAAATCATTTCACCAATTGTAGCGGCATCTGTAGTTACCGCGATTGGTTATTCTTTATTTACCGTAGGTGCGAGATCTTTTGGTGGTGGATATACAGAAGAATTTGGTTCTGCAACCAACTTACTATTAGGGACCATTACCTTGGCAGTTTGCTTAGGATGGAATATTGCAGCAAAGGGGTATTTAAAGCAGTTATCCGTATTAGCAGGATTGATCGTTGGATATATTGTAGCAATCTTTATGGGACAGGTGGATTTATCGGTTATCTTTTCAGGTGGACTTGTTTCATTACCAAGACTGATACCATATACACCAGAATTTCATATTGGTGCAATTTTTTCTGTAGCAATTATTTTTATGGTCTCTGCAGCAGAGACCATTGGAGATACCACAGCTATGGTATCAGGTGGTCTGGATAGAGAGATTAAAGCGGAAGAAATTTCCGGTTCGTTAGCATGTGATGGATTTGCATCTGCAATTTCTGCATTGTTTGGATGCCCTCCAGTAACATCATTTTCACAAAATGTTGGTCTTATTAATATGACAAAAGTTGTAAACCGTTTTACCATTGGGACAGGAGCAGGATGCATGATCTTAGCTGGTCTGCTTCCACCAGTGGGTAACTTCTTTGCATCTCTTCCAGAATCTGTTTTAGGTGGATGTACGATTATGATGTTCGGTACCATCATGGTTTCTGGTATTCAAATGATTGCAAAAGCAGGATTTACCCAGAGAAATATTATAATTGCAGCATTGTCACTTTCTGTAGGAATCGGATTTACAGCTACAAGCGAAATTGATTTGTGGCACATTTTCCCTGAAGTTATTCAGTCAGTATTTTCTGCAAATGTAGTTGCAGTTGTATTCGTAGTATCCATTTTATTAAATCTTATTCTTCCTAA
>JAXJPR010000034.1:0-7860 GCA_036311565.1 Lachnospiraceae bacterium
CCCCTTGAAGACGACGAGGTAGATAGGGCAGAGGTGGAAGTGTGGCAACACATGGAGCTGACTGTCACTAATCGGTCGAGGTCTTAACCAGAATGGCTGTAGATGTTTGAAGTACTGAAAAGATAGATGGAAGAAGTTATAAGATCTGTATGTAGTTTTTAGGGTACATGCCCAGTATTCCTCGATAGCTCAGTCGGTAGAGCGCGCGGCTGTTAACCGCGTTGTCGTAGGTTCGAGTCCTACTCGGGGAGTTTAAGCACATAGTGCTCATATGGAATGAAAATTCCAGATGGTTTTTTGGCTCCTTGGTCAAGCGGTTAAGACATCGCCCTTTCACGGCGGTAACACGGGTTCGATTCCCGTAGGAGTCATCATTAATTGCTGTTAAAGTGATTAATAAGCCGTCGTGGCTCAATTGGCAGAGCAGCTGATTTGTAATCAGCAGGTTATCGGTTCAAGTCCGATCGTCGGCTTTTCCTTTTTAAGGACCTTTAGCTCAGTTGGTGAGAGCAATCGGCTCATAACCGATCGGTCCTGGGTTCGAGTCCCTGAAGGTCCACTCATCACTGAAGATAATTATAATAAAGGAATATGGCCTAGTGGCTCAGTTGGTTAGAGCGCCGCCCTGTCACGGCGGAGGTCGAGGGTTCGAGTCCCTTCTGGGTCGTTTGAAAATTTTATATTTTCTAAAATGGGATCATAGCTCAGCTGGGAGAGCACCTGCCTTACAAGCAGGGGGTCACAGGTTCGAGCCCTGTTGGTCCCATCGTAACCAAAAGGTTGCATGCCGGCGTGGCGGAACTGGCAGACGCACAGGACTTAAAATCCTGCGGGACTTATACTCCCGTACCGGTTCGATTCCGGTCGCCGGCATTCGTTTATTTAATTAAACGAAAATTTCATAATTGTGGGTTTAGCTCAGCTGGATAGAGCGTTTGGCTACGGACCAAAAGGCCGGGGGTTCGAATCCTCTAACCCACGTAAAAGACTTCTAAAGAAATTTAGAAGTCTTTTTTATTATTATTAAAAAGTTATATTTGACTGAAAATGATTGAATTTGACTGAAAAAGCTTGAAGGGTAAAAAAAAATGTGCTATATTAAAAAAAAGGAGGGATAATATGCTTACACAAGAACGATATAGTTATGTATTACAAGTATTGGAAGAGAGAAAAGCAGTTTCAGTGTCTGATTTGACAAAAGAATTAAATATTTCTGAATCAACAATACGAAGAGATTTGAATGCATTAGCAAAAATGGGAAAGATTAATAAAGTACATGGTGGAGCAACTTATCTGGAACCTAAAAATAGTGTAACTCATGAAGATATCGTAGAAGTTCGAAAAGGAATTCATACATTACAAAAAGAAGCAATTGGAAAATATGCTGCTTCTTTAATAGAACCAGAAGACTTTGTTTATCTTGATGGAGGAACCACAACTGCCAGCATGATTCCATATTTAACAGAAAAGAAAGCAATTTATGTCACAAATGCATTGGAGATTGCTATGCAGCTGGTAAAAAAAGAATTTACCATTTATATCGTAGCAGGAAGAATTCGTCATGTAACGGAAACAGCTGTTGGATGTGAAGCAGAAAAATCCATAGAGAATTTTCATTTTACAAAAGGGTTTTTTGGTGCAAATGGTATTTCTTTGGAAGCAGGTTATTCTACTCCTAACATTGAAGAAGCCAGAATGAAAAAATTAGCAATGAAGCGTTCTTATCGCGTCTATGTTTTGGCGGATACTTCAAAGTTTTCTGTAAATTCTTCCGTTACTTTTGGAAATTTGGAAGATGCGGCGATTATTACAAATCAGCTAACAGATAAAATTTATAAAGAGAGTACAACAGTTATTGAAGTTTAAAGAAGAAAGGAACAAGTTATGATTTATACGGTCACATTTAATCCAGCAATTGATTATGTAGTAAAAGTAGATCAGTTAACACTGGGAATGGTAAATCGTACGATACAGGAAGATATTTACTATGGAGGGAAAGGAATTAATGTTTCCATTGTATTAAAGAATTTAGGTATTTGCAGTACTGCATTGGGATTTGTTGCAGGATTTACTGGAAAAGAAATTTCCGATGGAGTAGCAGCTACCGGAGTAGAGTCTGATTTTATTACATTACGCCAGGGAATGTCAAGAATTAATGTGAAAATTAAATCTGAGGAAGAAAGCGAAATTAATGGACAGGGACCGTTGATTTACGATGATGAATTAGAGAAATTATATAAAAAATTGGATAATATTCAGGATGGAGATATGCTGGTATTAGCAGGAAGTATTCCAAATACTTTGCCAGAAGATATTTACGAAAAAATCATGGAACGGCTGCAGGAAAAAGATATCCGAATTATTGTAGATGCAACCAAAGATTTATTATTAAATGTATTGAAATATCATCCATTTATGATTAAACCAAACAATCATGAACTTGGTGAAATGTTTGGAGTGATTTTAAACTCAAATGAAGAAATTATCTATTACGCAAAAGAACTTCAGAAATCAGGAGCCCGAAATGTATTAATTTCTATGGCTGGTGATGGAGCAATCCTGGTAACAGAGGATGGAGATATTCATATTTCGAAAACGCCAAAAGGGACAGTAAAAAATTCTGTTGGAGCCGGAGACTCTATGGTGGCTGGATTTATTGCGGGATATTTACAGGACGGTACGTATGAAAATGCGTTAAAAATGGGAATTGCTACTGGAAGTGCAAGTGCATTTTCAGAAGGACTTGCAACCAAAGAAGCAGTTTATGAATTATTAAAAAATATGTAATGAATATTGAAAGGAATTGTAAATTTTTATATTTACGGTTCCTTTTTCTTTACACTTTTTTCCTCTCATGATATAATAAATACATCAATTATAAATGAATGAAACAGTTTTGTAATATTTATTTAAAATAAATGTAAGAGAGAAGGAGAAGATATGAAAAAAATAGTGAGCAAATGCTTATCAATATGTTTGGCAGTAATGTTAACTTTCAGTGTAATAATGACAGTGAATCAAAAAGAAGCTGCTGCAGCTTATGTAAGATATGTAACAGTAGACTTCTTAAATATTAGAAAGCAGGCTTCTGCCTCATCTTCCATTCTGGGTAAATATTATTGGAAAGATGAAGTTACTTGTATTGGGACGAATGGAAACTGGACAAAAGTTTCTTTTGACGATAAAACAGGATATGTATCTACAAAATATCTTACTAAGAATATGCCAGTTGTTACATATAAGAGCAGTTATAGCAGATATATGAAATCTACTATCAATGTCAGAAAGACACCATCTACTGGATCTTCTTCTCTTGGTAAGATTACAAAAGGTACAAAGGTTACTTGTTATGGAATCAGTGGAAATTGGACAGTAGTTAAGAAGAATGGAAACAAAGGTTTTGTTTTAACAAAATACTTATCTAAAACAAAGGTAAGCACGACTACAAAGGGTCAGCAGGTTGCAAATTATGCAAAGCAATTTGTAGGTAATCCATATCGATATGGTGGTACAAGCTTGACAAACGGAGCAGACTGCTCTGGTTTTACACAATCTGTATATAAACATTTTGGATATAAAATTGCAAGAACATCCGGTGCACAAAGAAGTGCAGGAACAGGAGTAAGCTTTTCTAATAGAAAAGTTGGAGATTTGATTTGCTACTCCGGTCATGTTGGAATTTATATTGGAAACAATAAAATCGTACATGCCAGTAATTCAAAACCATATCCAAGAGGAGGAATTAAAATTTCTTCTGTCTATATCATGGATATTAAAGCTGTTAGACGAATTGTTAAATAAGAATACATGCAAAAGAGAGATTCCAATTTGGAATCTCTCTTTTGTTTATAAAAAAATCCTTATTTTAATAAAGGGATTCTGGAAAAATGTGATGGAAATTGTACAAAATGAATAGAAATAAGCGAAAAAATGAGAAAAAATATGTTTAAAATTAACTATTGCATTTTTGCATTTACTCCTGTATAATACATAAATGTACTGAGGTGCTGAACACAAAACACAGCATACAAAGTACCTTATAATGTTGGGCTATCGCCAAACGGTAAGGCCCTGGATTCTGATTCCAGTATCTGCAGGTTCGAATCCTGCTAGCCCAGCTCCTCAAGAGACATAACTATGTTATGTCTCTTTTTTTGTTATTAGCCGTGATTCTGTTGAGCTTATGAAGCATGCGAGATATGAAGTACCTGTTATACAAGCAATGTCGTCAAACGGGTGGATTGGAAGGAATGGATTTGGAAAAAACATTTGTCGGAGTAAGTCTGATTTGTTACAATAGCCTTTGAAAGGCAGGTAACAAAGATGAAACAATTAATTCTGGCCTCAGGGTCACCAAGAAGAAAAGAAATACTAGAACAGGTGGGACTTACGTTTCGAGTACTGCCAAGCGATGTGGAAGAAGTAATCACGAAACAGGTCCCTTCTGATATTGTTATGGAATTATCCAGACAAAAGGCAAAAGATGTTTATGAAAAGCTGGATGAGACGAATGTAATCGTTCTAGGGGCCGATACGGTAGTTGCGTTTGATGGAAAAATCCTTGGCAAACCAAAAAATCAGGAAGAAGCAGCCCAGATGCTTCATATGTTAAGTGGAAAAAAACATTTTGTATATACTGGTGTTACTTTGGTTACCAATAAAAAGGAACTTACTTTTTTCGAAGAGACAGCGGTAGAGTTTTATCCGATGAGTGAAAAGGAAATACATGATTATATTATCTCTGGTGAACCTATGGATAAAGCAGGGGCTTATGGGATTCAAGGGAAGGCAGCTGCCTTTATTAAAAGAATTTTGGGAGATTATTATAATGTGGTAGGTCTTCCAATTGCAAAAGTAATAAGAAATTTACAAAAAATGGAAAATAATGATTGAAATGGAAAATAATGTATGTTATTATAGTATCAGAAAGGATAAGGCGTTCAAAGCTTATAGATCTGTAATTCAAGTTTCTTATCTCTATATTAGAGATATCCCCATAAGTAAATGAATTCAGAAAGATCAATCCATCTCAAGAATACTATACGTAGATCCATTCAAAACGAACATTTAAATACTAATTTTTTATTTACACGGAGGCATAAGTCAAGAATTCATAAATTTATGTTTGCTTGATGCAGCCGATTTACAAATGTGAGAAATGAAACTATATGTTTCTCATCGTTTCTTTCCTAAATGTAAGCTGAGAATGCCGAAATCTTTTCTTTTCAAAGATAAAAAGCAAGATAATGGTGAAAAAGACTAGAAAATACTGTACTTTCCATGTATAATGTGGTAGTATTAATCTTTATTTATAAAGAAACAATGTTATATTATTATTACAAAATATTTTATAGATTAACAGGAGGATAAATCATGCCAGTTAAGTACGTATTCGTAACGGGTGGAGTTGTGTCCGGACTTGGGAAAGGGATTACTGCCGCTTCCCTGGGACGCTTATTAAAAGCCAGAGGTTATAAAGTAACAAGCCAAAAATTTGATCCATATATTAATATTGATCCAGGTACCATGAATCCAATTCAGCATGGAGAAGTATTTGTTACTGATGATGGCGCGGAAACAGATTTAGATTTAGGACATTACGAAAGATTTATCGATGAAGGTTTAAATAAAAAATCTAACGTAACAACAGGAAAGGTTTACTGGAGTATTCTTTCAAAAGAACGACGTGGAGATTTTGGTGGGAATACAGTACAGGTAATTCCTCATATTACCAATGAAATTAAAAGCCGTTTTTATCGCGGAGATGATCAGGCAACTGCTCAGGAAGTAGCAATTATTGAAATTGGTGGTACAGTAGGAGATATTGAAAGTCAGCCATTCTTAGAAGCTTTAAGACAGTTCCAGCATGAGGTTGGACGCGAAAACTGTATTTTAATTCACGTTACATTAATCCCTTATTTAAAAGCTTCTAAAGAATTAAAAACAAAACCTACACAGGCAAGTGTAAAAGATTTACAGGGAATGGGAATTCAGCCAGATATTTTAGTATGCCGTTCTGATTATCCATTGGATTCTGCAATTCGTAATAAGATTGCACAGTTCTGTAATGTGGAACGTAATCGAGTAATTGAAAATCTGGATGCAGAAGTATTATATGAAGTTCCATTAATGATGGAAAAAGAAAAGTTAGCTCATGTAGCATGTGAATGCTTGAACCTGCCATGTCCAGAACCTGATTTAGCAGACTGGATTCAGATGATTAATAGCTGGAAGAATCCAAAATACAAAGTAAAAATTGCTTTAGTTGGAAAATATGTAAGTCTTCATGATGCTTATATTAGTGTTGTAGAATCCTTAAAACATGGCGGAGTAGCCAACGATACTGATGTCGAGATTAAATGGGTAGATTCTGAAAGAATCAGCTCTTATAATGTAAAAGAAGTATTAGGAGATGTGGATGCAATCATTGTGCCGGGTGGATTTGGTGACCGTGGTATCGAAGGTATGATTGAATCTATCCAATATGCAAGAGAGAATAAAGTTCCTTATTTAGGACTTTGTCTGGGAATGCAGCTGACCTTGGTTGAATATGCACGGAATGTGATTGGATGGAAAGATGCCCATAGTAATGAATTTAGTTCAACGACCAAACATCCAGTGATCCATATTATGCCAGATCAGGATGGTGTGACAGATTTAGGAGGAACTTTAAGATTAGGTTCTTATCCATGTATTTTAGCAAATGGTTCAAAAGCATTAGAAGTATATGGAGAAAAAGAAATCCATGAACGTCACAGACATCGTTATGAAGTGAATAATGCATATCGTGATGCTTTTGTAGAAAATGGAATGCAGCTTTCCGGATGTTCTCCAGATGGAAGAATTGTAGAAATGGTAGAAATTCCATCTCATCCTTGGTTTGTAGCAACTCAGGCTCATCCAGAGTTTAAATCAAGACCAAATAAACCACATCCATTATTTAAAGGATTTATTAAAGCAGCATTGGATCATCAGGTAAAATAAGAAAATAGATATCGCTAAGAGCTGTTATACAACGAAAATTCGTTGGTATAGCAGCTCTTTTTATTAGAAAATTCGGCAAAGAAACCGTGTAGCGGGCCTTTTGCCGGATTTTTGTTATGCAGTTTATTGATATCGTAGTCCATACAGAGCAAAAGAAATTCGGTCTTGACATTGCTTTTCCCACACGTCAGAAATCTTCGGAAGCCGTAGTCGTATTTCAAGACTCCGAAAGCCCCTCACAGATACCGGAATGAATCATTCTACGGAAACGCGAAATGGTGCTGTGATCAGGTGCTTTTGCACCTGCCAGCAGTCACAGAAAGTTGATGTAATTCAGGCGACAAGCTATTTATAGTACCATAAAAACAGATGTAGCAAATATATTAAGCACATTCTGCAAGAGAAAAGGTGTAGAAATAGTAGAAGCAGAAATCTGTCCAGATCATGTACATATGCTGGCGAGGATTCCGCCAAGTATAAGTGTTTCAAGTTTTGTAGAATATTTAAAGGGAAGGGTTCACTCATGATATTTGAACGACATGTAAATTTAAACTATGAAGATTGTTCAAACAGAAATTATAAGGAGGGAAAGGTGATTTTAATGGATAATAAGGTAACCACATATAAAGAAGTTAATAACAAAAAAGTGCTCCCGGCTGGAAGCACTTTTTGTTGATTGTTTTGAAAACAATTTATATGAAAATATGTATAGGAAGAGCAAATTTAGTTATTATTGTTAATCTAGGAATCTGCATATGCACTCATACCATGTTCAGAAATGTGCATACCGATTTCTTCATCTTTTGTATCAGTTCTTAAACCAATTGTTAATGAAAGACCTTTAAAGATAATGAAGGCAAGGATTGCTGTATAGAC
>JAXJPR010000035.1:0-21625 GCA_036311565.1 Lachnospiraceae bacterium
AGACTGCCTTAAAATTAAGACAGTCTCTTCTTTCATAAAAAACTATGATTACATCTGTTCTGGACACTGAATTCCTAAAAGTCCAAGAGAATCTTTTAAAATTCCTTTTGCTAATGATAACAGTTTTAATCTGGCATTGCATACCGCATCATCTTCAACAATACACTGATTATCATGATAGAATTTATTAAATGCCTGTGCCACTGCCATTGCATAACGTGCAACTACGGATGGTTCCTGACGATCTGCTGCTGCTTTGATAACATCTGGATAACGGTTAATTTCTTTCAGTAATGCAATAGAAGCATCATCTGTTAAAATACTAAAATCAATAGAACAATCTTTATCAAATTGTGCCGTCATCTGTCGTTTTCTTAAAATACTTGCTGCACGTGCATAAGTATATTGAACATAAGGTCCTGTTTCCCCATCAAAGTTATGAATCTTATCCCAATCAAAGACTACATCTTTAATTCTCTGATTGTATAGATCATTAAATAAAATTGCTCCAACTCCCACTTTATGAGCAACATCATCTTTGTCAGGAATATTTGGATTCTTCTCTTCAATAATTTCTTTAATACGATTTACAGATTCATTCAGAATATCTTCTGCATAAATAATGTTTCCTTTACGAGTAGATAATTTACCACCTTTTAAGCTGACCAGACCATATGGAACATGCACCAGTTGATCTTGTGCCCATTCATATCCTAATAATTCTATGACTTTAAATACTTGTGCAAAATGCAGTTTTTGCTCTAATCCGGTTACATAAATGCATTTATCAAAATGATACGTATCTTTTCTATATAATACTGCTGCCAGATCACGAGTAGCATAAATAGAACTTCCGTCTTTTTTCATAACAATACATGGAGCCATGTTATATTCATCTAATCGAACAATGTAAGCACCTTCACTTTCTTCTAAAAGATTTTTTGCATTACATTCATCAATGACACGCTGGGATTTATCGCAATAAAAACTTTCTCCTGCATAAGAATCAAATTCGATTCCTAACATTTCATATGTTTTCTTATATTCCACTAATGAAATATCTTTGAACCATTGCCAGATTTCTAATGCTTCCTTATCGCCCTGCTCCATCTTTGTAAACCATGCTCTTGCTTCATCATTAAGAGAATCATCTTTTTCCGCTTCTTCATGGAATTTTACATAGATATTCATCAATTCAGCAATTCCGTTCTGTTCTACTGCTTCTTTACTTCCCCATTTTTTATAAGCTACAATCAACTTACCGAACTGAGTACCCCAGTCACCTAAGTGATTAATTCTTTCTACTTTATAGCCTAATTTTGTAAAAATTTTATATAGAGAATTTCCAATGATTGTTGTACGAAGATGACCTACATGGAATTTTTTCGCTACATTTGGAGAAGAATAATCAATACAAATTGTTTTTCCTTCGCCCAAATCACTTTTACCATATCCATCCTGACAGGCACGTTCCATCACCTGTTTTACAAATAATGTTTTATCTACGAAAAAGTTTAAGTAAGCTCCTTTTACTTCTACTTTAGAAAGAAACTCCTGATTTCCTATCTGCTGAGCAAGATCTGCTGCAATCATATTAGGTGCTTTTCGAAATACTTTTGCAAGCTGAAAGCATGGGAACGCAAAATCACCCATATCTGCTTTTGGTGGAATTTCTAATAACTGTTCCACTTTTTCAACGTCAAGTCCTTCTATTTTTGATGCTAATAATTCTGCAATTTTTGTTTTCATAAAAACCTTCCTTATCTAATCTAATATCATATGAATTTCAAAAGAATCTTCCTTCCATGACTGAATAAAAAATTCTTTTGATAATATATCTTCTAAACCAACTTTTTCCTGTTCTTCTAATGCTGTTTCAGAAACACACTCCATAACCATCACAACTTTATCCTCATCATCGAATACTCGGAACAAAATGTCAGATATTAATAAATGATCCGATAGATACCGAAACAGATATTTCCATCTCGTTAGAAAATCAAACGTCATATAACAGTCTGGTTTTGCTTCATCTTCATCGTATAAAAATTCTGTATCAGGAAATGATGATTTGGTATGCTCCACTAATTCATAAAATGCAGGAAAGAATGGAATTTTATCTTTCTTTTCCTTTTCCTCTAATTGACAAGAGATTTCTCTCAAAGAATTCATAAATTCTTTCAGCTTTTTCTTTTTTTCCTCAATCTGCCCAAGTTCTTCTTCACATGCTTTTAACTTTGCATCTGCATTACTTAAATCTAAGTTTTCCTGTGTCAACTCTCTGGCATAATCATAACCTTTTAAAGTCAATGGCGTAAACAACTGTCTTGTTCGTTCCTCTTCTACATGAAAATATAAATTCTCTTCCACTTTTCTCTGTTCTGCCTGCAGAATAAATTTTCGTGAAACCAGTTCCTCTTCTTTCTCCACACATATCATATACTCGTCTGACAGATATTTACATAATTCTTCATTCATATTTTCACTTCCTTTCTAAATAATAAACGATAACCAGACAAATGAAAACCCCAAAAACCATTTGTATCTACCGCTCATTTATCATATAATAAAGCTATATACGAGAAAGGAGTTTCATTATGGAATCTAAACAAAAAAAACTAACCAAATTATCCATTCTGATTATATTTCCCATTCTTCTAATCAACTTTTTTAACCGGCTGATTATTAAGCTGGCAAATCGGAAATCCGTTCTGCCGATCAAAGATGGAATGTACTACAATTGGCGCTTTGGTAAAATCTTTTATCAGGTTCAGGGACAAGGTTCCCCTATTTTATTGATTCATGAATTATCCTCTATGGGATCTTCCATTGAATTTCAGGAACTGACACATCAGTTGTCTAAAAAACATACCGTTTATACTTTGGATTTATTGGGCTGCGGTCGTTCTGAAAAACCAGCAATGACATATACTGCTTATCTATATGTACAGATGATCAATGATTTTATCAAAGACATCATCAAATCAAAAACAGATGTTATCGTATCTGGTAAATCATCTTCCATCCTTATGATGGCATGCTGTACAAAAGAAACATATTATCGCAATATCATGCTCATTAATCCAGAAAATGTTTCGAAAGGCACTCGTATGCCAACTTCAAAACATAAAATACTAAAATATCTTTTAGAGTCCCACACGATTGGAACGCTGATTTATCTTATGGCCCATAACAAAGAATCCATGAAATACACTATAAAGGATTCTTTTTCACCAAAAGCAGAACATCTGCTTCATCGGTATTTTCCATATTTTTATGAAGCAGCACATTTATCCGGCAACACTGCCAAGTATCTTCATGCAAGCATCGCTTCTCATTACTTAGATACAAATGTAATTCATGCAATTAAAAATATCAATACCAGCATTTACATGGTCCTGGGTGATAATGAACCAGAAAAGACAAATACCATTGAACAATATCAGGTATTAAATCCTTCCATTGAAGCTTCTGTCATTTCCGACTCTCATCATTATCCTCACTTGGATCAACCAAAAGAAATTTTAGCAATCTGTGATATTCTTTTTTAAAGTGGATCTTTTGATGGCAGCCCCGCCCTTCTTGGAAATCTTTTCGGGGTTGCCTTTCTTTTTTCTATCATAACAAATGTACGTGAAATATCTGTATCCGGAATCGTAAATTCTTTTACTCCAGAAATCTTTCCACCTAGTATTTTTATGGCTTTTTGTGCTTTTTCCAGTTCTTCTTCAATATTGCCCGATTTATAAGAAATAAAATATCCATGTTCTTTTACATATGGAATACAATATTCGGACAATGATGATAAGTTTGCTACTGCTCTTGATACACATAAATCAAACTGTTCTCTTAATTTTCCTGGTTTAGCAAAATCTTCTGCTCTTCCATGAATGGTCGTAATATGTTCTAATCCTAACAACTCAATTACTTCATCCAGAAACTTAATTCTTTTATTTAAAGAATCCAGTAATGTTATATTTAAGTTGGGAAATGCAATTTTTAAAGGAATTCCTGGAAATCCTGCTCCAGTCCCCAGATCAAGAACTTGCTGCTCTTTGGTCAAATCAAAGCTTGCTGCCAATCCCAGGCTGTCAATAAAATGTTTATCTATGACCTCTTCCTTTTCTGTAATCCCGGTTAAATTCATTACTTTGTTCTTTTCCACCAGATATTCATAATATTGTTGAAACTGATGGCATTGTATATCGTTTAAAGTAATACCAAGCTTCTCCGCTTTTTTTCTCAATTGTTCCATATCTTCTCCTAACAGTGCAAAAAGCACTTATCTATCATCTACCTTCTGCGATATTGTTCCAAATAAACAAGTAAAACAGAAATGTCCGCAGGAGATACTCCGGAAATTCTGGAAGCCTGTCCAATAGAATGAGGATGAATCTGTGTTAATTTCTGGATTGCTTCCTTCCTTAAACTACCTACCTGTTCATAATCAATATCATCTGGAATCGTTTTTACTTCCAGTTTTTTAAACTGTTCTACCTGTTTTAACTGACGGGAAATATACCCATCATATTTAATATTAATATTTACCTGATTGATCACATCCGAATCCAATTCTGGTCTTTGTGAATCAATTTCTTCCAGATCTTCATATTTTAATTCTGGACGGCGAATCAATTCTCCTAATGTTACTGCTGTTTTTAACGTAGAACTGCCCAGTTTTTCTAACAATTCCTGCACTTCTTTTGAGGCACCGATCTTACACTCATTCACACGTTTGATTTCTTCTTTAATTTGCTGTTCTTTTAAAAGCAGGGCATCATATCGCTCATCACTGATCAAACCGATTTCATGTCCAATTGGAGTTAATCGAAGATCCGCATTATCCTGTCTAAGAAGCAGACGATATTCTGCACGGGAAGTCATCATACGATATGGTTCATGAGTTTCTTTTGTAACCAGATCATCAATCAGGACCCCTATGTAAGCTTCGGAACGTTTTAAGATTACCGGTTCTTTTCCCTGAAGTTTGCGGCATGCGTTGATTCCTGCAATCAGTCCCTGCGCTGCTGCCTCCTCATATCCGGAACTTCCGTTGAACTGTCCACCACTGAACAATCCTTCTACTTTTTTGAATTCCAGAGAAGATTTTAACTGCATCGGATTGATACAATCATATTCGATAGCATATGCATTTCTTATAATCTTTACATTTTCCATTCCTTTTACAGAACGATACATGCGATACTGCACATCTTCTGGAAGAGAACTTGACATTCCTCCCACGTACATTTCATTGGTATACTCACCTTCCGGCTCAATAAATACCTGATGTCTGTTTTTATCCGCAAATTTTACAACTTTATCTTCAATGGATGGACAATATCTAGGTCCTGTTCCTTCAATTGCTCCTGAAAATAAAGGAGAACGATGCAGGTTTTCACGAATAATCTGATGTGTTTTCTCATTTGTATACGTTAACCAGCAAGAAATCTGAGGACGCTTAATATCCTCTTCTTTATTTGTAAAACTAAATGGAACAACCGTCTCATCACCAAATTGTTCTTCCATCTCATCAAAGTTAATGGTTCTTTTGTCCACTCTGGCTGGTGTCCCGGTCTTAAATCGATACATCTCAATTCCTAATGATTTTAAGGAATCTGTTAAGAAGTTTGCTGCCTGAAGACCATTCGGTCCAGTCGCATTGCTTACTTCTCCGTAGATACATCTGGCTTTTAAATAAGTTCCGGTCGCTAAAACAACCGCTTTGGCATAATAAGTTGCACCAGAATAAGTCTTAACTCCGCATACTTTTCCTTCTTCTGTTAAGATTTCCACTACTTCAGCCTGTCTTAATGTCAGATGTTCTGTATTTTCCATCGTCATGCGCATATGACGGGAATACTTCGCTTTATCCGCCTGCGCCCGAAGAGAATGCACTGCAGGCCCTTTTGATTTATTCAACATCTTAGACTGAATATAAGTTTTATCAATATTAATTCCCATTTCGCCGCCTAATGCGTCAATTTCCTTTACCAGATGCCCTTTGGAACTACCCCCTACATTGGGATTACAAGGCATTAAGGCAACACTGTCCATACTAACGGTAAAACAAATAGTCTCAAATCCAAGACGTGCACAGGCAAGTGCTGCTTCACATCCTGCATGTCCTGCACCTACGACCACAATATCATATGTTTCTTCTAGAAATGCCATTTTTATTCTCCTTACTATTTGCCCATGCAAAACTCACTGAAAATTTCATTTACTAAATCTTCCCCCAAAGATTCTCCGATAATATACCCCAATGATTCATATGCATTCATTAAATCAATGGAAAAGAAATCTTCTGGCATATCATCCATAATACTTCTTTCAACCATGCAAAGACTTTCATAGCTTTCCATCAACGCATTTTTATGTCTCATGTTGGTAATATAAATTTCATTATTAAAGGTCAATGTTCCTTCAAAAAACATATCTTTCAAAAGTTCATAAAATTCCATAATACCATCCTGAGTCTTGGCAGAAATTTCTACGATGTCTTTATCCAGTTTTTCTTTAATCTGTATCTGATCAATCTTTTTATTTAAATCTGATTTGTTTAACAGTACAATGACCTTCTTATCTTTGATCATATCAATGATTACTTGATCATTTTCATCCAGTTCTCTGGACATGTCTACAACATAAAGGACCAAATCAGCAGATGCAATGTTTTCTTTTGCTTTATCTACTCCTATTTTTTCAATAAGATCTTCCGTATCTCTGATTCCAGCTGTATCGATAATGTTCAATGGAATTCCATGAATATTTACAGATTCCTCCAGCGTATCTCTGGTCGTTCCTGCAATATCCGTAACAATGGCCCTTTCTTCTCCTACTAAAATATTAAGAAGTGAAGATTTTCCCGCATTTGGCTTTCCAATAATAACTGTTTTGATGCCTTCTTTTAAAATTCTTCCATTATCTGCAGTATCAATCAGCTGCTTAATTTCTTTTTGTAATGGTTTTATTTCTGCAAGCAGTTTCTGTCCATATCCATCAATACTCATATGCTCTGGATCATCCAAAGCAGATTCAATGGCCGCAATATTATGAATAATTACTTTACGAATTTCTTCAATTTTATTTTTCAACGAACCTTCCAGCTGTTTTAAAGAACTTTCCAATGCAAATTCATTTCTGGAAGAAATCACATCCATAACTGCTTCTGCCTGGGATAAATCAATTCTTCCATTCAAAAATGCTCTTTTTGTAAATTCTCCCGGTTCAGCTGGACGTGCTCCATGCTTGATGACTGTCTCCAGCACTTTTTTCATAACGGTAACTCCGCCATGACAATTAATTTCTACCACATCTTCTTTAGTATAAGTATTGGGTGCTTTCATGAACAGACAAATACATTCATCAATTTTTTTAGTTCCATCATAAACAAATCCATAATGAGCGGTATGAGAAGGAACAGACTTCATATCTTTCTTTTTCGCAGGATGAAATACCTTTTCCATAATGTCACAGGCATCATCACCGCTAATTCTTACGATTCCAATCCCTCCATCTGCCATGGCAGTAGAAATCGCTGCTATTGTATCATTTCGAAACATCAATTACTCTCCTTTCTCATATCATGCTCTTTTTTACAGCTTAAACCAATATTCTCAATTCTTTAAAAGTATTGGTTTAAACTGTACTTATATTCTAATTCTTTGCTTTATTATAAGAAAAGGGCTGCCATAAGGCAACCCTTTCAATTATGCTTTCTGATTTCGATCGTTTCTTTTAAGCATAATCACTACTTTTCTATATGGATCTTCGCCTTCACTCTTCGTACATACATATCTGTCATTCTGTAATGCAGAATGAATAATTCTTCTTTCATATGGATTCATCGGTTCAAGTGAAACAGATCTTCTTGTACGTTTTACTTTGTATGCAATATTACGCGCAAGATTTTCTAAGGTCTTTTTTCTTCTTTCACGGTAATTTTCCGTATCTAACTGTACTTTTACATAATTTTCACTGTTCTTATTTACAAACAGACTAATTAAATACTGAAGGGAATCTAAAGTCTGTCCTCTTTTTCCAATAAGGATTCCCATATCATCACCGCTTAAATTGATATCCATAAAATTATTTTCTTCATTGTAATTAATCTGACACTCTGTCTTTACCCCCATCGCATCAAATAATTCATGTAAATAATCTGTAGTAATATCTAAAAGTGATTCTTTTTTTATAATTTCGATGATGGCAGGTTTTACATTAAAAATTCCTAAAAAACCTTTATTTCCATCATCAATCACTTCATATTCTAGTTCGCTGCTTGGAATCCCAAGTTCCATAGCCGCATTCATAACAGCATCTGACACCGTTTTACCTTCAAAACGTGTATTTTCCATTCTATTTA
Source organism: Lachnospiraceae bacterium (assembly GCA_036311565.1). Taxonomy (GTDB): domain Bacteria; phylum Bacillota; class Clostridia; order Lachnospirales; family Lachnospiraceae; genus Fimousia. The sequence continues at coordinate 8,369 of JAXJPR010000035.1, forward strand.
CCCCCCTGTTGATTTTCCAACTCTTTTACAATATTGGCTTTAGAAGCAATAGAACCGCCTTTTGTGCTATTAAGTTTTGCATCAAGATTTTTTGTGTTGATATTAGCCGCATTTTTCACTTTGCTGTTTGCTGCCTGTCCAGCCTGAGAACTTGGATCTCCTGCGCTCATCATTCTATCTGTAAGAGATGGTTTCCCTTTTTTCTTTTCTTTTTTCTTAACGTATTTTTTGTGCTGCTTTTCAATAATTTTATCCATATCTGCATGATCATAATAAAAATTAATGATCAACTGCTGAAGTACCTGAAAGATTGCTGATGCAGCCCAGTAAATACCAATCGCTGCAGGCAATGTCATACACATGAAGAATGACATTAATGGCATAAATAACATCATATTTTTAGATGTTGCAGCTGCTGGGTTATCATCATCCATCTGTCCCATAGATACTTTTGCAGAAAGGTACTGTGCCAATGCTGCAACAATAGGGATAAGTAAATAAATAGAAATTCCAAATCCTGGTGTCTGAGTAATGTTAATTCCCAGAACGAAATCATTCATATGAATTAATCCATTTGCACACTCTGCAATTGTATCTGCGGCTCCTGGAAGTTTCTCTGCAATCATATCCCATGCTTCATTTGGAAGATGCCCTAAATATGATACAACTTCATCAATTGTTGAATTATTTTCTAATGTATAACGTGAACTTACCTTTACTGCTTCTCCAACAGATTGAAGCGCTTTTACAAATCCACTCTGTGCCATAATATCATTTGCAACTATTTCATATGCTTCATATACTTTTGGAATATATGATGGGATATCCATAACAACACGATACAGTGCTAATAAAATTGGCATCTGAATAAGCATAGGAAGACATCCACTTGTTGGACTTGCTCCATACTTTTCATATAAAGCATTCATTTCTTCCTGCTGTTTGATCATGGAAGCCTGGTCTCTGGAATTGCGATATTTTTTCTGAATTTTATGCATTTCAGGCTGCATGACTTGATTTACTTTTGTAAATCTCTGTTGTTTTAAAGTTAATGGAAATAAAAGAATTTTTACAGCTAATGTAAACAGAATAATACTTAACCCAATATTCTGAATTCCAAAAGCTTCCAGCCCATTATAAATCCACTCAATAATAAATCCTAATAACTGAGCAATTGAACCTAAAAATCCACCGCTTGATGCTAACATCATAAGTATATTACCTTACCTTTCTTATGATCAGGGAACCGGGTCGTACCCACCCTTTGCAAAAGGATTACATCTTAAAATTCTCCAGGCGGCTAGCAGCCCGCCTTTTATGAGGCCATATTTCTCAATTGCCTCAATGGCGTATTGTGAACATGTGGGTATATACTTACAGGTTCCTCTACCTTTCATTGCTGATAAATATTTTTGATAAAAGCGAATACAACCTAATGCTACTTTCTTTATCATTGATTTCACTTCTTTACTATTTTATGGAGTCCGGCTAAATGAAAAAATGATTTTTTCAATTCATCATATCCTTTTCCTTTTGCCCCTCCTCTGGCAATGACTACGATATCAAACCCTTGAATCAGACGTTCCCAGTTTAACCGGTAAACTTCTCTGATCACTCTTGTGAATCGATGTCTTACCACGCTATTTCCGACTTTTTTACTAACTGATATTCCTAATCGGTTTTTCTCCAGTCCATTCTCTCTAATATACATGACCAGCTGACGATTTGCCTTAGACTGGCCACTGCGATAAACCAAAGAAAAATCTCCTGACTTTTTTAAAGATTCATATTGTTTCATTTTAATTTAATACCCTTAAAAACAGAGAAAAGAAAAGGTCACAAAAGTTTGCGACCCTAAGCTGATAATTTATTTCTTCCTTTTGCTCTTCTTCTAGCTAATACTTTTCTACCGTTAGCAGTGCTCATTCTTTTTCTAAAACCATGAACTTTAGATCTCTGTCTCTTTTTTGGCTGAAATGTCATTTTCATAATACAGGCACCTCCTTATATATATATTCGATATTTGCTATAATCCTTTTCATGTCATAAAACACCATCCCTATTATATAAATTTCATTACCTTTCGTCAAGTAAAATCTTTTATTTTGCTCAAAGAATTAGCCATGCACGATGATAAGCAGGAATTTTTTCAAGTTTACTTGAAGCAAAATGACTACTTATTATCGTATACGGCGTTTCGCCTCATCGAACCGAGCTTTGCGAGGTGAGATGATGCATGGCGGGCCATGTACCATAATCGCAGGAATTTTTTCAAGTTTACTTGAAGCAAAATGACTACTTATTATCGTATATGGCGTTTCGCCTCATCGAACCGAGCTTTGCGAAGTGAGATTTCCACATGGCCCGCCATGCAGCTGAAATAAATGTGGAAAAGCTCTGTCAACAGGATATCTTGTGGTTAATCACAAAGTTATCCACAATTTGTGGGTAACTTGTGCATAACTTTACAAAATGCTGTTGATTTTTTCTTTTCTATCTCTAAAATTTCTTATAGATTCTACATTCTTTGCATGTTTATATGTGAAATCAGGTTGTCCACACCCTTTTTTGTCAATTTGTATTTCTTCTTATTATAATATATCCACACGTTATAAACTTATCCACACTATCAACTTGAAATCTATCCACTTTTGCTTTATTATATAAAAGAAGTATTATGTGATTTAGAAAGGGTAAGTGGATAAATACCTATGGAAGAAAAGATAAAAGAGATATGGGATCAGGTTCTCACTCAATTAGTTCAAAAGTATGATATAACCGAAGCTGCAGCCAATACATGGATCCGCCCGCTGCAGGTATACAAAGTTTCAGATGGCAAAATCACTTTTTTAATGGATAAAAAGTATGATAAACGCGGGGTTGAATTTATTAAACACCGCTTTTATGATCTTTCCATCGGATTAGCTATTCAGGACTTAATCGGTGTCGAATACACCATAGATATTTGTCTGTCCGATGAAGTAGAAGAATTTGCTCCTGCTCCAAAAAAACAGGACATTATCGTAGATACACAAAAAAGTCAGATGCTTTCTAATCTGAATGAACGTTATACATTTGAAACTTTTGTCATCGGTAAGAATAATGAACTAGCCCATGCTGCCAGTGTTGCTGTTGCTGACGCTCCGGGCGAGACATACAATCCATTATTTTTGTATGGCGGAGCCGGACTTGGTAAAACACACTTAATGCATTCCATCGCACATTACATAATAGAACATAAAAAAGATATGAAAGTTCTATATGTAACCAGCGAAAAATTTACTAATGAACTAATTGATTGTTTAAAACACAACAAAAATGAAGAATTTCGTAATAAATACCGGAATATCGATGTTCTTTTAATTGACGATATCCAGTTTATCATTGGAAAAGAAAGTACTCAGGAAGAATTTTTCCATACTTTTAATTCTTTATATGAAGAAAATAAGCAAATTATTATCTCTTCTGATAAACCTCCAAAAGATATGCAGATTTTAGATGAACGTTTCCGCTCCCGTTTTGAATGGGGATTAACTGCGGATATTCAGCCCCCTGATTACGAAACCAGAATGGCTATTTTGAACAAACGTGCCGAATTTGACAACATTAATATTGATACAGAAATCATGGAGTATGTTGCCAATAACATAAAATCTAACATTCGTGAACTAGAGGGCGCACTAAATAAAATCTGTGTTTACTCTAAGTTAAAGAGAAAACCAATTGACCTTGAACTTGCTCAGGAGGCATTAAAAGATTTGATTACTCCTCAAGGTGAACGGGAAATTACACCAGAATTAATCGTAGATATTGTTTGTGAACACTTTAATATCTCATTAAATGATATTGCCTCCAGGAAAAAGAGCCAGGAAATCGCTTATCCACGACAGATTGCCATGTATTTATGTAAAAAACATACAGACAAATCTTTAAAAGCAATTGCTTCTGTCTTAGGAAAACGCGATCATTCTACAATCATTCATGGATGCCAAAAAATCGAAAATGACTTAAAAAATAACAGCAGTCTTCAAAATACAATCGATGTTTTAACGAAAAAAATTAATCCGAATTAGGCATTCATCCAATTTCACAACATCTTGTTTATAGGTTGTTGAAAAAATGTGGATTTCAAATTGCCAATTTCAGGGGTGTGGATAGGACCTTAGTTATCCCTTAAAAATTTCATGTGTTTCAAGAAGTTATAAACACTTGTTTTTTTGATGTTTTTAAGGTTTTTTTAAGTTATGAACATTTCAACACCCCCTACTACTATTACGACGGAAATTAATTAATATATATTGTATCAATTCACCCGAAAGGAGTTATTCACATTATGAAAATTGTGTGTACCAAATCAAGTTTACTTCAAGGTGTTAATGTAGCTCTTAAGGCAGTATCAACAAAGACAACTTTGCCAATTCTTGAATGTCTTTTATTAGAAGCCACCAATGGAGTAATTACCTTAACTGCCAATGATATGGAACTTGGTATCGAAACTATTATAGAAGGAACGATCCAGGAAACTGGAAAAATTGCATTAAATGCAAAGCTTTTTTCTGAAATTGTGCGGAAATTGCCGGATAATGACATCACTATTGCGACAAATGCAAATTATCAGGCGGTGATTACTTGTGAAAAATCTAAATTTACCATTTCCGGACAAGCTGGTGATGATTTTCCATTACTGCCAGAGATTGAAAAATTACAATCTATTACAATCTCACAATTTATGTTAAAAGAAGTGATTCGCCAAACGATTTTCTCTATTTCTGATAATGAAAATAATAAATTGATGACTGGCGAGCTGTTTGAAATTACAGATAACAACTTAAAAGTGGTATCTTTAGATGGACACCGCATTTCTATTCGAAATATAGAATTGAAAGATTGTTATGAAAATATCAAAGTTGTCGTTCCAGGAAAAACACTTTCTGATTTAAGTAAGATCTTAAATGGAGGAACGGAAGATGATGTGCATATTTACTTTACCAATAAGCACATTTTATTTGAATTTGATCAGACAATGGTCGTTTCCCGTCTGTTGGAAGGGGAATACTATAATATCAATCAGATGTTATCTACCGATTACGAAACAAAAATTCAGATTAATAAAAAGGAATTTTTAAATTGTATTGATCGTGCATCTTTGCTGATTCGTGAATCTGATCGTAAACCGATTGTAATCAATATTCAGGAAGAAAGTATGCAGCTTTCTATTCAATCTTTTATTGGTTCTATGAAAGAAGAACTTTATATCAAAAAAGAGGGAAAAGATTTATTAATTGGATTCAATCCAAAGTTTTTAATGGATGCATTAAGAGTCATTGATGATGATGTGATTGATATTTATCTGGTAAATCCAAAAGCACCTTGTTTTATCAGGGATGCTGCCGGATCTTATGTTTATCTGATATTGCCAGTAAACTTTAATGCTGCAAATATCTAAATGAGGTACAAAATATGGAATTAATCAAATTAAGAGATGAATATATCAAATTAGGACAGGCTTTAAAAGCTGCTGGATTAGTAGAATCTGGAGTAGAAGCCAAAGAAGTCATTCAAGCCGGACTGGTAATGGTGGACGGTGAAATTGAAACACGTCGTGGAAAAAAATTATATGATGGAGCAGTTGTTCAGTTTGATGGCATGACCATTCACATTGAAAAATAGTAAATTATGTATATTAAATCACTGGAACTTAAGAATTACAGAAATTATGAAGATTTAGCAGTATCTTTTTCACCAGGCAGTAATTTGTTTTTTGGGGACAATGCCCAGGGAAAGACTAATATTTTAGAATCCATTTACGTAAGCGGTACCAGTAAATCACACCGGGGAAGCAAGGATAAAGAACTGATCCGGTTTGGAGAAGATGAATCTCATATCCGTTTGATCTTAAATAAAAGAGATGTGGATCACAGAATTGATCTTCATTTGAAAAAAAGAAAAACAAAAGGAATTGCCATCGATGGAATTCCAATTCGAAAATCCAGCGATTTATTAGGCATGCTTAATATTATTTTCTTTTCGCCAGAAGATCTGTCCATTATAAAAAATGGACCAGGAGAAAGAAGAAGATTTCTGGACATGGAACTTTGTCAGCTGCAAAAGATTTACATGTTTCATCTTGCGCAGTATAATAAAGTTTTAAAGCAAAGAAATCAACTGCTTTCCCAGATCGCATTTCAGGAAAGTTTAATTGATACGTTGGAAGTTTGGGATATGCAGCTTGTGCAGTATGGTTCATCAATGATTGAAAAGCGAAAAGAATTTATTGAAGAACTTAATAAAATTATCTGCGGGATTCATCATAAGCTGACTGGAGGCAGAGAAGACATTGTGGTTACCTATGAGAATCAGGTGGAAGCCGATGAATTTGCCAAGCAGCTTGCAAAACGCAGAGAAATGGATTTAAAATATAAGAATACAGGTGTAGGGCCACACCGGGATGATATTAAGTTCATGGTAAATGGAATTGATGTCAGAACATATGGTTCTCAGGGACAACAGCGGACAGCTGCTCTGTCTCTGAAATTAGCAGAAATTGAATTGGTGAAAAAAAAGATTGGTGATAAACCAATTCTATTATTGGATGATGTTCTTTCAGAACTTGACAGTAATCGCAAGGCATATCTCTTAGAAGGAATCAAAGAGATACAGACCTTTATTACGTGTACTGGCTTAGAGGAATTTGTTAATAGTCAGTTATCCATTGATAAAATGTTTTATGTGAAAAACGGAAAGATTATGAAAGAAGGGCAGGAGGCAAGCCATGAGCACTGAAAGTAAAAAGACACCAGAATATGGTGCAGACCAGATTCAGATTTTAGAAGGGCTGGAAGCTGTACGGAAAAGACCAGGTATGTATATTGGCAGTACTGCAGAAAAGGGACTGCATCATTTGGTTTACGAAATTGTAGATAATGCAGTAGATGAAGCATTGGCTGGATATTGTGATACCATTCATGTTACGATTCATAAAGACAATTCCGTTACCGTTAAAGACAATGGTCGTGGAATTCCAGTTGGAATAAACAAGAAAAAAGGAATTTCCTCCGTAGAAGTTGTATTTACCATTCTGCATGCTGGTGGAAAATTTGGCGGCGGAGGATATAAAGTATCCGGAGGACTTCATGGAGTAGGATCTTCTGTTGTAAATGCATTGTCTGAGTGGCTGGAAGTAGAAGTCCATACAGAAGGAAAAATTCATAAACAAAGATATGAACGAGGAAAAGTGTGCTATCCTTTGAAAGTGATAGGCGAGACTGATCACAGAGGAACCATTGTACACTTTAAACCAGATGGAAAAATATTCGAGACAACTATTTTTGACTTAGGAACTTTAGTTCAGAGATTAAGAGAAACCGCATTCCTGACAAAAAATTTAAAAATTATTTTAAGGGATGAACGTTTGGAAGAACCTGTGGAACACAAATTCCATTATGAAGGCGGAATTAAGGAATTTGTTACTTACTTAAATCAAAATAAAGACGAATATTATCCTGAAGTTATTTATTGTGAAGGAACGAAGAATGATGTTTATGTGGAAGTGGCCTTCCAGCATAATGACTCTTACAATGAAAATATATATAGTTTTGTAAATAACATCATTACACCGGAAGGAGGAACCCATCTTTCTGGATTTAAGAATGCCATGACCAAAATCTTTAATGACTATGCAAGAAAGAATAAGTTATTAAAAGATTCAGAAGCGAATCTGTCTGGAGAAGATATCAGAGAAGGATTAGTGGCTATTATTAGCATTAAAATTGGGGAACCTCAGTTTGAAGGTCAGACAAAGCAGAAATTAGGAAATAGCGAAGCCAGAGGTGCTGTTGATAGTATTGTCAGTGAACAGTTAAAAATATATTTAGAACAAAATCCAACAGTTGCAAGAGCAATTTGCGAAAAAGCCGTACTGGCACAAAGAGCCAGAGATGCCGCGAGAAAAGCAAGAGATCTGACCAGAAGAAAAACAGCTCTGGAAAGTGCAGCGCTTCCTGGTAAATTAGCTGACTGTTCAGAAAAAGATCCGTCCAAATGTGAAATTTATATTGTTGAGGGTGATTCTGCGGGTGGTTCTGCAAAAACTGCAAGATCCCGTGCGACCCAGGCAATCCTACCACTTAGAGGTAAAATTCTGAATGTAGAAAAGGCGCGTTTAGACAAGATTTTGGTCAATAACGAAATTAAAGCTATGATTACAGCATTTGGAACTGGCATTCATGAAGATTTTGATATTTCCAAGCTGCGTTATCATAAAATTATTATTATGACAGATGCGGATGTGGATGGTGCTCATATTTCAACGTTATTATTGACGTTTTTCTATCGTTTTATGCCAGAATTAATTACAGAGGGACATGTATATCTGGCGCAGCCACCGCTCTATCGAATTGAAAAGAATAAAAAAGTGTGGTATGCATACAGTGATGATGAGTTAAATAATATTTTAACAGAAATCGGTCGTGATCAGAATAACAAGATTCAGCGTTATAAAGGGCTTGGAGAAATGGATGCAGAACAGCTTTGGGATACGACCATGGATCCGGAAAAAAGAATTCTGCTTCGAGTAAATATTGATGAAGAAACAGAATCGGAAGTGGATCTGACCTTTAATACCTTAATGGGAGATAAGGTAGAACCTAGACGAAAATTTATCGAAGAAAATGCAAAATATGTGAAGAATTTAGATATTTAGTGGAGGAAGATTTACATGGATGATAGTAATATTTTTGATAAAGTTCATGAGATAGATTTGAAGAAGACCATGGAAACTTCTTACATTGATTATGCCATGAGCGTTATCGCTTCAAGAGCACTTCCAGATGTACGTGACGGTTTAAAACCAGTACAGAGAAGAATTTTATACGCAATGATTGAATTGAACAATGGTCCGGATAAACCACATCGTAAAAGTGCCCGTATCGTTGGGGATGCCATGGGTAAATATCATCCTCATGGTGACAGTTCTATTTATGGAGCTTTGGTTAACCTTGCCCAGGAATGGTCTACCCGTTATCCGCTGGTAGACGGCCACGGAAATTTTGGTTCTGTGGATGGAGACGGTGCTGCCGCAATGCGTTACACAGAAGCGCGTTTGAGCAAGATTTCCATGGAAATGCTGGCTGATATTAACAAAAATACTGTAGATTTTATACCAAACTTTGATGAGACAGAGAAAGAGCCCGTCGTGCTTCCAGCACGTTATCCCAATCTGCTGGTAAATGGAACTCAGGGAATTGCGGTAGGAATGGCAACCAATATTCCACCTCACAATCTTTCAGAAGTCATTGATGGTGTTGTAAAAATTATTGATAATTACGTAGAAGAAGACAGGAAAACAGAAATTGACGAATTACTGGAAATTATCAAAGGTCCGGATTTCCCAACTGGTGCTACGATTTTAGGAAGAAGAGGCATTGAAAGTGCTTATCGTACAGGACGGGGAAAAATTAAAGTACGCGCTGTTACGGATATTGAGCCAATGGCCAATGGAAAGAACCGAATTATTGTTACAGAACTTCCATACATGGTAAATAAAGCACGTTTAATTGAGAAAATTGCAGAACTGGTAAAAGATAAAAAAATCGATGGAATTACTGACTTAAGAGATGAATCAGACCGTTCTGGTATGAGAATCTGTATCGAGTTGCGTCGGGATGTAAATGCAAATGTTATTTTAAATCAGTTGTACAAACATACTCAGCTGCAGGATTCTTTTGGCGTTATTATGCTGGCACTGCATAATAATGAGCCTAAAATTATGAATCTGCATGAAATGCTTACTTATTATTTGGAACATCAAAAAGATGTTGTGACCAGAAGAACTCAGTATGAATTAAATAAAGCGCAGGAAAGAGCTCATATTTTAGAAGGGTTATTAATTGCGCAGGATCATATTGACGAAGTAATTAAAATTATTCGTGGAGCAGCCAATATTGCAGCTGCAAAAGCGGAATTAATGGAACGTTTTGGACTTAGTGATGCACAGGCACAGGCAATTGTAGACATGCGTCTGCGTGCGTTAAATGGTTTAGAACGTGAAAAATTAGATAAGGAATATAAAGAATTACTGGAAAAAATTGAAGGATTAAAAGCGATTCTTGCAGATGAAAAAGTTCTTTTAGGAGTGGTCAAAGAAGAAATTTTAGTAGTAAAAGATAAATTTGGTGATGAGAGAAGAACGTCTATTGGATTTGATGTAGATGACATTTCTATTGAAGATATGATTCCAAAAGAAAATACGGTTATTACAATGACGAAGCTTGGTTATATTAAACGTATGACGGAAGATAACTTTAAAGCTCAAAATCGTGGTGGAAAAGGAATCAAGGGTATGCAGACCATAAATGAAGATTACATTGAAAAAATGTTCATGACATCAACCCATGATTATATTATGTTCTTTACAAGCAAAGGAAGAGTCTATGGATTAAAGGCTTATGAAATTCCGGAATCTGGAAGGACAGCCCGGGGTGTAGCAATTGTAAATCTGCTTCAGCTGATGCCGGATGAAAAAATTACTGCCGTAATTACTGTCGATGGATATCGGGAAACAGGCGTACTGTTCATGGCTACAAAACGGGGAATTGTAAAGAAAACATCAATCACGGAATATAAAAATATTAGAAAAACTGGACTTGCAGCAATTTCTCTGCGGGAAGATGATGAATTAATTGAAGTAAAATTCATTGAAGAACCAACAGATATCTTTCTGGTAACAAAATATGGACAGTGCATCCGTTTTGCAAAAGAAGATGTAAGAAAAACAGGACGTGTATCTATGGGAGTCATTGGAATTAATTTATCAGATGGGGACGAAGTTGTAGCGATGCAGACCAGACAGCAGGGCGAAGAACTGCTTATTGTGTCTGAAAAAGGTATGGGTAAACGTACCATGATGGATGAATTCAAGACACAAAAACGAGGAGGAAAAGGAGTTATCTGCTATAAGATTATTGAAAAGACAGGAAATGTCATTGGTGCAAAAGCGGTCAATGAAGACGACGAAGTTATGATGATTACAACAGATGGTGTGATCATTCGAACGGAAGTCAGTCAGATTTCTGTACTTGGAAGAAATACATCTGGTGTAAAAGTGATGAATGTCAGGGAAGATACGGCGGTTGCAAGCATTACAAGAGTTTTAAGAGAAGAGCCAGAGGAAAACGCAGAAAACGACGAAGAAACTACAATAGAAGAATAAAAAGGAACTGCCATTTTTATATGGCAGTTCCTTTCATTTACAAGGAGTATGATATGAGAACAATCCATACAGATGAGATCATCAATAATATAAAAGAAATGTGCATTGAGGCAAACTTAGAATTATCAGCAGATATGAAAAGAAAATTAAAAAATGCAAAGGATAAAGAAAAAGGACGTCTTGGAAAACAAATTCTTGAGCAGTTAGAAGAAAATATGCTAATTGCAAAAGAGGAAAGTATTCCAATCTGCCAGGATACAGGAATGGCAGTTGTATTTTTTAAAATTGGACAGGATGTTCACATCGAAGGTACGAATATTACGGATGCCATTAACGAAGGAGTGCGTCAGGGATATGTAGAAGGATATTTAAGAAAATCAGTAGTAAAAGATCCAATTGAAAGAGAGAATACAAAAGACAATACACCTGCAGTGATTCATTATGATATGATCCCAGGAGAAAATATCGAAATTACCGTTGCACCAAAAGGATTTGGAAGCGAAAATATGAGCCGTGTATTTATGTTAAAACCGGCAGATGGAATCGAAGGGGTAAAGAATGCAGTTCTTCAGTCAGTAAAAGATGCAGGACCAAATGCATGTCCTCCAATGGTAGTAGGAGTAGGACTCGGAGGCACTTTTGAAAAGTGTGCATTTTTGGCTAAAAAGGCATTAAGCCGCAATACCGAAGAACATTCTACTGTTCCATATGCAGCGCAATTAGAAGAGGAATTGTTAGAAGAAATTAATCAACTGGGGATTGGTCCAGGAGGATTAGGCGGAAATACGACTGCATTAGCTGTTAATATTGAAACATATCCAACACACATTGCAGGTATGCCGGTGGCAGTTAATATTTGCTGTCATGTTAACAGACACGTATCAAGAACAATATAAAGCAAGGGTAAGGACTTACATATCCAGGAGGAAATCAAAATGAATAAATATATTACAGCTCCATTATCTGATAAAACAATAAAAGAATTACAATCAGGCGACTATGTTTATATTAGTGGTACTATTTATACTGCAAGAGATGCAGCACATAAAAGAATGTACGAAAATGGAATTCCGATTGATTTAAATCATAATATTATCTATTACCTGGGACCGTCTCCAGCAAAAGAAGGACAGGTAATTGGTTCTGCAGGACCAACTACCAGCAGCAGAATGGATAAATATACTCCATATATGCTGGAACATGGTTTAAAAGGAATGATTGGAAAAGGAAAACGTTCACAGGAAGTCATTGACAGCATGATAAAAAATGAGGCAGTGTATTTTGCTGCAGTAGGCGGTGCAGGTGCGCTATTATCAAAATGTATAAAAAAAGCAGAAGTAATTGCATATGATGATCTTGGAACAGAAGCAATTCGAAAACTAGAAGTAGAAAATCTTCCTGTAATTGTTGTAATTGATAAAAATGGGAATAATCTATATGAAACAGCAGTGGCTGACTTTAAAAACAGCTAAATCTCTATAAAAATAAAAATATTTTAAAAATAGTGTTGACATAAGAAATATTTTTTGCTATTATTATCTAGCGTCATGTTGACGCGATAATTAAATACCTAATTTTTTTAGGCATTGGAGAAGTACTCAAGTGGCTGAAGAGGTGCCCCTGCTAAGGGTATAGGTCGTTTACGCGGCGCGAGGGTTCAAATCCCTCCTTCTCCGGTTAAAAAAAGGTATTGACAATCACAATGATATGTGATAAAATGAGAAAGCTGTCGAAATGACACAGATAAAAAATAAAAACTTCTTGACAAACGAAAAAAGTTTTGATAGAATATGAAAGCTGTCGGATGACAGTGGAAAATACAGTCGAAAAAGTTAAAAAAGTTTAAAAAACTTCTTGACAAACAAAAAAGACTGTGATAAAATATAAAAGCTGTCGAAAAAAACAGTGACGAACATTGAAAACTGAACAATCACAGATCCTTGAAAATTCTAATGAGATTTTCACCATCTTTCGAAAAAGATGGACGGACGTTGAGAAATCAACAACCTAAAACAGTAAAAGGATAAAAATAGCCGAGTGTTATTTTG
>JAXJPR010000036.1:0-99360 GCA_036311565.1 Lachnospiraceae bacterium
AAAGGTGACCTGCTATGGAACAAGTGGGAATTGGACGAAGGTAAAGTATAAAGGATATTATCGTTATGTCTATAGTAGTTATTTATCTAAAAGTGAACCAGTCAGTATCTATACGAGATATGTAACTGCAAGCTCTTTAAGTATACGAAAAAAAGCCAGTACATCATCGACAGTCGTTGGATATTATACAAAAGGGAGAAAGGTGACCTGCTATGGAACAAGTGGGAATTGGACGAAGGTAAAGTATAAAGGATATTACCGTTATGTCTATAGTAGTTATTTGTCCAGCAGTAAAACATCTTCAGTAAGCAGTAGTTCTTCATCTTCAAAAGGAAGCAAAGTTGCAAATTATGCAGTTCAATTCGTATGAAATCCATATAAATGGGGTGGAGAAAGCCTTATCAATGGAGCCGATTGTTCTGGCTTTACAAAAGCAGTATATGCTCATTTTGGATACTATCTGCCACATAGTTCTATTAGTCAGCGTTCTTGTGGGACTGCAGTCAGCTGGAGTAATAAGAAGGTTGGGGACCTGATCTGTTATAATAAAATAGGCGGAGTTGGTCATGTAGGAATATACATTGGCAATAATAAGGTGGTTCATGCTGGCAGCAGCAGTACTGGAATTCATATTTCTTCCGCAAACTATCGAAGCGTATGGGGAGTAAGAAGGATTGTAAAATAATTGAATGAGATTTGTATTTTTTCTTCCTTTATTTGTTAATTGATTCTCTTTGTAATTCAGAGTATAATTTTTCGTAGATGAAATTACAAATGAGGAAGAAAGGATATGGAATTAGTATGAGAAAAAATCAGCCAAAACCAGAAATTTTATATATAGATGATTCGGTGATTGTATGCATTAAGCCCCAGGGAATGCCAGTTCAAAATGATAAATCCAGAGATTTAAGTGTGTTAAATTATCTGAAAAATGAAATTGTAAAAAAGGAAAAGATGAAAACAGAGCCTGAAGTGTATGTAGTTCATCGGCTGGATCGTCCGGTTGGAGGTGTTATGGTATTTGGAAGGACCAAAGACGCAGCTGCATCTTTAACGAAACAGATGCAAGATGGAACGTTTGATAAGTATTATCAGGTAGTGTTAACAGGATTTCTTCCAAATGAAGAAGGATGCCTGACGGATTATTTATTAAAGGATGGCAAGACCAATTGTTCTAAAGTTGTAAAAGAGGAGACCAAAGGAGCGAAAAAGGCAGTTTTAGAATATGAGGTTTTAGATATTTTAGAAACTGATCAGGGTGATTATACCTATGCATTAATTCACCTGATTACAGGACGCCATCATCAGATTCGAGTGCAGTTTGCAAATCGGAACGCTGGTATTTGGGGAGATACAAAATATAATCCTAAATTTCAGAAAGTAAAAAGGAAATATCATCAAATCGGTTTATATTCTACCCGTATTTCTTTTGTACATCCAGTGAAAGGAAATAAACTAGTATTTAAAACAGAGCCAGAAGGAGAAGCATTCGAAATTTTAGATGCAGAAGAATTTTAGAATATTAACAAAGTAATAAAAATGTTACAAAAATGTTACGGAATCTATTTTCATTTTTCTTAAAATGTGTTAAAATGGAACATGCGATAAGAATTCATTATGAATTACGAATATCATATAATTTTATACTTATAGAAAAATGAGACGCAAGAAGTCTTTTGCCTTAAAAGGCATGCTACAATAAATATAGAAAAGGAGAAAACATGAAAAAGAGGATATTTCATACAGCCTTAGTATTTACATTAAGTCTTTGTATGGCATTTAGTGTAATCATTATTTCTGGAGGAAAAGAAGTTGCTGCGTCGTATATAAGATATGTAACAGCCAGCTCACTTTGCATTCGCAAGTCTGCATCAGGTTCAGCTGCAGTAGTTGGATATTATTATAAGGGAAATAAGGTCACTTGTTATGGGACAAGCGGAAACTGGACCAAGGTAAAATATAACGGATATTACCGATACATATCCACTTCCTACTTATCTAGCAGTGCACCAGCAACAACGAGCAACTATACAAGATATGTAACAGCCAGTTCCTTGAAAATTCGAAAAAGTGCATCTTCTAGCGGATCTGTAGTCGGATATTATTACAAAGGAGATAAGGTTACCTGTTATGGAACAAGCGGAAATTGGACCAAAGTAAAATATAATGGGTATTACCGATATGTATCTACAGATTATTTATCCAGTAGTAATTCTGTAGTAGGAAGCAGCAGTTACACAAGGTATATAACAGCCAGTTCCTTAAAAATTCGAAAGAGTGCATCCTCCAGTGGATCTGTAGTCGGATATTATTATAAAGGAGATAAGGTCACCTGTTATGGGATAAGCGGTGACTGGACAAAAGTAAAATATAACGGATATTATCGTTATGTCAGCACACAGTATTTATCTTCTTCTAAGCCGGCAACAAGTTCGGTAAGTGGATCTGATATTGCAAATTATGCAGTAAAATTTATTGGAAATCCTTATAAATGGGGCGGAGAAAGTTTAACAAACGGTGCTGACTGTTCTGGATTCACAAAAGCAGTATTTGCACATTTTGGATACTATCTTCCTCATAGTTCTGTTGGGCAGCGTTCTTATGGAACAGCTGTTAGCTGGGCGAATAAACAGCCAGGCGATTTGATTTGTTATACAGAAATCAATGGTGTTGGTCATGTTGGAATTTACATAGGAAATAATCAGGTTGTTCATGCTGGAAGTAGTAGTACAGGAATTCATATTTCTTCAGCAGCATATCGAACAGTATGGGGCGTAAGAAGAATTGTAAATTAAAGAATGAAAACTATGAAATAAATGAGCCGGTCAAAATGACCGGCTCATTATTAATCCTAGATAATATCTCTTCCAACGATTTTTGCAATGTCTCTTGCTTTTTCAATTAGTTTTTGGAATTTTGCAGGTTTCAAACATTGTGCTCCATCAGACCATGCTTTTTCTGGATTTTCATGAACTTCAATGATAAGTCCATCACATCCAGCAGCTACTGCAGCAAGGGAAACAGCTTCTACTAATTTCCAATCTCCAGTTGCGTGAGATGGATCAATGATGATTGGTAAATGAGTCTTCTCTTTTACAATTGGAATTACGCTTAAATCTAAAGTATTACGTGTTGCTGTTTCGTAAGTACGAATTCCACGTTCGCAAAGAATAACATTCATATTACCATTTGCCATAATGTATTCAGCAGACATGATCCATTCATCAATTGTATTGCAGAGACCACGTTTTAATAAAATTGGTTTTGTTGTTCTTTTACCAACTTCTTTTAATAATTCGAAGTTCTGCATGTTTCTGGCACCAATCTGAATTAAATCTACATTTTCTTCAAATTCATCAATCTTATCAGCGCTCATTAATTCAGAAACGATTGGAAGACCAGTCTGATTTCTCGCTTCCACCATGGCCATAATACCTTCTGTTCTCATTCCTTGGAAAGCATATGGGCTTGTACGTGGTTTATAAGCACCTCCACGAAGCATATGACCGCCAGCTTCTTTTACCTTTTGTGCAACGGAGCAGACCATTTCTTTGCTTTCTACGGAACAAGGACCGCCAATGACAACAACAGGTTCTTTACCGCCAACTTTAATGCCGCTTACATCAACAATGGAATCTTCCGGATGGAATAAACGATTTGCAAGTTTATATTGTGCTACAATACGGACAACATCTTTAACTGCTTTGTTGGCTTTTAAAGTTCTTTCATCTAATTTAGAAGTATCTCCTTCGATACCGTATACCGTGTATAAGTCACCGATGCATGCATGAATGCGACATCCGGCATCGTTAATTTCTTTGTGTAATTTTTCTATATATTGCTGTTCTGCGTTAGGGTTTAATGTAATGACCATAGTTGAATACTCCTTTTTTATTCTAATTCTAAATTTTTAAATTGGACCTTTTTCTAGTAATGTGTAAAGTTCTGTTAGTGGAAGTTCTTTGATATATGCTTTTCCCGGTTCATCTACCCAGACCGTAGAAATCATTCCTCCACTTGCTTTTTTATCCATGGTTGTAATCTCATATACTTTTTTAATATCATAATCATCTGTGATTGGAAGTCCCATACGAAGACAAATCTTTTTCAGACGTTCTTTTAATTCCTTAGAATTAATAAAATAAAACATTCCCATAGTAATAGATTCGCCGTGTAAATATTTTTCTAATCCGTAATAAGTTTCAATCCCATGTCCGATGGTGTGACCAAAATTCAATAGCTTACGAAGACCACTTTCTTTTTCATCCTGCTGAACGACGTCCCGTTTCATACAAAGAGAACGATAAACGATTTCTTCTAAATGATCTTCATAGTCTTCTTTCTCAAAAAGAGCAAATAACTCTGGATCTCGAATTAATCCAGCTTTGATGGCTTCTGCCAGACCGTTGATCTTTTGTCTTTCTGGTAAGGTAGACAATGTATCAAAGTCAATCAAAACTAATTTTGGATGATAAAAAGCTCCTACGATGTTTTTCACTTTTCCAAGATTAATAGCAGTCTTTCCGCCGATGCTGCTGTCAATCTGGGAGAGGGTCGTGGTTGGAATAGACATAAAATCAATTCCCCGCATATAACTTGCTGCCACAAAGCCTCCTAAATCTCCAATCACGCCTCCGCCAAGAGCGATGATTAAATCTTTCCGGCTTAAATGAAAATTCAGACAGGCCGTTAATACTTCTTCATAGGTCTTCATACTTTTGCTGTCTTCTCCGCCGTCGACCCGGTAGACCATAGAATGAGGACACTGTTTCTTGACCATATCTATCCAGTGATCAGGAATATTTTGGTCAGTTAAAATAAATACTTTTCTATTTAAATTAATAAAAGAAGAAATCTGTCTGATACAGCCGCGTTCCAGGATGATATTATATCCTGCAGAATCGGTCTGCATGGTTAGTCTCATATCTTCATCTCCTTTTTCTGTTTGTTTGTATCTTCTAGTTATAATGTAACACTTTAACGTGATAAAGTGATTATAGTATGGACAGAGGAAAATGTCAACCGGTTATTTGTATTTTTGTCATAAAAAATAATAGACAATGAAATGAAGCTCGAATTTATTATAATAATGTGATGCACCATCTTAATTTTGGATGAAATAAATTACTCTCTGATTTCTTAAGTTGACAAATAAGATATCTTCTTTTAAAATGAAGGTTGACTATGAAAAGGGATAGTACATAAGAGCATCTGTTCCCAGAGAGGAGACCTGGAGGTGTGAAGTTTCCAACAGATACTTATGGAACCTGCCTTGGAGTCTCTGTTGGAAACGGCAGCGCAGACCTACGTTATGGGCAAGATGAGTGAATTCATGACATTGAATTAATCAGGGTGGTACCGCCGGACAATTTCGGTCCCTATATAGGGATGGAAGTGTCCGGCGTTTTTTGTGCAGACCCTTTGCTGGAAAATGAAAAGATGGAGGAAAAAATCAATGGCAAAAGATAATAAAAAACTAGTAGAAGCAATTACACCAATGGATGAAGATTTTGCACAATGGTATACAGACGTTGTACAAAAAGCAGAATTAATGATGTATTCCAGTGTAAAAGGATGTATGATTATCCGTCCAAGAGGATATGCAATTTGGGAAAATATTCAGAAAGAATTAGACCGCAGATTTAAAGAAACCGGAGTAGAAAATGTAGCAATGCCTATGTTCATTCCAGAAAGTTTATTACAAAAAGAAAAAGATCATGTAGAAGGATTTGCACCTGAAGTTGCATGGGTCACTCATGGAGGACAGAATAAACTGCAGGAACGTCTTTGTGTAAGACCTACTTCTGAAACATTATTCTGTGATTTTTATGCAGATATTATCCAGTCCTATCGTGATCTTCCAAAAGTATACAATCAGTGGTGTTCTGTAGTACGATGGGAAAAGACAACACGTCCATTTTTACGTTCTTCTGAATTCCTATGGCAGGAAGGTCATACTGCACATGCAACTGCAGAAGAGGCAGAAGAAAGAACGGTACAGATGCTAAATTTATATGCAGATTTCTGTGAAGAAGTGCTTGCAATTCCAATGGTAAAAGGACAGAAAACAGAGAAAGAAAAATTTGCTGGAGCCCATGCAACATATACGATTGAAGCATTGATGCATGATGGAAAAGCATTGCAGTCTGGTACCAGCCACAACTTTGGTGATGGATTTGCACATGCATTTGATATTCAGTATACGGATAAAAAGAATAAATTACAGTATGTACATCAGACATCATGGGGAATGTCTACCCGTATTATTGGGGCAATTATTATGGTACATGGTGATGATTCCGGACTTGTACTCCCACCAAGAATTGCACCAACACAGGTAATGATCATTCCTATTATGCAGAAAAAAGCTGGCGTATTAGATAAGGCGGAAGAAATCCGTCAGAACTTAGCAAAAGCAGGGTATCGTGTAAAAGTAGATGATTCTGATAAGAGCCCAGGATGGAAATTTAGTGAACAGGAAGTTCAGGGTATTCCAGTCCGAGTAGAAATCGGGCCAAAAGATATTGAAAAGAATCAGGCAGTTATCGTACGTCGTGATACAAGAGAAAAAATCTTTGTTTCTATTGATGAATTAGATACAAAACTTCAGGAAGTATTAGACCAGATGCATGATGATATGCTTGCAAAAGCAAAAAAACACGTAGAAGAAAATACACACATTGCAAATGACTGGGAAGAATTCTGTTCTATCATTGAAGAAAAACAGGGATTTGTAAAAGCAATGTGGTGCGGTGATAGAGAATGTGAAGAAGCAATCAAAGACGAAACAGGAGCGACCACTCGTTGTATGCCATTTGAACAGGAACATTTAGGAGATGTCTGTGTTCATTGCGGAAAACCAGCGAAGAAAATGGTTTACTTTGGAAAAGCTTACTAAGATCATAAAATCTCAGGAGATATTAGAATGAAAATAAATGTGCCTAAACATGCCAATTTCATAATTGAAACATTGATGGAACACGGATATGAAGCGTATGTTGTCGGTGGGTGTGTAAGAGATTCTCTGCTCCATAAAGAACCAAAAGACTGGGATATTACGACATCAGCTTCACCGAAACAGGTAAAACAGCTGTTTTCTCATACCATTGATACTGGAATTGAGCATGGGACGGTAACGGTAATGATGGGAAAAGAGCCCTATGAAGTGACTACGTATCGAATTGACGGAAAATATGAAGATCATAGAAGACCGACAGAGGTTACGTTTACCAAATGTCTGAAGGAAGATCTGCTTCGCAGGGATTTTACCATCAATGCTATGGCTTATAATGAAAAAGAAGGGCTTATTGACTTATATGGTGGTGTGGAAGACTTAGAAATTGGTCTGATTCGCTGTGTTGGCGAAGCGAGACAACGGTTTGATGAAGATGCCCTCCGTATTTTAAGAGCCTTGCGTTTTGCAGCAAGATTTGATTTTACCATTGAAGAAACAACCAGACAGGCCATGGTCGAAAAGAAAGAGTTCTTAAAAGACATTAGTGCGGAACGAATTCGGGAAGAACTGACTAAAATATTAGTTTCTCCACATCCAGAGTTATTGGTTACTGCCTATAAATTAGGAATTACAAAGATCCTTCTTCCCGAGTGGGACAAAATGATGCAAACGCCACAGAATCATCCGCATCATAAGTATTCGGTAGGGATGCACACATTATGTGGAATCCAGGGCGTAGAATCAGACGTGGTCCTTCGGTATACCATGCTGCTGCATGATGTTGGGAAACCGGATTGTAGAACAACCGATGAAAAAGGTATCGATCATTTTAAAGGTCATCCTCTTCGCAGTAAAGATATTGCAAGAAAGATCTTAAAACGTTTGAAGTTTGATAATGACACCTTAAATAAAGTATTAACTTTAGTAGAATGGCATGACTGGCGTTTTCATTCTCTGGAAGAAGTGAATAAAAAGGGGGTTCGTCGCCTGGCAAGCCGTATTGGTGTGGAGATGTGTTATCTTCTATTCAAAGTGCAGAAAGCGGATGTTTTGGCACAAAGTCAGTATCAACAAAAAGAAAAGTTAGAAATTTTGAATCATACGAAACTTTTGTTAGATGAAATTGTGGCAGATGATGATTGTCTTACATTGAAAGATCTGCAGATGGACGGCAGAGAATTGATGAAATTAGGAGTGAAACCGGGAAAAGAAATGGGAAAGATCCTTCATGACCTTCTTTTTCAGGTAATAGAACAGCCCCAATTAAATCAAAAAGATACATTAACAAATCTGGTATGCAAGATGCAAAAAGAGAGAATACCTGTAATTCGGCCAGCGAAACAGTCAGAGTGGAAAGAACTGGCAGAAATTGAGAAACAATGCTTTCCGTCAGCAGAAGCAGCTACCCAAAAAGCAATCCGTATGCGAATGGAAGCATTTCCAGAAAACTTTTTAGTGGCTGAAATATGTGGAACCATCGTTGGCTTTATTAACGGAGGAAATACAGATGAACAATATCTACCAGATGAAATGTACAGTGATATCCGACTCCATAAGCCAGAAGGAGCATATATGACAGTATTTGGACTTAATGTACTTCCCCAATATCGGAAACAGGGAATAGCAGCAAAACTGGTAGGAGCATATACTGAGCTGGCAAAAGAACGCAAAAAGAAGGGTATTATTCTTACTTGTAAGGATCATTTAATTCATTACTATGAGAAATTTGGATTTGTTCATTATGGCATCGCAGATTCTTCTCATGGAGGAGTAAAATGGAATGATATGAGGCTTTTGTGGTAATACAAAGGAAAATAGACACAGATATCTTAGCAGAAATTATTGAAATTCTGTCATGTGTTTTCGATACCATAATGGCAGCATATTCCGTTGGCATGTAGGATTTTTTCGTTCTTTTATACCAATACAATTAAAAAATATTTTCCATAAATCAACAAATGGGTCATCAGTTTTTTTGGACAGGTGATCCATTTCTTTTTGTGATAAAGTAGTTAAGTAATAATCCTGATCAGCCGGGTGAATAACCGCAGTAGATCTGGTATCATCAATAATTATCCAGTTTTCTGATGGAAGGCGGTCCGCAAAGTGAGGAGCAATTAATGAGAGTATATTACTCTTTGGAGAAACATGGCTTACCAAAACATTTCCCGGTAGGTTAGAAAAGCGAATAAATTCCCGATGATAGTGGGCTTCATTGCTGACCGAACGATCTAGTTCCAGTATTCGCATAACCACTGGCTCTTGTAAAAAATCTATAACAGAAGGCCCATAATGAAATCCTGCAACTAAAAAACGATAAATGGTATCTAATTTATCCTCCTGATGGGACATCGCAACCCGATAAATCATAATATAAGCGTGTAGAGAGATTTTTTTTTGAATGGATTGAATGACACTTTTGGATTTGCAAGAATCTTCTTCAATATGATGATAATTACAAAAAAGTTCCAGATTTCCAATCGGTTCTGTCTTTAATTTTATATTGGAATGACCCAATCGAGATGCCCATGCATCGTAAATACAGGTCATCATATCTTCAAACTGGTCTCTGCAGGTAAAAACTGTTTTTTGACTGGGATTAAAATTCTTCATAGGAAACTCCTTTCAAAAATACTTATAAAATGGGTTACATCTGTCCATAGATAGATTTTGCAGAATCTTCTATGGTAGCGTTAGCATGAAAATGAAAGTCATCAAATAATGATAATTGATGGTAAGATTGGGGATGTTCAATTTCCCAGTTTTGTCGGGAATCTTCTCCAGTCAGCTGACGGGTAATGAAATCTTCTTCAATAGGAATCCGGTACATCATCTTTCCATTACACGTAATAAAATACTTTGCTCGTTTTAAAACAATTCCAATTTTCTTCAAATGATGGAAATCAAGACGGCTTTGTTTGCGTGCTTTGATGATTCTCTGGGCAGACTTTATACCAAGTCCTGGAACTCGTAAAAGCTGTGCATAGCTGGCCTGATTGATTTCAATGGGAAACTGTTCCAAATGCCTTAATGCCCAGTCGCACTTAGGATCTAGCAAAATATTAAAATTTGGGCGGTCAATAGACAATAATTCTTCTGCATGAAATCCATAATAACGCAACAGCCAATCTGCCTGATACAGGCGGTGTTCGCGAAGAAGAGGCGGAGCGGTACCAAGCTCTGGAAGTACAGCATCTTCATTTAAAGGAATATAAGCAGAGAAAAAAACACGCTTTAAATCGTATTGCTGATATAACTTTTGTGTCGTAGATAAAAGTTGCAAATCACTTTCACCAGCAGCACCAATGATCATCTGAGTACTCTGTCCAGCAGGAACAAAAGATGTTGTAGACTGTCCCCTTGGTGGTGTAGAAAGTGCTGCAGAAGAAAGCGGACGGTGAGATTCTAAACGCTGATAAGGATTTTTGTGAAAAATGGAATCATGTAAATAACGGTTGTTAAAGGAGCGTTCCATCTGAGGATTTTTTCCAATTGCCAGTCGATGGTCAATAATACCATCCTGAATCTGCCGAATCGGTCTTACCAGATTCTCTGGTTTTTTATGAGGAGCTAAACTCTTAAGACTTTCTATAGTAGGAAGTTCAATGTTGACGCTCATTCTGTCTGCCAGATACCCAAGATTAGTAATTAATTCTTCTGGCGCACCAGGGATGGCTTTTACATGAATATATCCATGAAACTTATACTTTGTCCGAAGCAGGTAAATGGTCTGGTAGATCTGTTCCATCGTATAAAGGGGGCTTTTTACAATGCCAGAACTTAAAAAAAGTCCTTCAATATAATTTCTGCGGTAGAACTCTATGACTAAAGTACAGATTTCTTCTGGAGTAAAAGTGGCTCTTGGCTGATCATTACTGGAACGATTCAGGCAATACTTACAGTCGAAGATGCATTCATTACTTAGTAAGATCTTTAAAAGAGAAATACATCGTCCATCAGATGCAAAACTGTGACAAATACCACAAGAAACAGCATTGCCAAGGAACCCTTTT
Organism: Lachnospiraceae bacterium; assembly: GCA_036311565.1. GTDB lineage: Bacteria > Bacillota > Clostridia > Lachnospirales > Lachnospiraceae > Fimousia. The sequence continues at coordinate 10,969 of JAXJPR010000036.1, forward strand.
TTACCCTTTCGCTCAGAACCGCTGGAGGTACAGGCTACATCATACTTTGCGGCATCTGCTAAAATATTCAATTTGTCTTGAAGAGATAACTCACTTAATAATACTTCCATCCTGCACCTCGAACATATGTTTTGTTTATTGTAACATAATAAAAATGGAAATACAATACAAAAAACAAACAAATGTTCTTCTGGAGAAACTTATTATGAAAGCGACTGTTATGAAAAGAAATTTAACTAGAATGAAAAACTAAATTCCAGTTTTCAAGAGCTGGCAAGACTAAATTCTACCCTCGTGGAAGTTAGTCTTGCACATGTTTTGAAGGATTGTTCTGATTCATAAAAACTCTATATAATGTAATGGCAGCTGATTGCCTGTCTGTGCAGATTGGAGATAATTATGAATAAAAAAGGCAATCAGAAACATTTAACATTAAGTCAGAGAATTGATATTGAGAAAGGTCTGGTAGAAAATAAATCCTTTGTGGAGATTGGAAGAATCATTGGCAAGGATCCGTCCACTGTCTCAAAAGAAGTCAGAAGACATGCTAAGGTAAAAGAAAGACCGGATGCCGGTTACACAAATCCTCCTTGTATTCATCGTAAGGAATGTAAACTGCAGTGTCTGTGTGAGGAACAATGCGGAACCTATTGCAAGATCTGCAAGAAGCCGGGACTTCGATGTATCGACATCTGTCCGAATTATGAAACAGCAGAATGCAGCAAGTTACAAAAGCCTCCTTATGTATGTAATGGATGTGGAAAGAAGACTCATTGTCTTATGCCGCGAAGATTCTACTCTTCTAAGTACGCAGATGACTGCTATCGCGCCACATTGGTCTCTTGTAGGGAAGGTATCAACCAGACACCGGAAAGCATTCAGAGAATGAACGACCTTCTTACCTCTCTTTTAAAGGAGAAGCATCAATCAATTGCTCATGTCTATGCTATTCATGCAGAAGAAATCGGTTGTTCCAGAAGAACACTCTATACCTATATCGATATGGGAGTATTTGATGTAAGGAATATCGATCTGCGTCGGTTGGTGCGTTATAAGAAAAGAAAGGAATCCACATCAACCAGCAGTAAGGACAGAAGTTATCGTAAAGGTCACAATTATGAGGATTTTAAGAAGTATATCCAGAGACATCCACAGATTCCGGTTGTTGAAATGGACTGTGTAGAAGGAAAATCCGGTGACAATAAAGTGTTGTTGACCTTTGTATGGCGCAATTGCAATCTGATGCTGATTTTTCTTTTGGATCATCAGGACCAGGAATGCGTTTCAGAAGTTTTTGTATGGCTGGAGACTGTACTGGGAAAAGAGAAATTCAAGAAACTTTTCCCTGTCATCCTGACAGACGGTGGTTCTGAATTTTCTGCAAGAGAAGACCTGGAACATTTCTGTGACGGAACAAAAAGTACAACCGTATACTACTGCGATCCGTATTCTTTCTGGCAGAAAGGAACCATTGAGAAGAATCACGAATATATCCGTTATATTCTTCCGAAAGGGACCTCTTTTGAAAACTTAACACAAGAACAGGTGGCTTTAATCGCGAATCACATCAATAACGAGAAAAGAGACAGCCTGAACGGTCATAGCCCGTACGAACTGTCCCTTTTGCTCTTGGATAATACGCTTCACGAACAGCTGGGATTGGAATATGTCCATCCAGATGAAGTGAACCTTCATCCAAGTTTAATTAAATAAATAGTACACGCACAGACAGATTTCACTGCACTGGAATTTAGTCTCGCACACTATTTCCAGATGCCCCTTTGGCATGCCCAGAAAACGGTGAATCTGGTGTTCGTGAGTCCATTATAAGTCAAAAATAACGCATTGTTAAGGTAAAAAACAGAATTTAGTCCCGCAGATTTACTGGGGTTCTTGGATTCTGGAATTTAGTTTTTTATTCAACTGAAAAGAAATTTTATCCACTAAATTGTCGTAATATGACGATAGAAATGGTATTTTATGATATAATGATATCAATAAAATGGAGAAAAGGAGTGGGGTAAGATGTGGTTTGTATTTGCATTATTATCAGCGGTTTTTGCAGCGCTGACGTCCATTCTTGCGAAGGTAGGAATTGATGGAGTAAACTCGAATCTTGCTACAGCCATTCGTACTTTGGTAGTTTTGGCAATGGCATGGGGCATGGTATTCTTAACAAATGCACAGGGGGGAATAACGGATATTAGCAAAAAGAGCTGGATATTTCTAGTATTATCTGGATTGGCAACAGGAGCTTCCTGGCTTTGTTATTATAAGGCATTACAGATTGGAGAAGCATCTAAAGTAGTGCCAGTTGATAAACTAAGTGTTGTCATTACATTAATTTTAGCATTTGTGTTCTTACATGAATCTTTTACATCAAAATCTTTGCTAGGTATGGTATTAATTACAGTGGGAACATTGGTGATGGTCTTATAATTTAAAAATGAAAGAGAAATATGGGAAGAGGGGCGTTGCATTTTGCAACGCCCCCCTTTTGAATATCTATAGATTAAAATTTTCTACTTCATTAAGCGTTGGAATTGCAACGCCTGCCCCTGGTCTTGAAACAGTGATTGCGGCTGCTTTTGCTGCCATATCCATAGAAATTTCTACTGCCTGTTTTTTTGCTTCTCCTGCAATAAAGTATCCTGTAAATGTATCTCCAGCGGCCGTTGTATCAACTGTTGGTACTTTGTAAATTCCTTGTGCTGCTTTTCTTGTTCCGTCAGAGAAGATGGATCCGTCTCCGCCAAGTGTAAGAACTACTTTTGCATGTGGGAATTTTTTCGTAAGTGCTTCAATGATTTTCTCTGGATCTTCCACTGGTGTTCCAAGAATCTGTCCTGCTTCGATTTCATTTAAGAGGAAGTAGTTTACATATTCTAATGGAAGTTCAGTGATGATTTCATTCATTGGAGATGGATTTAGAACAATTTGCATTCCCTTTTCATGAGCCTTTTTCATGATATAGTTTAATTCGTTGATTTCGTTTTGTAAGATTAAGTAATCTCCACTTTCAAAATTTGCAAGAGTCTCATCCACCTGTTCTTTTGTAATCGACTGATTTGCGCCGCCAAAAAGGAGAATACAGTTGTCTCCATCATCGGTATTCTGGATGATGGCATGTCCGCTCTTCATATTTGGAAGTATTTTTACAAATTTTGTATTGACACCGGCATCTTCAAGATAGTCTACTAAGAATTTTCCATCTTCTCCAATTGCACCTGCATGATAAACTTCTGCTCCGGCCTTACCAAGTGCAATTGACTGGTTTAATCCTTTTCCACCTGGATAGGTATTAAGTGCTTTAGAAGAAATAGTTTCTCCTTTCATAACAACATGTGGAAGCTTGTAAACATAATCTACATTTAGTGAACCAAAACTTAAAATTTTCATTCTCGAATTCTCCTTTTCTTTTCTCTAATTTTAGTATACATGATTTATTAGTTTTCTGAAATAAAATTTATATTTATATTTTCTTTCAATTTTTACTAGTCAAACAGAAAATCATGGCTTATACCAGAAACTTAAATATTACTTCTCCACAGCATTAGATTAGAAAATTAATTTAAAAATAGTTGACATATAGGTAAAGTAGGAAAATATAAAAAACATATTAAACATATAGAAATAGAAGGAAATGAGAAGCTTATGGCACACATTTATAAAGGAACACTTGGATTAATCGGAAATACTCCACTAGTAGAAGTAGTTAATGTAGAAAAAGAATTAGGACTAGAAGCCAATATTTTGGTGAAGTTGGAATATTTTAATCCAGCGGGAAGTGTAAAAGACCGAATTGCAAAGGCCATGATTGAAGATGCGGAAGAAAAAGGAATTTTAAAAGAGAGTTCCGTGATTATTGAACCTACATCAGGAAATACAGGAATCGGTCTTGCATCAATTGCAGCAGCCAAAGGATACCGTATTATCTTGACCATGCCCGAAACAATGAGTATTGAGCGAAGAAATATATTGAAGGCCTATGGAGCTGAGTTGGTACTGACAGAAGGTGCAAAGGGAATGAAAGGAGCCATTGCAAAGGCAGAAGAACTAGCAAAGGAAATTTCTGGAAGCTTTATTCCTGGACAGTTCGTGAATCCAGCAAATCCGGCTATTCACAGAAGTACAACTGGACCTGAAATCTGGAAAGATACAGATGGAAAAGTGGATTATTTTGTAGCAGGTGTAGGAACAGGAGGAACCTTGACGGGTGTAGGAGAATATCTGAAATCTCAGAATCCGGAAGTGAAGGTTGTAGCAGTAGAGCCGGCGGGATTCCCAGTACTTTCTGAAGGAAAAGGTGGTCCACATAAAATCCAGGGTATTGGCGCTGGCTTTGTACCGGATGTACTGAATATAAAAATATATGATGAAGTCATTAAGGTAGAGAATGAAGATGCATTTGCAACAGGCAAGATTCTCGCAAAAAAGGAAGGCCTATTAGTTGGAATTTCTTCTGGAGCAGCATTGTATGCAGCAATTCAGTTGGCAAAACAACCTGAAAATAAAGGAAAAACTATCGTAGTGCTACTTCCGGATACTGGTGACAGATACTATTCTACCCCACTCTTTACCGAGTAAATAAATGATTAATTGTATTATATTTCGTGCACAAAAAAGTAATATGGAAAACTGACTGGAAAACCAGAGGTTTAGATATATGTCTAAAATTCTGGTTTTTTGTGTTGGGATGCGTTTTCATATTTATATAGATCAAGGTGTTTTGCAAACACCTAATAATAAAATATTAAGGAGAGAAATGAAATGAAGCTATACAAAACACTATTACCAGTGTTAGCAGCAGTATGTACGCTGGCTACAGCTTGGTTTTTGCCGGATTCTCCGGCCCATCCAATTGCCGACAGACACTATTTTTCTATATTTATACTGATTTTGCTGGTGTTGGTAACTATAATTTTTCTTATAGCACTTGTTTGTCCCAAAATACAAGAACGTTATGCGGAACGAGCACCATTTTATACAGGGATTCTGTTGTTCCTGTGCATATTAAATATACTAACTGTTAAGACAGCAATACTTCCTGTGCTATATTTTCCATCTCTTGATCGCGTGTTTGGTGTACTGGTAGAGGATGCCGCTTTTATTGGAAAGTGTTTACTGTATTCCATTCGTCTTCAGTTAACGGGATGGATTTTCGGAGCAGTAACAGGAATAATTACCGGGGTCGCAATCGGATTCAGTAAAAAGGTAAAATATTGGATTTATCCGCTAGTACGAGTCCTCGGACCTATACCATCTACGGCTTGGATTCCTTTGGTTTTAATTAGTTTTCCTACCGTGGTATCGGCCAGCGCCTTTTTGATTGCTATTGCGGTATGGTTTCCCACCACTGTATTGACTTCCAGTGGGATTGCAAGCATTCAAAATGCCTATTTTGAAGCCGCTGCCACGCTGGGGGCATCAAAACGTTATACAATTCTGAAAGTTGGAATTCCGGCAGCGATGCCTCATATGTTTATTGGATTATTCAATGGTACCACGTCATCCTTTATTACTTTAGTTACAGCTGAGATGCTGGGTGCAAAGTATGGGATTGGCTGGTATATTAACTGGCAGAAAGAAATGATGGCTTATGCCAATGTCTACGCAGGATTGATTGTTATGAGCATCACCTGCTATTGTATCATTACACTGTTGTTTCGTATGAGAGATAAAGTACTAGTATGGCAAAAGGGGGTAATCAAATGGTAGGAGGTATCTCTATTACAGGAGTCGGAAAACAATTTACAAATCCGCAGAATGAAACGATTACCGCACTTTCCGACATTAATCTTCAAATTAAACCTGGTTCCTTTACTTCTTTAATTGGACCTTCTGGCTGTGGAAAATCTACGCTTCTTCGTCTGATAGCAGGGTTGATTCATCCGGACAGCGGGGAATTATTATTGGATGATGAGCCTATTACAAAACCAGGAAGCGACCGTGGCTTTATGTTTCAGGAGCATACACTATTTCCGTGGATGAATATCTATGAGAACATTGCATTTGGTTTGCGGGCCAGAGGTATATTTAAGGAAAGAGAGAAGAGTGTACAGGAGTTTATTGAGCTCGTGGGGCTTAAAGGTTTTGAAAAATATTTTCCACATCAACTCTCAGGCGGTATGTGTCAGAGAGCATCTCTAGCCCGTGCTCTTGTGGGGCATCCAAAGGTTCTGCTTCTCGATGAGCCACTGGGGGCTCTGGATGCATTTACCAGAATGAATATGCAGGATGAGATCCTACGTATCTGGGAAGAGCACAATATGACCATGATTATGGTGACACATGATGTGGATGAGGCCGTTTACCTCTCTGATCAGATTGTTGTTATGACGCCGAGACCAGGAAAGATTACGAAAGTTGTAGATGTTACAATGAATCATCCTCGTGCCAGAAGCAGCTCTGAATTTTTACAATATCATGGGGAAGTACTTCGTTTGTTAAATTATGGTGGTACCATTGAGGAACCAGATTATTACTTGTAAACAATAAATAAGAATAGGAGATAAGTTTATGAAAAAGAAAAATATTGCAATGCTACTTGTTTTGACCCTGTTGTTATTCTCTTTTACTGGATGTGGCAGTAAGACTTCATCAGATGAGTCTGTACCAGACTGCTGCACCAGTGATACATCATCAACTAAGTCCGCAGCGTCATCTGCTAATAGTACGAAAAAGAATTCTTCTGCAGATGACAAGGAAAATAGTGAGTTATATCATCTGAAAATTGCCTATTCTCCATCGCTGTGTCAAGCACCGCTCCATATTGCAGTGGAGAAGGGCTTCTTTGAGGATGAAGGAATTGATGCAGAAAATATTCAGGTTGATGCTGCTCATGTGCAGGAGGCTATTGGTGCAGATCAAGTGGATGCTGGTTTTGGACTGATTGGAAAATTCTTACAGCCAGTAGAGAATGGATTGGCAATTAAATTTACAGCTGGTATTCATACAGGATGTATTAAGATTATTGCACCAAAGGATTCTGGAATTAATAGTGTAAAAGACTTAAAAGGCAAAAAAATCGGTGTATCTGGTCTGGCAGGTGCTGAAACTATTATCGCAAAGCGTGTGCTGACAGATGCTGGTATCAGTTTTGATGAAAAGAACCCTGAAGCGGAATTTGTGGTATTCTCAAAGAATGATCTGGGGCAGGCTCTTGAAAATGGAGCCATTGATGCAATCGCCATCAATGATCCGACAGCCGCTCAGTTTGTTCAGGAATATGATTTAAATGTGTTGATTGATACTGCCACAACTGAAAAGTTTGCGGATGAATACTGCTGTGCTTCCTTTGTTAGTAGCAAATTGGCGGAAGAACATCCTGATATTGCAGCAGCATTTACTCGGGCTATTCTCAAGGCATCCGTATACGTGGAAGAGCATCCAAAAGAAACCGCTCAGATTCAGCTGGACAATGATTATGTGACTGGTGATGTGGACTTTAATGCAAATCTTTTGAAATCCTACAATTATATACCATCTGTACAGGGTGGCTATGATGCAATCAAGTTAAGTGTACAGCAGCTCTCTCAGATTGGCATTCTGAAGGAGGATACCGATGCTAAGAAGTTTACAGACAATGTATATGTTTTCTATGATGATGTACCGGATTCTTATACCGCAGAAGACATTGCAGACAAGGAATAAGTTAGTAGGAAGGAGGAAAATAAATGTCTGAGAAATGCGTACATACTTGTTCGGACTGTGCTATTCTGGCATGTCGAAGTAAATCAGAGCAACAATATCCAGACTTTTGTCTGACAGAACATGTGGATCATTCATTGCTTGATAAGGTCCTTCAGATATATAAGAATGATGAGGAACTGGGAAATATTGCCCGTGTATCGGCTTGTATTGAAGGAGAGTTTTATGGACGTCTGACCCGTGTGGAAGAAACGATAGAGTTTATTAAACGCATGGGCTATAAGAAAATCGGTATTGCTTCTTGTGTAGGACTGATGAATGAAACTAGAATTTTTACTAAAATACTCAAGGCTAATAAAATTAAGTATTACACGGTGGGTTGTAAAATTGGTGCTGTTGATAAAACGGAGATAGGTATACCAAATGAAAAGAAACTCAATCATGGCTGTGGGCATGAATCGATGTGTAATCCTATTATGCAGGCGAAGGTATTGGCTGAGCAAGAAACTGATTTTAATATTGTAATTGGCCTTTGTGTCGGCCATGATACATTATTTCTCAAGCATTCCGAAGCACCGACTACGGTGATGATTGTCAAAGACCGTGTACTTGGACATAACCCGGTTGCTGCTCTTTATACAGCAAACTCCATGTACTCCAGATTTAAGAAGGAATTGAAACTCTAAGCAATGATATTTTGCCTGTCGATAATGTAGGAATGGTCGGTTGATACCAATTTTTAACTTATTCAATTAAAAGTAAAGAGCAATAATGTATCTTAGATTGCGTTTCTTTGAAAAATTTTAAAAAATTAGCACTCACATCTTGACAGTGCTAATAATAGGTGTTATAGTACATATAGAACAAGAGGAAAGCAAACAATACATTGAAATAAAAAGGAGAGATGTTTTATGATGATGCCTAGTATTTTTGGAAGAGATGTATTTGATGATTTCTTTGAAATGCCATTTAAGAACCGTACTGCCAGTGAAGGAATGAAGACAGACATTCGTGACATGGAAAATGGATATGAACTTACCATGGATATGCCGGGAGTTCAGAAAGAAGATGTAACAGCAGAATTAAAAGATGGATATTTGACTATTCAGGCGGTGACGAATACAAGCCAGGAAGAAAAAGATGAACAGGGAAGATATATCAGAAGAGAACGCTATTATGGTTCTAGAAGCAGAAGCTTTTATGTTGGAGAGGAAGTAGAACAGGAGGATATCAAAGCCAGATTTGAAAATGGAACGTTAAAACTGTTTATTCCGAAAAAGGCGGAGAGAGCAGTAGAAGAAAAACGTTATATTACCATTGAAGGATAATGCTTTTTATTATCATTTCCTTCATAGATGTGAGAAGGGTATGTGCAGGAAAATGCACATACCCTTTTCTTTTCTTTCGTTGTAACCATGAAAAAAATAGCATACAATAATGATAAAAGTAAAAAGAAATATAAGTCAGGAGGAAGTACTATGATTTCTATTTTTCGTGCATCAGCAGTCATTGCGTTGCCGTTTTTCTTATATTTGCTGGCAATAAAGCCAAATACCAGCCGAAGAGAGAAGATGAAGCCTTTTCGGGAAGTTTATGTTGCCCACAGAGGGTTATTTGACAATAAAAGGGAAGCACCGGAAAATTCTATGGCAGCATTTAAAAAGGCAGTTTCTTATGGATATGGAATCGAGCTGGATGTACAGATGACAAAGGATGGAAAACTGGTCGTCTTTCATGATGATACATTAGAGCGTATGTGCAAAGAAAAGAAAAAGGTTGTAGAATGTACGTATCTGCAGCTGCAACAATATACATTAGGAATTTCAAAAGAGAAGATTCCTCTTTTTGATGAGGTGTTGGACATGGTGGCAGGCAGGGTGCCACTGATTATTGAAATAAAACCAGAAGGAAATTATATCGAAACAACGCGCAGAGTGGTAGAACGCCTAAGAAGATATAAGGGCATATATTGCATTGAATCCTTTCATCCAATGGTGATTGCCTGGTGCAGAAGGCATGCTCCCCAGATCCTGAGGGGACAGTTAGCAACTAGTTGTACAAAGGAAAGAATCAAGAGAAATGTATGCGAAAAAATTGTTTTGACTAATTTACTATTAAATTTTCTGGCAAAGCCCGATTTTATTGCCTACAACCATAAATATGCAGATGCGTTTTCCTATCGCCTATGCAGAACATTATATTCGGTAGAAAATGTAGCATGGACAATCAAAAGTCAGGGAGATTTGGAAAAGGCAAAAAAAATCTTTCAGGTATTTATCTTTGATAGTTTTATACCAAAATGAAAGACAAATCTGTTTTTTGAAATATTATTAAATGGATGATACAATCAGTAAGAAAAGATTATGAGTAAGAATTAAAGGAGACACATATGTGGGAAGTACTAGGAATTGAACCGACCAGTGAGGAAGAAGTAATCAAAGATGCATATCGGACGAAACTGGTCGCTGTTAATCCTGAGGAAGATCCGGAAGGATTTAAAGAATTAAGACAGGCCTATGAGGAAGCAAAGCAGTGGGCGCAAAAAGCGAAAAAGAAAAAGAATCCATTGGAACAGTGGATGTATGAAATAGAACAGATTTATGAGAATTTTTATCGAAGAATCGATGAAGATGAATGGGAAGAGATTTTTGAAAATGAAATTTGTACCGATCTGGATACATCTTCCGATGCAAGATTAGAAATGGTCCGTTTTTTAATGGGACATTATTTTTTACCACAGTTTGTATGGAAAAAAGTATGGGATGTGTTTGAATTTGAAGAAGAAAGGGATATGCTGGCAGAAAAAGTTTCCAATGATTTTATTACCTATATTCAATATCGCGCGGAAAATGAAGACTATTTCGATTATCAACTCTTTGAAGGCCCGGTAAATGCAGATTATGATGCTTATATGAAAGACATTAATGTGCTAAAAACGTTGATCGATGATGAAAAGTTGGAGGAATCCAAAACGCTGGTGGAAAAAGTTGAACATTCTCCGATTTCTCATCCTTATGCCAAAATGGAAGTATTAAAATACTATTTGAATCTTAAAGATGAACATTGGAAAGAACTCTGGAAGGAATTAGAAGAGGAACTTTATGATGATCCATTTCTTCTGGAATTAAAGGGCGAACTGCTTATGAAAGAGGAAAAATATGAAGAAGCGAAGAAAGCGTTTCAGGAAGTATTAAAAACCATCAAAGGACATCAGGGAGCCAGCAGAAATCTGGTAGAGATTCATCAAAAACTGGGAGAATATGAAGCGGCAAAGAAAATTTGTTTGGATGTATTAGAAGATAAGATTCCAGATGAAAAGCTGTGCGTTGCCATGGTAGATATTAATAAGGCGTTGATCGAACAGTGGAAAAATCGAGAAGATAAGCAGATGGATGTGGCATGGTGCTATTATCAGAATCAGAAGTTTTCACAATCCCTGGAAGTGCTTCGAAAGTTAAGACCAGAAGGGGAGATAGCATTTGATTATTATAATCTGATTGCCCGTGTATTGTTAGAAACTGGAGATTATGAAGAGGGTTACGAAATGACGAAGATCTGGATTTCTAACATTGAGAAACTGACTGGTGATGAAAAGGATTATGAAAGAAAGAGCAAACGATATGGTTACGCTCATTTTATTGCTTCTATGCACTGTCTGGAATTAAATATGGAAGATAAAAGTCAGGAATATTTTAAGCGTTCGCTGGAATTAGATACGGAACAGATTGATATGATGATGTACCGGGAAAGAAGAATGGAATCTTTCTTAAAGAGAAAAGAATACGAGAGATGTATCAAAGAGGCAAATATTGTATTAGAAAGCAGTGAATTTTTCTATCCTGCTTATATATATCGTCAGGAAGCCAATTATCATTTGTTTCGGGCACAGCAGGTCATGGATGATTTTTATAGAGCCGTTGAACTGGCGCCGGACCAGGGAAAGCCTTATGTTATGGTCATCCGTATGCTTTTAAATTTTAATATGATGGATGAGGCTAAGAACATCATACAAATGGGACAAAATAATCATGTAGAAGATGCGGAGTTTTCCTTTTATGCGTTGGAATATGAACGCCTTCAGACAAATGAAAAGAAAGAACTGGTAAAGATCGCTTGTCAGATGAAGGAACTGATCCCAAAAGTATCTGATAAGAAAGCCGCTATTTGTTATCGTATTGGATTGATTTATGACAGACTTTCAGAAGAAGAGCCGGTAGAAAAATACCAGCAAAAGACACTGAAATATGCAAAGGATGCAGTAAAAAATGATGAAAGTATCCCTCAGTATCAGTGGTTATTAGCCGACACATATCAAAAATTCGGTGAATATGAAAAAGCAGTGGAAGGATATCAGAGGGTACTGAATTTAGATGATTCTCTGTCCGATGCATGGATTGACATGGGAAATGCTTATGAAGCTATGGGAGAAGAAGAAAAGGCCATTGAAGCCATGGAAAAAGGTGCGTCAGGACATAACAATCATGAGTTTGTACATAATTCTTTGATGAATTTATATTTAAGAAAGTTTTCAAAAAGCCGGGAAAGAGAGGATTTTGACCGGGCACGGGCTCATGCAGATACACAGATTGAGATCTTTTCGAATGCATATTTTTACCGGGAAAGAGCGTATTTATATATTGAAGACATGCAGCTTGAGAAAGCACTTCCAGATATCATCAAATCATATGAGCTGGAACCAGAGGATTTATATGCTTTAAGCAGTATGGGATATATCTATCGTTTAATGGGGCAGTATAAAAAGGCGATTTATTATTATGAAAGAGCAGAAAAGAAGGCAGTCACTGACCAGCAAAAATTTTCCCTGTACCGCTGGTGGGCACCTATTTATGAGAGAGATGGACAGTTTAAAAAGGCACTCTGGTGTTATTTTAAGTGTTTGGAGATAAAGGAGGATGCAGCAGAAATTTTAGAGGAAATTGCCTGGATTCATATGAGAATGCGCAAATATGAAAAAGCGGCATGGTATTATGAAAAAGCCATGGCAGCAGATGAGACAATGAAAGATCATTTACTGACAGAAGCAGCAAAAGCTTATTATTATAATGGAAATAAAATCAAAGCGAAAAAGGCATTAAAGCAGGCAGAACTTACGTTTCCACATGCTACAGATGTCTATTGCCAGATTGGCGAATTTTATTTAATTGAAAAAGCAGATTTAAAAAAGGCATATAAATTTTATTATGAAGCCTGTGGAGAAGAAGGGAAAGAAGAGCCATATGTAAGACTAACAGAAATCTTTGCCAGAATGGGGAAAATAGAAGATGCAAAAAAAATGTGCAGGCTGGCAGAAAAGAAAATAAACAGTTATTATGGATCAATGGAAGATTTTCTGCGAAAAAAGGAATATCAAAAGAATGTTTACTATAATATTGCAATGATGTATTATTATGTTGGTGAAGTAGATACTGCATGTAGTTATCTGCTTCAGATGAAGAAACGGCCGATGTGTTATTTCTGTTCTTATGGATTTTGCTATGAGGAAAAATTTATGGAAGCAATGGTACTTGCTATAGAACATAAGAAGGAAGAAGCATTAGAACTTTGCCGGCAGATTCTTGAACAGGATTGGAATTTAGGTGAAGTGCGGCAGTTAAAAAAAATACTAGAAGAGAGATAACAAAAAGATGATAATAGGAATTGATTTAGGTACAACGAACAGCCTTGCTGCTTATTTTACAGAAGACGGTCCCAAGATTATTCCTAACCGTCTAGGAAAACATATGACACCTTCGGTTGTCAGTATTGACGATGAGCAGATTTATGTAGGTGAGACGGCAAAGGAACGACAGATTCTATATCCGGAAAGTTCAGCCAGCGTATTTAAGAGAGATATGGGAAGCGGTAAAACATATCAGCTGGGGAAAAAGATATTTACTGCAGAAGAATTGTCTTCATTTGTATTGAGGAGTTTAAAAGAAGATGCAGAAAGTTATCTTGGAGAAGAGGTAACCGAAGCAGTCATCAGCGTTCCTGCATATTTTAATGAGACAAGACGAAAAGCAACGAAACGTGCTGGAGAGTTAGCGGGGCTTAAGGTTGAGAGAATTATCAGTGAGCCTACAGCAGCAGCCATTGCGTATGGTCTATATCAGAAAAATAAGAATACGAAGTTTTTAGTCTTTGATTTAGGCGGAGGAACATTTGATGTATCAATCCTGGAATTGTTTCAAAATATTCTGGAAGTACGGGCAGTAGCAGGAGATAATTATTTAGGTGGGGAAGATTTCACCAAAGTGATTCAGGAACTGTTTTTGAAAGATACAGGGTTAGATACAGAAGAATTAGATCATAAAACGTTAGGAATGATTCGCAAACAGGCAGAACAGTGCAAGTTAAGTTTTGCAACTGCTAATAGCTATACGATGACCTGTCAGACAAAAGACGGTGTTAAGCAAAGTTCTATTACATCCGGCAGATTTGAAAAACGATGTGAGCCTCTGCTTGAAAAAATTAAAAAACCAGTAAAGAAAAGTCTGGCAGATGCAAAAATCAAAGTATCGGATATTGATGAAATCGTATTGGTCGGAGGAGGAACGAGGCTCCGGCTGGTAAGAAAATACGTAGCAAAATTATTTAAGAAAATGCCAAATACCAGTGTTCATCCAGATGAAGCAGTAGCATTGGGAGCAGCCATTCAGGCAGCTATGAAGGAAAGAAAAGAAGCAATTAAAGAAGTCATTCTTACTGATGTCTGTCCGTTTACGTTAGGCACGGAGGTGGCTATTGACCGGGGAGATGACAAATATGAGTCTGGTCATTTTGCGCCGATCATCGAACGCAATACGACTATTCCGGCCAGCAGAACGGAGCAATTTCGTACGATTTATGATCAGCAGACGAAGATCTGCGTTCATATACTTCAAGGGGAAAGTCGTTTTGCGGCCAATAATGTATCTCTTGGAAAATTGGAAATTGATGTACCGCCGAATAAGGCGGGGGCAGAAGCAGTTGATATTACCTATACATATGATATTAATTCTTTGTTGGAAGTAGAAGTTAAGGTAGTTTCCACTGGGGAAATGAAACGAATGATTGTGAAAAATCAGGATGTGGATATGACCGATGAAGAAATCGAAGCCCGTATGAAGGAATTGTCTTATTTAAAAATACATCCAAGAGACCAGGAAGAGAATCAATTACTGCTTCTTAGAGGAGAGCGGATGTATGAAGAAAATACAGGAGAAATCCGATTAGAAATTGAATATGAATTGAGGGAATTTGAACGGGTATTAAATACTAGAGATGAAGCAGCAATTGCCGATGCAAGAAAGACACTAAAAGAGGCGTTAGATGAGTTAGAAGACGAATGGTAAAAGAAGGAGGAGCGTATGTTTTGTGGTGAATGTGGAAAGAAGATTGCAGATGAAGCAAGATTTTGTCCTTATTGTGGAAGTGCGGTAGAAGAGGCCGCAGGACAGGAAGTCTACGAAGAAGTAAAAGAAACCGAAGCGGTTGTAGAAGAGCAGCCAGAAGAATATGAAGAGGTGGAAGTCGTAGAAGAACCTGTATATGAAGAGGAGGAATATGAAGAAACTTCATCTGGAAATGGCAAAAAAACATTTATTATTGTTTTATTGGTCATTTTAATTGGAGTTGGGGCGTTTTTTGTATGGAAGTTATTCCTGGCAGATACGAAAAATGATCAGGTACAGGCTACGACGGAAGCGACAACAGATGCAAGTACCAGTGATGATATGGTAAGAGATGATAATACAGAAGAAGCAAATGGAACATCTACACAGCAGGATGATGATCTGCCAGTTGTTTATGCAGATGCTTCTGTGGATTATAGCAAACCATTATCAACGGATGATTATATTGAATTTGAAACCGATTATGGTTATTCTTTTGCATATCCAAAAGACTTTTATAATGATGTTTATGAGATTGATGGAGGATATTCCCTTGTCGGAGATGATGGAGTGTCTGCATTTGAAATTTACAAAGAAGACAATCAGTATAGTTCTGCCAGTGATGCCATTGAAGGGTATTATAGTTCAGCAAAGAGCAGTATGAATATTTTTGATGAAATTATCAATGCACCAAAAAGCGGAAAATTAATTGTTGGAGCAACGAACAGTTTTGATTCCGATATTTATTACTATTATTTAGTACATGCCTATGAAGATGATGTTTATATCATGAAGATTACTTATCCATACAGCAGTTCAGAGTCAAAAGAATCTGAAAATCAAAAAAATTATTTTGTAGATTGCATGTATCGTTATTGCAGTTTTTCAGGAGGTACTTATAAACCAAGAACATATACCCAGTTTAAGAACAATGATATGGGAACAAAAAAATAGTCAATGATATATAAAATACCAGCTGGCAGATGGTCAGCTGGTATTTTTTTGTATCAGGACAAAATATTCTATTTTCGATCATAATAAATAGATTTTCCGTGAGTAGAAAGTGGGATGCCCACTGCTATTTTTACAGAAGGATCGAACAGATTCAGACTCAGTGCGCCTACTCCAACGGAGAACATGACACGATTGTCGATTCGATGATCTGCAGCAACACTGACTGCAGAGCCAATAGCAATTCCTAAATCAATTGGATCATAGACACAGCAGTTTCCACTTGCCTGGCTGACAGCACAGTCTGAGCTTCCACAGAACTGGCAGGCTTCATTTAGTCCGCGAGGGTTATGTCCAATACCTAAAAGAACCACCGCCTGGCTATTTCTTATATTTTTTGCATCACGGATGCAGAAGGCAAGATTGTGTTCTTCTCCAATTGCTTCCATGGAAGAAGCCAAAGCTTCTAAATCGTCTCCAGTTACTATGCATGTGTGAAGAAAATCCTGGCCTTTGGTCTTTGGTGCAGTTCTGGCAGCAGCCATCATCTGTTGTGCAACAGAAAGAACCGCATGATTTTCTGCTTCATTTGCGTTAATTATCATAATGCTTTTATCCTTTCTTAAGTATTATTTTTTGGAAAATGGTCAAATAAAAATTTCTCATATGCATTAATAATGACCGTTTGTTTATGGATATCAACTCGTGGAACGTTCATTGCATAATTCAGATGAACATGTCCATGGACAAAATAGAGTGGATTATACTTATCCATCAGGTCATAAATACATTGGAAACCCTGATGAGGCAGATCCTCTCCATCATGAATTCCCTTGGCAGGGGAATGTGTTACCAGAATGTCAAATCCTTTATGACGCTTGAGCTGAGGCCATAAGCGACGAATTCTTCTTCGCATTTGTTTTTCTGTATACTGGTGGGAGCCATTGCTGTACTGCATAGAACCTCCCAGACCCAGGATGCGAAGTCCATTATAATTAATGATTCGATCTTCGATGCAGATACATCCTTCTGGAGGTGTTTTTGCATATCTTCCATCATGATTACCATGAACATATAATACATCACAATAGTACATGGTGGTCAAAAAGGAAAGATATTCTGGTTTTAAATCTCCGCAGGAGATAATTAAATCAATGTCTTTTCGTTTGTTCTGGGCATAAAAATCCCATAATGCGGCGGATTCTACATCCGCAACAACAAGTATTTTCATAAATTACTCCTAGTCTTAATGATAAATTCCCTGAATTTCCATTACCGTTTTGGCATCATCAACTAATTTGCTGGCATCAGGGATGGTTCCGATGATATTTTCGGTAAGCCAGTCCATTGTCATAATTTCGTTTGGTGTCAGAGTGTTTCCTTCCTGATTTTTTAATTTTCCATTTTGATCAGAAATCGTGCCGGAAAATGGATGAAACATTCCGTTTTGAATGGATGTTTTTAATACATCAGCTAATTGTCTGACACCAGCCGGCAGCCGTCCGGAAAGTAAAACATCGATTAGACCAGAAGACATGCCCCACCAATAATTGATGGCTTCCTCTGCTCTTAGAGGTTCTTTTTTCCAGCTATAATTTAAGATGGAATCTATAATCTGAATATAAAAGCTTCCCCAGTTCCATACTGGCATAGCCAGAGGAGGCTCATCGGGATGTTTATGGTCATAGAGCCCAAATCTTAAGGGACTGTTTGGAATCAGATTGTCATAACCGGATACAATGGAAACATTTGCTTCTCTTAATTTCTGTTCTATATTCAAATCTTTCTGGGTATACCAGTATAGATGAATGTGTGCATCTGGATTTACCATGCCAACACCTAGTGCAAAGGCGTTGATGTTAGCAATGGCGCCATAAATAGGATAATCTGCCAGATATCCGATATCTTCGGACTGTGCCATAATTCCAGCGATGGCACCCATCACAAATTTAGCTTCATATAAACGACCATAATAAGTTTTCATATGTCCATAGCAGGTATTCAGAGAACAATTTAAAATCTTCACATGAGGATATTTACCAGCGATGGAGGTACAGGATTTTAACAAACTTGGAGTTGTTACAAATAGAACACTGCAGCCTTTTTTAATGGCTTCTTCCATTGCTTTTGTACCTTCTGCGGCAGTCTGGATATTGTCATAGACTAAAATAGAAATCTGATTTCCATACTCCTCTTCTAACTGTCTTCTTCCTAAATCGTGCATATATGTCCATTTGGATGTTTCCGGCGACTTGGAATAAATAAAGGCGACTTTTAAAGGTGGATTCGTCCGGCGGAGCAATCCTCGGAGAGGAGAAGCACCCACATGTTCCGGATCCATCTTAAGCGTGAGACGGCGCTTATTTGGAAACAACAAAAAATCTTCCCACAGAAGAGAAATCTCTTCTTTTAAAATCTTCTGGGATTTTTCAAAAAGATCTTCGTATCTATGATAATCAAGATAAATCAAAAATGCATCTGCCGGTGTCAGAGGAAGTTTCATGTTACTGTATTCAGACAGAAGCTGTGTAAAACGATAATACGCAGATTTAAAATGATTTTGCATATCAGTATTCCATCTTTGATGATTATCCGGATTAATATATTTTAGCAAAGTAGAATAACTTCCCGGTTCTGAAAAAATTATAAAATTCAAATGTGTGATTCGATAAAAATCCATAAATTCATAATAAACGATGGATTCTTTGGAAGTATTCTTTTTTGGAATGATCCGGGTCACATGGCCGGGAATGGTAACAGCGCCAAAATGTTTCATGACACTAACACGCTTATTGCCTTCTACAATATAAAAATGATTCATAAATTCATAGGCTTCGACGGGATCTCTGATACCTTCTTCAAAATGTGCTTTGGATAAATTTATCCACTTGGCAGCAAATTCAGTATCCTCTTCTAAAAGAGGCATAAAATTGCTGGCAAAAGCATTGGTACGGCCACGGCTTTTGGTTCCCGCAATTTGAGCAATAGGGATTTCCACTAATCCAAGATCACATTCGCCGTCGGTCTCGGTATAATTTAATATGTCATCTAATACCTGCAGATAAGGATATTCACCCCGAATGGAGTGGGCGCGAAAATCCTTCATAGCAGATTTCCTTGCTTTGTTATATTCTTTCAAAGGCATGATCATTACCTCCAGATGGTATTATTCTAAATGGATCATATCCATATTTCTTAGTTTATTATCCATTATTTTCCGGAACAAATCAAGACATATCCATTGACTCCTTGTAAGCAAGTCAAAAAAAAGGTATAGTAATTGAAAAGAAAGAATTACCAAGGAGGAGATAACATGAGCCGAATTACATTGGGAGATGAAAAACACGAAAAAGGATATAGCTGTAGCCAGGCCGTTGCATGCGTTTTTTGTGAAGAAATGGGATTAGATGAAGAAACGGTATTTAAATTAAATGAAGGATTTAGTGCTGGTATGGCAGACATGGAAGGAGTATGTGGTGCACTTTCCGGAGCTGCTATGGTCATCGGAATGATCAACAGTACAGCAAACCTGGAAAATCCAGATTCTAAGCCAGAAACTTTAAAAATTGTCAGAGAACTGGTAGCGAAATTCCGTGAACAGAATGGCTCTACTATCTGCAAGGAGTTAAAAGGAGTAGAAACTGGAACAGCTTTAAGAAGCTGTGCTGGATGTATTGAAGATGCCATTCGTTTGACAGAAGAAACATTGGAGAAGATGAAACAATAAGAAACTAACAAAGTAAAAAGAAGATGTACCGATTGGGTACATCTTCTTTATTTTGGGGCCTTTCCACAACTGTCTCTCTTAATAAGTGTACAAGGAAGGGTAATTTGCAGCGGAATGGTATTCGATTCTTCCTGTAAGATGGAATGATGAATAAACCGTGCGGCATATTTTCCCATGTATTCTGCTGGCGCATGAACCGTAGTCAGCGGAGGATTGGTATAAGATGCTACGTTAATGTCGTCAAATCCAACAACAGAAATATCATCTGGAATGTGATAATCTGCCTGATGTAAAGCACGCAGTGCTCCAATTGCAATGGGATCACTGGCTGCAAATACAGCTGTTGGAACACAATCACCTTTTAAAAGTGTTTGCATCATTTGATATCCAGATTCAGCAGAAAATTCATCCTCAATAATATAAGGCTCATATTCTAAATCGTGAGAGATACAGTAGTCAATAAAAGCGGCTTTGCGCTGTTCGAAATAAATGTCGTTTCCAACATGTTCTACACCGCCAAGATAGGCGATTTTTTTATGTCCCAAAGAAGTCAGATAATCCATCACATCAAAAACTGCTCTCCGGAAATCTAAAACAATGGAATTGAAATCAATGTGTGGAGAAACCATATCGATGATCATGAGCTGTTCACTGATATCTTGAAAACGGCGAATATCTTCTTTTGAATATTTTCCAATACAAATCAGACCATCTAACATAGATAATTGCTTTGCATAATCATAATCGGTCTGGAAAATACGTACCACACGGATATTAAATTCCATACAATAGGATTCGATTCCATTACGAATTGTCTGATAATATGGGTCTTCTAATTCCTGGAACATGGAATACCATTGGAAAATTCCAATGGTAATGGGTTGTTTTGCTGCTTTATTATTTTTTGTTTTTTTTTCATATTGAAGCTCTTTTGCAATAGCAAGGACTTTTTCGCGCGTTTCTGGGGCAACACTTAATGTCTCATCTTGATTTAAAATACGTGAAATGGTTGCAGGCGAAACCTGTGCTAATGCGGCAATGTCTTTTAATGTAGCCATTGATACACGTCCTTTCTATGTTATTTATTATAGCAAAATGTCAAAAAAAATCAAAGTGTTTCAGTGAAAAAAATTTAGTAAAATTCAAGTTAAAAGTTTACTAAATAATAAGTAAAAAATATATTGACATTTTACTAAAAATCATATATTATTTTAGTAAAGAAACAGAGGTAAAGCAAAAAACAAATGGAGGAACTTATGGATACAATAACAGTGACAGAAAAGAGAGACGATGGAATAGTTCTCTTTGAAATGAAAAATGAAAATCTTACTGTAAAAGTAACCAACTTAGGATGCCACATCTTGTCCATATTGATGAAGGACAAAAACGGACAGGAAGATGATGTGGTTCTGGGGTTAGAAGAGGTGGATGATTATTATCGGGATGATAAATATCTGGGTGCCCTGGTGGGAAGGGTTGCTAACCGAATTGGACACGGATCCTTTTGTCTGAATGGAAAACGGTATGAATTGGCAATCAACAGCGGGGTCAATCATCTGCATGGAGGACAGATCGGATTTGACAAAAAGTTATTTGATTATGAAATAAAAGAGGACCGGATTATTTTTACTTATGTATCTCCTCATATGGAAGAAGGATATCCGGGGACATTAACGTTAAAAGCAGAATATTGTCTGGAAGGAGATGTTTTGACCATCCGTTATCATGCAGTCAGTGATCAGGATACCATCTGCAACTTTACAAATCATTCTTACTTCAACTTAACAGGTGGAAAAACAGATATTTTGACTCATAAGCTTTTGATTGAGGCAGATCAGATCTTATGCATCGATCATACGGGGCTGGCCACAGGGGAGACTATGGATGTAGAAGGGACAGCGTTTGATTTTCGATCCTATCATTCGATTGGAGAACGGATTGGAGCAGATGAAGAGCAGTTAAAACTGGGTGGAGGTTATGACCATACGTTTTTACTAAATAAAGCTGAAAATCAAATGGAATTATACCACGAAGAAACGGGAAGAAAGCTTTCTATATCGACAACACTGCCGGGGGTACAGCTTTATACCGCAAACTTTCTGTCTGGAGGATTACCGGGAAAACATGGGGAAAATAAGAACCGTTATGCCGTTTGTTTAGAGACACAGATGATGCCAAATTCTATTAATATTGAAACGGAACCCGGTGTCATTTTAAGAAAGGGAGAGAGTTTTGAATCTTCCACTTCCTATAAATTTGAAATAGTAAAATAAGAGGTAAAAGATAATGAAAAAAACAAATAATTTAGTAAAAGAATTAAAAGCGCAGGCACATAGAGAGTTATTAAAAGACATTTATTTAGATGAATCTTTATTAAAATATCAGGAAAAAAGATACGTAAAAGCCATTGAAACATATGAAAAATTATTTGGAGAAGGAGAAGTAGAAATTTATAGCGCACCAGGACGAAGCGAAGTAGGTGGAAATCATACGGACCATCAGTATGGCTGTGTGCTTGCTACTTCCATTAATTTAGATGCGATTGCAGTTGTAGGGAAAAAAGAAGGAAGCATTGAATTAGTGTCCGATGGCTATGACCAGTTGATAAAAGTGGATTTAAATGATTTAGAGAAGAAACCAGAGGAAGAAGGGACTACGACAGCCCTGATTCGGGGAATGGCAGCTAAATTAAAAGAAGCAGGATATAAAATAGGAGGATTTCAGGCATTTGTGACCAGCGATGTTCTGGTCGGAGCTGGCTTATCATCTTCTGCAGCATTTGAAACAATCATTGGAACCATTCTTTCAGGATTATACAATGACATGAACATCAGTCCGGTATTTATTGCACAGGCAGGGCAGTATGCAGAAAATGTATATTTTGGAAAACCTTGTGGCTTGATGGATCAAATGGCCTGCTCTGTGGGCGGTCTGATTAATATTGATTTTGCAGATCCAAAGGAACCAGTCATGAAGAAAGTAGAGGTAGAATTTGAAGCTTATGAACATAGCTTATGTATCGTAGATACTAAAGGTTCTCATGCAGATTTAACGGATGAATATGCGGCTGTTCCTTATGAGATGAAAGCAGTAGCAGAAAAACTTGGAAAAGAAGTGCTTCGTCAGGTAGATAAAAAAGAATTCTTTCAGGCCATTCCAGCATTAAGAAAAGAATTAGGAGACCGTCCGGTCCTTCGTGCCCTTCATTTTATGGAAGAAAATGAAAGGGTCGGAAAACAGGTAGAAGCGTTACGCGATGGAAAGTTCCAGGAATTTTTACAGCTGGTAAAAGAATCTGGCAATTCTTCCTTTCAATATCTTCAGAATGTATATACAAACAAAGATGTACAAAATCAGAGCATGTCGATTGGTCTTGGAGTGGCGGAAAGTGTGTTAGGAAATCATGGTGTCAGCAGAGTGCATGGAGGCGGGTTTGCTGGAACCATTCAGATTTTTGTGGAAAATGATTATGTAGATCAGATAAGAACAGCCATGGATGGCGTGTTTGGAGAAGGTTCTTGTCATGTATTGAAAGTAAGAAAATACGGCGGAATGAAAGTTTTAGCGTAGAACAAATCAAAAGGAAAGGAAAAATTATGAAGATTTTAGTATTAGGAGGAGCTGGATACATTGGCTCTCATACCGTATATGAATTGATTGATGCAGGTGAAGAGGTTGTTATTATTGATAATTTAGAAACTGGACATATAGAAGCAGTCCATCCAGAAGCAATTTTTTATAAAGGAGACTTAAGAGACCGTGCATTTGTTGATTCTGTTTTGGATCAGGAAAAAGATATCGATGCCGTCATTCATTTTGCAGCAAACTCATTGGTGGGAGAAAGCATGGTAAAACCATTAAAATATTATGATAATAACTTATGTGGAACAAAAGTATTATTAGAATCTTTAGTTGCACATGGAATTGATAAAATTGTATTTTCTTCCACCGCTGCAACTTATGGGGAACCAGAACGAGTGCCAATTTCCGAAGATGACCCGACCAATCCGACCAATACTTATGGGGAAACCAAACTTTCTATGGAAAAGATGTTCAAATGGACAGGAAAGGCTCATGGCCTGCGTTATGTGTCTCTCCGCTATTTTAATGCATGCGGTGCCCATAAAAGTGGAAACATTGGAGAGGCACACAATCCAGAATCTCATCTGATTCCGCTTATTTTGCAGGTCCCAAATGGGCAGAGAGAACATATCAGTATCTTTGGCAGTGATTATGATACTAAAGATGGAACTTGTGTCCGCGATTACATCCATGTGACTGATCTGGCACAAGCACATATTCTGGCAGTAAAATATCTGATGAATGGCGGAGAAAGTAATATCTTCAATCTTGGAAATGGAGTAGGTTTCACGGTACAGGAAGTTATTGATGTGGCAAGAAAGGTAACAGGAAAACCGATAAAAGCAGTGGCAGAAGGAAGAAGAGCTGGTGATCCGGCAGTGTTAATTGCTTCCAGCCAGAAAGCCAAGGATGTCTTAGGATGGAATCCACAGCATGCAGATTTAGAAGAAATCATTGCTTCTGCATGGAAATGGCACAGTACACATCCGCACGGATACAGTAATAAATAAGGTGGATGAGAAAATGAAAGTAGATGAAAGAATTGCACAGTTGGTCCAGTATGGCATATTGACCGATCTGGTACCGAAGGAAGATAAAAGATATACGACTAATCAGATTTTAGAAGTGCTCAAACTGGATAGCTATGAAGAACCAGCGCAGGTAGAAGGAGCTCCATTAGAAGAAATCTTAGAGGATCTTCTTACATTTGCCTATGAAAGAGGATTGATGGAAAATGACGGTGTTGTTCAAAAAGATCTGTTTGATACAAAGATTATGAACTGTCTGATGCCTCATCCAAGCGAAGTGGCACGTACATTTTGGAAAAAATATGAGTCTTCTCCAACAGAAGCAACGGACTATTATTACAAGTTAAGTCAGGATAGTAATTATATTCGAAGGGATCGTATCAAAAAAGATATCCGTTGGGTAGTAAACAGTCAGTACGGACCCATTGATATCAGCATAAATTTATCAAAACCAGAAAAAGATCCAAAGGCAATTGCGGCAGCAAAGCTTCAAAAGCAGAGCAGCTATCCAAAATGTCAGCTCTGCATGGAAAATGAAGGATATGCAGGACGGGTAAATCACCCTGCCAGACAAAATCACAGAGTGATACCGATTACGATTAATGAGAGACCATGGGGCTTTCAATATTCCCCATATGTATATTATAACGAGCATTGTATTGTGTTTTCAGGCGAACATACACCTATGAAGATTGACAGGGACGCATTTAAAAAGTTATTTGATTTTGTGAAACAATTTCCCCATTATTTCCTTGGTTCAAACGCGGATCTGCCAATCGTAGGTGGTTCAATTTTAACACATGACCATTTCCAGGGAGGCAATTATACATTTGCCATGGCGAAAGCACCTATAGAAAAGGAAGTAGTCATTCCTGGATATGAAGATGTAGAGGCGGGGATTGTAAAATGGCCATTGTCCGTTATTCGTATCCGCAGCAAAGAGTCGCATCGTCTGATTGATCTTGCAGACCATATTTTAAGAAAATGGCGCCAATATACGGACGCAAAAGCATTTATATTTGCCAATACCAAGGGCGAACCTCATAATACGATCACCCCGATTGTACGCAAAAAAGGAGAAATATACGAATTAGACCTTACGTTAAGAAATAACATTACAACAAAGGAATGTCCGTTAGGTGTGTATCATCCTCATGCCCAGTATCATCATATTAAAAAGGAAAATATTGGACTGATTGAAGTTATGGGGCTCGCAATCCTTCCAGCCAGATTAAAAACGGAAATGGAACTTTTAGCTGACTGTCTGGTAAATGGAAAAAGTCTAGATACTTATCCGGAACTTGAGAAACATGCAGACTGGGCAATGGAATTTACTAAGAAATATAAAGTTATCAATGAAGAAAATGTCCATGATATCATCAAGGAAGAAATTGGGAAGGTATTCATAAAAGTATTGGAAAATGCCGGAGTGTATAAATGCACAGAGGAAGGAAGAGATGCTTTTCTAAGATTTATTCATACATTATAGCAGGTGGAGATTTAAAATAATGAAAAAGCATCCTTTTATTTATGATATGCTAAAAAGGATGCTTTTCGATTTTATAAAAGGTAGTTTTGAATTACTTCAACACAGCCATTATGGTCGCAATCAGAAACGACTACATCTGCAATGGCTTTAATGGAATCTTTGGCATTGCCCATAGCAACTGCTAATCCAGCAGTTTTTAAAATATCCGTATCATTATCTGCGTCTCCAACTGCGATGGTCTCTTCTATAGAAAGACCGAGATGCTGGCAGAGTTTTTTTAGCCCTGTTCCTTTATTTACACCCTGCGCGGAGACTTCCAGAGAAGAAAATTCAGAATAGACCATGGAAACTGCCAGACCAGATTGTTTGATTCTTTCTTCTGTTTTTCTTCTGCTATCAGTAGAAGTATGGTATATATTAAGTTTTGCCACAGGAAATGGATTTTGATGATAAGTTTCATAAATGTTTTCATAGGTCTGAGTGATTTTTTCAAACATGGATTTATAAATTGACATATTATAATGCCCCATATTTTCTAAATCACTTTTTTGAACAATAGAATCATTGGTCAAAAAATGAATCATAGTATCTTCTTCTTTTGCTATTTCTAATAGATTCTTTACGATTTCTGGCTGGAGTGGATTGGAATAAATGATTTTTTTTTCTTTTAGATCATAAACCATTGCTCCACTGAGACAGTCTAAATATCGAAGTCCTGGAATTTGACAAATGTAATCAGTCAGTTCTGCTGGACCTCTTCCAGTAGATAAGATGACTTCTTTTCTGGCAGAGACTGCTTTTTGTATCGCATGAATGCTGTCTTTTGCAATTTCTTTTTTGGAATTTAATAGGGTTCCATCCATATCAAAAGCGACTAATTTATATTTACTCATAGTATTCCTCCATTATAATACTCTCATCCATTCAGATTTTAAATGGATATTTCCTTCGATTGCTTCTTCTAAAAGAGCAAGCATTTTCTCTTTGTCGGTATTTAGTGTACCACGTAAATTTACATAATTGGATGCATGATTGGCACGAAAAATGCATCCAGGACAATCAAGATGCATGAGTAATTCTTTTGTTTCATGCAAAATATCATAAGGGGTTAAAAGTTTAAAAGCACCTCGGGCAACTTCTGATTGTAGTGGAGTTCCTGGTTCTACCATCAATGTTAAAAGTCCGATATAATTTGGTCTCATTGCAGATAAAACCGTTCCAGTATCAATGGCATGTTCTTTCCAATGCCTACTTCCCCCTAAACCGGAGATGGCAGTAACGGACAGTCGAATGCCAGCGGTATGAAGTAAGTTGGCTGCAGCAATCATTGTTTCTGGAGTAACTCCCTTTTTTATGTCTTTTAATACTTCTTTATTGCCTGATTCTAAGCCAAGATAAACCATGGATAGTCCGGATTTTTGAAGCAATGACAAGTCTTTTGGGTGTTTCAATAAAACACTTTTTGGTGAGGCATAAGATGTGACTTGCTTGCACTCAGGAAAATTTATTTTTATGTAGTTTAATATTTCCAGCAAATAAGAGGTTTTGCAAATGAAAGCATCTCCATCTGCGAGAAAGATTTTTTCTACATGGCAGTATCTTTTTCTTGCTTCTGCAAAGTCTGTCAGAACATCAGCTAAATCGCGGATACGAAAAGACTTTTCTTTATACATGCTGCAAAATGTGCAGCTGTTTTGACTGCAGCCGATGGTCACTTGAATAATTAAACTGTAAGCCTCACTGGGGGGACGATAGACCATTCCTTCATAAACCATAACTCGTGAATCCTTTCTGTTAAAAAGTTAACTTTATGGCTTCATTATGGTGCATGCTTGGCGAGAAGTCAAGAAAGAGGACAATTATTTTAAGAATATGAATTGCTATTTGTGTTCATGTTATTAAGAATGTTTAAATGTAGAAGCAGTTTTGATATATTGGGATTAGATAAAAATGAAGTATCAGGCAAAATATAAAAAGTAACGCTTATAAGAGGAGGAATTATTTATGATTGATTCCATGCGAGAACAATTAGAATCTTTTTCAGAAGAAGACTATAAAAAATTTAATGAAAAGATTGTACCAGGTGCTGCGAACATGCTGGGCGTGCGATTGCCAAAACTTCGCCAACTTGCCAAAATGGCAGCGAAAAAGGAACCGGAAGTGTATCTGAACAGTATAGAGGAAGCACTTAGTATGAATAAGGACGACGTCTATTATGAAGAAATCATGATTTATGGTTTCGTGATTGGGTATGCAAAGTTTACAGATGAGGAGCGCAGGAGATGGCTTGACCAGTTTATCTGCCATATTGATAACTGGGCCATTTGTGATAGTTGCTGCATGACTTATAAGTGGATGAAGAAGAATCCGGAATATTGGTGGGATTATTTACTTTCCTGTATTGATAAAAATCAGGAATATACCATTCGGGTCGCAGTAGTCTGTATGCTTGGGCATTTTATTGATGATAGATACGTAGAACAAGTGTTAGAATGGTGCAATCAGATCCAGCATGAAGGGTATTATGTGAAAATGGCAGTTGCCTGGGCAGTTTCGGTCTGCTTTGTAAAATATTCAGAACTTACTTATCAATTTTTACAAGAAAATCAGATGGATGATTTTACACAAAACAAAGCGATTCAGAAAATCTGTGATTCTTATCGAGTAACAAAAGAAGTGAAGAAAAAAGTAAAGCAATTAAAACGATGATGGGGAAAGTAAGAGAAAGAGCATATACAAAAAACTGCCTGCAAGATAAAACCGATGAGTAAGAGGAGTAGGAACAGACAGATTTCGTCCAGAGAGATGCCGGTCGGTGGAAGGCATACGGAATCGTATTTTGAATGGACTTACGAGGGCAGACTCAAGGGCAGTTATTTATGCTTAGTAGGTGAGACGGAGGAAATGCTTCGTTATCGAGTAACGCATATGATAGTATGCAATGAGTGGACATAGATATTATGTCAATAAGGGTGGCAACACAGGAGTGAATGAATATATGGCTCTTGTCCCGGATGAATTTCAGGGACAGGAGCTTTTTTGATGTACAAAAGTACAAATTCATTAGCACTTGGAATTGTATTCGTAGGTTTTACCACACAGTTTGGAGGAGAATTTGCCTCTGGAGCGCAGATTTATCAGTATTTTATTAACTTTGGAATTGGAGCACTGGTGATGCCGGTTGTAGCCCAGGCATTATTATCTTTGTTCTATTATTATGGAATGTACGAAATAGAATATTTCGTTATGGTATGTATGGCACCTGCAGTTGCATTTGCTACTGGTGAGGCTACCTTAAATGCACTGACAGGAATGCCGTATCTAATTTGTACGTTGATCATAGGTGTATTCATCTTTGTCATTATATTATTTGGAACGGATGTATATACACATATTCCATCTATTTGCAGGGAATCTGGAACAAAAATTGTAATCATTGGCGGAAAAAAAGCCTTAAAAGCTGCAGAGGAAAAAATCAAAGAAGCCATAAAAAGAACGGAATTTGTAGTATTGGGCACAATAATTTATGGAAAGAATTTACAGCGCTTGGGGTGGCAGTCAGCAGATGTGCTTAGAACCCCTTCTCCAATATGGACCAAAGGCATATGAAGATAATCAAAAAGGGTTTGTTCCTATGAACTGGAACAGGCGATGCTTGCCATTGTAGTTACAACAGCCATTGCTTCCATACTTTTAATCAGAGATTTCACGCCTGACTATAATAGCGGTCTTGTCCATGCAGTTTTTTATGCATTAACAGTACATCCGGTCATTGAAGAAAAGCATCTGCATGGAGAAGTCGTTGGATTTGGTGTGTTGATTGCGTTGCTTTATGATGGACAAATGGAAGTATTCGAGAAGATACGGAATTTAAATTTAAAGCTGGGACTCCCGGTACGATTAAGAGACATTGACTTTACACCAGAAGAATTTTTGCCAGTTATGGAACAGATTCCTGAGATGTCAGATGTTGGACATTATCCATATAGAATTACAGCAGAGAAATTAAAGGAAGTCATAGAATATATGGAATCCCATAAATAATTTATAAAATTTGAAAATATGTCCTTGACGCCCCTTGACAATTATGATATCATATTATTCTGTATCATAATGGCTAATTACGCCTGTGGATATATGTAATATGATAACAAGATTTCATTACAAGGGGTGAAAACGTCGATGGAAAAGAACAGAATCCGCCCAGTCAAATCTGGGACAAAAAGCAGAGTTAGCTACGCAAGACAGGATGATGTCTTAGAAGTACCTAATCTTATTGAAATTCAAAAAAATTCTTACCAGTGGTTTTTAGACGAAGGGTTAAAGGAAGTTTTTGAAGACATTTCTCCAATTGCAGATTATAATGGACAGCTTAGTCTGGAATTTGTTGATTTTATTTTATGTAGAGATGATGTCAAATATTCAATTGAAGAATGTAAAGAAAGAGATGCAACTTATGCAGCTCCTTTAAAGGTGAGAGTTAGATTATATAATAAGGATGAAGATGAATTCAAACAGCATGACATTTTTATGGGTGACCTTCCTTTGATGACAGAAACAGGTACATTCGTAATTAATGGTGCGGAACGTGTTATTGTCAGTCAGTTAGTTCGTTCTCCTGGTATTTATTATGTGATTTCGCATGATAAGATCGGGAAAGAATTATTCTCTTCTACGGTAATTCCAAATCGTGGAGCATGGTTAGAATACGAAACAGATTCAAATGACGTATTTTATGTTCGTGTTGACAGAACAAGAAAAGTACCGATCACTGTTTTAATTCGTGCATTAGGAATTGGGACTAATGCAGAAATCAAGGAATTATTCGGAGAAGAACCAAAAATCCTTGCAAGTATTGAAAAAGATCCATCAGACAACTATCAGGACGGGTTACTTGAATTATACAAAAAGATCAGACCAGGAGAACCTTTATCTGTGGATAGCGCAGAAAGCTTGATCAACAGCATGTTCTTCGACCCAAGACGTTATGATTTAGCAAAAGTTGGACGTTATAAATTTAATAAAAAACTGGCATTAAAGAGCCGAATCGTGAATTCTGTATTGGCAGAAGATGTCGTTGATATGACTACAGGAGAAATTATTGCCGAAGCAGGAACAACAGTAACTACAGAAATTGCAACACAGATTCAGGATGCAGCAATCCCATCTGTTACTGTCCAGACAGAGGAAAGAAACATCAAAGTGTTGTCTAATATGACTGTAAATTTAGCAGCATATGTTGATTTTGATCCAGAAGAACTTGGAATTCATGAAAACGTTTACTACCCTGTACTTGAAGATTTATTGAATGAATATAAAGGTGAAGAATTAAAAGATGCAATTAAGAAACACATTGCAGAATTAATTCCAAAGCACATTACAAAAGAAGATATTTTAGCTTCTATTAATTACAATATGCATTTAGAATACGGCTTAGGTAATGTGGACGATATTGACCACTTAGGAAACAGACGTATCAGAGCTGTAGGAGAATTATTACAGAATCAGTACCGCATTGGTTTATCAAGATTAGAAAGAGTTGTTCGTGAAAGAATGACAACACAGGATGTAGAAACAATTACTCCTCAGTCTTTAATCAACATTAAGCCAGTAACAGCAGCAGTAAAAGAATTTTTTGGAAGTTCTCAGTTATCTCAGTTCATGGATCACAACAACCCATTATCCGAGTTGACACATAAGAGACGTTTATCTGCATTGGGACCAGGTGGTCTGTCACGAGACAGAGCCGGATTCGAAGTTCGAGATGTACACTATTCTCACTATGGAAGAATGTGTCCAATCGAAACTCCTGAAGGTCCAAACATCGGTCTGATCAACTCATTGGCTACTTATGCGAGAATTAATGAATATGGATTTATTGAAGCTCCTTACCGTAAACTAGATAAGAGTGATCCAGCAAATCCAGTAGTAACAAATGCTGTTGTTTACTTAACTGCAGATGAAGAAGATAATTTCATCGTAGCGCAGGCGAACGAACCATTAGATGATGATGGACACTTTGTAAACTCAAGTGTATCTGGTCGTTTCCGCGAAGAAACAACAGAATTCCCTAAAGAAAAAATTGACTTAATGGACGTATCTCCAAAGATGGTATTCTCAGTTGCAACATCTATGATTCCTTTCCTGGAAAATGATGATGCGAACCGTGCGCTGATGGGATCTAACATGCAGCGTCAGGCAGTACCATTACTTCGTACAGAAGCTCCAGTTGTTGGAACTGGTATGGAAGCAAAAGCAGCCTTTGATTCAGGGGTATGTATTATCGCCAAGAATGATGGTGTGGTGGAACGTTCTACAAGTAAAGAAATCGTTGTTCGTACAGAAGAAGGAACAACAGATATTTACCATGTCATTAAATTTGCAAGAAGTAACCAGGGTAACTGTATGAACCAGCGTCCAATTGTAAATGTTGGAGATAAAGTAAAAGCTGGAGATGTATTAGCAGATGGTGCTTCTACTGCTAATGGAGAAATGGCACTTGGTAAAAACCCATTGATCGGATTCATGACCTGGGAAGGTTATAACTACGAAGATGCGGTATTATTAAGTGAACGTCTGGTACAAGATGACGTATATACTTCTGTTCATATCGAAGAATATGAAGCAGAAGCAAGAGATACAAAACTTGGTCAGGAAGAAATCACAAGAGATTTAGCTGGATTAAGTGAAGATGTATTAAAAGACTTAGATGAAAACGGTATTATCCGTATTGGTGCGGAAGTTCGTGCCGGTGATATTTTAGTTGGTAAAGTAACTCCAAAAGGAGAAACAGAACTGACAGCAGAAGAAAGACTTCTTCGTGCGATTTTTGGTGAAAAAGCAAGAGAAGTTCGTGATACTTCCCTTCGTGTGCCACATGGTGCTTACGGGGTAGTTATGGATACAAAAGTATTCACAAGAGAAAATGGAGACGAACTGCCTCCTGGAGTAAATAAAACAGTCCGCGTATATATTGCGCAGAAGAGAAAAATCTCTGTAGGAGATAAGATGGCTGGTCGTCATGGTAACAAAGGGGTTATTTCCCGTATCTTACCTGTAGAAGATATGCCATTCTTACCAAATGGCCGTCCATTGGATATCGTACTGAACCCATTAGGGGTACCTTCTCGTATGAATATCGGACAGGTCCTTGAAATCCACTTATCATTAGCTGCTCAGGTATTAGGATTTAACGTTGCAACACCGGTATTTAATGGTGCTAACGAATACGATATTATGGATACCTTAGAAATGGCTAACGATTATGCTAATAAGAGTTGGGAAGAGTTCCAGGAAACATGGGGACCAAAAGTAAATGACGAAGTTATGGATTATCTGTATGAAAACAGAGACCATAGAAAAGAATGGAAAGGTGTTCCAATCGACAGAACTGGTAAAGTTCAGCTTCGTGATGGTAGAACTGGAGAAGAATTTGACAATCCAGTAACCATTGGTTTCATGCATTACCTGAAACTGCACCACTTGGTAGATGATAAAATCCATGCACGTTCTACCGGTCCTTACTCACTGGTTACTCAGCAGCCACTTGGTGGTAAAGCTCAGTTTGGTGGCCAGAGATTTGGGGAAATGGAAGTTTGGGCACTGGAAGCGTATGGTGCTTCTTACACATTACAGGAAATCCTAACTGTAAAATCCGATGATGTTATCGGTCGTGTAAAAACGTATGAAGCAATTATTAAGGGAGATAATATCCCTGAACCAGGTATTCCTGAATCCTTCAAAGTATTATTAAAAGAATTCCAATCTTTAGCTTTGGATGTCAGAGTATTAAAGGATGATTCTACAGAAGTAGCAATTCCTGAAAGCGTAGACTATACCGCTGAACCTGATGAATTAAAACCAATGATTGAAGGAGATCCAGCATTTAATAAATACGAAGATGGAGAATCACTTGGTAACTTAGGATTTAAAGAAGGAAACTTGGAAGAAGGCGATGACGACGTATCTTTATTATAAGATACGCCTGCCTGCAGTGATAGATATATAGGAAGGAGCAGCCTGAATGTCTGAAATTAGCAATCAACAAATGGATCAACCAATGAACTTTGATGCAATTAAGATCGGGTTAGCTTCTCCTGAAAAGATCCGTGAATGGTCAAGAGGAGAAGTCAAAAAACCTGAAACAATTAACTATAGAACATTAAAACCAGAAAAAGATGGTTTATTCTGTGAGAAAATCTTTGGACCAAGCAAAGACTGGGAATGTCATTGTGGTAAGTACAAAAAAGTACGCTACAAAGGCGTTGTCTGTGATCGCTGTGGAGTTGAAGTAACAAAAGCAAATGTTAGACGTGAAAGAATGGGTCATATTGAACTTGCAGCCCCTGTTTCACATATTTGGTACTTCAAAGGAATCCCTAGCCGTATGGGACTTATTTTAGATATCTCACCAAGAACTTTGGAAAAAGTTTTATATTTCGCATCCTATATTGTATTAGACCCAAGAGATACAGAACTTGCTTATAAACAGGTTCTGACAGAAAGAGAATATAGAGAAGCTTACGACAAATTTAATGGTGATTTTGAAGTAGGCATGGGTGCAGAAGCAGTGAAACGTCTTCTTCAGGAAATTGATTTAGATGCAGAATCTGCTGAATTAAGAAAAGGATTAAAAGACGCAACTGGACAGAAACGTGCAAGAATCATCAAACGTTTAGAAGTAGTAGAAGCGTTTAGAAATTCTGATAACAAACCAGAATGGATGATTTTAGATGTTGTTCCAGTTATTCCTCCAGATATCCGCCCAATGGTACAGTTAGATGGTGGACGTTTTGCAACATCCGATTTAAATGACTTATATAGAAGAATTATCAATCGTAACAATCGTTTAAAACGACTTCTTGAATTAGGTGCTCCAGATATTATTGTACGTAATGAAAAGAGAATGCTTCAGGAAGCGGTTGATGCATTGATTGACAACGGAAGAAGAGGTCGTCCGGTAACTGGTCCTGGTAACCGTGCATTAAAATCTCTTTCCGATATGTTAAAAGGGAAACAGGGACGTTTCCGTCAGAACTTACTGGGTAAACGTGTTGATTACTCTGGACGTTCTGTAATCGTAGTAGGACCAGATTTAAAGATTTATCAGTGTGGTCTTCCAAAAGAAATGGCAATTGAATTATTCAAGCCATTCGTAATGAAAGAATTGGTTTCTAAGAAACTGGCTCATAATATTAAATCTGCGAAGAAAATGGTAGAAAAACTTCAGCCAGAAGTTTGGGATGTTTTAGAAGAAGTCATTAAAGAACATCCAGTTATGTTAAACCGTGCTCCTACACTTCACAGACTTGGTATTCAGGCATTTGAACCAATCTTAGTAGAAGGAAAAGCAATCCGTCTTCATCCACTTGTATGTACTGCATACAATGCCGATTTCGACGGTGACCAGATGGCTGTGCATTTACCATTATCTGTAGAAGCACAGGCAGAATGCCGATTCCTGTTATTATCACCAAACAACTTGTTAAAACCATCTGATGGTGGTCCGGTAGCTGTTCCTTCACAGGATATGGTACTTGGTATTTACTATTTAACATTAGAAAAACCAGGTGATAAAGGAGAAGGCAAATGCTTCAAATCAACTAATGAAGCATATTTAGCTTATGAAAATAAAGAAATTACTCTTCATGCAAGAATTAAAGTAAGAAGAAAAGGATTTGATTTAGAAGGAAATCCAATTACCCGCATGATTGATTGTACAATGGGTCGTTTGTTATTCAATGAAATCATTTTACAGGATTTAGGATTTGTAGATCGTACAAAAGAAGAAAACTTATTAAAATTAGAAGTTGACTTCCATGTTGGTAAAAAACAATTAAAACAGATTCTTGATAAATGTATCAATATTCATGGTGCAACCAAAACTGCAGAAGTATTGGATGATATCAAAGCATTAGGATACAAATTCTCTACTCGTGGTGCCCTTACCGTATCTATTTCTGATATGACTGTACCAGAAGAAAAGAAACAGATTCTTGCAGATGCTGAAAAACAGGTAGAATTAATTACAAAGAAATATAGACGTGGTATGCTGACAGAAGAAGAACGTTATAAAGCAGTTGTTAAGACATGGTTCGAAGCCGATGACTTATTAACAGAAAAACTGATTACTGGACTGGATAAATATAACAACATCTTTATGATGGCTGACTCTGGAGCCCGTGGTTCCAACCAGCAGATCAAACAGCTTGCCGGAATGCGTGGTCTGATGGCCGATACATCCGGACGTACCATCGAATTACCAATCAAATCTAACTTCCGTGAAGGATTAGACGTATTGGAATACTTTATTTCTGCGCACGGAGCTCGTAAAGGGTTATCTGATACAGCGCTTCGTACTGCTGACTCTGGTTACCTGACCAGACGTCTGGTAGATGTTTCTCAGGATTTAATTATTCGTGAAACAGATTGTTGTGAATCCACAGGAGAAATTCCAGGAATGTTCGTTGAAGCATTCATGGATGGACAGGAAGTTATCGAAAGCTTAGAAGAACGTATTACAGGTCGTACTGCAGCAGAAGATATTGTTGATCCAGTGAGTGGAGAAATTCTTGTAAAAGCAAATCACATGATTACTGCAAAACGTGCAGCAAAAGTTGTGAATGCAGGATATACAAGAGTAAAAATCAGAACAATGTTAACATGTAAATCCGATATTGGTGCATGTGCAAAATGTTATGGTTCTAACCTTGCAACCGGTCAGGCTGTACAGGTTGGGGAAGCAGTTGGTATTATTGCAGCTCAGTCCATTGGAGAACCTGGTACACAGTTGACCATGCGTACATTCCATGCTGGTGGGGTAGCCGGTGATGATATTACACAGGGTCTTCCACGTATTGAAGAGTTATTCGAAGCACGTAAGCCAAAAGGTCTTGCAATCATCACAGAATTCGGTGGTGTTGTTCAGATTAAAGATACTAAGAAAAAACGTGAAGTAGTCGTTACAAATAAACAAACTGGTGATTCTAAAGCATATTTAATTCCTTATGGTTCTCGTATTAAAGTACAGGACGGACAGGTATTAGAAGCTGGGGATGAATTAACGGAAGGTTCTGTAAATCCACATGATATCTTGAAAATCAAAGGTATTCGTGCAGTTCAGGATTACATGCTTCGTGAAGTGCAGCGTGTATACCGTCTTCAGGGGGTAGATATCAACGATAAGCACGTAGAAGTTATCGTTCGTCAGATGCTTAAGAAAATCCGCATCGAAAACAATGGAGATGCAGATTACTTGCCAGGAACATTAGTTAACATCCTTGAATTTAATAAGAAAAATGAAGAATTAATTGCAGAAGGCAAAGAACCAGCAACAGGAGAACAGGTAATGCTTGGTATTACAAAAGCTTCTCTTGCAACAGATTCCTTCTTATCAGCAGCCTCTTTCCAGGAAACAACAAAAGTTCTGACAGAAGCGGCCATCAAAGGAAAAGTTGACCCATTAGTAGGATTAAAAGAAAACGTACTTCTTGGTAAATTAATTCCAGCTGGAACAGGTATGAAACGTTATCGTAATGTAAAACTTTCTACTGACTTAGATGAAACTTTAACATTCGATGAAATGGACTTAGATGAGGATGATGAAATAGCATTCAGCGAAGAGGGAATGGAAGATATCATCTTAGATGAGGAATAAAAGATAAAAAATAAGAAAAACGTATCGTCGTTAAGACGGTACGTTTTTTGTCTGGTGAAGAAATTATAAAACAAATGGATCATTATGGAACATATTGATTATTTTTATAAAAAAAGACAACAATATAATATAATGGTATTTATGGAAGAATTTCTAACGTAAATGGTCTGATTTGAAAAATCTAAGAAAAGAGTAAGTAAAAACGCTTGACAAATAAAGACAAAAGAAGTAAAATTTAAAAATGCGTGTAGTAGCGCATAATTCGCTTAAAAGTAAGCAACAAACAGTAGAAAATATGCATGGAGGTGAAATGAATGCCAACTTTTAACCAATTAGTTAGAAAAGGAAGACAAACAACTGCTAAAAAATCAACTGCACCAGCTCTTCAGAAAGGGTTCAACTCTTTAAGAAAGAAAGCTACAGATGCATCTTCTCCACAAAAAAGAGGAGTATGTACAGCAGTAAAAACAGCAACTCCTAAAAAACCAAACTCTGCTCTTCGTAAAATTGCCAGAGTTCGTTTATCTAACGGTATCGAAGTAACAAGCTATATCCCAGGTGAAGGACATAACTTACAGGAACATAGTGTTGTTCTTATCCGTGGTGGTCGTGTAAAAGACTTACCAGGTACAAGATACCATATCGTTAGAGGTACACTTGATACAGCAGGTGTTGCTAACAGACGTCAGGCTCGTTCTAAATACGGAGCTAAAAGACCTAAAAAATAGGAGCAGAATATAATTGGTACAAAGCAGCATCAATAAATTATGCTACCTTGTATAGTTGTGCCGGAATAGCAATATTTTCCTGTTGTTGCAGGTATGATAGAGATCGCAGTCCGAGCACGAACAAGCATTTCACAAAAAGTGGAAATGAATGAGTACCGATGATTTAAGAAATTTATTAAGGAGGGAAGAAACGTGCCACGTAAAGGACATATCGCAAAAAGAGATGTATTAGCAGATCCAATTTACAATAACAAAGTTGTGACAAAATTAATCAACAACATCATGTTAGATGGTAAAAAAGGAGTTGCTCAGAAAATCGTATACGGAGCATTTGCACGTATCGAAGAAAAAGCTGGAAAACCTGCTTTAGAAGTATTTGAAGAAGCTATGAACAACGTAATGCCAGTATTAGAAGTAAAGGCAAGACGTATTGGTGGAGCTACTTATCAGGTACCAATCGAAGTTAGACCAGATAGAAGACAGGCGTTAGCTCTTCGTTGGATTACTTTATATTCTCGTAAAAGAGGAGAAAAAACAATGGAAGAAAGATTAGCTAACGAACTTTTAGATGCTATGAACAATACAGGAGCATCTGTAAAGAAAAAAGAAGATATGCACAAAATGGCAGAAGCAAACAAAGCTTTCGCTCACTACAGATTCTAATATCCAAAGTGGCGAAGCCTTTGCTTTTAGCTTGACTAAAATAGGAGGAAAAAACCTTGGCTGGAAGAGAATATCCTTTAGAACAGACCAGAAATATTGGGATTATGGCTCATATCGATGCTGGTAAAACAACATTGACAGAACGTATCCTATATTATACTGGTGTAAACTATAAAATTGGTGATACTCATGAAGGTACTGCTACCATGGACTGGATGGAACAGGAACAGGAAAGAGGTATCACAATTACTTCAGCTGCTACAACTTGCCACTGGACTTTACAGGAAAACTGTAGACCAAAAGAAGGCGCAAAAGAACACCGTATCAACATTATTGATACACCGGGTCACGTTGACTTTACTGTAGAAGTAGAACGTTCTCTTCGTGTTCTTGATGGTGCTGTAGGGGTTTTCTGTGCAAAAGGTGGTGTAGAACCTCAGTCTGAAAACGTATGGAGACAGGCTGACACTTATAACGTACCTAGAATGGCATTTATCAACAAGATGGATATCTTAGGTGCTGATTTCTACGGAGCAGTAGAACAGATTAAAACTAGATTAGGCAAAAATGCAATCATCCTTCAGTTACCAATCGGTAAAGAAGATGAATTCCAGGGTATCATCGACTTATTTGAAATGAAAGCTTATATCTACAATGATGATAAAGGAGAAGATATTTCAATCGTTGATATTCCAGAAGACATGGTGGATGACGCAGAATTATATCATACAGAATTAATTGAAAAAATCTGCGAATTAGATGATGATTTAATGATGGAATACCTTGAAGGTGAAGAACCAGCTGTAGAAGACTTAAAAGCAGCATTAAGAAAAGCTACATGTGAATGTGAAGCTGTTCCAGTATGTTGTGGTTCTGCTTACAGAAACAAAGGTGTTCAGAAATTATTAGATGCAATTCTTGAATATATGCCAGCTCCAACTGATATCCCTGCTATCAAGGGTACAGATTTAGATGGTAATGAAGTTGAAAGAATTTCTTCTGATGAAGAACCATTCTCAGCTTTAGCATTCAAGATCATGACAGACCCATTCGTAGGTAAATTAGCATTCTTCAGAGTTTACTCTGGTACAATGAACTCTGGTTCATATGTATTAAATGCAACAAAAGATAAAAAGGAACGTGTTGGTCGTATCTTACAGATGCACGCTAACAAACGTGAAGAATTAGATAAAGTATATTCAGGGGATATCGCAGCTGCTGTAGGTTTCAAAATTACTACAACAGGTGATACAATCTGTGATGAAAAATATCCAGTAATCCTTGAATCTATGGAATTCCCAGAACCAGTTATTGAATTAGCAATTGAACCTAAAACAAAAGCTGGACAGGGTAAAATGGGTGAAGCTCTTGCAAAACTTGCAGAAGAAGACCCTACATTCCGTGCTCATACTGATTCTGAAACAGGTCAAACAATTATTGCTGGTATGGGTGAACTTCACCTTGAAATCATCGTTGACCGTCTGCTTCGTGAATTCAAAGTAGAAGCAAATGTTGGTGCTCCTCAGGTAGCATACAAAGAAACATTTACAAAAGCAGTTGATGTTGATAGTAAATATGCAAAACAGTCTGGTGGACGTGGACAGTATGGACACTGTAAAGTACACTTCGAACCAATGGATGCCAACGGAGAAGAATTATTCAAATTCGAATCTACTGTTGTTGGTGGTGCAATTCCTAAAGAATACATTCCAGCAGTTGGAGCAGGTATCGAAGAAGCAGCTCAGGCTGGTATCCTAGGCGGATTCCCAGTACTTGGTATCAAAGCTACTGTATATGATGGATCTTACCATGATGTAGACTCAAGTGAAATGGCATTCAAGATTGCTGGTTCTATGGCATTCAAAGAAGCTATGCAGAAAGCAGGCGCTATCTTACTTGAACCGATCATGAAAGTAGAAGTTTCTACACCTGAAGAATACATGGGTGATGTAATCGGTGACATGAACTCTCGTCGTGGACGTATCGAAGGTATGGACGACATCGGTGGTGGAAAAATGATCAGAGGTTATGTTCCACTTGCTGAAATGTTCGGTTACTCTACAGACTTACGTTCTAAATCTCAGGGTCGTGCAAACTACTCTATGTTCTTCAGCAGCTATGAACCAGTTCCAAAATCTGTTCAGGATAAAGTAATTGCTGAAAAAGCAAAATAGGATTTCAACTCGATTTTTTGAAGAAAAAATAGGTTGAAAATCTATAATAAATGAAATATAATCAAAGAAAGCCAGTCCTCTTTTAACCGAGGACTTGCGGGCTTTGATTCTAAATTCTATATTTTTATTTTTATTATTGATTATGCCCGTAAGGGGCGGTTATTTTAAGGAGGACAAATAAAAATGGCTAAAGAAAAGTTTGACAGAAGCAAACCCCATTGTAACATTGGTACAATTGGACACGTTGACCATGGTAAAACAACATTAACAGCTGCTATCACAAAAACTCTTTCTGAAAGAGTTGAAGGTAACGCAGCAGTAGATTTCGAAAACATCGATAAAGCTCCAGAAGAAAGAGAACGTGGTATCACAATCTCTACAGCTCACGTTGAATATGAAACAGCAAAACGTCACTACGCTCACGTAGACTGCCCAGGTCATGCTGACTACGTTAAAAACATGATCACAGGTGCTGCTCAGATGGACGGAGCTATCTTAGTTGTAGCTGCTACAGATGGTGTTATGGCTCAGACTAAAGAACACATCTTATTATCTCGTCAGGTAGGTGTACCTTACATCGTAGTATTCATGAACAAATGTGATATGGTAGACGATGAAGAATTACTTGAATTAGTAGAAATGGAAATCACAGAACAGTTAGAAGAATATGAATTCACAGATTGCCCAATCATCCAGGGATCTGCTCTTAAAGCATTAGAAGATCCTAACGGAGAATGGGGAGATAAAATCATGGAATTAATGGACGCTGTTGATGAATATATTCCAGACCCACAGCGTGCTACAGATAAACCATTCTTAATGCCAGTAGAAGACGTATTCACAATTACAGGTCGTGGTACTGTTGCTACAGGTAGAGTAGAAAGCGGTGTTATCCACTTAAACGAAGAAGTAGAAATCGTTGGTATCAAAGAAAAAATCCAGAAAACAACTGTAACTGGTATCGAAATGTTCCGTAAACTTCTTGACGAAGGTCAGGCTGGTGACAACATTGGTGCTTTATTACGTGGTATCAAAAGAGAAGAAATCGAAAGAGGACAGGTTTTATGTAAACCAGGTTCAATCAAATGTCACACAAAATTCACAGCTCAGGTTTACGTTTTAACAAAAGATGAAGGTGGACGTCATACTCCTTTCTTCAACAACTACAGACCTCAGTTCTACTTCAGAACAACTGACGTAACAGGTGTTATCGAATTACCAGAAGGTACAGAAATGTGCATGCCTGGTGATAACGTAGAAATGACTATCGAATTAATTCACCCAATCGCTATGGATCAGGGATTAACATTCGCTATTCGTGAAGGTGGACGTACAGTAGGATCTGGACGTGTAGCTACAATTATCGAATAATCTGCGCGTAAATAACGAGAAGATTAAATAAGCAAAAAAATTAACCCGGAGAGTGCTTGCACTCTTTCGGGTGTTTTTTTGCTTATTTTTAAGTGGCAACTGTCGCTTCAGTGGAAACTGCTTCAAAAGGTGTTTTATATATGGATCGGATTCATACAAAACATAGTACGGTTTATTAAACGGAAAATATAAAGTTTCTAGTAGATAGCTCCATTCGGCTGGTGGAAAGAATTTAGAGAAATTTTACATATTTTTTTCGCATATACACATTCTATTTTCGAAAGGGGTGTGTGCATATGAAACAGAATAGCAATCTTCCACCTGTGGATTGTTACGAAACAAAAAAGAATGTGTATGATGATGATAATATTCCAGAGATTGATTTGCCAAAAACTACAGATGCAACCAATGGAATACCAGAGGAGATGCCAGCGGCCAATTGTCATAATAATAAAAAATAAATAGCAAACTTTTTCCTGCCAGTAGATGATATCTGCTGGCAGTTTTTATGCAGTTTGCAGGTAAATCTTAAGTTTTTCCTAAAAGATTATTTTTCCAAAAATTCTTTCACATGTTCCAGAACAATATCCATCAGACGAATTCTGGCTTCCACACTGGCCCATGCAATATGAGGTGTAATCATAAGTTTTCTGCTGTCCTTGATTTTGCCGAGAGGATTTTCTGCTGTCATCGGTTCGGTACAAAGGACATCCAGTCCGGCAGCAGCAATTTCTCCATTTTCTAAGGCATCTGCCAGATCCTGTTCTACAACAATCGGTCCTCTTCCTAAATTTAAGAAAATACAGCTATTTTTCATTTTGGATAAAGCCTCTTTATCAATGAGATCTTGGGTATATTCATTTAATGGCGCATGAACAGAGATAATATCTGATTTGGCATATAACGTATCCAGATCCACCTGCACATAACCTTCTTGTGGAGCGGCACCAGAAGCAGATGCATAGATCACTTTTGCCCCAAAGACTTTGGCAATATCAGCCACACGGCGGCCAATGGCACCTAAACCAATAATTCCCCAGGTGGAACCACTGATTTCATGGAAGCTTTCAGTTAAATTGGTAAAACTATCACTTTTTGCGTAATCTCCGTTTTTTACATATTCATCATAATAATGCAGCTTTTCCATTAAATAAAATAATAAGGAAAAGGTATGCTGAGCCACGATTTCAGTAGAATAGCCGGCTGCATTTCTCCAGGCGATGCCTCGTCTGTCCAGGTATTCCTTATCCAAATTGTTGGTTCCTGTGGCAGTAACACAGACCAGTTTTAGTTGTTTGGCATTTCCAATGGTCTGTTCGTTTATTAACACCTTATTTACAATGACAACATCTGCATCTTCGGTACGTTTCGAAGCTTCTTCTAAGGTAGAAGATGCATATTTGACAACTTCTCCTAATGCATCAAATCCAGATAAATCGATATCATTTCCAAGAGTTTTTGCATCTAAAAATACAATTTTCATTGTTTCATCCCTCACTTTTTTTTGATAAAATCAGTATAACATAGAAATACAGAAAGGTATATCAGGAGAAGTCTTGTAATTCACAAAAATCTTTGATAACATTTTTCTGTGAGAAAAAAAGGATAGGAGAGATTGTATGAGCAAAAAATTAATTTTTTTTGATATAGATGGTACTTTGGTAAAAGAAGGAGAACTAAGTGTTACGAAGTCCAGTATTGAAGCTATTAAGAAAGCAAGGGAAAATGGACACCAATGCTTCATTAATACAGGAAGACCAATTGCCAGTGTGGGAAAAAATATTACCACGCTTCCTTTTGATGGGTATATATGTGGATGCGGTACCTATATTCAATATCAGGGAAAAGAAATTTTGCATAAAGAACTGGATGAAAAATTAGTAAAGGAGATTATTAAGTGGAGTGAAGAGAAAAAATTTGATATTTTCTTTGAAGGAAAATATGGATTGCTCTTCCCACCAAAACTTCAGCATAAAGATGGAAATCAATTAAAAGAATATTTTGGTAGTCAGGGAGTGCCCATTGCAGAATATAATTATAAAGAAACTTCTTCTTATCATACTGATAAATTTACAGCATGGTATGTATATGAAGAAGATGCAGATGAATTAAGAAGTATGATTGAAGAGAAACTTGAAATTATTGATCGAGGATATCATTTTTGGGAAGTAATCCCAAAGGGATATTCGAAAAGTACTGGGATTGAGGAATTATTAAAATACTTAGGCATGAACGTTGAAGATACCATTAGTATTGGAGATTCCGCCAATGATATCCCAATGCTTCAATATACAAAAGAATCAGTATTAATGGGAAATGGAGATTCCTCTTTAAAAAATATGGTTACGTTTGTTACGAAAGATCTGGAGGAAGATGGAGTGGCTTACGCGTTAGAGCATTTTAATATTATATAAGAAGATGATGGAGAGAAAATGACT
Source organism: Lachnospiraceae bacterium (assembly GCA_036311565.1). Classification (GTDB taxonomy): domain Bacteria; phylum Bacillota; class Clostridia; order Lachnospirales; family Lachnospiraceae; genus Fimousia. Next base: position 55,799 of record JAXJPR010000036.1, read on the forward strand.
AAGAAAAAAATAACGCTTTTTATAAGTATCGTACTCATTCTTGCAGCAGCAGGTGTTTTATCAGCATGCAGCAGTAAGAAAGAGAGCGGTCAGCAGGCAGAAAAGACAACAACAGAAGCAAAAAAATCAGAGACAGAAAGGCTTTTAGAAGAGTTGACATTAGAAGAAAAAGTGGCACAGATGTTTTTTATTACACCAGAGCAGCTGACTGGTTATGGGCAGGTAGTACAAGCTGGAGAGACAACAAAAAAAGCGTTGGAACAGTATCCAGTTGGTGGATTGATTCTATTTGCACAAAACATTGAAAATGATGAACAGCTAAAAAATATGATGGCAGACTTAAAACAAATCAATGACAGTCAGAGAAGCCTTCCACTATTTCTGGCAATTGATGAAGAGGGCGGAGAAGTTGCGCGCATAGCCAATAGTGGAAAATGCCAGGTAGAGAAAACACCGTATATAAGCCAGCTTGGAAAAAAAGGGAAAGAAGATGTAGAAGAAGCGGCTTCTTATATCGGAAGTTATTTGAAGGAATATGGATTTAATGTAAATTTTGCACCGGTCGCAGATATTTCTAATGAAAATACAGCAGGAATTTTAAAGAATCGTACTTTTGCCAGTGATCCCAATACAGTTGCAGAATGCGTGACTGCTTATTTGAAAGGATTAGAAGGGGAAGGAATATTAGGAACGGTGAAGCATTTTCCGGGGCAGGGGTCTGTGAAACAGGACACCCATGTGGAAAGTGGTTATATTGAAAAAAGCTTTGAAGAAATGATGGATACAGATCTGGTTCCGTTTAAGAAGGCAATAGAAGCAAATGTGTCATTGATTATGGTCTCGCATATGGTTCCAGGAGGAGCAGATTCAAAAGAATTGCCATCTTCCATGAATCAGAAGGTAGTAAAAGACTTGCTTCGGGAAGAAATGGGATATGAAAATCTTGTGATTACTGATGCATTTAATATGGAGGCAATCTCCAATCATTATTCATCATCAGAGGCAGCGGTGCAAGCGATTCAGGCAGGAGTTGATATCATCTTAATGCCAGCTGATTTTACAAGTGCCTATGCAGGTGTGTTACAGGCGGTAAAAGACGGAACGATTTCCGAAAAAAGAATTGATGAATCCGTAGAGAGAATTATTCAAATAAAAATGAAGAATATCATGGGATAATTACATTAAGAAAATGAAATATTATGATTAAGAGGGTGGTGCAATGAAACAAAAAGACAGAAAAAAGCATTTATCATCATTTCAGATTATTATTTTTGGATTTCTATTTGTAATATTACTAGGAAGTGTGCTGCTCATGCTTCCAATTTCAACAAAGACCAGAGAATGGACGCCATTTTTAGATGCGATTTTTACAGCAACTTCATCGGTCTGTGTAACCGGATTAGTGATATATGATACAGCAACTTATTGGTCTGTGTTTGGTCAGAGCATTTTACTAATTTTAATTCAAATCGGTGGAATGGGAGTGGTAACAATCGCAGTTTTAATTGCTGTAATTTCAGGAAAGAAGATTGGACTAATGCAGAGAAGTACCATGCAGGAAGCGATTTCTGCACCCCATGTAGGTGGAATTGTCCGACTCACTACTTTTATACTAAAGACTACATTTTTATTTGAGTTTTTAGGTGCAGCAGTGATGGCACCGGTATTTTGTAAAGAATTTGGATTTGGAAAAGGAATGTTATATGCCATTTTCCATTCCATTTCTGCATTTTGTAACGCAGGGTTTGATTTGATGGGAACAAAAGCACAATTTTCATCTTTAACTGATTATACGGCTGATCCCATGATTAATATGACAATTATGCTGTTAATTATTATTGGTGGTATTGGATTTTTAACTTGGGAAGATGGAAAGACCAATGGCATTCACTTGAAAAAATACCGGATGCAGAGCAAAGTAATTTTGCTAGTAACAGCTATATTGATTTTGTTACCAGCCTTGTATTTTTATTTTTTTGAATTTGCCAATTCCAAATGGGATCACATGACAACAGGAGAAAAAGTATTAGGTGCGCTCTTTCAGGCAGTGACTCCCAGAACTGCAGGATTTAATACAGTAGATTTGACAGCATTTAGTCAATCCGGCTTAATGATCATGATTCTTTTAATGTTAATTGGTGGTTCTCCAGGGTCAACAGCCGGAGGAATGAAGACCACGACCATTTCCGTTTTAATTGCATCGGCACTGGCGGTATTTCGCAGAGAAGAGGATGCCTGCCTTTTTGGAAGAAGGGTTGCAGATGGAGCGATAAAAAATGCATCCACTATTTTAATGATGTATCTGGTCTTATTTCTGGGAGGAAGTATTATCATAAGTGGAGTGGAAAATATTCCAATTTTAATCAGCATGTTTGAAGCAGCTTCTGCAATTGGAACCGTTGGTCTGACATTAGGGATGACACCAGGGCTTGGAATCATATCAAAAATTATATTAATTATGCTTATGTTTTTTGGAAGAGTTGGAGGTCTGACTTTAATCTTTGCGGCAATATCTGGAACGCGAAGGAAGGGATCAAGGCTTCCGCAGGAAAAGATTACAGTTGGCTAGGAAAGAAAGGAGGAGTTAAATGAAAGCAATCTTATTAATAGGACTTGGAAGATTTGGACGGCATATTGCGCAAAAACTAAATCAGCTGGGACATCAGGTGATGGCAGTGGATAAGGAGGAATCCAGAGTGGATGCAGTGCTTCCCTTTGTAACCAATGCACAAATTGGAGATAGTACGAATAAAGATTTTATTGAATCCCTGGGGGTTCGAAATTTTGATGTTTGTATTGTGGCAATCGGAGATGATTTTCAAAGCTCGCTGGAGACTACATCATTGTTAAAAGAATTGGGAGCGCCTTTAGTAGTAGCAAGGGCAGCCAGAGACGTTCATGAAAAATTTCTTTTAAGAAATGGCGCAGACGAAGTTGTATATCCAGAAAAGCAGCTGGCATCCTGGACGGCGATTCGTTATAGTGCAGATCATATCTTTGATTATATTGAATTGAATGAGGAGTATTCTATATTTGAGATTTCCATTCCAGAAGCTTGGATTGGCAAAACGGTCAGTGAACTGGATATCCGAAAAAAATATAATATTAACATTATGGCGATTAAACGAAAGGATTTTATGGATTTTATGATTCATCCAGATACTCGTCTGTTTGAGGATGAGACGATGATGGTGCTTGGGAATCACAAAGATATACAAAAATGTTTTCATATATAAGCATTTTATTTACATTTTCTTAATTTATGCTCGTATTGACGGTACAATTTCAAGGTGTTAGACTATTATTCAAAAGGAGAAATGTGTAGTTTTATTGGAAGGAGACAAAGTTATTATGAGCAGTTCAAAAAAAGAATTAATTGAATCTATGAGAGGACTCATTGTATCCTGTCAGACACAGCCAGGTGATCCAATTCACACCGATGATATGGTTGTAAAGATGGCAGAAGCAGCACAGTGGGGTGGAGCAGTTGGTATCCGTTCTAATTCACCAGAACAGATCGCAGCAATTAAAAAAGCGGTAGATTTACCAATTATTGGACTTTGGAAAATTGAAAGTGAAAATTCAGATGTATTTATTACCCCAACGTTAGATGCCTGTAAGGCAGTATGGGAAGCAGGAGCAGATATTATTGCCCTGGATTGTACGTCCAGATTAAATGCTCAGGGACGTCCAGCTTATGAACTTATTACAGAACTAAAAAAAGAAATTCCGGAAGCACCGATCTTTGCAGATATTTCCACATTTGAAGAAGCAAAAAGAGCGGCAGAATTAGGCGCAGATATTGTAGCGCCAACTTTATTTGGATATACAGAAGAAACCAAACGTTTTGATGGCCCAAACATGCGGGATTTTGCAAAAATGTGCCGTGAATTAGGAAAAAAGGCAGCAGTTATGATGGAAGGGCATATTAAAACTCCGGAAGAAGCAGTAAAATGCATGTATTTAGGAGCTCATTCTGTTATCGTTGGAAGCGCCATAACAAGACCACATTTTATTACTCAGTGGTTTACAGAAGTATTATCCAAATATGAGAATGATTAGTTTCAAGCCTCTTAAGATTATCCTTGAAAGTTCGATTTGTTGATGTTATAGTTAGTTCGAAATTAAACTTTTAGGGGGAAAAGACGTGGAACAACCCATTGAAATACTGATAAATGGTGCTCAGATGCGCAAATTGTATGAGAAGCAGGCAGAGCCTTTAAGAAGACAGTATCAACTTCGGAAAATTGATATGGAGTTGTTATATTATCTGTCAAAGGCCGGAAGAGAGCATAATACAGCAAAGGATTTGAATCAGTTAAAATTATTTACAAAAGGGCATATATCCCAATCCATCAGCCGGATGAGGCAGCAGAATCTGGTTAAAGTTCTGCAGGATAAAGAGGACCGAAGATATGGGCATATCATATTAACAGAAGCAGCAAAGGAACTGGTTGCTGAAATTGAAAAGCTGCATGTAAGAATTCAGGAGATTGTTTTTCAAGGAATTACGAGAGAAGAAATCAATTCTTTGATTGAAATTGCAATAAAAATGAACAAGAATATAGAAAAAGAATTAAGAAACGGAATCTAACCCGTTTCTTTTCTTTTTGTTAAATTATTCTAAAGTCCATTGACTATATTTTTTTATGTGTTAATATAGTTTAAAATTAAACAGTAATCATTACTGTAAAAAATAAGGGTATGATACCTGTATGAGTAGAAAGGAAGGTTATAATGGAACAAGAAAAGAGAACCAATCTACTGATGAAGAAGAATTTAATCCCAGGTGGAAGGAAGAAGAAAAAAACATTGGAAAAACTATTTTCACAGATTTCGGTCATTGATTATGCAGCGATGTGGATCATTGCCCGTTTGATGGAATATGAAGATCATAAGGGAAAACTATATTTGAATGAAATTTCCAGTGAGCTCCAGATTCCTATGAAGGAAGTAACGAAGATCGTGCAAAATTTAACTAATCGAGGACTGGTATCCTGGACGCATGATGGAGATGGAAGTGAAGGAACCTATATTCAGATTACGGACAACGGAAGTGAGTCTGTAGAAGAACAGCAGCATACATTGCACGATTTTTATATTAGAGTTGTAAAGCGATTTGGAAAAGATAAGTTTATGATGATGGTAAGTCTGGTAGGCGAGTTTGAACAGATCATGAGTGAAGAGATGGAAAAGACAGAAAAAAGATTAGAAGTGAATGGAGAAGCATAGAATGAAATACGAAGAAATTTTAGATTATGCCAAAGAGCAGGAGTCAATATGCAGAAAGAATGACAGCATTTCAGATAATTTATTCCAGGAATATGGCGTAAATAGAGGATTAAGGGATCAGGATGGAAAAGGGGTCTTGACTGGACTGACGAATATATCTAAGATTATCGCATTTGAAAATGTGAATGGAAAAAAGACTCCATGTGATGGACAGTTATGGTATCGTGGCTATACCATCGGAGAATTGGTTGAAGAAGCCAAAGAAAAAGGATTTGGTTTTGAAAGAACCGCATATTTGCTATTATTTGGTGAAAAGCCAACAGAGGAAAAGTTAAAACGCTTTTGTGAAATTTTAGCGGTTAGTAGAAATCTTCCAATAAATTTTACCCGTGATGTCATTATGAAGGCACCAACCCGTGATGTTATGAATTCCATGACCAGAAGTATTCTGACACTGGCATCTTATGATCCAGAGGTAAATGTAAACACTGTGGACAACAGTCTGCGTCAATGTATTCAATTGATCAGTATTTTCCCTATGCTGGCAGTGTATGGATATCTGGCATATGACCATTATGAAAATATGAATAGTATGTTTATTCATCGTCCAGATCCAAATTTATCTGCAGCAGAAAATATTCTAATGATGATGAGAGCAGATCAGAAATATACAAAATTAGAAGCACAGGTTTTGGATATTGCGTTAATGCTTCATATGGAGCATGGAGGAGGGAATAACTCTACATTTACTACAAGAGTGGTAACATCCTCTGGTTCTGATACTTATGCAGCTATGGCAGCAGCTATGTCTTCTTTAAAAGGACCAAAACATGGTGGAGCAAACTTAAAAGTTATGGAGATGATGGATAACATTCGTGAAAATGTGCATGACTTAAGAGACAAAGAAGAGATAGAACATTATTTAAAGAAAATGTTGGATGGAGAAGTCTTTGACCATAAAGGCTTAATTTATGGAATGGGACATGCGGTATATTCCCTTTCTGATCCAAGAGAAGTGATTTTCAAACAATTTGTAGAAAATCTGGCGGCAGAAAAACAAAAAGACGATGAAATGTTTCTTTATAATGCAATTGAGGAAATCGCTCCAAAATTGATTGCAGATAAAAGAAAAATTTACAAAGGTGTTAGCCCAAATGTGGATTTCTACAGTGGATTCGTATATGAAATGTTGGGAATTCCAAAAGAATTATATACTCCAATTTTTGCTATGGCACGTATTGCTGGATGGAGTGCTCACGGAATTGAAGAGCAGATTGGTATGAATAAGATTATTCGTCCAGCATATATGAGTGTGATGAAAGAAAAATAGTGATAGAAAACAAAGCAACGTGAAAAAGTGGCACGTTGCTTTGTTTTATTACTACCTTAATGCCACAATACCAAAATCGGTAGACTCCTTCCCAATTTGGCATAATAATTGTTTCATATTTGCATCGGTTATCTTTCCGATTAGAGTCATAGTAATCATTTGCTTTTCGTCTTTTGTTTCTAAAGACATAGATTTGATTGATACGTTGTTTAATTTAATCATATTTATGTAAAGGTTTAAGTCACTAGCAGAACAATCGCAGGAAAAGGTAATCGTTACTTCTGAGTGTGGAAGATCTGCATTTAGGCCGGCGGCTTTTAAGCTGTCAGAAAGAACACGTTCTTGCATGTCTGTTAAAATACCGTACTGATATCTTCTGCTAACACTCATCAAATGTCTTAAAAATGCTACATATTCATCATAAATGACTGGATCCACGTCAGAAGCCCGGTTCTTAATAATAGCAAGTTCCCGTTCTAGTACGAATACATCTCCTCCGGTTACCGCTTTGGCTTCTGCTACATGTTTGGAACACTCCATACGCTTGACAAACAGTTCTATAATCTGCGAATCAATCTGGTCGATTTGTGTACGAATCTCATCTAATGTCATAATTATTCTCCTTAATTGTTTTTATCATTCTTTTAGTCACAGTATATAGTATAACACGTATTTGCAAATGTTTTTTAATTATAATTTTTAAATTTTCTGTTATTCCTCTTCTCCACCAAATGCATCCATCCATACTAAATACTCTTCCTTAGAATCTTCTTCGGCATTTGCAATTGTGTTTTTAAGATTGTCAATACACTCTTCAACTTCTTCATCATCTACTGTACAATCATTTTCTTTGTCATCATACTCAATTTCAATATTGGGATCAATATCGTCAGTGTAGTATATTTCCTCTTCTGAAATTTCCTCGGCAGAAACTCGTGAAGGTATTATTGTTATAAAAAAATAAACAAAATTTATTTTTAACTGCAAGTTCTTGACAAAAGTATATACTGTACATATAATTAATATATACAGTATATACTTTGAAGAAGGTGAATTCATGAAAATTATGATATCAAATCAATCAGAGCTTCCTATTTATGCGCAGATCCGGGAGCAGATTAAGGAACAGATTTTAAATGGTCAGATAAAAGAAGGAACGATCTTACCGTCAATTCGAAAACTTGCAAAGGAAGTCGGAGTCAGTGTGATCACAACCACTCGCGCCTATAATGATTTAGAAAAGGAAGGATTTATTGCTTCCATGCAGGGAAAAGGAAGCATTGTCCTTTCAAAAGACAATGAAATTATGAAAGAACGCTATTTAATGCGGATTGAAGAAGGGGTAATGACTGCTATAGAAACCGCAAAATATATTGGGATAAAGGAAGAAGAGTTCCATGATCTGATCCGTAGTCTTTGGAAGGAGCTGGGAGAATGAATTTATTAGAAGTAAACGAATTGTGTAAAAATTATTCCACATTTCAATTGAACAATGTATCTTTTAAACTTCCAAAAGGATTTATCATGGGATACATTGGGGAAAATGGAGCAGGAAAGACCACAACATTAAATTTAATTACACATTTATGTCATCCAGATTCGGGAATAGTAACCATTGATGGGATCTGTTACGAGAAACATCCAAAAGAGTATCTTGAAAGTATTGGGTTTATTGGAGATGAATCTTATTTTCCTGGAGAGTTTCAATTAAAAGACATAAGAAGCATATTAAAAAGTATGTATGTAAGCTTTCAGGAAGAGAACTTTAATCAGATGATAACGGACTGGAAACTTCCGGAGAAGACAAAAATCCAGGATTATTCAAGAGGAATGAAGGTAAAATTAATGTTTGCCGCTGTATTAAGCAGAGATACAAAACTTTTAATTTTGGATGAAGCCACTAATGGATTAGATCCAGTCATGAGAGCAGAAATTATTGAGATGCTGCAGGACTACATTATGGATGGAGAACACAGCATTCTTTTTTCTACCCATGTATTGAGTGATCTGGAACAAATCGCCGACTATATTGTATTTATTCATCAGGGAGAAATTTTATTAAATGAGACAAAAGATGAATTGCTGGAATCCTATGTCATGGTTCGTGGAGCTATCGAAGATTTAACAAAAGAAAGAGAGAAAAAACTCATTGGAATGACGAAGGGAGCATATGGATTTGAGGCAATCTTAAAAAGCCAGGATGCGGAAGGGTTTGGTAGTGAATTTGTAATAGAACAGGCAGGCATTGACCAGATTATGCTTCATTATATTAAGAATGGAGGGGAATAGTATGAATGCATTAAAAATGATGATGATTGATATGCGAAGATGCAAAATGAAATTAATCATAATTGTGTTAATTTGTTCTCTTGTGTATTTTATAATGGACTCCTATATTATGGGTATCTTTTATCTAAATTTTGCGGCAGTCATTGTAGCAGCACAGCCTTTTTTGATCGAACAAAGAGCAGAAGCAGGATTTTTGTATCTTTTGCCTGTTACGAAATGGGAACGTGTGGCTGGAAGATATGGTTTTGGAATGGCATTGAGCTTGTTTATGACCGGGGTGAGCATGATAATTGGAGGGATAAAACTCAACACCGGTTCTATAGAGATGGAAATAGTGTCGTTAGGAGTGGGAATCAGTTTTGGAATAGGAATTTTGACAACTTCCCTGCAATATATACTTTTCTATGCCCTTGGAAAGATGAAAAGCCAGCAGCTTGCAGGAATTATTATGATGGCACCGGGATTTCTTATGTTTTTTGGCTTAAGTTATCTGATTGAAACACTTTATGATGATTTTACTTTTTGGCTGAAGTGGATTTTAACACACATAGAGTTAATAGCCATAGGATTTACAATCGTGGGAATTGTGGTCTGGCTTGTGGGGATGATGGTTTCCTATCGTATTACAAAAAATAGAGATTTTTTTTAAAAAATGTTGTAACGTTTTTTCATCCTATTCGTTATTAAAATAAAAAATAAAAAGTAATAAACGCTGTTTAAAAGAAATTTTAAGCAGCGTTTTAAAATAACTATAAAAAATAATGATTTTATAGATATTTAATATCTTTGTAACGTCCGTTTATTTACAAAGTTAGTAGAATAAACTATAATAATCAAATATGGATTAGAATATTTTGTCGAAATAACCAATAAACGATCGTTTTTGAGGGAAGAGGATTTGGTTGATTATGGAAGATAAGAAGAATAAAAAAGGCATAGAATTTCAAAGAAGCCGGAGAGAGGAATTTCATTACCAAAAACCGGAAGTGAACCGAATAATTATGCCAGATGTGAACAAAAAGGAAGAAAAACCCAAAAAGAAAAAAATGACCAAAGCGCAGGTGCAGGCAAGAAAGCGCAGGCGTCGAAGAAAAAAAGTTATTCGTGCAGCTATTTATGCTTTGATGTTTTTAGTGGCGGTCCTTGGGGTAAGACAAGTCAGGATCATACATAAAGAACGGGTGGCTGCCAGAGAAGCGAAAGAAGCTATGGAGCGCAAAAAAGCAGCAGAAGCAAAAATCAAGCGCAATAAGTGGGTAAAAAAGAATGGAAAGTCTTATTATTATGGCAAAGATGGAAAAGTTTTAACTGGTCGGTTCGTGCAGGATGAAAAGATATATTATACCGATAAAAAGGGTGCAGTGACGAAAACTGTGGATGGCACGAAACCAATGGTGGCATTAACTTTTGATGATGGTCCATCCCAGTTTACAGATGATATTGTAAAGATCTTAGAAAAGCATCATAGTGCAGGTACTTTTTTTGAAGTAGGAAGCAGAATTGCCGATTTTGAGGAAGAGACGCAGGCTGTTGTAGATTCTTATAGTGAATTGGCAAACCACACCTATAGCCATCAGATTTTGACGAAGGTAGGGACGAGTGAGATAAAGAGTCAGACAGAAAGGTGTACAGAGGTCTTAAAAAAAGCAGGAGAGACCAACCGGATTTTATTCCGTGCTCCAGGAGGCGGTGTAAATGATGCGGTAAAGCAAAATATTAGTATGCCGATTATTTTGTGGTCTGTGGATACGTTAGATTGGAAGTCTAGAAATGCCCAGTCAGTATATGAAAAAGCCACTGCTAATATTGAAGATGGTGATGTGATACTCATGCATTCTTTATATGAATCCACTTATGAAGCAGTAAAAAATATTGTTCCAACATTAAAGGAACAGGGGTATCAGTTAGTAACAGTCACAGATCTGATTGAATTTAGAGGTGGCGCAAAGGACGGACAAGTATATATGAATTTTCCTCCACTGGATGAGGGCAGTGAAGGAGAAATAAGTGAGGAATAGAGGGAAAGGGATATAGGAGAGAATATGAGAAGAAAAAGAAAGCATTGGCTGCGGGCAATTTTATATATTGGTCTGGTCATTGTAATTGGATTTGCGATTTATCAGGTGAGAGCAGCCTATATTAAGGCAGAGGCGGCGAAAGCAGCCGAGGCAAAAGCAGAGGCCAAAAGAAAGGAAGAGGCCCGGAAGAAAAAAAATGAATGGGTTAAAAAGGATGGAAAATCCTATTATTATGGGGCTGATGGAAAAGTAGTGACCGGACGGTTTATCCAGGGAAAAAAAATATATTATGCAGATGATTCTGGTGAGGTGACACGAGTGGTGGATGGTACAAAACCAATGGTTGCCATTAGCTATGATGATGGACCATCTAAGTTTACAGATGAATTTGTAGAATTATTTGAAGAAAATGATTCAGCGGCTACTTTTTTTGAAGTAGGACAACGAATTGACGACTTCAAAGAAGAAGCACAGGCTATTGCGAATTCCCATTGTGAATTAGCCAATCATACATATGTTCATCAAAATCTGACGAAAGTATCCGTTAGTGGGATGAAGAAGCAAATCAATAAATGCAATCGAAAATTGCGGGAGTTGGGAGAAGAAACAGATCCTATTCTGGTCCGCCCGCCAGAGGGTGCAGTAAATGATACCGTAAGGGAGAATCTTCAGGCACCAATCCTTTTGTGGTCGATTGATACCCTAGACTGGAAATCAAGAAATGCAGATTCCGTATATAAAAAGGCCACGACAAATGTAAAAGATGGCGATATTATTCTGATGCATTCTTTATATGAATCCACTTTAGAAGCGTCCAAAAGAGTAGTACCAGAATTGATTGACCAGGGATATCAGTTGGTGACAATTACGGATCTGGCAGAATTCAGAGGTGGATTAGAAAACGGGGTCACTTACTTTAATATTAAGCCATTAGAAGAAAAAGAACAGGGCGAAGAAGCAAAACAGGAAGAGACAAAGAAAGAAGAGACAACTGAGGAAGAATAAAAATGCCAACAAAGATGGAAGAGAAGAAGAAGTACCCAGAAGAATATCGGATGATTCAGGAGACTGCAGGTTCTATACAGGAATCAGAAGAATTTATGCTTCTTATGATGAAGTACCGCTGTGCAATTAAAGAAGTACGTACCAAATTAGAAGTGTTGAATGAGGATTTTAGTATTCGTCATAAACGTAACCCGATTGAACGAATTGCCAGCCGCATTAAGACACCAGGAAGCATAGTTGAGAAATTACAACGAAATAAATGGCCAATTACATCAGAGAGTATTTATGAAAATCTCCATGATGTAGCAGGTGTACGGGTGATCTGTTCTTTTGTGGATGATATCTATCATATTGCAGAAGTATTATTAAAGCAGGATGATATCCGGCTGATCCGAAAAAAAGATTATATTAAATATCCAAAAGGAAACGGCTATCGTAGTCTGCATTTAATCGTTGAGGTACCGATCTTTCTGGCAGATCGAAAAGACTATATGCAGGTAGAAGTTCAGATTCGAACCATTGCCATGGATTTTTGGGCCAGTTTGGAACATAAGGTACGATATAAAAAAGATATCCCGCATATGAGTGATATGGAAGAGCGCTTGAAAAAGTGTGCAGAGGAAAGTGCAAAACTGGATTTGGAGATGCAATCCATCAACCAGGAAATCGAGCAGATCATTCATCCATCGAAAAGAGAAGTATCACAATTTATTTATAAAGAACAATAAAAAGAAGGAGAAAGCGAAATGGTTCGTTTTCTCCTTTTCTAGTGTAATAAAGTAATATTATAAAACCATAATGATCATAAAATTGCAATTGATTTGCAAATTTGTTGACTTTTCATTTTATGGCTTTTATAATACATACTTGATGCGAATAAAGAGACTGATCGATGACAAGTCATATGGGAGAGAAAATGAAAAAGCGGGAATATAAAACAAAAAGCAGAACACTGATTTTACAATATTTAATAGAAGAAAAAGAACATACAGTAAGTATTACAGATATTGCAGCCTTTTTAGAAAATCAGGGCGAAAATGTTAATGTTAGTACGATTTATCGATATCTGGATAAACTGGTCCTAGAAGGAAAAGTAATGAAATATCAAAATGAAGAGGGGAAAAAAGCGGTATTTCAATATGTAGAAGAACTGGATGTCTGCCATCAACATCTACATATGCAATGTGTGAAATGTGGTAAGGTCATTCATTTAAATTGTGGATTCATGCAGGAAATCTCAGAGCACATGATGGAACACCATCAATTTCGTCTGCAATGCCATAATTCTATTTTGTTTGGCACCTGTCATCAATGTGAGAAAAAATAAAAGCAGGAGATAGATAATGAAAAAAGTCAGAATATATTTGATGATATTAATTGTTGCATTAACCGGAGTATTCTCTGGATGTGACAGGCAGGAAGTAAAAAATGACCCGGATAAAATAAATATTGTGGCTACAGATTTTGCTCCGTATGATTTTGCTAAAAGAACGGCAGGTGATGCGGCAGAGGTGAGTATGCTGCTTTCACCCGGAGAAGAAGCGCACTCTTTTGAGCCTACACCAAAAGAGATGATACAGATTCAAAAATGTGATGTATTTGTGTATACGGGTGGAGAATCGGATGAATGGGTATCTGAGATTTTAGAAGATCTGGACCATTCTATTACGGTAGTAAAGTTAATGGACTGTGTAGATTTATATGAAGAAGAAACTGTAGAAGGAATGGAAGCGGGTGACCATGAACACGGCCATGAAGAAGAGCATGAAGGGGAAGAAGAACATGAGCATGAAGACCGGTCTGGATATGACGAGCATGTTTGGACAGCACCAGAAAATGCAATCAAAATCACTAGATATCTTAGCGAAGTATTTTCTAAGGTAGATGAGAAGAATCAAGAAGTTTATGAAACAACGGCAGCATCTTATATGAAAGAGCTGAAAGAACTGGATCAGGCATTTTGGGATGTAGTAAATCACAGCAAACGAAAAACACTAATTTTTGGAGATCGTTTTCCTGTGCGATATTTTGTAGAGGAATATGGTCTGGAATACTATGCAGCATTTCCAGGATGTGCATCGGATACAGAACCAAATGCAAAAACAGTGGCATTTTTAATTGATAAGGTAAAAGAAGAGGAAATCCCGGTCGTGCTTCATGTAGAATTATCCAATGAGAATATGGCAGATACTATTTGTGAAGACACAGGTGCAAAAAAACGACAGTTCAATGCCTGTCATAATATTTCAAAAGAACAGTTTGAAGCGGGTGTGGGATATTTAGATTTAATGTGGGAAAATGTAGAAGTGTTAAAGGAGGCATTGAATTAGATGGCTTTCATAGAGTGTAAAAATGCTGCATTTGGATATGAAGGAAAAGCAGCAGTCAATCAGTTGAATTTTAAAGTAGAAGAAGGAAATTATCTTTGTATTGTAGGAGAAAATGGCTCTGGAAAAAGTACATTGATGAAAGGTATTTTAGGGCTATTGTCTCCGATGGAAGGAGAAATTATCCTTTCCGATGGACTTAGGAAAAATGAAATCGGTTATTTGCCGCAGCAAAGTGAAGTGCAAAAAAACTTTCCTGCCAGTGTATATGAAGTTGTTATTTCAGGACGATTAAATCGCCTGGGAGGAAGAATCTTCTTTGGAAGAAAAGATAAAAAAGAAGCACTGGAAAAAATGAATATGATGGGCATATTGGATCTTAAAAATCAAAGTTATCAGGAATTGTCCGGTGGGCAAAGACAGAGAGTTCTTTTGGCCCGGGCGCTTTGTGCCACCCAGAAAGTACTTTTATTGGATGAACCTGTAACTGGACTTGATCCTGCTACTACCAGAGAAATGTATCGATGTATCCGGGAACTAAATCAAAAACATGGAATTGCAATTATCATGATTTCTCATGATATTGACATGGCTGTACAGGAAGCCAGCCATATTCTGCAGCTGGCAGAAACACAGGTATTTTTTGGAACGACAAAAGAGTATGAACGTTCAAAAGTTGGAAAAGTATGGATGGGAGAAGAAAATCATGATTAGTGTATTACAGGAAATGTTGTCATATCCATTTTTAACAAGAGCGATGCTGGTAGGATTTTTGGTATCCTTGTGCGCTGCTTTGCTAGGAGTCAGTCTGGTCTTAAAAAGATATTCTATGATTGGAGACGGGCTTTCTCATGTAGGATTTGGTACGTTAGCAATTGCCACTGCCCTTGGAGTGGCACCTTTGAAATTGACCATACCGGTTGTGGTAGCAGCAGCATTTTTGCTTTTACAGCTCAGTGAGAGTACAAAAATAAAAGGCGATTCCGCCATTGCCATGATTTCCAGCGGTGCCCTTGCCATTGGGGTCATGACTGTTTCTATGACAACAGGAATGAATATGGAAGTTTATAATTATATGTTTGGAAGTATTTTGTCTGTCAGTATGGAAGATGCAAGACTGAGCGTAATATTGAGTATTGCAGTGCTGATTTTATTTGTTATTTTTTATAACCGGATCTTTGCGATTACTTTTGATGAGACATTTGCCAAAGCAACTGGAACCAGAGTAAAGGTATATAATATGATCATTGCATTTTTAACGGCCATTACCATTGTACTTGGAATGCGTATGATGGGAGCAATGTTAATTTCCAGTCTGATTATTTTTCCGGCACTGACTTCGATGCAAGTCTTTAAGAAGTTCTTATCTGTGGTGATCAGTGCGGCAGTGTTATCTGTTGGCTGCTTTTTAACCGGAATGATATTTTCCTATATATATGGGACACCATCCGGTGCGACCATTGTCTGCATGAATATTATTATGTTTGTAGTATTTACAGTGATTGGAAAAATGCTAAAGAAATAATATGATTGATATTTGATGCAATGTTTTACGCAGAGCGATTCTTGTGTTATAATAATGAATAATATAGATTTCGGAATAGTTTAATTTAGGAGGATATATGACAATGGGAAAAATTATTTTAACGGGGGATCGTCCAACGGGAAGACTTCATGTGGGACATTATGTTGGATCTTTAAAACGAAGAGTAGAATTACAAAACTCAGGTGAGTTTGATGATATATATATTATGATTGCAGATGCGCAGGCGCTGACAGATAACGCGGATAATCCGGAAAAGATCCGTCAAAATATTATTGAGGTTGCATTAGATTATCTATCTTGCGGATTGGATCCTGAAAAATCAACATTATTTATTCAGTCTCAGGTACCAGAACTGACAGAACTGGCATTTTATTATATGAATCTAGTAACTGTTTCCCGTCTTCAGAGAAATCCAACGGTAAAAGCAGAAATTCAGATGAGAAATTTTGAAGCCAGCATTCCAGTTGGATTTTTTACTTATCCAATTAGTCAGGCTTCTGATATTACAGCATTTAAGGCAACAACGGTTCCAGTAGGAGAAGATCAGCTTCCAATGTTAGAGCAGACCAAAGAAATTGTTCGTAAGTTTAACGCTGTTTATGGGGAAACATTAATTGAACCAGAAATTCTTCTGCCAGATAATGAAGCATGTTTAAGACTTCCAGGAATTGATGGAAAAGCAAAGATGAGCAAGTCATTAGGAAACTGTATTTATTTAGCAGAAGATGAAAAGGAAGTACAAAAGAAGGTCATGAGTATGTATACAGATCCAAATCATATTCGTGTACAGGATCCAGGACAGGTAGAAGGCAATACAGTATTTACTTATCTGGATGCTTTTTGTAAAGATGAACATTTTGTTGAATATTTACCAGAATATGCAAATCTGGATGAATTAAAAGCACACTATACTCGTGGCGGATTAGGAGATGTGAAGGTGAAACGTTTCTTAAATGCAGTCTTACAGGAAGAACTGGCTCCAATCAGAGCAAGAAGAAAGGAATATGAAAAAGATATTGCATATGTATATGATATCTTAAAAGCTGGAAGTGAGAAAGCGCAAAAAACAGCTGCTAAGACATTAGAAGAAGTAAAAGCTGCCATGAAGATCAATTACTTTGATGATGAAGCTTTAATTAAAGAACACATTAAAAAATATCAATAAGAATATTTTAAAAGATAATCGTGATTTTAAGAAGAAAAGCAGTGCAAATGAATTTGTACTGCTTTTCTTCTTATAGATTAGAAGATAATGAAAACCATATCTGGCAGATCAAGTTATGAATCTTTGATTACAGCGAAACCACTCACTTTTTCTATTCGTTTATGTTCTATAATGTAGGCGCCTAATGCAGACGCGGCCACACCTGTTGCTGCATCTTCCGGATACCCGGAATTTTTAGGAAATTGGCGTGCATAAAAAGAAGTATGGTTGCTATCTGTCTCAAAGGTAAAGGGGTAAAAACCAGTTGTCATATAATGTTCACATAAATTTTGTAAAGCCAAAAAGTCAGGGACTATTTGATCAAGAATCATACGGTTTTTTATAGGAATCATCAATTTATAGCGGGACGTGCTGTAAGATTCTATTGGATAATCTAGCAGGTCATCCTTTGAAATTCCAAGTGCAAAACAGATTTCCTCTTTCGATGGTGCAAGAGGGGATTTTTTTGGAAGAAACCGCCATACCTGGATTTTTATTTGGTCTTTTTGTTTTTTCCATCGAACTTTTATTTTTCCAAGAATGGTCTCGTAAAAAATGTCGTGTTTTTGAATACAATTTTTTATAATAAGTACAGTCGAAGCAGCAATTGTGGCATGTACGCACATTTCCATTTCGTGCGTGGGAACAAAGTAACGCAGATGAAAATCACAGTCTTTTTTATGACTTTTTGAGATAAATACAGACTCATATTGAAAATCTTTTGTCATGGACTGCATTTGTTCGGTAGTCACTACGTCTGATTCTAACACAACGGGACAAGGATTTCCTCCGCCAGATGCATTAGCAAAAACAGTAGTATGAATAATTTCCAACATAAAAACCTCCATAGTATTTTTCTTGTATTATATATGGTGTAAAAGTATAATAAAAATACATATTATATATATGAAATATAAAAAAATGTATGGAGTAGTATGGATGGATATAGAATATTATAAAAATTATGTGGAAATTGTTGAAAAAGGAAATATATCTGCAGCAGCCAGGAACTGTCATTTGGCGCAGCCGGCTTTATCCAATCAATTGAAAGTGTTAGAAAAATTCTATGGTGCAAAACTGCTAATACGCGGATCTAGAAAAGTAGAACTGACAGAAGCAGAAAAAATTGTCTACAAGGGAGCAAAAAAGTTAGTAGAATTAGAATTTCAGATAGCGCAGGAATAAAAGATAGCTTAGAGGGAAAAGTCAGTACATTGTCTCTGGCACTTCCTCCTACCAATAATGAAAAATTCTTAATAGAGATCTTGAGTAATTTTTCTAAAGAACATTCTGGCATTTGTTTTAATATTTATGAGCTGTTATCTGAACAAGTGGCAGAATATGTCCATGATGGATTAGCAGAAATTGGATTCATACGGGCGCCGTTAAGTGAAATGCAAATGTTTCACTTCTATCCGGTAAAAGAGGAAACATTAAAGGTCATTATGAAGAAAGAACACCCATTGGCAAGATGGAAAAAATTAGCTTGCAGCAGTTGGATCGATGTGAGATTACCATTTCCAGAAGTTGGATTAATACAATACAGAGGTTCATAGAGCAACATGATATTTCTATGAATATAAAATCCATAACTACTTCCAGGACGGTTGCAATTGAAATGGCTTATTTGCAAAATATTTTTGCAGTTGTTCCGGTCGGTGAAGGAGACAAAGTCAAAGAAGGAATGACTGTTAGAGAGATAGAAGGAACAGAAATAGTGGTGCAACGTGGATTTATTGTAAACAAGGAGAGAAAACTGTCTAAGACAGCACAGATATTTCTGAAACAATTTGAATTCCGATAGATTGTAAAAAAGAGAAGAAAAGATTTGGTAATCATATAACAAAAGCGATAGGAACAATTACTATCGCTTTTGTAGTATATTGAAAAATTTTATTCCTATTTTATTCAGCAGAATGATATGCAGTACAGCTCTCACGTTCTACTAAAAAGTGAGGAACGATAATCTTAGTTGCCAGAAGATCCGGATTTTCAATATGATTAATAATCTGGGATGCAGCTTCAATTCCCAACTGTCTGGAATTGACATCAATCGAAGTCAGCTGAGGAGAAGTCAGTTGTGCGAATAAGGAATTGTTAAAAGAAATAATGGATAAATCTTCTGGTATTCTCAAATTCAATTCATAAGCGGTTCGTTCTAATACCATAGCCAGAATATCGTCACTGACCACTAATGCAGTTGGACGGTCTTCCATGGAAAGAAGATTTGTCAGTTCTTCCGTTGCATTCTTTGGAACACAAGACATTTGAATACAATAATCTTTTCGTATCATAATGCCATGTTCCGCTAAAGAGAGCATATACCCGGATTTACGGTCAGCAGAAAAAATACGATTTTCATCCGAACCAAGATAACCAATTCTGGTATGTCCTAAATCTAATAAGTAATTCGTTGCCTCTCTGGCAGCTAAAATATTATCATTGTCAATATAGATAGAATCACTGGTATAGTGGTTGGCCTTTCCGATTAAGACAAAAAGAATACCTTCTTCATACAAATAATCAACGATTGGATTGTGTTCATTGGAATAAAGTAGAATCACACCATCTAAACGGTCATCTTTCATCATGTATTTTATCGTATGAATCAGTTCTTCGTCTGTAGAACCAGTGATTAATGTTGTAGAATATTGTTTTTGATTACAAAACAGGCTGATCCCACGCATGGTTTCCAGAAAAAAAGAATTTTCATATGTATCATATTCAGATGCAGGAAGAACAATGCCAATAGTCTTTGTATTTTGAACACTGAATCCAGAATTATTTGGCTCATAACCCAATTGCTGCATTGCCCTGCGCACTTTTTCTTTTGTCTGTGCACTGATGGAAGGATGGTCAGAACAAGTTCTCGATACGGTAGAAGGAGAAACGCCTGCAAGTTTTGCAACTTCTTTAATTGTAACGTTCATAAATACCCCCTGTATATATACATTTGCACATTTACAATAATCTACATTTATTATAAAAAAACAATTATGTGAAGTCAATACGACAATTATGCAATTGTTTGCGTAATTATTTGCGTGTATACACAATACACCAATATACAAAGTGCACAAAAAACTATAGAAGGAATTGTATTCCATGTAGAAAAGAACAAATATCCAAAAAGATTTATTGAAAAATTGTGCAAAAAGTAGTATATTTAATGAAAAGGGAACGCAACAACCATGCAAACTTGCGCAACGCGCGAAGCAAAAAGAGGTATGCAAAAGTAATAGGAGGTATAGGATGAAAGATATGAAAATTTTGGCACCTGTCAAAGGAAAAGTTATTCCATTAGAACAAGTGCCGGATGAAGTGTTCGCACAAAAAATTCTTGGTGATGGTGTTGCAATTATTCCAGATGAAGGGAAAATTTATAGCCCAGTTGATGGAACAATTACAACCATTACAGACACACTTCATGCTTACGGATTTGAAACAGAAGACGGTATTTCTATGATTGTTCATTTTGGATTGGAAACAGTTGCATTAAAAGGCAAAGGATTCACATCTAAAGTGAAAGTTGGAGATAAAGTAAAGGCCGGAGACTTAGTTGCAGAAGTTGACTTAGACTTCTTAAAGAAGGAAAATGTAGAGACCATTACACCAGTTATCGTATGCGGAGGCGTAGAATATGATGATTTGATGTTCGAATATGGTGATACAGAAGCAAAAGCAGTGTTAATTCGCAAAAAAGCAACAGAAAAGAAAAAAGAAGCTGTAAAAGAAGCAGCAGCACCAGCAAAAGAAGAACCAAAAAAAGAAAAGAAAAAATCTAAGAGTCCAATTAACTTTGACTTCTTACAGAAGTTAGGAAAAGTATTAATGACTGTAATTGCAGTAATGCCTGCAGCAGGATTAATGATCAGTGTTGGTAACTTAATTAATATTGTTGGCGGAGATATTGCAATAGTAAGTACAGTTGGTACAACAATTGCTGAAATTGGTTGGGCAATCATTAACAACTTACATATTTTATTTGCAGCAGCCATCGGAGGATCCTGGGCGAAGGAACGTGCCGGCGGTGCATTTGCAGCAGTTATTGCATTCTGTCTGATTAATGTTATCACAGGTACTGTTTTGGGTGTAAGTTCCGATATGCTTGCAGATCCAACTGCAGTAACACATACATTATTTGGCCAGGAAATTTTAGTTGCAGATTATTTTGTTAACATTTTAGGAAAACCAGCCTTGAATATGGGTGTATTCATTGGTATTATTTCTGGTTTCATTGGTGCTAATGCATTTAACAAATATTACAATTTCCGTAAATTACCAGACGCATTATCATTCTTCGCTGGTAAACGTTTTGTTCCATTTGTAGTAATTGTTTATTCTGTAATCACAGCTCTTATTTTAAGTGCTGTATGGCCAATTGTACAGACAGGAATTAACAGCTTTGGTATCTGGATCGCAAACTCATCCGATACTGCACCAATTTTAGCACCATTCGTTTTTGGTACTTTGGAACGTCTGCTTCTTCCATTTGGATTACATCATATGCTGACAATTCCAATCAACTACACATCTTTCGGTGGAACATATACAGTTTTAACTGGAGCAAATGCAGGAACACAGGTATTTGGACAGGATCCACTGTGGCTTGCATGGGTAACTGACTTAATTAACTTAAAAGATGCTGGCGATATGGCAGCATACCAGAACTTGTTAGCAACTGTAACACCAGCTCGTTTTAAAGTTGGTCAGATGATCGGTGCAACAGGACTCTTGTTAGGGGTTGCTCTTGCTATGTACCGTAGAGTTGAACCAGAAAGAAAACCAAAATATAAATCTATGTTCATCTCTATCGTAGCAGCAGTATTCTTAACAGGGGTTACAGAACCAATCGAATTCATGTTCATGTTCGCAGCACTTCCATTATACATTGTATACGCAGTATTACAGGGATGTGCATTTGCTATGGCAGGTATCATTGATTTGAGATTACATTGCTTTGGTAACGTAGAGTTTATTACACGTATGCCTATGTCATTAAAAGCAGGACTTGGAGGAGATATTATCCACTTCCTGATCTGCGTTGTAGCATTCTTCGTAATTGGATACTTTGTTGCTTACTTCATGATTGGCAAATTCAACTTTGCGACACCAGGACGTTTAGGCAACTATACAGATGAAGATGAAGAAGAGGATAGTCAGAAAGTTTCTGGCGGCGGATTAGGAAACAGCAAAGCAGAAAAAATCATCGCTTTATTAGGTGGAAGAGAAAATATCGAATTGGTAGATGCTTGTATGACAAGACTTCGTGTTACAGTAAAAGATGTAGAAAAAGTAGCAGACTTAGATGCATGGAAAGCAGAAGGTGCTATGGGACTTGTGAAGAAAGACAATGGTATTCAGGCAATCTACGGACCAAAGGCAGATATTCTTAAATCTGATATCAATGATATACTATAACATTATTTAAGAGAGTCAGGAGTGCTGATAAATGAAAGCATTAACTTTAAACATATATAGCCACCCTAGAAAACAAGATAAAGAATTGTATCATCGTAATATAGACCTATTTTCACAGTATATCGCAGACAACGATATCGATGTTATTGCAATTCAAGAAAGCAGCCAGACTCATGCAGCAAAAGAGGTACCAAAGGAGCTTTTAGGCTCCTTTCTGCCTTGCTGTGAAGAGACTGTAATTAAAGAAGACAACTGTACCTATTTGATTTCAAAAAAATTGGAAGAAATGGGATTTTCTTATAATTGGACTTGGTGTTATGCTAAAATAGGATATGATATTTACAATGAAGGACTTTCTATTATGAGCCGTTATCCAATCTTAGATGCGGAAGAATTCTATATATCCAAAATTCAGGATGTTCATAACTGGAAGTCAAGAAAAGTAATTGGGGTAAAACTACTGGTGAATGGAAAGGCGCAGTGGTTTTATTCTGTTCATATGGGATGGTGGAAAGATGAAGTGGAATCTTTTACGCCACAAATGCAGAGACTGCATAAAATATTGGAAGCAAAAGAAGAAAATGTATTTATGATGGGGGATTTTAACAGCCAGTCAGATATCCGAGGAGAAGGATATGATTATGTAAAGAGCTTAGGCTGGATCGATACTTATGATTTGGCACAGAACAAAGATGATGGAATTACGGTACAAGGGAAGATTGATGGTTGGGATGAGGCTCATGCAGGCGGAATGAGAATTGATTATATTTGGTCAAAAGAAGAAGTTCCTGTAGTATCATCAAAAGTTGTCTTTTCTGGAAAAACAGAAGAAGTAATCTCCGATCACTTTGGGGTCATGATAACAATAGACGAATAAAAGAACAGGAGGTATGAATCATGAGAGCAAGCGGCATTTTATTTCCAATCAGCAGTCTTCCATCTAAGTATGGAATTGGGTGCTTTTCGGGCGAGGCATATCAATTTATAGATCAGCTGGTGGAAGCTGGACAGACTTATTGGCAGATTCTTCCTTTGGGACCAATTGGATATGGGGATTCACCATACCAGTCATTTTCTACATTTGCAGGTAATCCATATTATATCAATTTAGAACAGTTGGTCTCTTATGGATGGCTTACAAAAGAAGAATGTGATGCGGTTGACTTTGGGGGAAATGAACAGTTTGTCGATTATGGAAAGCTTTATGAAGGGCGTTATGGACTTTTAAAACAGGCATTTTTAAGAAGTCAGATTGAAGATAACGAAGAATTTCAGAAGTTTTTAGAAGAAAATCAGGATTGGATTGAAGACTATGCCTTATATATGGCATTAAAAAATCAGAACGGTGGACGATGCTGGGATGAATGGGAGGATGATCTTCGTTTCCGCTGCCCAGAGATTTTAAATCAAAAGAAAGAAGAATTAAAAGAAGAGATTTTATTTTATGAATTCATGCAGTTTGAATTCCGCAGACAGTGGTTTGCATTAAAGCAATATGCCAATGAAAAAGGAATTAAAATTATCGGTGATATTCCAATTTATGTATCATTTGATAGTGCAGATGCATGGGCGAATAAAGAATTATTCCAGTTTGATGAAGGTGGAAGACCGATCGCAGTGGCTGGTTGTCCTCCAGATGGATTCTCTGCAACAGGACAGTTATGGGGAAATCCGTTATATCGTTGGGACTATCATAAAGAAACTGGTTATGAATGGTGGATGAAACGTCTGGCATTTTGTTTTTCTATGTATGATACTGTCCGCATTGATCACTTTCGTGGATTTGATGAATATTATTCTATTCCGTATGGAGCTGAAACAGCAGTTGATGGTCATTGGGAACAAGGACCTGGAATTGCATTGTTCCAAAAAGCAGCAGAATTATTTAAAGATAAAGAAATTATCGCAGAAGATCTTGGTTATGTGACAGATACCGTACGTCAGTTAGTAAATGATACTGGCTATCCCGGAATGAAAGTGCTGGAATTTGCTTTTGATTCCAGAGATTCTGGAAGTGCTTTAGATTATCTTCCACATAATTATAGTGAAAATAGTGTTGTATATACAGGAACACATGATAATGAAACAGTCATTGGATGGTTTTGTAATGGGCTGCAGGATAATGAAAGAGCAATGGTCAGAGATTATTTATGTGATCATTTTACACCAGATGAAGGAATGCATATTCCAATGATCTGCGGTGCTATGAGAAGTGTGGCAAAGCTTTGTATTATTCCAATGCAGGATTGGCTTGGATATGGAAATGAAGCCAGAATGAATACACCATCTACATCAGGTGAAAACTGGAAGTGGAGATTGAAAAAAGATGAATTCTCTGACCAGTTAATTACTAAGATTTTTTCAATTACAAAGCGTTATGGAAGATAGGTGAGAAGTATGACTGATGTAAAAGAACTTATGTTGACAGAACTGGACCAATATTTATTTGGAAAAGGAACTCATTATAACATATATGAAAAGTTAGGGGCACATGTTGCAGTAAAAGACGGAGAAAAAGGGGTACAGTTTGCTGTATGGGCACCTCATGCGAGACGCGTCAGTGTTGTTGGGAATTTTAATGGATGGAACAGAGACGCTCATCAGATGAACAAACTTGAACCAATTGGATTCTGGGAATTATTTATTCCAGGAATTGAAGAAGGGGAGCTTTACAAATATTGTGTTTGCACTTGTCATGGTTATGATGTGCTGAAAGCAGATCCTTTTGGAACAAGTAATGAAATGCGTCCTGGCAACGCATCAAAAGTAGCATCTATAGAAGATTTTGAGTGGAAAGATCAAAAATGGATGGATGAAAGAGCTAAAAAGGAAATGACAAAGGAACCAATGTTCATTTATGAAGTACACCTAGGTTCCTGGATGAAACATCCATATTCTGATGAAAATCCGCAAGGATTTTATAACTATAAAGAATTTGCCCATTCACTCACCGATTATGTATTGGAGATGGGGTATACACATGTAGAGTTAATCGGGATTGCAGAACATCCATTTGATGGTTCCTGGGGATATCAGGTAACCAATTATTATGCACCAACATCCCGCCATGGTACGCCAAAAGACTTTATGTATTTGGTAGATTATCTTCATGAACATGGCATTGGTGTGATTTTAGACTGGGTACCAGCCCATTTTCCAAAAGATGCTCACGGACTAGCAGAATTTGATGGAACATGTCTGTATGAATATGCAGATTACCAAAAAGGAAATCATCCGCAATGGGGAACGAAGATTTTCGATTATGGAAAGACGGAAGTTCAAAACTTTTTAATTGCCAATGCCTTTTATTGGCTCCGGGAATACCACATTGATGGATTAAGAGTGGACGCAGTTGCTTCTATGCTGTATCTGGATTTCTGCCGTGAGCCAGGGCAGTGGCAGCCGAACTGCTTTGGGGATAATCGTAACTTAGAAGCAATTGAATTTATCAAACATTTAAATTCCATTATTGATAAAGATGGAAGTGGGGCCATGATTATTGCAGAGGAATCAACTGCATGGCCAAAAATCACAGGAAAAGCAGAAGATGGAGGTCTTGGCTTCTCCTTTAAGTGGAACATGGGATGGATGAATGATTTCCTTGAATATATGGAAATGGATCCAATTTATCGTCAGTATCATCATAATAAAATGAATTTTAGTATGATGTATGCATATAAAGAAAACTATATTTTAGTACTTTCCCATGATGAAGTTGTACATTTGAAAAATTCCATGATCGGAAAAATGCCAGATTGGGATAAATTCGGAAACTTAAAAGCAGCTTATACATATATGACTGGACATCCTGGAAAGAAATTATTATTTATGGGACAGGATTTTGGTCAGGGAAGAGAATGGAGTGAAGAAAGAGAACTGGATTGGTTCTTATTACAGTATGATCTTCATCAGAACCTGAAATCATATATGAAAGATTTGATTCACCTTTATCGAGAACATCCATGTATGTATGAATTGGATTGCAAAGAAGAAGGATTTACATGGGTAAATGCAGATGATAATACAAGAAGTATTTTCAGCTTTGAAAGACATTCTGAAGATGGAAAAGATCATTTGTTATTTGTATGTAACTTTACACCAGTTGCTTACATGGATTATCGTGCTGGAGCATATAAAGATACAGAATATGAATTAATTTTAAATAGTGATGATTGGAAATATGGCGGCGGCGGTATGAATGGTGATAAAGCGATTTACCAGACAGAAGAAATACCTGCAGATAATCGTGATTACTCATTTGCCTATGCATTGCCAGCTTATGGTGCCGCAGTATTCCGTTTTGAAAAAGCAGAAGAAAAAAAAGATGAGAAGGAGGAGGAAGAAGGCAATGAAACAGTATGCGTTCGGGATTGATGTTGGTGGAACGACCATTAAAGCAGGACTGTTCAATATTACAGGAAATTTAGTTGAAAAATGGGAAATTCCTACCAGAACTGAAAATAGTGGAGCAAACATTCTTGATGACATTGCGGATACTGTCTTAAATAAAATGCAGCAAAAAGCCATTATTCCTTCTATGGTACTTGGAATTGGAATTGGAATTCCAGGGCCAGTAGATGAAAAAGGTATTGTACGCGGATGCGTAAACTTAGGATGGGGAAATGTGAATGTAGAGCGCGAATTGGCAAAAAAAACAGGTTTAATTGTTAATGCAGGAAATGATGCTAATGTAGCAGCTCTTGGAGAATGCTGGAAGGGTGCAGCAAAAGGTGCAAAAAACAGTATTATGGTAACGTTAGGTACTGGTGTTGGCGGAGGCATGGTCATTGGGGGGAAAGTGCTTCCGGGCGTACACGGTGCTAGCGGTGAAATCGGACATATGAAAATTTCAGATATAGAGACGGAAAAATGTAATTGTGGCAACAGTGGTTGCTTAGAACAGTTTACTTCTGCTACTGGAATTGTTCGTATGACGAAAAAAGAATTAAAAGAAAGTGATGTTCCATCTGTTTTAAGAGAAAAAGAAGACATCACAGCAAAAGATGTATTGGATGCAGCAAAAGCAGGCGACAAATTGGCAGAAAAGGTCTTAGAAGATACTGGAGATAAACTTGGAAAAGCGTTGGCGTATATTTCCTGTGTTTGTGATCCAGAAGTATTTGTCATCGGAGGGGGCGTATCCAAAGCTGGAGAAATCCTGCGTGCTTCCATTGAAGCTGGTTTTCAGAAGTATGCATTCCATGCATGCAAAGAAACAAAAGTTGTTCTGGCAACGTTAGGAAATGATGCGGGAATTTATGGAAGTGTAAAATTATTGTTGAATGAATAACAGCAATGATTGATTTATAGTTTGGAATTATGATTGATAAGAAAACAGCCATTTTATGGAGTCTCATAAAATGGCTGTTTTTGTTTACCAATAGGCTACTTCTTTGTATGAAGCTTTCGATAAGCACCAGGAGCCGCGTGATACTTTTTCTTAAACTGCCGGCTGAAGTAAGAAAGGTTATCAAAGCCACATAGAGAACAGACTTCTAAAACGCTGTAAGAAGAAGCTGCCAAATGTCTGGCTGCAATGGTCAGTCGATAATCATTTAAATAAGAAATATAAGAAATCTGCATTTGTTGTTTAAAAAATTTCATAAAATGGGATTTACTATAGCCAACATGGTCTGCAATATCCTGAATGGAAATCGAATTCATATAATTCATTTCTGTATATTTTAAAATCTGCTTTAATACTTCCATGGATTTGTTTGGTTTTGATGTGGATAAAGTATCTCCATAATAATGAAACAAGGAATAAAAAAACTGTAATAAGGAACAGCGAATTCCTAATTGATAAGCAAATTCTTTTTGATCAGACAAAATATCCATGTTTCGAATGCTTTGAGAAAGGGAATCATAACAAGGAGATCCCTCGCGGAACACAGATGGAATCTCAAAACGATTTTCCATAAAGGGATCAAAAAATTCACTTCGGCACAAATCCAGAGAATCGCTTAATAAAAAGTCCAGTTTAAAAATGGTATTTTCATATTCCATGGATTCCGTTTTGAACTGCCGGATTGCGTGAAGCTGTCCTGGGCGGACCAGAATAATGTCGCCGGCATGTACTTTATAAAGAGTTAAGTCTACAGAAATCAGTCCGCCCCCTTTTTTGATAATAATAATCTCTGCTTCATTATGCCAATGGATGGGAACCTCATAAAAATCCAGTGGAATACTGCACAGATAGGTGTTGCATGGAAACTGAGGACTGGAGTGAGATTTGGTCTCCTGATAGGTCTCATAATCGGTAATATTCATATTTCTACCCCCTTGAATGATAGTATTGTACATATTTTTGCAGTTATATTGCAAGAAAAATCAATATTGTAATTCTATAATACAAGCATAACACAACGCAACCATGTAAGAAAGAAGGAGATTATATGAATATAAAAAATATATTAGAATTTCGTACTGGAAAAACAATTGGACAGTGCAGTAATGAAGAAATTTATGAAGCATTGCTTTATGTTGTTCAGGAAATGGCAAAGGAGAAGGAAAATAATCAGGGGGATAAAAAAGTATATTATATTTCAGCAGAGTTTTTGATTGGAAAGCTGCTGTCAAATAATATGATCAATCTTGGCATCTATGATGAAGTAAAACAGCTTCTAGCAGATTGTGGAAAAGATATTTGTGATATCGAAGAAATTGAGCCAGAACCATCACTTGGGAATGGGGGCTTGGGGAGACTGGCTGCATGTTTCTTAGATTCTATGGCAACATTGGGACTTCCTGGAGATGGAATTGGTCTAAATTATCATTTAGGATTATTTAAACAGAAATTTGAAGATCATTTACAGAAAGAAACACCAAATCCATGGATTGAAGACCGGGGATGGCTTCAGAAAACAGAAACACATTTTCCAGTAAAATTTAAAGATTTTACCGTATGGTCTGATATGTATGATATTCAGGTGACTGGATATGGAAACCGTACAAATAAATTACACTTATTTGATCTTTCTTCTGTAGAAGATCAGATGGTAGAAGAAGGAATTCAATTTAATAAAAAGAAAATTGAAAAGAACCTTACTTTATTCTTGTATCCAGATGATAGTGATGAAGATGGAAGACTGTTGAGAATCTACCAGCAATACTTTATGGTAAGTAATGCAGCGCAGATGATTTTACAGGAAGCAGAAGAAAAGGGAAGTACTCTGTATGATTTATATGATTATGCAGTTATTCAGATCAATGATACCCATCCATCTATGGTGATTCCAGAATTAATCCGTTTATTAATGGAAAAAGGATTAGAAATGGATGAGGCAATTGAAGTAGTTCAAAAAACATGTGCTTATACAAATCATACGATTTTATCAGAAGCATTAGAAAAATGGCCAATGGAATCTCTGAAAAAAGTGGTACCTCATTTAGTTCCGATCATTGAAGTGTTGGATAATAAAGTCCGCAGAAAATTTGGGGATGAATCAGTTTATATCATTGACAGAGAAGAACGTGTGCATATGGCACATATGGATATCCACTATGGATTTAGTGTCAATGGAGTAGCTGCTCTTCATACAGATATTTTAAAAGAAAAAGAATTAAATCATTTTTACCGCATTTATCCAGAAAAATTCAGTAACAAAACAAATGGAATTACGTTCCGTAGATGGCTGATTCATTGTAATCCAGATTTAACAGAATGGATTCAGGGATTGATTGGAGAAGAATTCAAAGCTGATGCGAAAGATCTTCAAAAATTAAGAGCATTCGCTGGAAAAGAAGAATACTTAAATCAGCTGTTAGAAGTGAAAAAGAATAATAAGGTAAAATTAAAAGAATATTTAAAGAAAACACAGAATGTGGAAATTAATGAAAACTCTATTTTTGATATTCAGATCAAACGATTACATGAATACAAACGTCAGCAGTTAAATGCACTTTATGTTATTCATAAATATTTGGAAATCAAGAGAGGAAACATTCCAGCTACACCGATTACTGTTTTCTTTGGAGCAAAAGCAGCTCCTGCGTATACCATCGCAAAAGATATTATTCATGTAATTTTATGTCTTCAGGATTTAATTAATAACGATCCAGAAGTAAATCCATATTTAAATGTTGTCATGATTGAAAACTACAATGTGACCAGTGCAGAAAAATTAATTCCAGCCTGTGATATTTCAGAACAGATTTCACTTGCATCAAAAGAAGCCAGTGGAACAGGAAATATGAAATTCATGTTGAATGGTGCAGTGACACTGGGTACTATGGATGGAGCCAATGTAGAGATTGCACAGTTAGTAGGAGAAGACAATATCTATATCTTTGGACAATCCAGCGAAGAAGTAATTAGTCACTATGAAAGAGGAGATTATAATGCTTCTTATTACTATAATGAAAATCCAGCGATTAAAGAAGCAGTGGACTTTTTATTAAGTGATACTATGCTGCAGATTGGTCACAGAGAACATTTAGAAAGACTTTATTATGAATTGATCAACAAAGACTGGTTCATGACATTCCCAGACTTTGATGATTACTGTAAACAAAAAGAGCAGGCATATCACGATTATACAGACCGTCTGAAATGGGCAGATAAGATGCTGGCAAATATCAGCTGTGCAGGATATTTTTCTTCTGACCGTACAATCAAAGAGTATAATGACGAAATCTGGAAATTGTAGGACAAAGGAGGAATGCATAAAAGAAAATTTAGAATTTGCAAGAGCATGTTAAACCGATGAAAATTGGACATAATGTATGGCTGTGCAGTTATGTGATTGTAAATCCAGGGGCACAATTAGAAGCTGTATAGTTGTAGATTCTGGCTCGATTGTAACGAAAAATTATAGAAGAAAACCATAAAAACTATAATTCATACAGACAAAAAAGAGTTTCCGTACTAATTACATGGAAACTCTTTTTTGCTTTAATGATGTTTTTTTTCTTTTAATAGTCGTTTTTTCAAAATTTTTGTTTCTTTCTTTAGGGTTGTAAATTTTGCACCCGGATTCTGCAGGAATGGTCTTGCAGCAGGGAACATCATCTTACAACGGATTTTTTCTGTTTTTTCTTTTAATTCATAAATCTGCTTTTCTATTATCAATTCAAACCGGGCCAGTTGTTCTTCGGTCTGCATTAGCTGGTCATTGAAAACAGACTGTAATTCTTGTTTTTTGTCTTCTAACTGATCTTCCCAGTAATTCTGAATATAATCCTTGCGTGCATTCATAATAACAATCTGTTCTTCCATAGTTGCTTTTAATAGTTGTTTTTGAAGGTCCATTCGTTCTCCAAGTTGCTGTCTGATGGCTTCTGCCTGAATGATTAAAGCACGTAAATCCATAGCCTCGCGGAAAGCATTTGTAAAATCATAGACCATGAGAACAGTTATAATAAAGGTAAGGAACATAACAAGATCATTATTAAGACCTAAAATAAAAGTGGCAATAGGTTCGTGAACGGAATAAACCATGAAAAGGCTTAAAAATCCCCATGCAATGGTAGAGGTCAGGCATATATGACCATGAAGTTGAAATTTATGACTGCTGTAATCCCAGTAACGGACTTTAAAGAGAGAGACCATTAACGCTCCTGCGGCATACTCTAAAACAGTTGCAGAAAATGCACCAATTATGTATACCAGGTACCAGTTGTGCTGGAAAGGGAGTGTAAAAAGTAATACACAGATTGCTCCGCACCCATAGATTGGAAGCCATGGGCCTCTCATAAAACCACGGTTAATAAATTTGTGGTTTTTCATTGAAACATAGGTAGATTCAAAACACCATCCAAAGAAACAATAAAAATAAAAAAATGACAACCATTGGTGAAAATGATAATAATACATAAAAAACCCCTTTCGTCATTCACTTTGTTAAAAATATTTATTTTATGATTCATTGTATTATATTATAGAAAGAAAAGAAAGTGGCAGTAGTTTTTGTTTATTTGAAATTTGTTTAAAACAGGGTATAATAATAGAAAAAAAGAAAGCAGGAGAGATTAACATGGGAGTTTTATCACATTTAGAACCAAAAGAAGTATTTTATTATTTTGAAGAAATTTGTAACATTCCTCATCCATCTTTTAAAGAAGAAAAAATCAGTAATTATTGTATGGAATTTGCAAAAAAGCATGAATTAGAAGCATATCAGGATGATGCAAAAAATGTCATTATTATAAAAGAAGCAACGACGGGATATGAAGATGCGGAACCGGTCATCTTACAAGGACATTTAGACATGGTATGTCAGAAAACAGCAGATCGGGAAATTGACTTTGAAAATGATCCATTAGAATTGGAAATTGATGGCGATTATATTCAGGCAAGAGGCACTACATTGGGAGGAGACGATGGGATTGCCGTTGCTTACGGTCTGGCACTCCTGGCATCAACAACCATTTCTCACCCAAGACTGGAAGTGATTCTGACTACAGGAGAAGAAGTAGGACTGCTTGGTGCAAATGTCATTGATATATCTATGTGTAAAGGAAAAAGAATGATTAATCTGGATTCAGAAGATGAAGGTATCTTCCTGACCGGATGTGCAGGTGGTTCTTCTGTTCGTGTTGTACTTCCTATAGAAAGAGAAAAAAAGGAAGGTTCTTTCGTTGAAGTAAAGGCCACGGGACTTCTTGGAGGGCATTCAGGAGTAGAAATCGACAAAGGAAGAGCTAATGCAAATGTATTATTGGGGACAACATTAGAGAAATTAAAAGCACAATGTAAAATTTCATTGGTTTCTTTTGCAGGAGGGGATAAGGATAATGCAATTCCAAGAGAGTCTGCAGCACAAATCATTATAAATGCTGACCAAAAAGAAGAACTGTATCAGTGTTTACAGAAATGGGAAAAAGAAGTGCAAGAAGAATATAAAGATGCAGATCCAGATCTTCGTATTACGGTAGAGGCAAAAGGAGAAGGAAGATATGAGGCTGTAACAGAAGCATCCTTAGAAGCAATTCTTAAGTATTTAAAAGAAATGCCAAATGGTATTCAGGCTATGAGTAAAGATGTAGAAGGTCTGGTAGAAACGTCACTGAATTTAGGAACTGCAATGTTAGAAGAGGAAGGATTCTGTACAAGTTTTGCAGTCAGAAGTTCTGTAGATAAAGATAAAGAAGTGCTGGTTGAAAAGATGAAAGAAATCTCCAGTCAGTGGAATGCAGAAGTGGAAGTCAGTGGGGTATATCCAGGATGGCAGTATCGACCAGATTCTAAATTAAGAGAAGATATGGTTGCTGTTTTTGAGAAAATGTATGGAAAAAAACCAGTGGTAGAAGCCATTCATGCGGGGCTGGAATGTGGATTATTTGCAGAAAAAATTTCTGATATTGACTGTGTTTCTATAGGTCCCGATATGGATGATATTCATACGACGGAAGAAAGACTTTCTATTTCTTCTGTAAAACGTGTATGGGAATTCTTGTTAGAAGTTTTGAAAGTAAAATAAAATTAAGTCAATAGCAAATCATTACTGGAAGCGATGATGTAATTGATGGCGGAAGGTCTCTAAATTTATGAAAAACGATTACCTAAAAGAATTAATTGTATTAAAATATATTGAACTTACGAAAGCGGAAAAAAAGGCAGCGGATTTTCTCTTAAACTATCAAGGGGATGGAAAAGAACTTTCTATGAAAAAATTTGCCCAGGATGCGGGTGTCAGTGAACCTACTGTTATGCGTTTTGTAAAAGCGTTAGGATTTGAAAGTTTTCAAACGATGAAATATTATATGGTAGCGGAAAAGGCATATTCGGATGTGAAGCCGGGAGAAAGTCCTTTGTATGGATATGTAATAGAAGAAAATGAAACAGCCAAAAATATTCCAGGGACGATCTTAATGACCACTCAGAAGATGCTTGGAGGAATTTTGAATCATTTGTCTATGAAAGATTATGAAAAAGTGATTCAGATGATCAATGAGGCAGATCGAATTGATATTTATGGAGTGGAAAACTCCAATAGTGTGTGCTGGGATCTGGCAACGAAACTTTTGTATCTAGGATTAAACTGCAGAATGTATCAGGATGCATATATTCAAAAGATCTGTGCAAATAATTTGACACCAAAAGATCTAGTCATTGGGATATCTTATTCAGGATGTTCGGTAGATACGGTAGATGCAGTGAAACTGGCAAAAAAGCGAAATGCAAAGGTAATCGTTATGACCAATTTTGATCATACGAAAATTGCCCGTTATGCCGATGTTGTATTAAAGACCAGTAACGAACAGTTCCTTTATGGAGATGCCATTTTTTCCAGATCCAGTCAGATGGCGCTGGTGGATATGATTTATATGGGGGTCATTCAGAGTGATTATGAAAAGTATACCCGCATATTGGAAAATAATAGTGAAATTATCATTGATAAAGCCTATGGAATATAGGAAATGGGCATTTAATGTAAGAATCTTGCAGTAAAAAAGAGAAGTATTTTTGTAGTTTGACTACAAAAAACTTCTCTTTTTTTTACGTTTCTTTAATTAAAAGTTTAAAAGTCTATGATTTTTCAGGAAAAAGAATTGTGATAATTTTATAACTGTCATTGAATAGCAAAGAAATGGAGGTTTACAATGCTAAAACTTGAACATATTAAGAAATCATATGATGGACATACCATTTTAGGTGACATTAATTTAGAAATTAACGATGGAGAAATTGTATCGATCTTAGGTCCGTCAGGAAGTGGAAAAACAACACTTTTAAATCTGATCTTAGGATTAACAGATGCAGACTCAGGAAAAATTATTTTTGATGGACAGGATTTGACAAAAGTTCCAATGGAAAAAAGAGGATTTAATATTGTATTTCAGGATTATGCGCTATTTCCAAACTTTAACGCTTATGAAAATATTGTATATGGGTTAAAAAATAATCCTGATATTTCTACAAAAGAAGAAGTGGAAGAATTAATTCATCTTTTAGGATTGGAAAAACATCTGGATAAAAAAATTGAACAGCTTTCAGGTGGACAAAAACAAAGAGTTGCACTTGCAAGAACGCTGGTAATGAAGCCCAAAATTTTATTATTGGATGAACCATTAAGTGCATTGGATGGTGTAATTAAGGAATCTATTAAAGAAAGAATTAAAACAATCGCAAAAGAATTTAACCTTACTACTATCATTGTAACTCATGATCCGGAAGAAGCGTTAACTCTTTCTGACAGAGTTTTGATTATTAACGAAGGTGCTATTTCACAGTATGGACAACCATCTGAAATTATTCATGCACCAAGCAACGCATTTGTAAAAGAATTTATTTTAAATCAGTTAGAAATTAAGAGAAATAATATTTTCTCATTATTTCAGATGAATATGGCTGGATTAGGAGAAATGGCATGAACCAGAAGACGAGAGAAATCAAAGTAGTTTATGGAGCGGTCCTTATTATCTTCTTTTCTTTTTTGGCTGCACCATTATTTTTCATTCTAAAAAATGCTTTGATGGGAAATGAAGGATTAACATTGGGGTATTTTACGGAAATTATCAGCGGTAAAGATTTTGGAGAAATGATGCGAAACAGTTTGTTTGTTTCTATTTTAAGTGCATTGTTAAGTACAGTACTGGCATTTCTCATTGCTTACACGCTGCAATATACCAATTTGCCAAAGATATGCAAAACGGTCATTAGAGGCATTACGGTCATGCCTATGCTTCTTCCGACGATTACATATGGATTTGCAATTATTTATTCGTTTGGGAAACAGGGACTTATGACAAAACTGTTTGGCAGGCAGTTGTTTGAGATTTATGGAAAGAACGGCCTGATTCTGGGATTTGTCATTTACACCCTTCCAGTAGCATTTACCTTAATTTATAACACAATGCTGTATATTGATAAAAAATTCAGTGTTGTATCAAGAATTATGGGAGATTCTTCTATTAAGAATTTTAAAAATACAGTGTTGGTTCCGATGCTTGGAACCTTAGGTGCTGCATTTGTACAATCCTTTTTCCTGTGCTTTACAGACTTTGGGATTCCTGCTTCTGTAGGCGGTGAATATAAAGTGATTGCATCCAGTTTGTATGGCGAAATGTTAGGATCTATTCCCAATTTCCACACGGGATCCGTCATTGCATTGTTGATGTTAGTGCCATCTGTTGTCAGTATTGCAGTACTGACTTGGCTTGAGCGATATAATATTCGTTATCAAAAAATTTCATCTGTGGAAATTCGTAAAAACCACGTAAGAGATAGTGTGTTTGGAGTAATCTCAGCAGCAGTTTGTGTTAGTATTTTAACAGTATTTTCGGTTATTGTAATTGTACCTTTTGTAAAGTTGTGGCCATATGATATGAGCTTTACATTGGAAAATGTCATAGAAGGATTGAAAGGATCAAATCTGGGAAGTGTTTATAAAAATTCTCTTCTGGTCGCTTTCATCACTGCAGCAGCAGGAGTCTTATTGACCTATGGAGCAGCCCTTATTACGGCCAGAAGTCCTCTTCCTAAGGTTGCTAAGAAGGTGATTGAGAGTATTTCTCTGATTACCAATACAGTACCTGGAATGGTTCTTGGGATTGCGTATCTTTTGATGTTTACAGGAACCAGCCTTCAAAATACATTTATGATCATTATTATTTGTAACGTTATTCACTATTTTTCAACGCCGTATCTGATGTTCCATAATTCTCTTGCGAAGATGAATAATTCATGGGAAACCACTGCTATGTTAATGGGAGATACGTGGGTAAAGACCATTATCCGTGTTGTAACACCAAATGCATTGTCCACCATATGGGAAGTATTTGCTTATTACTTTGTCAATGCAATGGTTACCATTAGTGCCGTAGTATTCCTGGTCGGAGCCAGAACAGCAGTGATGACGACAAAGATAAAAGAGCTGCAGCATTTTGCGAAATTCAATGAAATATTTATTCTTTCATTGATGATTATGCTGACAAATATTGCAGCAAAATTTATTTTTCAAAAATTAGCAAACAAAAGGAGTAAGAAAAAATGAGAAAAGGAATGAAACGATTACTTTGCACAATGTTATGTGGTGCGCTTTGTGTCTCTTCCCTGACAGCATGTGGAGGATCCAAAGAGAGCGCAGATGATTCCGTTATTATCTATTCTAATGCGGATGATGAAGCAATTGAAGCTATGAAAACTGCTTTAGATGGCAATGGATATGAAGGAAAATATACCATTCAGACATTTGGAACTTCTGAACTGGGAGGAAAGCTCATTGCAGAAGGAAAGAATCTGGAAGCAGACTTAATTACAATGAGTACTTTCTATGTTGATAGTGCCCAGGAACAAAATGAAATGTTCAAAGATTTAGATTTTGATGTGAATACTTTAGAAGAAGTACCTTCTTATGAAGCACCAATTACATCTCAGGAAGGTGCGATCATTGTAAATACAGAAGAAATGAAAGCAAATAATTTAGAAATGCCAACGAGCATCAAAGATTTGGCAAAACCAGAATATGAAGGATTTATCTCTGTAACAGACGTTGCATCTTCTTCTACTGCATGGTTATTAATTCAGGCGCTGATCAGCGAATATGGTGAAGATGAAGCAAAAGAAATTCTTTCTGATATTTACAAAAATGCTGGACCTCATATTGAAGAATCAGGCTCTGGTCCAATCAAAAAAGTACGTTCTGGTGAAGTTGCAATTGGATTTGGTTTAAGACATCAGGCAGTAGCAGATAAAGAAGAAGGACTTCCAATTGACTATGTAGATCCTACAGAAGGAAACTTCTCTTTAACAGAATCAGTAGCAGTTCTTGATAAAGGCGATGATACGAATGCATTAGCAATGGAAATGGCACAGTGTATCATTGAAAATGGAAGAGAAGAACTTCAGAAGACATATCCAAATGCTTTATATGAAGGAGAAACAACAAATGCTGAAAATAAATCTGCAAATCCAAAAACATTTGCAGAACCATTGACAGCAGATTTATTAGAAAAACATATTGAATTATCTGAAAGCTGTAAATAAAAAAAGAATATAGAAAAGGAGGGAGCCTAAGCCCGTACATGTGAGGAACCCGCGTTTGCGGGTTTCTCGAAGTTGGGACAGGCTTTGTAAAAGATGCATTATAAATTATTAACACCAGGACCATTGACAACAACAGAAACAGTAAAACAGGCTATGATGGTCGATCATTGTACATGGGATGATGATTATAAAGTAATTACTCAGAGAATTCGAAAGGAATTAGTAGCGATTGCCAACGCCAGTGAAGAAAATTACACAGCTGTGCTAATGCAGGGAAGTGGAAGCTTTGGTGTAGAATCTGTACTATCCAGTGCAGTGGGAGAAAATGATAAAATTTTAATCGCAGCAAATGGAGCATATGGCGAACGAATGATTCAGATCGCACAGGCAAATAAATTATCTTATGTTTCCTATATGGAAACATATAATAAGCAGCCTTCTGCAGAAAAAATTGCCAAAATGTTAGAGGAAGACCCTGCGATTACCCATGTATCAATGATTCATTGTGAAACAACTTCTGGAATTTTAAATGATATTGAAGCGGTAACAAAAGTGGTAAAAGCAAAAGGCCGTACAATGATTGTAGATGCCATGAGCAGTTTTGGAGGAGTGGAGATTCCAGTAGAAAAATATGGCATTGATTTTATTATTAGCAGTTCTAATAAATGTATTCAGGGAGTGCCAGGATTTTCTTTTATCATTGCAAAACGTGATGCGCTTGCAAAATGTAAAGGACAGGCAAGAAGCTTATCTCTTGATTTATACAGTCAGTGGGAAAGTATGGAAAAAGACGGAAAATGGAGATTTACTTCCCCAACTCATGTAGTGCTTGCTTTTGAACAGGCTTTAAAAGAATTGAAAGAAGAAGGCGGGGTACAAAAAAGACAGGAACGTTATGTCAATAATAATCGCAAGTTGATTCAGATTATGAAAAAGTTTGGAATTAAGACTTATATTGATGAAGCGGTACAGTCACCAGTGATCACAACATTTCTTTGTCCGAAAGAAGAAGGATTTTCATTTGAAGATATGTATGCATTTGTAAAAGAGAGAGGGTATGCTCTATACCCAGGAAAAGTAACAGATGCAGATACCTTCCGTATAGGAAATATTGGAGAAATTTATCAGGAAGATATGGAAAAACTGGGACAGATTATGGAAGAGTATTTAGAAGGAGTACGTAAAAATGGGAAAAATTAATACAGTAATTTTTGACTGGGCAGGTACAACGGTAGATTATGGATGCTTTGCTCCGGTGCAGGCCTTTGTAGAAGTTTTCCGTAGCTTTGGTATGGATCCAACCATGGAAGAGACAAGAAAACCCATGGGAATGTTAAAAATTGATCATATTCGTACTATGCTTTCTATGGAAAGAATTCGAAATCAGTTTAAAGAACAACATGGTAGAGATTATACGGAAGAAGATGTCCATGCAATGTATGGAATGTTTGAAGAAAAGCTTTTTGGAATTCTTCATCAATTTACCGATGTAAAGCCAGGAGTATGCGAGACAGTAAAAGCTTTGCGGGAAAAAGGAATTAAAATTGGTTCCACTACTGGATATACAGATGAAATGATGAAAATAGTGACTCAAGGTGCCAAAGAGCATGGGTATGAACCAGATACCTGGATCAGTCCAGACTCTGTAGGAGGAAAAGGGCGTCCATATCCATATATGATCTATGAAAATATGAGGCAGCTGGATGTCGTATCTGCAAATCAGGTGATGAAAGTAGGAGATACCATTTCTGATATCAAAGAAGGAAAAAATGCGGGTATTTTTACCGTTGGAGTCGTTGAAGGAAGTTCCGAACTGGGACTGTCCAGAGAAGAATTTGAAGCGTTATCAGAAGAAGAAAAAAGAAAAGTAAAAGAATGCGTTCGAAAAAAATTCTTTGATGCAGGTGCAGATGATGTCATTGATACGATAGATGAGTTGTTAGATTTATTATAAGAAAGAAAGAGATTTCTGGAGGGAAAACCAGAAATCTCTTTCTTTTTTTGAAAGGAAATAAAATTTGCTACCTTAATTCAATTTAAAATCCATATTCTGGCATTTTTTCTGTTGCTATTTAAACATATGTATAGATAAAAGTTTCCATCAACGCATTTATACATATGTTCAATTAAATTAATTGACAATGTATAAATGCGTTGATAGAATAAAGTTGTAAGGGAAAGACAGTAAAGAAAATACTGAAAGCAGAAGGATACAAGTTAGAAAATTGGATATCGTATGAACGATCTGCCATAAACGTCTACCTAATAATCTAAGCAAAATCCATCCTACAAAATACGGAATTGAGCACTTGTATGTGATGTGGTCAGTATTTATTCCAACTAGTTTTAGGACTTGAAAAGGAGAAGCAAAAAGGCTGCAACTTGCTTCTCCTCACCCCTCTTGAAAAAGAGGAGAAATATTGGGATTGAACAAAAGTATCCATACTTTTGAGATGTCTTAACTTACAGACATTATATCAATAACAATTGAACAAAAGTGTTAATAATGAAGGAGAATATAGCACTTATACAGATGTTCAAGGGTGAGTTGTTGACAGTGTGAAAGTGTGGTCATAGAATATTAGATAGGAGGAGGAAATGAAGAAGATAGTTGATGATTTGAGGCTGATTTATAAATGCTGTGATTTATATTATACAGATCAGATGACACAACAAAACATTTGCGATTCTTTAGGATTGTCTAGAGCCACGGTTTCGAGAATGTTAAAGCTTGGGCGCGAGCAGGGCATTGTTCGAATTGAAGTCATTAATCCGATTGATTTTGATTATGGAAAGATGGAAAAAGATCTGGAAAGAAAGTATGGATTAAAAGAAGTGATTATTGTTGATAATCAACCTTTAGATACAGATGAAGACAGAAT
The DNA here is from genome assembly GCA_036311565.1 of Lachnospiraceae bacterium. Classification (GTDB taxonomy): domain Bacteria; phylum Bacillota; class Clostridia; order Lachnospirales; family Lachnospiraceae; genus Fimousia. The sequence continues at coordinate 96,981 of JAXJPR010000036.1, forward strand.
CCAGAGGATGAGCGAAGCGAGCTTTGAATATTTATCACATTTATTTAAAGATGGAGATACAATCGGTGTGGCTATGGGCTATACACTTTATAATGTAGCAAATGTAAAAAAACAGTATGAGTTTGATAAACAGTTTTTATTTGTTCCTCTGTTTGGCGGCATCAGTCAGACCAGAATGGGTAAGATTGATGTACAAGCCAATCAGATTGCTGCGAATTTCGCGCAGAAATTTGGCGGCAGATATGTACAATTTTTGGCTCCAGCAGTATTTTCAAATGAGGAAGTTATGAAGGGTTTCCTTCAGGAGAAATCTGTTAATTATATTTATGACTATTTTAAAAAGTTAAATAGTGTTGTGATGGGAATTGGTATTCCTGAACGGGGCGGCTCTACAATGGTATCAGCAGGATATATAGATGAAAGAAAGCTGGATGAATTTGTAGAACGGGGAGCAGTTGGTGATATTGCACTTCGATATTTTAACCGTGAAGGTAATACAGAACCATTCAGAGAATTCAATGATAAGGTGGCAAGTATTCCGATTGATGTACTGAAAAAAGTAGAAAACCGTGTAGGTATCGGCGGTGGTGCAGAAAAAGTAAATGCCATTAAAGGAGCAATCCGGGCACAATTCATTAACATATTAATTACAGATGTTGATTGTGCACAAAAAATGTTACAGTAGATAAATGTTAAAGAACAAACATCTCTTGGGCCTTTCGGATGGGCGTTCTTTCACATATTATAGTGAAATGATTTAAAAAGCAAGGAGGAATTTTAGGTATGCTTAATATGGATCAAAAATTAATCAAAAGACAGGCAGAAGGAAATATCATCAATACAGGTATCGTTGGTGCTGGACAGATGGGTCGTGGAATGACAACTCAGATGGTATTAATGAATGGTATTAAACCAGCAATCGTATCTGATATTATTGTTGAAAATGCTGTACATGCTTTTGAATATGCAGGAATTGGAAAAGAAGATATTGCAATCGCCAATACAGTTGCTGAAGCAAATGCTGCATTAGAAGCTGGAAAATATGTTGCTACAGCTGATTCTAATATCGTTACTCAGGCTGACGCTATCCAGGTTGTTGTTGATGTAACAGGTGTACCTGATGTTGGAGCTAAAGTTGCTACAGATGCTATGGACAACGGAAAACATGTTGTAATGATGAACGTTGAAACTGACGTAGTTATTGGACCTTACCTGAAAAAATATGCAGAAGAAAAAGGCGTATTATATACAGGATCTGCAGGGGATGAACCTGGTGCAGTTATGGAATTATATTGCTTCGCTAAAGCTATGGGCATGGAAGTTGAAGTAATGGGTAAAGGTAAAAACAACAAACTTGATTATGATTGTAATCCAGATACAGTATTAGAAGAAGCTACAAGAAGAAAAATGTCTCCAAAAATGCTTTGTGCATTCAAAGATGGTACAAAGACAATGGTAGAAATGACAGCTATGTCTAACTATACAGGATTAATTCCAGATGTTATTGGTGGTCATGGTCCTGAAACAGCTCCTGGTACAGAAGGTATCAAACAGTTAAATGACATCTTCAAATTAAAAGAAGATGGCGGTATTTTAAATAAACATAAAGTAGTTGAATATGTTAACGGAGTTGCTCCTGGAGTATTTGTAACAGTTTCTACACCAAACGACGAAATTGCTTACCAGATGGGATATCACAGCATGGGTCCTGGACCACTTTGGACATTATATCGTCCATATCACTTATGTAACTTAGAAACACCATTGACAGTTGCTAAGTTAGTAATTGATGAAGAAACAACATGTGTACCTATCGATGGATTAGTATCTGAATGTATTACACGTGCAAAAGTTGACTTAAAAGCTGGTCAGGTTATTGATGGTATCGGTGGATACACAACACATGGTTCTATCTGCTCTGCTGAAGAATCTGACAAAAATATGTACGTACCATTTGGTCTTGTAACAAAAGGTGCTGTAATGAAGAAAGACTGTAAAAAAGGTCAACTTCTTACATTAGACATGATTGATCTTGACAAAACTACATTAATCTATAAGTTACGTCAGGAACAGGATAAAATGTACGGAAAAACAAACTTATTATAAGAAACAGTTTGAATCATAATTAATAGGCAAAATTACAAGTACGCCTTTCTGCGGGCGTACTTGTTTTTCAAAATGGGTAATGGGGAGAAATCAGTTACAATTGTTATACATCTTTTTACATAGAAAGGATATGTTATCATGGCAAAAGCAAAAACACCATTTTTGATTGTAAATCCTAAATCTTATTTATATGGAAAAGCTAGTTTGGAATTAGCAAAAGCCGCTGATCAGGTGGCTGCTGACACAGGACTTCAGATCTATTTTACATGTCCAT